>NZ_LKBC01000002.1:0-1001986 GCF_001400005.1 Pseudoalteromonas sp. P1-30
TGTCCCGTCCTGAAATAGGTTGACGGTTTTAATGAAAGACTTGGTGCGAAAGCGCCAGGTCTTTTTTATGCACTTGATTTGGTGTTTTCATATCCAAACTTAAGTGCGGTCGCATTTCATTGTATATAAATATCGATTCTTCAACGAGCTGTTTTAACTCTGCCATATTGCGACATTTATACAGTAAAAACTCTTGCTTTAATATCCCGTTAATACGCTCTGCTAATGCGTTTTGATAACAGTCATACCCATCGGTCATCGATGGTCTAATGCCCTCTTTTAATAGCGCATTTTGATATACTTCAGAGCAATATTGTAAACCTCTATCTGAATGATGAATGGCATCACGTTTATATACGCGTTGCTTAATTGTCATTTCTAATGCTTTGGCTACATCGGTTGCTTTCATTTCATCACTCAGCTCATAACCCATTATTTTTCGACTGTAAGCATCAGTGACTAACGATAGGTAATGCACGCCTTGCGCTGACTTTACGTATGTAATGTCACTAACGAAGACTTCCTCGGCCGCAGTAGGCATGTATTCCTTTAGTAAATTGGGATGCTTGCGCATCCAATGGTTACTGTTTGTCGTTTTAGTGTAATTTTTCTTTGGTTTTACAAGAAAGTCATGCTCTCTCAAATAATCAAAAAAACAATCACGACCTAGTTTAATGCCACGCTCTTGCAGGTCTGGCTTTATCATCAGATAAAGTTTCTTCCCACCAATACGAGGCATGAATTGCCGCCAGTACATCACTAATTCTTTGACTGGCTCCAATTCTTTATTCCGAGCATCTATTCTGCGCATAGCTTGATAGTAACCTTGTCGCGTTACGCCATATGCACGGCATAACGGAGTAAGCTTTATTTGATGGTTTTCTTTTGCGCGCGTGATAGCTCGGATATGTACTTTTTTCGCAAGCCCGCTCCATATTCTTCATCCATAATATTAATCATTTCATCTTTGATTAAATCCTTTAGGCGTAACTCTTCTATCTCGCGCTCTAAACGTTTAATTTTTTGTGCTGGGGTTTCTTTCGATTTAGGCATGTTGGCTATATAAGTTGGTTTAGACCAATCTAATTTACCATGTTTTCGCAGCCATACCAGAACGGTACTGCGGCCTTGAATGCCGTAATGACTTTGCGCTTGTTTATAGGTGAAGTCGCCTTTTTCTACTTGCTCAACAATAGATAATTTAAAGCCTAATGTATAATCTCGCTGAGTACGCTTAACGTCTTTAGTTTTAGTGGTTTTCATAAAATAAGTCCTAAATGTGTAAACACATTTCAGGACAAGACAAACATTTAAGTTAAAAAAGCCCAACCTTGTTGGGCTTTTTTGGTCAGGGTGCATTCACAGCGCCGGCGTTAGTGTAAACCACATCAAAGTGCATACCGGTATTATTTTTAGAGGCAGCCCTTATGGGATTGGTTTTAAAATAAAGCACTTAAATAAGCTAAAAGTAGACGACTTAAATTTTTACAGACTATGGAGTTGTTATGAAAACAGTAGGATATGCTGCAAAAAGCGAAGGTGCTCAACTAGGTGAATATACTTTTGAGCGCCGCGATTTACGCGATAACGATGTAGAAATTGAAATTTTATATTGTGGCGTATGCCACTCTGATTTACATGCAGTGCGCAATGACTGGGGAGGCAGCCGTTACCCGTTAGTCCCTGGGCACGAAATTGTAGGTAAAGTAAAAGCCATTGGTAGCGCTGTTAAAAACTATGAAAAAGGTGACACGGTAGCGGTAGGCTGTATGGTTGATTCATGTCAAAGCTGCAAACAGTGTGATAACGGCGAAGAGCAATTTTGCCAAGAAGGCATGGTAGGCACATACGCAGGTAAAGATAGAGAAACCGGCGAGATGACCCAAGGTGGCTATTCTAAACATATTGTTGTTCGTGAAGAATTTGTACTATCAGTCCCTGAAAACCTAGAGCTTTCGCGCGTTGCACCTTTATTATGTGCAGGTATCACTACTTACTCTCCTTTACATAAGTGGGGCGTTACAAAAGGCAGCCGTGTTGCTGTTGTAGGGCTTGGTGGCTTAGGTCACATGGCTGTTAAAAATGCCGTAGCCATGGGCGCGAGTGTAACTGTGGTTGGGCGAAGTGAGTCTAAAAAAGATGACGCAGTAAAACTTGGCGCGCAGCATTATTTAGTGTCTACTGACGAAGATGCAATGAAAGCGTCGCAGTCGGCTTTTGATATTATTATTGACACCGTACCTGTTAAGCACGACTTGTCTATTTACACACCCTTATTAGACATAGATGGGACGCTAGTTATTGTTGGGCAAGTTGGCCCCGTAGAAGAGCTAAACACTGTGCCTCTTTTAATGGGTCGTCGGCGCATCGCAGGCTCACTAATTGGTGGGATAGAAGAAACCCAACAGATGCTAGATTTCTGCGGCAAAAATAACGTATTGCCAGAGTGCGAAATGATTAATATTGACCAAATAAACACCGCGTATGAGCGAATGGAAAAATCAGACGTACGCTATCGTTTTGTTATTGATATGGCATCGTTAGAGGCCCAGTAAGGTGGGTGATTAAATCCCCTTGTTAAAGTAAAAGAGCGGCTAATTGTATTAGCCGCTCTTTTTATATGCTTAACACGTTTGTGCTGCGGGCTGTTGTTTATTAAGTTGCAAGTAGCTTAAAAACCACATTACTAAGCCGCCTAAAAACAACGCCGCTGCGACATAACCTGTTTGGTTAGGCGCTGCACCTTGTGCAATAACAGCCCCGCCAACCCAAGGGCCGATAGCATTTGCGGTGTTAAATGCGCATTGTACTAATGCACCAATCATTGCATGGCCCTCTGGGGCTACATCCATTAATAAAGATTGAATAAGCGTTGCCAAACCCACACTGCAACCAATAAAAAATATAACCGCATAAAGCATCCAAATATTGTAACTTGCGCTAACGTAGGCAATTGCAAATACGATGGTGCACACCAGTGCAAGGCCTGTGGTTTTAATGGCAGATTTATCGGCCGCTTTGCCTAATATGTAATTACCTAACGTACAACCAATACCAAACATCACCATAGCGATAGAAATAGTGTAAGGGGCTGTTTTAGTTACATCTAAAATTGTATCGGCAATGTATGTATAAATACAAAACACGCCGCCAAAGCCAATAATAACAATACCTAAAATAGACCACACCAGTTTATTTTTAAGTACGCCAAACTCGTTAAGTAAGTTAGATGGCTTAGCGTTATCGATATTTGGCACTACTTTGTATACAAATATAAACGCAATAAACGCTAAAACCGCAGCGCCACCTAAGCAATAACGCCAGCTTAGGTTTTGCCCCACCAAGGTAACAATAGGCACGCCTACGATGGTTGCAATGGTTAAGCCCATAAATACTTTTGACATAAAGCTTGCGCGTTTACCTGAAGGGGCAATATCGGAGGCAAGCAAAATAGCGGCACCAAAGTAAGCGCCGTGAGGTAAGCCACTTAAAAAGCGAAAAATAACGAGCTGCTCTAATGAGGTTGCTAATGCACTCAAACCATTAGAAATACACATTAGGCTTAAAAAAATCAGCAAAGCTTTGCGTTTTCGCATATTGGCCGTTGTAAGCATTAATACCGGCGCGCCTACCACAACGCCAATAGCATAGGCGCTAATTGCATAGCCACTTTGCGAAGGGGTTGAGCCAAACGTTTCACTGATCAGCGGCAGCATAGGCATCATTGAAAATTCCGATAATCCTAAAATAAACGTACCTAGTGCTAACACTAATAAAATAGCAGCTTTATTTAACTGATTAGATGCCGACGCAACATCTGCACTCATAGAAGATCCTTTAACTTTGATTTTAAAAATAGTGAATAGCCACACATTAATTGCGTGGAGAGTAAACATATATTAGGTGTGGAGTGTGTCAGTGAGATGGCTATTTTAAGTTAAAAAGTGTACTGCGTCATGTATAAAAAATAGTATTTTTGGCTTGTTTTACTTTTGTTAATTGCTATAAAGTGTGACTTATTAGGTTAATTTATAAAAAGTTTTTACAAAGCAGCTCACTAGCAAGTGTTTAATTGCTCGCAGAAAAACTAAAAAACACCTATATTTACAAAGTTGTTACATTTATTGCTAGCTTACATATTATTTTTATATTTGTTTGTTATTGTCATCCTATTATTATTCCCTAAAGGTTTAACACATGTTTGGTCTACGAAAAGATAACGCCAAAGTTGAAGAATTGGAACGTCAACTCAATGAAAGTAAATCAGTACTATCCGCTATTTATAACCATGTAGCGTATATTGAATTTACACCCGAGGGAAAAATTTTAGACGCTAATGATCTTTTTTTAGATACCGTAGGCTACAAAAGAGAAGAGGTAATAGGCAAGCACCACCGGATTTTTTGCGATTCAGACTACGCTAAGTCGAGTGAGTACGGCCAATTTTGGCAAGCGCTGCAAGGGGCAAACTCAACAAGCGGTACCTTTATGCGCTTTAACGCTAATGGCGAAAAGCTATGGTTAGAGGCTACCTATTTTCCTGTTGAAGTAAACGGGGTGGTTACTAAGGTTATTAAAATAGCGTCGGATATTACAAAAAATTATGTACAGCGAAAATCTCAAGAAGCGCTCACCGAAGCGCTTGATAAGGCGCTGGCTACAATAGAATTTAACCCCGATGGCACCATAATTAAAGCAAATCAAAACTTTTTATCTACGGTGGGTTATTCACTTGCAGAAATAGTTGGCAAGCATCACAAAATGTTTTGTACTGACTCTTTTTATCAAAATAACCCTCGGTTTTGGGAAGAGCTAAGCGATGGGCAGTTTAAGTCGGGTAAGTTTAAACGAATAACCTCTGATGGCTCGCAAATATGGCTGGAAGCAACTTATAACCCCATTTTAGATAATAAAGGCAAAGTGATAAAAATAGTGAAGTTTGCCTCTAATATTACCGATCGCATAAAAGACAACGAAGCCGTTAGTGAGGCCGCACAAATTGCGTATGAATCGGCGGTGTCGAGTGCGCAAACGGCTAAAAGGGGCTCAGATATATTACACGATGCAATTGCAAACTCAGATGCAATTGTAAGCCAAGTACTTAAATCGGTTGATTTAATTAAAAACCTGAATGAGCAGTCAGCAGTTATCGGCTCTATTGTTTCGACCATAAGCAGTATTGCCGATCAAACTAATTTATTGGCGTTAAATGCAGCCATTGAAGCCGCCCGAGCGGGCGAGTACGGGCGAGGCTTTGCCGTGGTAGCCGATGAAGTTAGGCAGCTTGCAGCAAGCACCAGCAGTTCAACCAACGAAATTGCAACCGTAGTTAAAAACAACCAAGAGCTGACTAACGATATTTCAAAGCAAATCACCTCCGTCTCTGATTCCTCAGAGCAAGGCCGAGAGTTAATAGCGAAAGTCTCAGAAGTAATTCAAGAAATAGAACGCGGCGCAGATGCTGTTTCTGCTACAGTGTCTAAGCTTAACGCGAGTTAAGTGGCAGTAAGTTCTCAAAGTGCGACATTTTGTCGCGCTCTAAACTTGTAACTACATTATATAATTTATGCCATATATAACAGTGGCATAAATTATAAATGGCTCATATTCAACATATCCAACACACTTATTTATTCTCTCCTTTAGCACTTTTATTAACTGGCCTTTTATCTCCTGCAGTATTTGCAGATGATAACACTTTAGAAATTATTGAAGTGCACGGGCAGGTACACAACAAGCACTTATCGCTTGGTTCGTCAGAGGCAATGCTTAGCAATTTAGGTGTTGATTTTTCGGCTGCGGGCGGGGTGTCTAACTTACCTATTTTAAATGGTTTAATGGGCGATAGAGTAAAAGTACTGGTTGATGGCGCAGAGGTTACTGCAGCGTGCGCTAATCAGATGAACCCGCCTCTTTCTTATATATCAGCTAATCAAGTAACAGCTTACAATGTAGTTGCTGGTGTTTCACCTGTAAGTGCTGGTGGCGATAACATTGCAGGTGTAATACGCGTTAACTCAATTTCACCACAATACAGCGAAAGTAGTGAGCTCGCATGGCATTCAGGCTATGTCTCGGCTAAGTACAGCAGTGTGGATAATGGCCAAAGACTAGGTGTGGGAGCACGTTTAGCAAGCGATACTGTGAGCCTTAATTACCAAGGCTCGTTTAGCGATGCCAACAGCTACGAAGATGGAAAGGGTAATGTGGTACTTGATACATTATATCGGGCTCAAAACCACAGCCTAACTGGCGCGATACGTGACGATAAACAGCAATTTGTGATAAAGCTTACGCATCAAAAAATACCGTATCAGGGTTTTGCTAATCAGTACATGGATATGACTGATAACACCAGTTATGGCGCTATTGCCCAATATAAGCGCAGTTTTGAAAACAGCGAGCTACAAGGACAAGTTAATTGGCACAGCGTTAAACACGAAATGGGTTTTTTTAGTAAGGAAAAAACCGGCATGATGCCCATGAAAACAGATGCAAAAGACATAAGCACACAGCTTAAATGGCGCCTTACACTTGATCAAAATAGCTCATTACTACTTGGACAAGAATATTATAATTACCGCATTGATGATTGGTGGCCAGCGATTGAAGGCTCAACCATGATGGGGCCAAATGATTATATAAATATTAATAACGGTAAGCGTGAGCGTATTGCCTTATTTGCAGAATATGCAAGCCAAATCAATAACAAGCTCTGGTTAAATACGGGTATAAGGGTTGAGCGTGTTAATACACAGGTTAATGAAGTACAAGCCTATAACGATGGCATGATGAATACGGGCAGTATGAGCGCAATGACAACTGCCAATAATGCGCTAGCTGCCAATAACTTCAACAATGCAGATAGAGACAAAACCGACACCTTAGTTGATGTAAATGTATTAGCTAATTATCAAATTACACTTTATGACGAGCTGCAATTAGGCCTGGCCCGCAAAAACAGAGCCCCTAATTTATATGAACGTTACAGTTGGGGTGTAAGTAATATGGCAAGTACTATGATTGGTTGGTACGGTGACGCTAATGGTTATATTGGTAACCCAAACCTCAAAGCCGAAACCGCCCATATCATCAGTGCAACGTATTCAAAAACAGCAAAAAATGATGCGTGGCGAGTAAGTGCTAATGTGTGGTACACCGATGTAAACGACTACATTGATGCAGATATTGTACGTAGTTTTAATAGTTATGGGTTAGCAAACACATCACGTAATATTTTGCAGTTTAGTAATGTTGACGCCACATTATATGGCGCAAAGCTTGATATAAGTAAGTCACTTTATCAATCAACACAGTTTGGCGAATGGCAATTAAAAGCAAACATAACGAGCACTCGTGGTAAGCGCCGCGACACTAACCAGGCGCTTTATCAAATTAAGCCGTTACATACAGCGCTCTCATTAAGCCAGCAAATAGGGATATTTGAAAATGCACTGTTGTGGCAATGGGTGGATACAAAATCACGCGTTGATGTTAACCGCTTAGAAAACCAAACCGTTAGTTACAGCTTAGTTAATATAAGCTCTAAAGCTTCTTTTGATGCGCTTACGCTGGGTATTGAGGTGGTAAACTTATTTGATACGTTTTATCAATTACCCCTAGGCGGGGTAAGTATTGCAGCGCTTAAGCAAGGTAGCAGCACGGGGTTTACTCAATTAGCTGGGCAAGGGCGCTCATTTAATATAAGTGCCAGTTACGCATTTTAAACCCATATAAAGCGCTGAGAATAGGTTGCTTGGCGCTTTAGTTTAATCTGATGTTGGCGTAACTTGCTCTGCGTTGGTTGTTTGCTGCGCCTCTAAAGCTAGTTTTTCACGCTCTGCTTTTGATACATACGCCGGTTTATTACTTTTATGCAATTTAGCATTAGCACGTTTATCTTTTTTCTGAAATTTGGTGACAATTTTTTTGCGGCGGTTCATTAGTACTAATACTCTGATTAATTAAGGTCGCGCATTATACAACCAATGCAATGTAAGCCGCTATCTAAATTTAAAGCGCGATTGTTGTAACCCTGCCGCAAAGCGCTATTTAATACTATTGCTTGGCGGTATAATTTAGCTTTAATACCAATTTAATTATTTAAGCGATTTATTATTGCGCATTGGTAGTAATGATTCATACAAAAGGATACGTTTTGAAAAAGTTAGCTTTGCTTTGCAGTGCTTTATTTGCTTTTAGCGCACATGCACAATTACATACAAATATTGATAGTGTTGCCGATTACGCTGTGGATACTTATCAACAATCACAAATTCACACGTTAACTAATTTAGTGGCTTTTCCTACGGTAAATAAAGAGTCGATACCCGCGCCACAAAATCCTGACTTTATTAATTTTAAATCAGTATTAAAAATGAAAGCGGCAGAGCTTGGGTTTGATTACCAAGACCTAGGCTACACCGTGCTTATAGGCATGGGAGATCAAAACGAAAAGGTTACCGTTGTAACCCACGGTGACGTACAACCGGCCAATGCTAGTAAGTGGAAACAAAGCCCATTTATTATTGATACCTCAGAGCCTGGAAAATTAGTCGGGCGAGGCACAGAAGACGACAAAGGCGCAATAGCCACCGCACTATACGCCATGAAAGCGATTAAAGATAAAGGCATAGAGCTTAATAACCGCATAGAGCTGATGATTTACCTAGCTGAGGAATCTGACTGGGGCCCGCTTACAGAATTTATGAAAACTTACGAGCAGCCAAAATACGCCGTAACCATTGATGCATCATACCCAGTTGTAGTAGCCGAGAAAGGCTGGAGCTTAATTGCTCCTACTTTTAATGCTACCTCAAAACAAACCGGTATGTATGTGAGTGATTTAGCGGGCGGCGCGTTTAAAAGCCAAATACCAGAAGATGCAAGCTTAGTGCTGCATAACGCAAGCGCTGTAGTTATTAACTCATTAAAAGCTAAAGCTAAAACACTTAGTGACGTTGAGTTTAATTTTGAAGAGCAAGCTGAAGGCTTAAAAATAACTGTAAAAGGGGTGTCTGCGCACTCATCAGAGCCAGAGTCGGGCGTTAATGCTATTGCACACCTGAGCGAGCTATTTAAAAACGTCGCACTTGAAAATAATAGCGATGGCCAGCTTATAAAATTTGTAAATCAATTAATTGGCTTAGATATTCATGGTAAGCAATTTGGTAATATTGCCTACGAGCATGAATTCATGGGCCCAATGAGCGTAGCTCCAACCGTAATTGAACGCGATGGTAGTGCACTAACGTTAGCCATTAACGCGCGCCGCCCAGTTGGTAAAGATGAAAACCTACTTAAAGCGCAAATAAACAGCGCGATTAAGGAATGGGAAACTGCCAATAACGTAACGCTTACTAATGTCGAGACCATTATTGGTACACCTATGCTGTTAGATAACGCACCGCACGCACAAAAACTGCTCGATATTTTTAAACATTTTACAGGTGACGAACAAGCTGACTTTGTATCAATAGGTGGCGGCACTAACGCAAAGCTATTTGATAATGCCGTATCGTTTGGCCCTTCAATGCCAGGCAAACGTTATACCGGCCACTCAGAGCATGAATTTATTACGCTTGAGCAATTAGCGCTTAATTTACGTATGTATACCGCAATGATGATAGAGCTAGGTAATATGTAAGCTATAGCTGTTTTAATATAAAAGCCGCCTTATTTAGCTGAAGTGACTCCAGCAAGGCGGCTTTTTTGTATTTACTAAAACTGAGCTACAAAACTGAGATTGTATATATCGTAGTCATCGTTATCGGTGTAATTAGCTGTAAAATAGTAGTTATCGTTAATAAAGTATTTACCTTCAACAACTAAATCTGAGTCGTATAAACCAACGCCAACTGCAACATGCTTATTAAAGTAATAATTTGCCAACACATTAAAAATTGAATCATCACCAGCATCGAGATAGTCAGCATTTACAGTAAAGTAGCTTTCACCGTAAAGGTGAGCAAAGTAAAGTGATGATAAGTCCCACGACTCTATTTCATCATCCGTCTCAACAGTAAAACCAATGTAGTCGGTGTCATTAATTTGGTGGTTATATTGCGCTTTAAATAAATAAACTGTGTCACTATATTCGTAATCTACCATACGTGCAGATACTTTTAGCGAATCAGCAAATAAGTAACCTATGCCAAGCGAATAGGTATCAGTATCGCCAATATTAGGCAGCTCTATGGTTGCAAAAGCATTACCGTAAAAGCCTTCTCCAAAAATCCCTTTTCTACTATAACCATCTGAATTAAAGTAATTTAAGCCTATATTACTATCTGTATCTAGGTAGCCATAATCATCCCATACTCCTGAGCTTTGTTGCTCTTCAAAGTAATAATGCGTAGATAATCCGTACACATTATCGCTGTAATAGCGTGAATCAATTTTTGCGTAGTTAATTGTATTAAACCATTGCTTTGATGCTGATTGTTCAGCGTTTACTGACGGTGCACAGCTAAGTGCAAGCAAAGAGAGTGGTATTAAGTAGCGCATAAGTATCCTTTCTTATAATTAAATAGGTGTATCTAGAAAAGGTATTATATTAAATACTCTTTAAAATACATTTAAATAATTGTAAGTAACTGTATGTTTGTATAAGTATTTGTAGAGATGCGCTTGAAGGGGCCGCTATAAATTTATGACTAATGTCATATTAACTGATGACAAATAGCACCTTTCAGGCTTAAAAATTAAGGCAATAATAACCTTACATTTTAAGAGGAGAGCAAACATGAATACACCAGCATTTTTTGATAATTTAAAACGTTACTTTGTGGTTTTGGTATTTTTGACCGCGATAAACTTAATTACATCGCCAAATAATTTATGGGTAGTTTGGCCTGCTTTAGGGATGGGTATAGCACTGCTAAATGAGTTATTAAACTCAAATAACTCAAAAAGGGTTAGGGATGAGTGTTAAGCCAAGTAACAGGTTACCTGGCTTAACGCGTAAAACCGTAAGGTTTAAAAATTACGTTTTATGCGGTTGAGTCGAGCGTTGCGTTTAGGGAGATTTCGGTATTAAGTAGCTTTGAAATAGGGCAGCTTTTTTTAGTTTGCTCACACAATGCCTGAAATTGTTCGTTAGCAATATCTTTAATACGTGCGTTTACTTCAAGCGCTATATGGGTGACTGCAAAGCCGTCATCAACCTCATCAAGGCTTACGGTGGCTTTAGTATCAATTTTATCGGCTTTAAAACCGGCATCGCCAAGTGCAAGCGAAAGCGCCATACTAAAACAGGCACTGTGCGCAGCTCCCACTAATTCTTCTGGGTTAGAACCAGGCTCGTCTTCAAAGCGAGTATTAAAACCAAATGGTTGTTTATCAAGTGCGCCGCTTTGTGTAGAAATACTGCCTTTACCTGTTTTAATATCGCCTGACCAGGTTGAGTTTGCCGTTTTTTTAATCGTCATCATCTTCTCCTTGCGTTGCATGTAAGCTTTTCAGGCTGAGTAAGTGCTATTTACATAAAACACCTAAATACAGCCTTAAAAGCCGAGTTATTCATACCATTGCAAAATAGACGCCAGCTCACGCATAGCATAAAGGATTAATACCTTTACTTTTTATTACGTTTACAACGCTCTGAGCAGTAAATAACGTTATCCCAATCGCGCTGCCACTTTTTACGCCAGGCAAAAGGCTTGTTGCAAACAGGGCACATTTTTTGTGGTAAGCGGCTTTTTTTATGAGGCATATTAATTACTTTTTGCGGTGTTTTTTTGTGTGCGAGTAAGCCCTACATGTTTTTTTAATATGTTAGGAATTGCACGTTTAACATCGGTGCGCTCGCGGTATTGCCATAAACGTTCGCGCGCTTGTTTGGAGGCTTGAGTTAAATCAAGCATTGGCTCGGGGTAGTCTTCACCAAGTTTAAAGTCGTTAAACAGCGCTTCCATTGGTGTTTGTTGCCAAGGCTCGTGTAAATATTCTATTGGCAGCTTTTCAAGTTCGGGGCACCATTTTTTAATAAAGGCGCCGCTTGGGTCTTGATCTTCAGATTGCTTAATCGGGTTGTAATGCCTAATGGTGTTAATACCCGTAACTGAAGCCTGCATTTGTATTTGTGGGTAATGAATGCCAGGTTCAAAGTCTAAAAAGTAATTTGCCAAAGGTAAGCTTGCCTGCTGCCAGCTTATATTTAAATGATGCGTTACAAAGCTAACCAACATAGCGCGCATTCTAAAATTAATATAGCCCGTGGTTTTTAAACAGCGCATACAGGCATCAATAATGGGTATACCCGTTTGGCCTTGTGCCCAGCGTTCAATATCGTGTTGTACGTTGTCATCGTTTCTATATGGGAACTGATGATACCCCGCATTGAGCGCTTTAAATTCCATCGTACTCTCACTTTCAAATTTTTGCATAAAATGGCAGTGCCAATGCAAACGCGATACAAATGCAGCAAGCGGGCGCTTCCAGCCTTTTTTGCTCGGGTGTTTTGCATGGTATGCATCAATAGCCGTTTGATAAACCTGTTTAAGGCTAATATTACCCCAAGCTAAATAAGGCGAAAGCCTAGAGCAATGAATACGGCTTAAGCTGGGGCTAGATATGCCTTTTTGATATCCCTTACCGCGCTCAGCAAAAAAGCTTTGCAATATTGTGTGCGCAGTTAAAGGCCCACCTACTTGAAAGTTGTCATCATTTTGCGAGTAGCTGTCGGGTAATTTAGGTGTTTGGTAGTTATTAAGTGTAATGGTTTTTATGTTTTTCCATTTAGGAATAGCAACAGGAGCCTGCATCGTTTGTTGCCAGCGTGCGTTCCAATCCTTACGGTTTTTTTTGCCACGAATAACGGCGCCCGTTTGTGACTCAAGCCAGTTAACTTTGTTAGCTTTACACCATATAGCCACGGCTTTATCGCGCTCAAAAGTATTGTTTAAGCCAATTTCTTGATGGCTAAATATGTTTGCTATTTGGTATGTTTGATTAAGCGTGTTTAACAGTGTCAGCATGTCTTGGTTAAAAATATACAGCGTTGCTTTGTAGCGAGTTAGCTGCTGATTTATTTCGCCTATTGATTGATAAACAAAACGCCAATGGCGCGCATTATAATGTGCATCCTCAAGCATTAGTGGCTCAAAGTTGTATAGCAGTAACGTGGGTAAATCATCACTAAATGCATTTTTAAGTGGTTGATGGTCGCTAAGGCGTAAATCGCGTTTAAACCACACTATGTTTATTTTTTTGCGCATATTTAAAAAAGTGGCTGCAGTTATGAAATACTGTACGCAATAAAGCGCTTTTACGATTTGCAGTACGACGTATAAAGGAAAATTATGTTTTTAGATTTAACGCAAAACACGCAGCACAATGTTTACTCGTATTTAGTGGGGGGTATTAGCCCACGGCCTATTGCTTGGGTAAGCACACTTAGTAAGGAGGGGATTGCTAATATTGCCCCGTACTCTTTTTTTACAGTGGCCAGTTGTAACCCGCCAGTGCTGAGCGTGACCCAAGTAAACCCACGCGACAAAGCCAATAAAGACACGCTTTTAAACCTTCAAGCCACTAACAACTGCGTGGTTAATATTGTTAGTGAAGAGCTAGTAGAGAAAATGAATCAAAGCTGCGCTAATTATCCACATAATGTGAGTGAATTTGAGGCGGCAAATATTGAAACAATCGCCAGTACACGCGTAACATCCCCAGGCGCCGCAGCGGCTAAAGTAAGATACGAGTGCACTTTAAGAGACGTTATTCAGATAAGCGACGAACCAGGTGGCGGCAAAGTTATGCTACTCAACGTGGTGGGGATTTATATTGACGATAACGTGTTAGTGAATGGCTATATAGACCCCACGCGATTAAACAGCGTAGGTAAAATGGGTGGAGACTACTTTAGCTGTACTAAAGATAAATTTGTACTAAAGCGGCCACAATTGTAAAATAACAGATTAACTTTATACACTTACTGTTAACTCATTAAGCGTTACTTATAAAAACAAATGGATATTGAATGTCTAAACTTTACCTCACTTTAGTATTTGCCCTACTTAGTTTTAGCTGCCTATCAGCCTCTGATAAAAAGCTACCCATAGAAGCGTTTGCAGGCTTAAAAAGCATAAGCCAAGTTAAGCTCTCACCAGATGGAAATAACATTGCGTATGTTAGAAACCTTGATGGCGATTTAGTTTTAATGGTGCAAAGCCTTACAACAGGCAAGGGCAAGCCGGTTATTAAATCGGATAACCACACTGTATTTTTTGACTGGTTTAGTTGGGCAAATAATGATGTTTTGTTATTGGGCGCACGATACATTAAATATCAATTTGGTGGGGTTAAGTATGCGTCTACATTAATGTATTCGTATAACCTAAGTGATGATAAAGGAATAAAACTGGCGTTTAGAGCAAACAACACGCGTGATGAAAAGCAGCCTCAGTTTTCTGACCGAATTATTAGCTTTTTACCGGAGCAAGAAAATAAAATACTCGTGCAGGGCGATTTTAAAATAGCCAATACCCCTGCGGTGTATGAACTTGACCTAACTACCTTACGCAAAAAACAAATACAACGTGCTCGTGCAGATGTAACCAGTTGGTTTGCTGATAGACAAGGCAAGGTTCGTATTGCTAAAAAAATAGATGAAACACAATTCACTTACGAGCTGTACAACGAGCAAAATGAGTCGTGGCAAACACTATTTAGCTACGAAGTATTTAGTGAGCAAAGCATTTCGATACTTGGCTTTGATAAAGACCCTAACTTTTTATACATCACTGCGCTACATGAAGGGCGTGATGCATTATTTAAGCTTAATCTAACAACTAACAAACGTGAGCTCATCTTTAGCGACGACAAGTACGATGTCGATGGCGATATTTTTTACTCCCGTAAAACTGGCGAAGTGGCAGGCTTTACGCATTCGCATTTAGAAGATGGTATTGCGTATTGGGATGAAGACTTAGACAAGCTACATCGCTCTTTACGAGCATCACTACCTAAAGATTCATTTGAAATGGATATTGTTAGCACCAGCGACGATCAGCAAAAATATGTACTTTATGTCAGCTCAGATAAAACATCAGGCGCCTACATGTTAGGTGACAGAAAGCGAGGTGATTTAACATTTTTTGCAGACGTTTACCCACACATTAACGAAAGCGTATACGCCGGTAAAGAGCACATCAGCTATAAAGCACGTGACGGGCTTATTATAGAAGGCTACTTAACGCTGCCTGTTGGCTATGAGAAAGGCGATAAGTTACCCACTATTATATTTCCACATGGTGGGCCTATGGCGCGAGACTATGCAGGCTTTGACTATTGGACTGCGCTACTGGCATATAATGGTTATGCCGTGTTACAGCCTAACTTTCGTGGCTCAAGCGGTTATGGTTATGACTTTTTAATGCAGTCGATCCAAGGTTTTGGTTTAGCCATGCAAGATGACTTACAAGATGGAGCTAACTGGTTAATAGACCAAGGGATTGCTCAGCCAGATAAAATTTGTATTGGTGGCGCAAGCTATGGTGGATACGCCGCCTTAATGGCTGTTATTAAACACCCTGAAACATTTAAATGTGCGGCAAGTTTTGCAGGGGTAACTGACCTTGAGCATATTGTGAGTAAAGCCCGCCACTTTACAAACAAAGACATAGTACGAAAACAGTTTGGAACAAATAGCGATAAGTTAGAGGCCAATTCGCCGGTCAATTTTGCTGAATCAATCAACAAACCTGTTTTACTTGTGCATGGTAGCGACGACAGTGTTGTCCCTATTTACCATAGTAGAGAAATGGAAGATGAACTAGATGACGAAGATAAAGATGTTACTTACATTGAGCTAGAAGATGGCGATCATTACTTGTCCTATCAGCCGCATAGAATTAAAACGTTACAAGCGTTTCTCGATTTTTTTGATAAGCATTTAAAAAACGATTAATAACAAAGGCGACTTAGGTCGCCTTTTTTGAGCGTGATTTTTTATATAATGCACATTGTTTGCACTTTTACTTGTTAACGTTATACGTTGTTATTAAAGGCGCTATTTATAAGTCGCTATAATAGAACATGCAATTAATACAATTGTTATTACAGGCTATTCTTAAAAGTGCTTAGAGCTTTTAATAATACGTTTTAGCAGTAAAAAAATACGCAATAAATAACAGCTCAAATGCTTTTAGAGTCAGGTTTATAAAAAATAAATGAAAATTCACAACAAACTTTTTTTAATATTATTTAGCTTCACCTTTAGCATTATTGCGGGGCTTGTTGTGCTTATTCAGTACAGTATTGGCCAAGGTATTATTGATTTTGTAAACGCTAAAGAAGTAAAAGCATTAGAGCCATTAGCAGTACAACTGGCTAATAAATACGCGCAAACTCCTTCGTGGGATAAAATTATAGGTAACGATCAGCGCTTTTTAAGGTTGGTTGAATCGCAATTGCAATCAAGCCAGTTTTTACCTAGTTTACGCGATATGCCACAGCGCCCAGAAGTTCGCGGTGAACGCAGACCCAGACCCCCACAGCATATGGCGCAACGAGATCGTCGCCCACCGCCCGAGCATGCCGCGCACTATGCACTACTGGATGAAAACCAGCAGCGTATTTTTGGTAAATTATTTGAGGATTTAAAGTACATTAAAACGCCCATAGAGCTTGAAGGTAAAACAATTGCTTACCTTGCTGTTTCAAAAAGAAAAAGCTTAGCAGATGGGTACGAGCTGGATTTTTTAAAGCAACAAACTAACTATTTATGGCTTATTGCGTTAACCGCAGGACTACTTACCTTAATGTTGTCTTTTTTACTGGCAAGGCATTTAGTTGGCCCTGTAAAGCAAATAGCCAGTGGTATGCATAAGCTAACCAAAGGGCAGTACAGCACCAAACTTTTATTAGATAGAAAAGACGAGCTGGGCCAGCTTAGTGAAGATTTTAACACCTTGGCCTTTACGCTCGCTAAAGATGAGCAAGTACGCAAACGCTGGTTAGCTAATATTTCTCATGAACTAAGAACGCCCATGAGCATTTTACTCGGTGAGCTCGAAGCTATGTTGCTTGGGATACGTGAACCAAACAATAAAAATATTAGCTCTGCTAACGATGAAGCGCTGCATTTAAAGCGTTTGATTGACGACCTACACATGCTAAACAGCGCAGAGCTAGGCGGCATGCATTACACCATGCAACCTACCGACGTAGGCTTTTTACTTAACTCCATAGAGCAAAAGTATCACGTTATTTTTGAGCAGCATGCTATTAATTTTTACCTTCTTAATAGTGCTAACAACACCACAGTAAACGCAGATAAAACACGTATACTGCAATTGCTAGATAATATCTTAATCAATGCGGTGCATTACGCCCAGTGCTCAACTATTTCTTTAAGTGCCAATAACGTAAATATTAAAGGCCAAGCCTATTTAGAGCTTATAATAGAGGACAACGGGATAGGCGTTGAGCAAACGCATTTATCGCACTTGTTTGAATATTTATACCGTGTAGACAGCTCTCGCAATCGCCAAGAGGGAGGCTCTGGTTTAGGTTTGTCTATTTGTCAGCATATCGTTAAAGGTCATAATGGCGAAATATCAGCCGAAAAAGCCAGTATTGGCGGGCTTGGCATTGTTATTAAATTACCCTTATTAGTTCAGTAGAGGATAAGTATGAGTGAGCAAATACTCGTTGTTGAAGATGAAATAAAACTTGCCAATTTAATGAGCGACTTTTTAACAAGTCATCATTATCAAACGCACCTTATTCATCATGGTGATGAAGTACTTAGCTGGCTTGAAAGTAATAAGCCAAGTGTTATTTTATTAGATATTATGTTGCCAGGGCAAAGCGGTATAGAGCTGTGCAAAGCGATAAGAAAGTTCTCTAATGTGCCCATTATTATGGTTTCGGCAAAGGTGGAGGAGATTGACCGGTTACTCGGACTTGAACTGGGCGCCGATGACTACATTTGCAAACCGTTTAGTTATGCTGAGCTGGTGGCGCGAGTTAAAGCAATTTTAAGGCGTGTTAATACCACAAAAGAGCCGGTAAATAATGCCATGACACTGGATGAGAGTACTTACAGTGTAAACTATAAAAATAGCAGTATAGAACTAACTAATTTTGAATTTCAGCTACTTAAGCCCTTGTATTCAAACCCTAACAGAATCTATTCACGCGATAGCTTAATGGACACCATGTACGCAGACCAACGTATAGTTAGCCACCGTACTATAGACAGCCACATAAAAAAGTTACGTAAAAAGCTTGATGAAGTAACGCAAACCGACAGCGTTATTCAGTCGGTTTACGGTGTGGGCTATCGGTTTGTTCACCCTCAATAGCTAAACGTGAGCGCAGTTTTACTCATCGTCAGCGTTTTTAATACGCTCTAAACGGTCGAACTCTTCGTATTCGGCCGCTTGTATTTCATCGAGTACCGCATCTACGTCTGCAGATTCGTTACTGTCTTCAAATTCTCCGCTGAGCACAGTGTTTGGCGTTAAGCTAGCCTCTTCAAACAGTGCCCACATTTCTTTAGCGTAATGGGTGTTTAATAGGCTAGGTGCAAACTGCGCATAATAACGGCGTATGTTGTTTACATCGCGCGTAAACATTGCTTGCGCACTGTTATTGGCTGCGGCGTTTACAGCTTGTGGAAGGTCAATAATTACAGGCCCTTTACTATCAACAAGTACGTTAAATTCCGATAAGTCACCGTGGATAATACCCGCGCACAGCATTAATTTAATATAATGAACCATCATACTGTACTGCTCAATAGCGTCTTGCTGTGTAAGGGTCACATGCCCTAACTGTGGAGCAACATCTCCGTCTTCATCGCACACAAGCTCCATTAACAACACGCCATCAATACAGTAATAAGTATCAGGAACTCTGACGCCAGCGCGTGATAAACGTGAAAGCGCGTCTACTTCTGCATTTTGCCAAATTTCTTCTTCTAGTTGCCGCCCATAACTAGAGCGTTTACCCATGGCGCGGGCTTGGCGTCCGCCTCTTACTTTTCGGCCTTCTTGATACTGAGCTGCCTTTTTAAAGCTGCGTTTAACGGCATCTTTGTAGACTTTAGCACAGCGAATTTCGCCACCGCTGCGTACCACAAATACATCCGCTTCTTTACCGCTCATTAAGCGGCTGATCACTTCATCAATTAGGCCATCATCAACGAGTGGCTGGAGGCGTTTAGGTATTTTCACTGCGATACAACTAGAAAAATTGGAAGATTAAACATGTATGTTAATAAGTCCTTAGTATGTTAGCTCTCAAAACAGGTGTTGAAAGTGGTTTTAAGTAATTAGTTATCACAATAACCGAAATACCGAATAAGGTAAAAATAACATGATAAAAATCGGATTTATTTTTATTTCCTTATTGTTTGCACAATGTTTGCGTTTTTTAAGCGTACTTTATATTCATACCCTTTATTAATATTTAACCCAAGGTGACCACGATGAAGCATTTTTCTACTTTTGCCGTTGCTGCATTATTATCAATGGCTTTTTCAGCCAATGTTGCAGCCAGAGGCGGTGATAACCCACCACCTAAACCTGACTTTTCAAGCATAGATGCAGATGGTGACGGTGTGATTAGCCTTGCAGAATTTAGCGAAAGTGCGCCACCGCAAGGCGATGCGCAAACTATTTTTGACGAAATAGATGCCGATGGGAATGGCGAAATTAGCGAACAAGAGTTAAGTGAACACAAGCCACCACGCCGCGCACGTTAAGGGAGAAAAATATGATCAACAGTATTGGTAGCTCAGCGAGTTTTATGACTCAACAATCTAGCCAAGTAAGCGCTTTAACTTCAGAGCAAACTGAGTTTGTTAAAGAAACACTTGCAGAATTTGATGCACAAAACCTAAGCACGGAAGATGCGCAAAGTATTCAAGCCGCATTTGAAGAGCAGGGGATCTCACCTACAAAAGAGTTGGCTGATTTAATGAGCGAACTTGATTTTGACGCTAAAAGTATTGGCGATGCAGGAGGCCCTGAAGGGCAGCGCCCGCCACCGCCGCCGCAAAACTCTCTAGAATCTGTTGATACTGACGAAGTGGTTAGCTACTTAGATGAGTTATTAACTGAGTATTCAAGCCAGCTATCTGATGAAGATAAAGAATCAATTCTTTCATCGGTACAAGAAAAATTTGGTTTAAGTGAAGGCGATTCACTGCTAAATGTAACTGCTTAGGTGTTATAACTTGAGGTAAAGCTGACTGTTTATCCTTAGGTCTTAAGTCCAAAGCCCGGCAATTATTTTGTTGGGCTTTTTTATTATACCAATTCGCTTGATTGGTCACGTATTATTGTGCATTGGTATTACTCCGCTTGAGGCAAAAAAATCGCGCTAATAGCACCTAACAAACCGAGCAGGCTATACAACAAAATAAGCTGTGCGGTTGATAAAAATGCTTCTAAAAGCCCTATACTGCCTAACATTAAAAGCAAAATGCCTATTACAGTATTACTAACCGACACGTAATCAGTGCGTTTATTGCCTTGTGCCATATCCACTAAATAGGTTTTACGCCCGAGCCGCACGCCTTGATGAGCAATGCAAAGCAAAAAATAAAAACCAGGTATTACCCAAGCATACTCAAACAGCTGGCTATACCATGTGGCTATTACAAACACGCTCACGCCGTTTATGGTGACAAGCAACGCACTGATCACAAGCACCTTTTGGCTAGAAAAATCGCTGAGTCTTCCCCATATTGGCCCAGAAATTAAACTTGCTAAGCCAGACACGGCTAAAAATACTGCCAATAATGAAAATTCAAACTGCTGAGAGCTTGCTAAAATAATATAAAAAGGTGCGCTTAGGGCTGAGCAAAGTAAAAAGGCGCGGGTAATTACAAAGTGTGCAAATTGTTTATCTTGATAAAGCAGCTTTAATTTACTTAGCGCATTTAAAAAGCCATTTTTACCGCCTTGTGTCGCGCCTTTGTATTCGTTTATGCGGCTATAAAAAAGTGCAGCAACAACCCACAAAACGGCGCCTAAACACAGCGCAATTAATACCGTATTTTGCTCTTTTTGCCCCGAAAAAAACCACATCATTAAACCAAAAGTGAGTGTTGCAAAGCCGGCAATACTTGCCGCCAGGCCACTAATATTGCCCCGCTTTTTTTTAGGAATAACTTTACCTAATACATCTTTAGCGGCAATAGAGTTAAATCCGCGGGCGAGGCTAAAGAGCACCAGCAGAGCTAAAATTGCATAGCCAGCCTGAGCGCCTTCTAGCACAAATGAAACACCAACCATAGCGCCAATACATACCGCTTGGGCAAATGCACCGCAAACCCATATCCACTTTCTTACAGAGAGTTTACGGATAATATTGGCTATCGCTAATTGTGGTAATAAAGAGCCCGATTCTCTTATAGGCACCAGCCACGCTATAAACGCGCTTGGCACGTTTAAGCTTTGCATTAACCAAGGCAGAGTGACTTTAGGGTTGAGGAGGGCATCGGCAAATTTACTAAAAAGCTGGCTTGTTAATAAAAGAATAAAGTTACCGGCCACTTCTTTGCAGTCATCTTCGTTTATGTCTTTACAGGCGCGTGCGTCTTCATCGTTGTTAAGGCGTTTATAGACTTGCTCTTTAGTGAGTTTTTTCATACTGCTAGCTACACAATTTGTTTTGCTCTTTGAGGTACGAATCTACAAAGTGTTGTTCCATAGGTTTAGAAAAGTAATAGCCTTGTAGGTGAGACACGCCAATTTCTTTTAGCATGTTGGCTTGCTCTAGGGTTTCTACACCTTCGGCAACTACTATAAAATCAAGTGTTGAGGCCATTTGCACAATAGCATGAATTATACTTAAGCCTCGCTTATCCATATTTTGAATAAAACTTTTATCTATTTTTACTATGTCTACACCAATATCTAACATGCTCGACAAGGATGAGTACCCAGTACCAAAGTCGTCAATAGAAATACAAAATCCTTGTTTTTGCAGCTCTTTTACTGCTGCTAAAAAGGTGAGCTTATCCTCAGCAAACACAGATTCAGTGATTTCAAGGTGCAGGTTTTCTGGCTTTACGCCGTATTGATCAACGATATTTACAACCTTAGTGACAAAATCAGGGTCTTGAAGTTGTATTACAGATACATTAACGCTCACAGCAATAGGGGGTTGTACGTTTTTAAACGTGCAAGCTTGCACACACGCTTGCTCAATAACCCATAAGCCAAGTTCGGTTATGAGGTTGTATTGCTCGGCAATGGCAATAAATTCATCAGGAAATATCGCTTCGTCATTTAACTGCCAGCGTAAAAGTGACTCAAACGAGGTCACCTTCGCAGTTTGGCTATCCACAATAGGCTGAAACACTAACCGCAAGCCGTTGTCTTTTATTGCACTTGCTAAGCGTTTACTGAGCAATTGTTCGCGTTCTTGTTGGCGCTTTAAGTCGTTGTTGTAAATATTTACGCAGCCTTTGGCAATACGTTTTTGATGGTACATAGCTAAATCTGCTGAACGAATTAACGCGCTTAAATCGCCTTCATGCTCAGGAAATAACGCTATGCCAATAGTGGCAGATACCCAGCTTTGGTATTTATATCGTTCATGCTCGGCACGAATGCTTTTAATAACCTTTTTGGAAAAATCAAATAAGTCTTGTTCATCCTCATAGGTTGTTAAAATTAAAAATTCATCTCCGCCCCAGCGGCATTTGTATAAGTGGCGGGTGCAAACGTTAGTGAGTCGCTCGGCTATTTCTTTAAGTACTTGGTCGCCAACTTTATGACCCATAGAGTCATTAATTTGCTTAAAGCCATCTAAGTCTACAAACAGTAAAGCGAGCTTTTCCTCGGGGTGATCTGCCAGTTGTTTATTTGCCACTTTTAAAAAAGCGGTTCGGTTTAACAAGCTTGTTAGTGGATCAGTATTTGATAAACGGTAAATTTCTTCTGTGCGTGTTTCTACTTTGCTTTCCATTTCGTTAAGTAGTTCGCGGTTTTGATTTCGTAATTTTATGGCTGTTTGGGTAAATGTGGCCGACTTATAAGAAGAGGCGACCATAATTGCCGAAAAAGTAATGCCCAAAAAGCCTAATACATAGTGGTAATAGTCATCAGATAAGGTTAGTACTATAGAGTAAGGCATTAATAAAATAATGCTGTAACACACCGAGGTAAAGCGACTACCCGAGAGCAAATTGGCTGAGCCACCAGCAAATGCCGACAAAATAGCTATTGTGGTGGTAATTTCAACGGTGGATGAGCTTTTATGAAACCACAGTGCGTAACATGACCACGAAATCGCGGTTGCTATACAGCCCACCGAAAAGCGTTTTAAAAAGCTATTTGCATTAAAAGGCTGGTTAACTTCTTTGGTGTAGTTAAAGTAAATAACATCCATTAGCCTTGCTGCCAAAACAACCAGCATAAAAAAAAGCCAAATTATTTTTTCTTGATTTGTTCTCTCATCCGTTAGGTCAAATGCAAATACAAGTACAAAGCTAACTAACGCCGAAACACCAATGCCAGATAAAGCATTAGAATATAAAAGTTTTACGGCTTCTCTGCGTTCATCACTATTTAAATTTTTATATTGCACTCATTAAAGCCTTATGAAAAGTAATGCGGGTAAAGCAGGTTACATATTATAAAAACACAATAATAAATATAGTTTAATGACAGGGAAAATGCAGATTTAAATAAAAAAATGCCCATAACACAATGTCTTGTTATGGGCTGTTAGATTAAAAGTCGCTGGCGTTATGTCGTTCGCTAAGTTGCTCTTCTTCAGGGCCCCAGGTGCGATTAACACGTTGACCACGTTTAACAGCGGGGCGCTTTGCTATTTGCTCTGCCCAGCGCATTACATGAGTGTAAGAGGCAACATCTAAAAACTCAGCGGCGTCGTATAATTTTCCAAGCACCAACGAGCCATACCAAGGCCAAATGGCAATGTCGGCAATAGAATATTCACTACCCGCCATGTATTCGTTTTCACTTAAGTGGCGATTTAATACATCGAGCTGGCGTTTAGTTTCCATAGTAAAACGGTCTATTGGGTATTGCATTTTTGTTGGTGCGTAGCTATAAAAATGACCAAATCCGCCACCTAAATAAGGCGCTGAACCCATTTGCCAAAATAGCCAATTACGGCACTCGGTCTTGGCTTTAAAATCTTTTGGGATTAGCACATCAAATTTTTCTGCCAAGTATTGTAAAATTGAACCCGACTCAAAAATGCGTGTTGGTGGCGTGGTAGAGTGATCCATTAGCGCAGGAATTTTAGAGTTTGGATTAATATCAACAAAGTCTGAGCCAAATTGGTCGCCTTCGCCAATGTTAATTAAATAGGCATCGTAGTCGGCATCGGTTAGGCCAAGCTCTAATAACTCTTCAAACATAATGGTCGCTTTTTGGCCATTAGGCGTGGCTAATGAATAAAGTTGAAACGCATGCTTGCCAATGTCTAAGGTTTTGTCATGAGTGGCGCCGGCAATAGGGCGGTTAATATTAGCAAATTTACCACCACTTTCGCTGTCCCACGTCCAAACTTTAGGCGGCGTGTATTCGTGTTCATTACTCATAAATAACCTCAATTTAAAAATGTAATTAATTTATATACTCATAGATAACAAGCTGGGGGCGTAAAAAATTAATTAAAGGCAATGAAAAAATTATCGTGCTTTTAATTTATCTGCTTTGGCAAGTTTATACCCTAAAAAGAACCCACTTAACGCACCAAAAAGGTGACTTTCGAACGAGACATGAAAGCGTTGTGGTAGCACGCCCCAAATAAATCCGCTGTAAAGCACTGCCACTACTAGGGCAATAACAATAGACTTAAACGAGCGCCTAACCACGCCATAGCATAGTATAAATCCCCATAAACCATAAATAACGCCGCTTAATCCAACATGAAAACTACTCCGACCAAAGGCCCACACTAATAGCCCGCCAATTAACGCAGTAAATATAAACACGGTATAAAAGCGTTTTACACTGTATTGGCAAATTAGCCAGCTTAGTACAGCAAAAGGCAACATGTTGCTAGCAAAGTGCCACCAGCTGCCATGTAAAAATGGGGCGCATAAAATACCGATTAACCCTTGAACGCTGCGAGGGTAAATACCTAAACCATTAAGCGTAATGCCAGGTAAACTATTGATCACTTGTAGTATTAGGCATATAAAAACTACGCTAAATATTGCAAATCGCGTACTGGTTATTAGTGAAGATGATGATGGGGTAGTTGGCATATAAACGCTTTAGTAGGATTGTTTTGTACCAGTATAGGAGTATGTTTTCGCTATTAAAAGCGATTTAATAAGCGCGGCGTTATACGCCGCGCACAGGGGTTATTTTAACCTAGTTTAGTTAATAGTTTTTTCGCAGCAAGCTCTGAACTTGCTGGGTTTTGGCCTGTAATCACTAAACCATCTTCGAGCGCTAATACGCCCCAGTCGTCGGTTTTTTGATAATCGCCGCCTTTTTTAATGAGTTCATCTTCAACTAAAAATGGCACTACGTCTGTTAATTGCACGGCAGCTTCTTCTGAGTTAGTAAAGCCTGTTACTTTTTTACCGGCTACCAGCGCATTGCCGTCTGCATCTTTAACATTTAAAAAAGCGGCACTAGCGTGACATACCGCTGCCACTGGTTTTTGTGATTTTACAAAGTCTTCGATAAGAGAAATTGAATCTGTGTTATCTACTAAATCCCATAGTGGGCCGTGGCCGCCTGGGTAAAATACCGCGTCAAAGTCGCTGGCGTTTACTTCACTTAATACTTTGGTGTTTGCCATAAGTGTTTGTGCTGCGCTGTCGTTGTCATAGCGCTTTGTTGCATCGGTTTCAAAGTCAGAAAGCGTGCTAGTTGGGTCAATTGGCGGTTGGCCACCCGCAGGGGAAGCAAGTGTTACCTCTGCACCAGCATCAACAAATGCATAGTATGGTGCTGCAAATTCTTCTACCCAAAAACCTGTTTTTTCGCCTGTGTTGCCAAGCTCTGAATGTGAGGTAAGTACCATAAGTATTTTTTTAGCCATAACAATATTCCTTCGATTAGTGAGTAAATTAAAGCTTGGTGTTAACCAAGGTGCTGTAATAACTATATGCACTTAAAAGGATTTAAACAACGATGATAAATTTAACTTTATTGGTTTAATTATTGATACAATTATTGGGTTGAATAATCATTGGTGGGTTTGTGATGAAAGTGTCGTTTGAGCAACTTAAAAGCATGGTGGTATTTGCGCAAATTGTCGAGCAGGGCAGTTTAACCGCGGCAGCAAAGCAGTTGGGGTTAACGCGTGCGGTGGTAAGTTATCACCTTAAAAAATTAGAAACGCAATTAGAAGTTACGCTGCTAAATCGCTCAACCCGCACTATGGCGCTAACTGAGGCGGGCATTGCGTATTATGAGCGCTGTAGAGTGATCACAGAACAAGCAAACGCAGCTAATCAGCAAATAGAAAACATTAAAAGTGAGCCACAAGGAGTATTAAAAATTAGCTGCCCTGTTAATGTAGGCATGCAACTAATTGTGCCGGCAATTAATACGTTTAAACGCCAATACCCCAAAATTGAAATAGACCTGCAACTAACCGATGATGTGGTTGATATTATAAAAAACGGCTTTGATATTGCTATTCGTGGAGTCGCTTTAAGTGACTCAAACTTACAAGCCACTAAACTTACAACCATGAGTACCTGTATTTGTGGCTCAGCTGAGTATTTTGAACACTTTGGCAAACCTAAAACGCCAGCTGAATTAGCCTTGCATAAATGGGTGGTGTACCAACTTAGCAGTAAAACATTAACCCTTAGCAAAGAGGGCAAAAAATACGATGTAATATTACAAGGCGGCATAAGCACCAATAATGCCGCGGCGCGTACCGCGTTTGTAGAGGCTGGGCACGGGCTTGGGCGCATTCCGTTGTATGATGCGTGGCCTAAAGTGCAAGCAGGGCTGTTAGAAATAATACTCGATGATTATAAAACAAAAGATATTGAGCTTTATGGCGTGTTTCCACCTGGGGCGGCAGGCTCCAAAAAGCTCAGGTTGTTTATTGATTATTTAAAAGCCTATTTTGTTAAACAGCATACTGCACTGGGCATGCTAAAAAGCACGTAAAACCGCACTTAATTACAAAGTACGATTAAATAATGCAACCGCTTGCTGGTACATAGTAATTGCAAGCGCGGCATCGTAACGCTCGCCCTCATCACGCATAAACGCATGCTGTGCGTTTACTTCTTGCCAGTGGTAGTTAATACCCGTGGCTACACATTGCTGGTAAATTTTACTTCGGCCTTGTTGCGGTACATGTGGGTCTTGCTTACCCCAAATAAAGTGTATTTCACCTTGAATATCAGCCATGCGTTCAAACGAATTGTTACCTGCATTGGCCGTTAAGGTATCACTATGAATATCGGTGGCGTATAAACAAAATGCAGCTTTTATGTGAGGGTTTAATGCGGCTCTGTAAGCTAAATGCCCACCAATGCACACTCCCATGGCGCCCACTGTGCCAGAGCAGTAATCTTGGCTTTGTACAAAGTCGATGAGTGCTTGTGTGTCGCTGTCGTGGTGCTCAAGTGGCTTTTGCCATTTATCGGCATTGCCTTTATCTTTACCCGCGTCATCGTACGCAAGTACAGTACCAATCGGGTTTAGCTCATGAAATACCTCAGGCACTAACACAACAAAACCATGGCTTGCTAAAATAGCAGCGCTGCGCGCAATAGGCGCGGTTTGCTGAAAAATCTCCGAGTAAAAAATAATACTTGGGTATTGGCCAGCTGCTTGTGGGCGGTAAACGGTAGTACGCATTAAGCCTGTTGGGGTGGGTAGGTCGGTATTATGGTGTTGGATTATCATAAAAGCGCTCAGTTAAATAATTAATAAGGTTATGGTAACTGAGCGCAAAAAAATAAACGACCACTGATACTGGTTTTTTAAATGCTTGCAGGCATTTTATTACAACTTGCGTAGTAGCTTACGGTCGCAGGCCAATCCGAAAATATACCCATAACCCCAACATCCTGCGCGAGTACATCAACCACCGTCATCATGTCGCCATCGTTATCGATAACATCGGCGATTGATTGATAGTAGTAGCCACCGCCCTCGTTAAGAGGCCCCGAGCGCTCAAGGCTCCATGCTATCAGTTCAAGCCCTGCAGCTTTTGCGTCAATGGCGTATTGTGAGGGGACAATATTACTTTCGTTGTCTATGGTGAGCATCATCCAAATAGGGGGCGCTAATATTTTAACGCCATCGGCTACTAGCTCTTCCATACTTGGTTGCCACGTTGCAGGGTTACTTGGATCAAAGCCCGCTTCGCTGTCACGGCCATCTAAATATACGCTTTGATTTGCAAAGTCGGGGTTGTTATTTATCCAATATTTCACATCATCGAGATTAAACGATTGCGGGTACACATCACTGCTTGGTACGTCCAATTGCGTGTATTCATCAAGCATTTTTTGCGCGTATTGCTGTTGTGTCATTCCCTCAAAAGGCATGCTCACTTGCGGCGATTTTAGCTCTGGGGTCATTTTTACACCCAAGCTTTTAAATAACTCAATACTTTGTTTATGAGTTACTAACGTTCCACTTGTGGCGTATAAATCGGTGCGCCAGTTGGGCGTGCCCTGCATATATTCACCAACAGTAGTGGCTTGGGTGTTGGCGCCATCCATTTTACCTTCAAGCGTTAAAAATTCGCTCAGGCTGATATCGCTTGTGCAGCATTTAGCGGTGGCAGGCGTGCCACTGGCCGCGTTAGCTGGAGTAAAAGGCACACTGCATTTAGCAGCAAGTTCAGGAATGGCTAATATATTGGTGGTGGTGTGCAAATCGCACTGAGAGTGGCGACACACGAGCTCTTTGTCGCTGGTAAAGGTTACATCGCACTCGACAATACCTGCGCCCATACGCGCTGCAGCTATATAAGACTCCTTTGTATGCTCAGGGTATTGCATTGGCGCACCACGATGACCAATAGAAAAATCTGTACGGTAAAATGGCCCATCTGTACACGATTCTAATTTTGTTTTTAAATCGCTCTGAGCCATATCGTTAATAAGGTAGTCGGCACGAGTACCTAATTGAATATCAGGCGCCTCGCCTTTTGCAACTTCAACAATTACAGGCGTCGGTACTTCAACCACTTCAACGGTGGTATTGGTAACGACTACGTCTTTTTCTACAATTTCGACATCGTCGTCGCAGCCGCTCAGTAGTGCAAGTATTACTGAGCTTGTTATTAGGGTGAGATGTTTCATGTTTGTTCCTTAACGTTATTTTATTCAACCCTAATCGCATTCAATGACAAATTAGCTACAAGGATGTGACGTTATGTTTATTTGTCCCTATTTGATTAATTACCAGTGCCGCTAACATGATTGCCCCCCCCATACTTAAGCGCATAATGTCGGCATTTTTATTCCATATAAGCACGTTAACAATAATACCGGCAGGAATAAGCACGTTGTTCATAACGGCTAATGCTCCCACATTTACTTTTGTTGCCCCTTTGTTCCATAAAAAGTAACCAAGGCCCGAGGCTACAATACCTAAATATATTAAAATACCCCACTGGGTAGGTGTACTCGGTAATTTGCTTGTATTGCCAAATAAAGCGTAGCAAGCACTCGCCACCACTAAGGCGCCAATAAAAAACCAACCAAATACGGTTTTGTCATCCAACTGATTAGTGGCCATTAAACGTTTATAAGTTACTTGTCCGGTGGCAAAACTAATATTGGCACCTTGAACCAGTAATAAACCGATGATGAAATGACTATTGAGGTTTTGCCAGCGAATAGCTACCGCGCCCAGTACGGCAATAAGCGCAACCGCAAAAAAGCGAGGGTTAAAATGCTTATTAAATGCATCGTTTAAAAGCGTTATATAAAGCGGCGTCATAACGGTAAAGAGCAACACTTCGGGTACGCTTAAAAATAAAAAGGAGTGATAGTAAAAGCTGTACATAACACCCAGTTGCACAGCGCCTATCAGCATTAGCTTAAGTGCGAGTGGTTTTGAGGTAAGTTTAGGTTTTAAAAAGGGTAAAAAAACCAATGTGGCTAATGCAACTCGTATTAATACGCTAAACCACGCATCAACTTGGCCTGCTAGGTACACACCAATTAAACTAAATGAAAAAGCCCAAAGTAGGGTAACTGCAAATAAATAGCCCATAATTGTCGTTTTTTATAATTTATAGTGTGGCTAGTTTATCTGTTATAAACAATAAAAGCCCGCAAGCGGGCTTTTATAAGGTTAAAATTAATAAACGAGGTTATTAATCAACTAAACCACGGCGCTTAAGAAGTGCGTCTGTCGTTGGTTTTTGGCCTCTAAACTCAATGTAGCTTTGCATTAAGTCGCGGCTGTTACCTTTTGATAGGATTTCTTCACGGAACTTGTCACCGTTTTCACGGGTTAGGCCACCGTTATTTTCCATATGTGCAAACGCATCGGCTGCAAATACTTCAGTCCATAGGTAGGCGTAGTAACCTGCTGAGTAACCACCGGCAAAAGTATGGCTAAAGTAGTTTGATTTATAACGCGGTGGCACTGGGTAGTAATCAATACCGTGTGCTTTTAGCGCATCGCTTTCAAACTTTTGAACATCACTGATTTTTTTATCAGAACCAAATGAGTGCCATTCCATATCAAGTAAAGCAGCTGCTAAGTATTCAGTAGTACCAAAGCCTTGGTTGAATTTTTGCGATGCTAGTACTTTATCAAGTAATGCTTGTGGAATTGGCTCACCCGTTTTGTAATGCTTAGCGTAGTTAGCAAGTACGGTAGGTTCAATCATCCAGTCTTCGTGTGCCTGTGAAGGAAATTCAACAAAGTCACGTGCTGTAGCAGTACCCGCTAGGCTTGGGTATTTAACATTTGAGAATAAACCGTGCGCAGCATGACCAAATTCATGGAACATAGTCGATACTTCGTCGAAGGTCATTAGCGTTGGCTCACCTTCAGCTGGTTTTGGAATGTTTTGTGCGTTGTAAATAACCGGTTTAGTGCCTTTTAAGCCGCTTTGGCTTACATATGCACTCATCCATGCACCGCCACGCTTACCTTCACGTGCGTATGGGTCCATGTAAAATAAACCAATAGCGCTGCCATCTGCGTTAAATACTTCGTACGCTGTTACATCTTCGTGGTAAACAGGTAAGTCTTTACGCTCTTTAAAGGTGATACCGTAAAGCTTGTTCATTGCGAAGAATAAACCATCATGGATCACAGAGTTCATTTCAAAGTATGGCTTAACTAGTGCAGGATCTAGGTCGTACTTTTCAGCACGTACTTTTTCTGCGTAAAACGCCCAGTCCCATGGCTTAAGCTCAAAGCTTTCGCCAGAATCGTTAATTACTTTTTGGATAGCGGCCGCTTCTGCTTTGGCTTTTTCAACTGCTTTTGGTGCAAGGTCATCTAAAATACCGTACACGTTGTCGGTTGTTTGTGCCATACGCGAAGTCATTACATACGACGCCCAATCTTTAAAGCCTAACAGCTCTGCTTTTTGTGCACGCAGGTTAGTTTCTTCAATAATGATAGGGCCGTTAGTTTTAGCGGCACGGTTTGCAGAGGCTTTAAAAATTTGCTCGCGTAGCTCACGGTTTTCAAGGCTTGATAAGATAGGCTGCTGAGTGGTATTAACCAGGGTGATCATGTAGCCGTCTTTGCCTGCTTTTTTAGCTGCGGCTGCAAGGCCTGCAATTTCACCTTCAGATAGGCCAGCAAGCTTAGATTTGTCAGTAACAACAATAACGTCTTCTTTAAACGATTTTAAAATGTTTTGAGAGAACGCAGTAGATAGCTCTGCAAGTTGAGCGTTTATTTCACGCATTTTTGCTTTTTCAGCATCGCTTAACTTAGCACCGGCTTTTACAAATTGCTTGTAGTAGAAATCAACTAAGCGTTGATCTTCAGCGTTAAGCGCATCTTTATTGTCGTAAATAGTTTGTACACGCTTAAATAACGCACCATTTAAGTAAATGTCATCAGAGTGAGCAGATAATACCGGCGCCATTTTTTTGCTTATACGTTGGTATTCGTCATCTGAAATTAAACCCGATAGGTTGTAAAAAGCAGCAGATACGCGGTTTAACAACTCACCAGATTTTTCCATCTCAACAAGTGTGTTTTCAAATGTTGCTGGTTCTGGGTTGTTTGCAATAGCTTGAACTTGCGCAGTGTGCTGAGCAATACCTGCATCAAAGCCTGCTTCGTAGTCTTTTGTACCAAACTTATCAAACTCTGGTGCCATGTATTGTAATGGGCTTGGTTTGAATAATACATTGTTTGCGTTCATATCTTGCACTTGTGCTGCGCTCTCTTTAGCTGTGTTCTGAGTTTCGTTAGATGAACAAGCAGATAGGATTAGGGCACTAGCAATAGTAGTGGCGATCAGTGTTTTACGCATAATAACTCCATAAAAAGATGAGCCGAAATAGGCTTTTCGAGTCGAAAACCCAGTTAACTTATCAAATTTTGGCGTTTATACAATAAAGTTTATCGGTATTAAGCGGGATTTAAACGCAAATTAGCTACTAAAAATGCGATTTGGAGGTAAAAGTAGCCTTAAAAATAAACGTAAGGCTACTTAAATATTGTATTGTGTGTGTTTTTTAAAGGCTAGTTATAGCCAAGAACAAAGCGTTTTTCAGAACCAAAGCTATTAGATTGCTGGCCAAATTCTTTATTAATAGTAGCAAGTGTTTGTTCTTGCTCAGCAAGAAGGCACAAAATTTTATTGCGGTAATCTAGGCTGCTTTCAAACAAATTTAAATCTACCTGCGGCTGCAAAGTAGCGAGTCTTTGATTTAGAGTAAGTTGTGACATATGTAATCTCCAGTGCTTGTACACTATTTATATAGCACTCGGTGCAATAAAGAGTTAATAAATTGTTTAAACAAAAACGTTAAACCTATTAACTTAGCGTTTTAACACTATTATGCCGTGCTAAGCTTAGCGAAGACTGAACCACACTCATTTTTACTGAACAAATAACAAACAATAAATAATACTTTGGAAAATACATGACGCTCGAACACATTCAACATTATCTCAGCTTGGTTATTTTTACCTATAACGACGTACACATCACTGTGGCTAAGGTTATACAAGTTCCTTTAATTTTATTTGCTATGTGGTTTGTAGTAACGCGCATTGGCAAACTTATTAAAAAAACACTGCTGGCAAAAAAAATCAGCCAAGACGCGGTTCATCTATTTACGCGCATTTATTTTATTTTGAGTATCGCAATATTAATTTTCACCTCGTTAGAGGTTTTAAGTATTCCGCTTACGGCCTTTGCATTTGTATCAGGGGCCATAGCCATTGGGGTTGGATTTGGTGCGCAAAACATTATTAATAACTTTATTAGTGGCTGGATTTTAATGTGGGAGCGGCCAATTCGTATTGGGGACTTTTTAGAAGTAGGTAATGCAAAGGGCGTAGTAGAAACTATTAATACGCGCTCTACCCGCATTCGCCGTAACGATGGTGTGCATATGTTAATCCCTAATTCGCAACTATTAGAAAACACAGTGACTAACTGGACCTTAATAGACGGTAATGCCCGCTCCTCGGTTAGCGTAGGTGTTGCTTATGGCAGCGATGTATTGTTAGTTAAAACGTTAATTCAACAAGTGCTTGATGATCATGATGCGATACTAACAAATCCAAAAGCCTCTGTTTTATTTGACGACTTTGCTGATAGCTCACTGGTGTTTAATGCAATTTTTTGGGTTTGTGCAGAGTCAGAAACCATGCTCAGAAAAGTACGTAGTGATATCCGTTTTAGTATCTATGCTGTTTTTGAAAAACACGATGTGGTGATTGCGTTTCCACAGCGCGATATTCACATTGATGGAGAAATTGCGTTAAAGCGTACTCAATGAATTTAGCCTTTAAAAATTTAGCAAGCATTAACGGGTTTTAACTGCGCGTTTCTAGTTTGGGTTTATTTGTAAAAATACGCAGTTTGCTACTTTAAAGCGGCTTTTGAAAGAAAGGACATATGTCCGCATTATTAGTCTTTTGCATCTAAAAGCGGGTAAAAAAGCTATAAAATGAGGTTAAATGTTGCAAAAAAGTTTACTTTTTTGTACATATTTATGCAGTAAATTTGTAATACGATGGTATAATCTTCATCGTTCGTTCAGCCTCATTACTCCGTTTTTGTACTCTCGGTGATGAGGTCCGCGCGCCATAAAGCTAGACGCGAAAAATTGTACGAGCCCGCAATGAATACATTGCGCAACACAAAAAACCGTTGAACAAGAGTGCATACAAAAGGTTTATACCCGACATGAAAGCAATCAAAAAAACTGCAATAGCGACCATAATTAATGCTGCTTTATTATCTGCAGCTGGTACCTCTGTTTCTACTCTTGCTGCTGAAGAAGAAACTGCAAAAAAAAATAACCAATTAGAAGTTATTCAAGTTACTGCTCGTAAACGTGTAGAAAATGCACAAGAAGTGCCTGTTGCTGTATCTGCATTACAAGGTGATAACCTTGATGCTTATAGTTCTGCTGGTATGGATATTCGCTTTATGAGTGCGAAAATCCCAAGTCTTTCAATCGAATCATCGTTTGGACGTTCTTTCCCTCGTTTTTATGTTCGTGGTTTGGGTAATACCGATTTCGATCTTAATGCTTCACAACCTGTTTCATTAGTTGTTGATGAAGTGGTTCAAGAAAATGCCATTTTAAAAGGCTTTCCAGTATTTGATGTTGAGCGTGTAGAAGTACTACGTGGTCCACAAGGTACTTTGTTTGGCCGTAATACGCCGGCTGGCCTAGTTAAATTTGATACTGTTAAACCAAGCCAAGAATTTGAAGGTTACGGTGCTGTTTCTTACGGTAGCCGTGGCGCTGTAGATACAGAAGGCGCTGTAGGTGGTGCATTAACTGACCGTTTATCTGCACGTGTTTCTTTGCTATGGCAAGATAAAGATGATTACATCGACAACCAAGCGCCTGGCTTTGAAGCGAAAGACGAGCAAGGCGGCTACACAGAAAAAGCAGCGCGTATTCAGTTTTTATACGAAGGCGATGACTTTACTGCTCTTCTAAACTACCACACGCGTGACTTAGACGGCTCACCAATTGCGTTTCGTGCAAACGTTATTGAATCAGGCTCAAACGATTTAGTAGACAACTACGAGCATGATGTTGTTTATCAAGATGCCGCTGTACGCAATACCCAGCAAGTTGAATCTGAAGGCGCAAGCTTAAAGCTTGAGTGGGATATTAGCGATGAATACACGCTAACCTCTATTTCAGGTTGGGAAAGTGCAGAAATATACTCACGTGCAGATATTGACGGCGGTTACGGTGCTTCTTATATCCCTGATTACATGGGTCCAGGTTTTATTCCGTTTTCTTCAGAAAGTGCGGATGGTATTCCAGAGCAAGATCAGTTAACGCAAGAGCTTCGCCTTGCTAGTAACTTCAGCGGTGACTTAAACTACCAAGTTGGTCTTTTTTATTTTGATGAAGAGCTTACAATCGAAAACTTTAGTTACGATACGTTCTCTTCACCTGCTGGCGCTTTAAACGGTTATGTTCAGCAACAACAAGACACAACAGCATGGGCTATTTTCGGCTCTGTAGATTACATCTTCTCAGATAAATTAAAAGTAACTGCGGGTCTTCGTTACTCTGATGACGAAAAAGATTTTGTTGCAGACCGTACAATTAGCCCAATTGGCGGTGGTGCTTTATACGTAGAGCGTAGTGTAAGTGACAGCCACGTAAGCTGGGATTTATCTGCAAACTACAAAGTTAATGACGATGTAAACTGGTACAGCCGTGTAGCAAACACGTTCCGCGCGCCTAGCTTACAAGGTCGTATTCTATTTGGTGATGACGTAACAACGGCTGAATCAGAAACCGTTACTTCATTCGAAACCGGTATTAAATCAGACGTGCTAGACGGCCAAGGTCGTGTAAATGCAACGGTATTTTACTACACAATGGATGACCAACAGCTTACTGCTGTAGGTGGTGGTGCTAACTTTAACCGCCTAGTTAACGCTGATAAAACAACAGGCTACGGTTTTGAGCTAGATACAGAATGGGTATTAAGCGATGAGTTTAATGCAACATTTAACTTAAGCTACAACAAGACTGAAATTAAAGATGATGAGTTAGCTGTAGCGGTATGTGCTCAATGTATCGTGAATGACCCTATTAACGATGCAGGTTTAGCCGTACTAGATGGCAACAGCTTACCGCATGCGCCAGAGTGGATCTCTAACTTTACCCTTCGTTATACGAAAGAACTTGAAGATGGTAATTTCTTCGCATTAGGTGATATTTCTTACCGTAGCGAAATTAACATGTTCCTATACGATTCAGTAGAATTTGAAGGTAAAGCATTAACAGAAGTAGGTTTACGTGCAGGCTACGAGTGGGCTGAAGGTGACTACGAGTACCAAGTATCTGCATTTGTTCGTAACTTATTTGATGAGCAACAAGCAATTGGTGCGGTAGACTTCAATAACAATACGGGTATTGTTAATGAAGAGCGCTACATTGGTGCTGAATTTAAAGTTAACTTCTTCTAAAGATAACCTTAAATTTTATTAATTTTTAAAAGCCTGCCTCGTGCAGGCTTTTATGTTTTTATAAAGCTGGTAAAGTAGCGTTAATTAACTTTGATGAGATAGAAAAATGGCTGGATTTTGGAACTACCGTGTAATTTTTTGTGAAGCAACGAAAGATGAAGCAGCGCAATACCAAATACACGAAGTAGAATATAACTTAAATGGCAAAGTAACTAATTGGTCAGAAACAGGCGCAGCACCTTTTGGTACAACGCTAGATGAGTTAGCAGCTGATGCCGATCGTTTAAAAACGGCGCTAGAAAAACCAGTACTTAAGGTTGTGCGCAAAGCCCGAGGCTACGAGCTGGTTGATGTTGAAACCGGTGAGGAAGCATTTGCTGAGCCACCTGCTGGCTTAACAGCATAATATTATAAAGGCGCCTAGGCGCCTTTTTTAACGTCAAAATTTAAGGAATGAGGATGAGCTTAAACGCAGTATTGTTTGATATGGATGGCACGCTAGTTGACTCTGAAAGCATGCACTTTGAGTGCTGGAGCCAGCTGCTTGCACCCTACAATGTAAGTTATAACGAAGTGGAGTTTTGTCAGCGCTTTTCAGGGCGCCCAACGTTAGAAGCAGCAATTGATATTAAAAATGAGCATAATTTAGCCGTCAGTGCACAGTTTTTAGCAGATGAAAAATATCGATTATTTGGTGAATACGTAAAAACTAATTTACCGCCTGTTATGCCTTTTACTAAGCAAACCTTACACGCTGTTAAAAACAGTGGGCTAAAAATGGCGTTAGTTACCGGCAGTGCTCGTAGCGAAGCTATGCCTATTTTAAAAGGGCTAGGTTTTTATGAGTTATTTGATACTGTAGTGACAAAAGACGATGTAACAAATCCAAAGCCAGCAGGCGATCCTTATCTTTTAGCGCTTGAACACATACATGTAGCCCCAGAGCATGCAATTGCTGTTGAAGACACCTTTACGGGCGTTTGTGCTGCAACTAATGCACAGGTTAGAGTCGTTGCGATTGCAAATCATCATACAATTGACCATGACTTTAGTAAGGCGACGTACAAAATGGCTGACCTAGGTGAGTTTTGGCAGTGGGTCGAATCTCAACTATAGTTATAGCCTTATTTTATTTGCAGGGATGCAGTAATGGCTCAGCTAAAGTACTTACTTTTCATTGTCATCTTTATTGGCTCATCGCTTGTTTTTGCGGCGCAGCCTCAGGTGTTATTGGCAAAAGTGTATGATGAATCTAAACATGGCAATATTAGTGAATACCTCGTCAGTGAAAAATTTGATGGTGTAAGAGCAATATGGACGGGCGATAAATTTATTACCCGTAAAGGAAATGCGATTAACGCCCCGAATTGGTTTACGGCGCCATTACCAAATGTTTGGTTAGATGGGGAGCTGTGGATAGCGCGCACTCAATTTTCTTTGGTCAGTGGGATTGTAAGAACTAAACGCCCCAGTAATTCAGATTGGCACGCTATACGCTATCAAATATTTGATATGCCAGACTCAACCCTTCCTTTTAGTGCGCGTTATAAAAACTACCAAGCCTTGGTAAAACAAATCAATAAGCAGCATATAACTGCAGTTAAGCAACACCGCTTTACTAGCACAGCCCAATTAACAGCGTACTTTGAAGATTTAACTAAGCAAGGGGCTGAAGGGGTGATGCTGCATTTAGCCAATGCTAAACATAAAAGCGGGCGCAGTAATACATTATTAAAGTTAAAGCCCTATCTTGATGCTGAAGCGGTTGTGATTGCACATTTACCGGGTAAAGGAAAATACACCGGTATGTTAGGTGCATTAAAAGTAAAAACACCTCATGGGCAAATATTTAAAATAGGCACGGGCTTTAGTAATAAACAGCGCCAAACACCTCCGGCTATAGGCAGCACGGTAACGTATCGGTACCACGGGTTAACAAAGCATGGCTTACCACGTTTTGCGAGCTTTTTAAGGGTGAGGGAGGGTCATTAGCGTTTATAATTTTGGCAAAGTATGCTAAATTGCGCGGCCTTTTTCTAATGTATGGTGAAGTATGTTTGTAGGTTTTGATTACGGTAGTTCTAATTGTGCTATGGGTGTTATGGAGCAAGAGGAAGTACAGTTAGTGCCACTTGAGCAAGGAAAACATTATTTACCTTCTACTCTTTATACACACCACAGCGCATTAGTTGTCGACTTTGTGGCAAAGCATGTAAAAGGCACAGCCCACGAGCATGACTTTTTAACGAAGCGCCAAGCTTTATTAAATACACTCCCGCGTATTAAGTCAGATCTTGATTTACAACCTACAGATGAAACGCTTTTTATTGGCCGTGAAGCCATTAGTGAATATGTGCAGTTTCCTGAAGAAGGCTACTTTGTAAAATCACCTAAATCGTTTTTTGGTGCCACAGGCTTAAAGCAAGGGCAAATCAATTTTTTTGAAGATATTGCTACCGCAATGATTTTAAAAATAAAGCAACGCGCAGAGCTTTCACTTAAAACCCCACTTACGCAAACGGTTATTGGTCGTCCAGTTAACTTTCAGGCCGTTGGCGGTGAGCAGTCAAATCAGCAAGCTGTAGGTATTTTAGAGCGCGCAGCTAAGCGTGCGGGCTTTAAAGATGTGGAGTTTTTATACGAACCGCTTGCAGCAGGGATTGATTACGAAAGTAGTTTAGTGGAAGACCAAAAAGTGCTGGTTATTGATATTGGTGGTGGTACCAGCGATTGCTCGTTTGTACAAATGGGGCCAAGTTTTAGAGGTAACAGTGAGCGCGATAATGACTTTTTAGCCCACAGCGGTAAGCGAGTTGGCGGGAATGACTTAGATATAGCGCTTAGTTTTCATGGTTTAATGCCATTGCTTGGTTTAGGCAGTACCTTTAAATCGGGCCTACCTTTACCAAACCAACCTTTTTGGCAAGCCTGTAAAATTAATGATGTAAATTTACAAAGTCAGTTTTATAGTGAAAGCCACTATCGAGAACTCACTGCCCAATTACGCGATGTCAGTGCACCTGCGCTTTTCAAACGCTTAATTCATTTACAGCAAAATAAACAGGGCCATCAGTTAGTACAGCAAGGTGAGGCGGCTAAAATAGCGCTTTCATCGGCAGATGCTTTTGATTGCGATCTTCGCTTTTTAGATAATGACCTTAGTAAAAACCTATCGGTAAGCGATTTAGCGGTTGCAGTAGAAAGTAGCATTAGCCAAATAGTAACGTTAGCAAAACAAGCAATTACCGATGCAGGAACCACCCCAGACGTTATTTATTTAACAGGGGGGAGTGCGCAGTCACCACTTATTAAAGCGGCGTTAAGTGAGCATTTAGGTGATATTAAAATGCTTAATGGCGATCACTTTGGTAGTGTAACGGCTGGCCTAACAAAATGGGCCAGCATGCTTTATAAGTAGCTTAAAAGGCTTTAAAGACTAATTTGTCGGGTTGCGAGGTATTTTTCGTAATCTGGCAAAGTACGTTCAAGCTCAGTGTCCATTAAGGGCGAGCTTAATAACATGTCGGCGCTGACTTCATTACAGGCCACAGGAATATTCCAAACAGCAGCTAAACGCAGTAATGCTTTAACATCAGGGTCGTGTGGTTGCGATGCCAACGGATCCCAAAAAAACACCAATACATGAATTTCGTGCTCGGCAATTTTAGCTCCTAGCTGTTGATCGCCCCCCATAGGACCACTTAATAGCTGAATAACCTCTAGCCCGGTGGTTTTTTCGATTAAATGGCCTGTGGTGCCAGTACCGTATAAGGTGTGTCTGCTTAAGGCTTCTTTGTGTTTTTCGCACCATAATTTAAGCGCGGCTTTTTTACCATCATGCGCAACTAAGGCAATATTTTTATTAGCGGGTAGCGATTGTTTTTTTTGTTCCATGCTGCATCTTATTTTGTTGAGTAACCAAGGCTTTGGTTAAGTAATACCAATTTAGTGTAATTAGTATAATAAATTAATGGCCAGTGCAATAAATACCATGCCGGTCACTCGGTCTATCCAAAGTTGGCTATGTGGGTATTTTTTGAAAAATTGCGCTATTTTGTCGCCAAAGTAAATATACGTACAGTCAATTGGGAAAGCAAAAATGGGGTAGAGCAGGCCAAAAAATGCTAATTGAAACGTTGCCGATGATAAGCTTGGGTCTACAAATTGAGGGATAAAAGCAATAAAAAACAACGCGACTTTAGGGTTTAATACCTCGGTCATCATGGCTTGAAACATGACATTTGGCTTTTTACTGGTGCTTACATGGGGCTTATCATCACTAGCGCAATCCACGGTATTTTGCTGCGAAAAAGTGCTTTTAATCATCACAAACCCTAAATAGCACAAATACGCCGCGCCTAAGTACTGTACTGCGCTATAAGCGGTGGGCGAGGCTTTTAACACTGCGCTTAATCCAATAACAGCAAAAAATGTGTGTATTACTCCACCTAAAGCAAAGCCAAATGCGCTTTGCATACCTGCCGCTCTGCCATTGGCAAATGTTTGCGCCATTAAAAATGCGTTTGATGGCCCAGGGGCCACCGCCATTAAAAAGCTCGCCAGTAAAAATGATGCTAAAAAATCAGGGTTGATCATGTATTAACCGGGTGCAATGTATGGGCTTTTTTACTCATTAAAATTAACCAAAGTGGCGCCAGTAACAATAAATGAAAAGCAATTAGCCAAGGTGTGCTAAGGCCTAAATATTGCGTTAAAAACACAAGCACACTAGCGCCACTCATTTGCATAGCACCAATTAAGGCAGAGGCTGTACCGGCTTGTTTTGGAAAGCGCGATAACGCCATACCAGCCGCAGAGCCTAAGCTTAGGGCAAAACCAAGTGCAGCAATTAAAATAGGTAGCATAAGCGCAATGGCCGATTCTATATGGCTAAGTGCAATCATTAATATGCCAGAGGCCACCAATACTGTAACTCCAACGCGCAGGGCTTTTTGGCTATTACGTTTAATATAAATGGGCGTAATAAAGCTGGCTACAATACTTAGTACGGCATTGAGCGTAAACCAAAAAGTAAAGTCGGCAACGGTGCCCCCTAAGTGCGTAATTATCCACCCAGGTGCCAAGGTGACATACACAAGAATTGCCGACATGGCGACCATACACAGTAAGCTATTAAATAAAAATATCGGTGTTTTTAATATTGGCACAAACCGGCGTAAGTCCAATATATGCCCTTGGTAGTGACTATCAGCAGGGCGGGTTTCTCTAAATAAGGTGAGCGTAATGACCAGGCCCGCTAACGCAAACAAAGTTAAAAACATAAAGTTCATGCGCCAGCCAAATTGCACGGTAAGCCAAGCACCTAAAATAGGCGCAAGCGCAGGAATAAAACACACAATTCCATTTAAATAGGTAATCATTTGCCCGCTGCGTTCGCTGCCGTATTTATCACGTACAATAGCAAAAGCAACCACAAACGTAGCACATGCACCTAACCCTTGCAGAGCGCGTGCAAACATTAATACAACAAAAGAGGGCGCCATGTAGGCAAGCAAGGCAGAGCCTGCATACAAGCTAACACCTACAACCGCTACCGGCTTTCGGCCAAACTTATCAGCAAGCGGCCCTGCAATTAATTGCCCTAAACCCACAGTAAGCATAAAAATAGCCACTGTTTGCTGAACCTGTTGTTCGGTTACGTTAAATTGCGTGGCAATAGTTGGAAAAGCGGGAAGATAAATATCAATTGCCATAGGGCAAAATATTACGAGTAACGCTAAGATGAGTAATAAAATTAAGTTAGGTTTAGCGGGCTGTGTTTGCATTAGGTCTCCTTTTGCTGGCTATTTTAGGTGCCCGCATATAAAAAAGAAAGGGCTTATGAGTGAGCCACGCTTTATTGTGATAAATATTTCATGACATTAGGATTAACAGCGCGGTGAATTGCGCTTTTTTTAACTGGTCTGATGTGTTAGTTTGGATTTATAAACACAAAATGGGAAATAACAATGAGTAATAAATCAGCCCTTTTAAAAACCTGGCTTAAATTTAAACGCTTACCTTTTGGCAATTGGTTGTTTAGCAAAGCGGTATGCATAAAAGCCCCGTATTTTGGCTCAATGAAACCTTACGTGCTCGATTTAAGAGAAGGGCACTGTAGCGCTGTCGTAAAAAACCGTCGTAGTGTGCATAACCATATTGGGACTATTCATGCTATTGCACAATGTAACTTAGCTGAGCTGTGTGCTGGTGTAATGGTAGATGCCACCGTGCCTTATAAAACGCATCGCTGGATCCCAAAAGGAATGACGGTACACTATTTAGCAAAGGTTGATACCGATGTAACTGCTATTGCAGAAATCGACTTGCCTCGCCAATGGGTAGATAAAGAAGATTTAGTGGTGCCAGTTAAGCTTTACAATACCCGCAATGAACTGGTGTTCACTGCAGATATTACGATGTACATAACCGAGAAAAAGTAATGAGCGCTTAATTAGATTTGGCTTTATCAGCGGCTTGCTTATTAACAAACGACAAGTCGCTATCAGCATCATCAAGCAAAGTTTTTACTTCTTTAGCCGGCTTTAAATCTTCGCTAATAAGTTCCGGTTCTTCTTTTTCAAAGCGCTGTTTTAAGCTGCCTTCAATAATGGCTCCCGCATCAATACTTAGTGTATCGTGAAAAACATCGCCATGTACGTGAGCACTGCTTTGAATATTCACTTCACTTGCGTTTAGTGAGCCAATAATTTTGCCTTTTACAATTACACTTTTAGCTTCAACCACACCTTCAACAATGCCGGTAGAGCCAATTACCAAGTGCTCTGCCTTTATATCGCCATCAATTCGGCCATCTAGCTGCACTTCGCCCTGGCTTGTAAGTGTGCCAGTTAAGCGCACATCTTCAGAAATAATAGAAGGGGTATGATTTACTCTTTTTAACGTAGTTTGACTACTAGGTTGCTTTTTTTTACCGAACACGAGAAAGCGCCTTTGTTATTTTTAGAGGATTGACATGTTTGCCATCGAGTAACACTTCATAGTGTAAGTGGGTGCTGGTACTTCTGCCAGTACTGCCCATTAATCCAATTACCTCATTTTTAGCAATTGTTTGGCCTTTTTTCACTTTAATTTTATTTAAGTGGCCAAAACGGGTGACCAAGCCATTTTTGTGCTCTAGCTCGATAAAGTTACCATAGCCGCCATTTTTACCAGCGCGCAAAACACGTGCATCAGCAGGGGCAAAAATTTCGGTTTTATGCCAGCCGGCTAAATCAACACCTTTGTGAAAAGCGCGGCGGTTGTTCATCGGATCTTTACGTAACCCAAAGTTGCTCGAAATATAGTATTTAGCCGCAGGCAAGGGCAGTGAGTTAGGCAGCTCTGTTAAAAAGTTTTCAAGGTTGTTAAGTAATAATAGCTTATCAACAATGGCTAAAAACTGCCCTGGTATTTTAGTTTCGTCAAATACATCTAACGGGCCACCTTGCGCACTGGTTTGTGCGCCCAGTGCTAAATGTTGTTCAAGGGCTGATTCTAAGCCTGCGCCTTTTAACATCGCTAAAATTGCATCATGGCGTTTATTAATTTGCGCATCAATAAGCGCAAAATTGTGCTCGTAGTATTTATTTAAGCGCTCGTAACGTGCGGCAAAAGTGATTGGCGTTAGAAGGCTGGCATGTTTGTCTTTCGGCTCTTCATCTACAAGTGGTTCATGAAACTCGCCTTTGTCTTGATTAACAGGCGACTCAAGTTGTTCTTCTAGTTTTATTGTTTCTTTACTAATAGATGCGGGGAGGGATTCAATCATACCTTGCAAAAGTGCTTGCTTTTGCTCTAGTACAGCAAGTTGTTCTAATTGCTTAGCGTGCAGTGCTTTTTGTTCTTGGACCTGTTTTTGCCACGCTTGTTGTTTGTCAATTTGGCTTTGTTCTATGTTGGTAATTTTATTTGTTTGGCTATAAACACGAAAACTAGAAATACCGACCCAAGTAATAGTGCCTAAAATAAGCAGTACTGTAAAAAGCTGAAACCAAGGCGCCAAAACAACATGCTTAACTTCGCCATTTTGACGAATAAGCAACTGACGGGCTGGGAAAAATTTTTGGTAAAAAGACTTAATAAATACTGACATGGCACATAAACACTCGCTATTAACCGGATTAATGTATCAATTTCAGTCTAAAAAGCCAGAAAAAATTTGTAACTGTTCAAAAATTAATAAAAAAGGGCTGCTATTTAGTAGCAGCCCTTTATTTAAAATAGTCACAAATTAGCTAGCTTGTTGCTCATCGTTATCTTTTATTGATGCTATGTTGTCGGCTTTTTTAGCTTTAGCTTTAGCTGTACTTTTTGTTGTGGGCTCTTTTGCGCCTTTTAACACCGCCATAAAGTCATCTTTACTCTTTGCAATTTCAAGCGCAAGCGATTCAACCTGTTGCTCGCTCAGTGGCACATCTACTTTTTCCAGCATTACTTCAAGCGATTCTGCTATATCGAGCATTTTGTCATAGGCATCCGCTTCTTTTTTAGTAGTAAACGTCATTCGCTCAACTCCGTTTCGTTCTACAACATATTTAACAACAACAGCCATGATCTCTCCTGCTTGATTGCGTGGTAATGTGGTTACTGACCCGTAGGTCACTGTTTTTATATACAGTAAGTGTTTGTGTGTAAAATTGCAAGTATTCGGTGCATTTTTAGCTTGTCATCAATTTGACAAAAAAGCGTAACTTTACTTTAGTTAAGCAATCACTTGTTGTACCAGCTGCATTTTAGGTTTTCGGATTTAGGTGATTATGCACTGGAAATAATATAAGTGATGCGCGTTGCTCCTTATTTAACATTATTTCCTCAAATAAAAATTAAGTACATATTTAAAGCCAAATTAGCCGTTTAACTATAACGCTTTGGTATAAACAAAAATAAGGAATAACAAATGAAAAATCTATTAACGCTACTTATTATTAGCTTTTTAAGCTTTAGCGCGTTTACCCACGCTAACCCTGTTGAAGATAAGCCTATGGTTGAAATGCCGCAAGCGCCGGTTATTAATATTAATAGTGCCGATTCAGAAATGCTGGCCAAGTTACCTGGTATTGGTAAGAAAAAAGCGCAGGCTATTGTTGATTACAGGGTTGAAAATGGCGAATTTGACCAGCTGAGCGATTTAGCTAACGTAAAAGGAATAGGTAAAAAGCTTGTAGCTAAACTAGAAGGAAAAGTGTCTTTATAATAGGCAGGGCGCTAAGCGCCCTGTGAATACTGCTCAAGTGCTTTGGCTAAATATTTTTTAGCGAAGTTTATTTCAATCGGGGTGGTTAAAAGCGGGTAAAACAGGCCACCTAAAATTAAAAAGGGAATGAGTTCCCACCCTTTAAAAACAGTAAATAACAAAAACAATGGGCTGAGCAATATCAGCTTTACTATTCTTAATAACACTCTATCGGTAGCAGGTAGCATACTTAGCGCAATAGCAACAACGGCTTGTCGTTGCCTCACTTTAAGGTGCTTTAGTTCAGGCAGCTGACTGGTAAAAAACGTAAACATATTAAATAGTCTTTTTAGTAAGTAAGCGAGTGGTAACAATTACAAAAAGCGTGATAGTAAATAACGCAAATAGTATTTCCATCCATGCTGGCATACTTAATCCCGCAAATTGCCAATCGATATTACCGCAATCCCCTGTGGCTTGAAAAAAGCTTGGGATCCATTCATGCAATGGCATAAATGAAGGAAAGTTTGGCTCAAACTCACAGCTAAATGCAAAGGGATCGGTGGTTGTTTGCATTTCAATGTGCTCACGTGCAATAAAGTAACCCCACACACTTGATACACCCCACACTAAATAAGCGATAGCGCGTACTAATTTACTTTGTGGTTTAGTTGCGCCAATAATGCCTGCCCCTAATAAGCCTAATACCGCAGTTCGCTGGTAAATACACATAATGCATGGAGCAAGTCCCATCTGGTATTGAAAAAACAGTGCGGTGACTTCTAATAAAAATACAATGCCTGTAAATAGTAGCCATGGAGTACGTTGAGTAGGGAGTTGTGCTAGCCAGTTCATAAAAAATCCGCATTGAAATAAGACGTTGAATTATGTACTAGGATAAAGTAACGAGCAACAAAAAGGGTAAAAAAGCTACCGAAGTGGCTTTTTTTAAGATGAAATTAATAAGCGGTTATGGCCAATCCTATTTAGGGAAAGGTTAAGCTTTTTTGCTAAGTAAACATGTAATATAAGATTGGTTTGCTAAAAAGGCTTGATTAAACGTTACAGTTAACAGGCTCTGCTGTATGCAATATTTTGAATGTACTTGCTGCCGCACACGGGAATTATTGTAGTAATGCAATGGTGAAGCAAAAACAGCAATAGTATTAATGTACCTACTATGAATAGGGTTAATTTATTTAGCGAATTAGGCCTAATTTAAGCATGTTGAATTTTATTATTTACTATTGCGAAATTTTCAGCGGTTGGTTGGCACTTATATCAACGAGTTTACTTGTTAGTTATATTTCATCTGGTACAATCTGTCAGTTATTCGTATAAAACGATGAGTTGTGATTAATTCGAGTGGGAATTGAATGAGAATTTTTAAAGCTAAAAGCCCAGCAGGATTTGCTGAAGAGTATATAGTTGAATCTATCTGGAACGGCGATTTCCCTCCAGGTTCAATTCTACCTGCAGAGCGTGAGCTTTCTGAGTTAATTGGTGTAACCAGAACAACCTTACGTGAAGTACTGCAACGTTTAGCACGTGATGGCTGGCTAACTATTCAGCACGGCAAGCCAACCAGAGTGAATAACTTTTGGGAAACATCGGGTTTAAACATACTCGAAACGCTGGCGCGCTTAGATGAAGACAAAATGCCAGAGCTGACCGATCAGTTATTATCTGCACGTACTAATATTAGTGCTATTTATACCCGTGCAGCGATAAAGCTTAACCCTGAGCGTGTTATTGAGATTTTATCAAAAAGCGATGAACTTGAAGACACAGCGCAAGCTTTTGCAGATTACGATTACAAAGTACACCACGAATTAGCTGTCGCTGGTAATAACCGCATTTACGTACTTATACTTAACGGTTTTAGAGGGTTTTACTTTAAAATTGGTTGTCATTATTTCTCAGACGCAGGCACTCGCCAGTTAGCACGTCAATTTTATAAAGACCTAACAGTATTGGCTGAAAACCGTGAGCATGATGGCGCGATTTCAATGATGCGTAAGTTTGGCCATCAAACCGGTGAAATCTGGCAAAATATTAAAGGCGATATGCCTTCCGATATCATGGATTAACCCATTTTTAAAACCTGCAAATGCAGGTTTTTTTATAGGCGTAATAAAGTTTTAATATCTGTTCGGTATTTTCGATTGTGCACATCGCTAAATACGATTGTTCTTTTTTCCTTATTAAATTTAAAATGCCACGTAATTATGTGTTGGCGCTATTGTTTTTTAATTTTTAGCGCCCATATAAGTATCAGCATTGCGTATGCAATCGACAACAAACTCAAAATATTTGGAGAATAAAATGGGTGTATTAGTAGGCCGCCAGGCACCAGACTTTACCGCTGCAGCTGTACTAGGTAATGGTGAAATTGTAGATAGCTATAACCTTCATGAAACAATTAAAGGTAAAAAAGCAGTAATCTTCTTTTACCCACTAGATTTCACGTTTGTATGTCCTTCAGAACTTATCGCATTTGATAAGCGTTACGAAGAATTCCAAAAGCGTGGCGTAGAAGTAATTGGTGTTTCTATCGATTCACAATTCTCACACAACGCATGGCGTAACACTGCTGTAGCAGACGGCGGTATTGGTAAAGTTCAATACGCACTAGTTGCAGATGTTAAGCACGAAATTTGTAAAGCATACGATGTTGAGCACCCTGAAGCGGGCGTTGCATTTCGTGGCTCTTTCCTAATCGATGAAGAAGGTAACGTACGTCACCAAGTAGTGAACGACTTACCACTTGGTCGTAACATCGACGAAATGATCCGCATGGTTGACGCGCTAGCATTTCACAGCGAAAACGGCGAAGTATGTCCTGCTGGTTGGGAAGAAGGTAAAAAAGGTATGGACGCAAGCCCTGAAGGTGTTGCTAAGTTCCTATCTGAAAACGAAGGCGAGCTATAATTTAGCCCCTACGTTTTAATAAAAAAACCGCCTAATGGCGGTTTTTTTGTTTTTAATATAGCCCATTTAATAATGGGCTATATTAAATTAAAACGAGAAGGTTACTTTAGTGTAGAAGTAACGACCTCGTGGGTTGTGTACACCCGATGCATACCCATAAAGGTCGGCATCGCCATCACCAATGGCAAATGGTGGCTCTTCGTCGAATACGTTATTTACACCAAGCGACACTTTAGTTGCGTCACTTACACGGTAAGATGTTTGTAAATCTACCAGTGCTTGCGAGTCAACCATACGCGATGTATTGCTATCAAAGTCTAAATTACCGTCAAAGTCTATATCTGGGGTATCTTCAAACTCGCCTACGTAGCTAATATTTACGTTGGTATTAAATTGGCCAATTTCCCAGTTAGTAGAGAAAATCCAGCGGTGCTCTGGGTAATTGTATTCACCCGTGTAATCGCGGCCGTCTTTTTCAAACTTGTTTTGGTACGCCCATTCTAAGTTAAATTTAAGTAAGCCTAAATCATCCAGCGAATGGTTGTAATTTGCTGATAAATCAACACCTGACACTTCTTGCGAAGAGACGTTTTCAAAGGTGCTGTATATTTTTTGAATGGTGCCTAAGCTATTACCACCACTAGGTGCTAAGCGAACACACACCGTGCTATCTTGGTTATTACACTCAGAGTTATAAATTGGGCCAAATTCTTGTTCATCAATTTTATTATCTTGGGTAATACTCCACACATCTACGCTTAAACCAAACTCAGCAGAAGGTGCCCAAATAAAGCCAACGTTCCATGATTCTGACTCTTCGGCTTCTAAATCAGGGTTACCCGCAAATTCAATGTTGTAATCTAGCGCGTCACAATCAAGGCCAGTTGCTTCACAGCGATAAGTATCTACAAAAAACTGACTTTCTTGTGATGGACCTAAACCTACTTGTGCAAGCGATGGCGCTCTAAACCCTTGTGCCCATGAACCACGAATGGTTATTTCGTCGGTAGGTGCCCAACGTAAAGCGACTTTAGGGTTTGTTGTATTACCAAAGTCGCTGTAATCATCGTAACGGCCAGCGAGTTGTAGCTCTAGGTTTTCAGCAAGTGGGATTGAAAATTCCACATAGGCTGCGTATTGGTCGCGCTCTGCTGCAGCAGACACAGACTCAGTACCAAAAATTAAACCGCGCTGAAATTGGTCATCCGGTGTATCGGTTACATCTTCTTCACGGTATTCAATACCCGCGGCCATCATAACCACGTCATCACCAAAGCTGAATGCTTCACCAGAGATGTTAGCGTCGAATGAGGTCATATGAGACTCACCGCGGCGAACTAAGCTTGTGGTAATTCTGTCAATGACTTCTGGGCTGTTATAGGTGCCACCAAATGGGTTGTAGTTACCGGCATCAATCTCTTGTTGTAAAAAGTCGGTGCGAACCCAACCTTGCGAGCGATCGCCTGTTTGAAGTGATTTACTACGGCCTTTTTGAACTGCAGCTTCCCAGCTCCATTCGTTAATTTCGCCTCTTAGGCCAGCTACAAAGCGAAGCGTGTCTGATTCAATATCCCATTGGCGAGCGCCCGCATCAACCGTACGGTAACGGCCAATTTGAATATCTTCACCAAACGGGTTGTTAGGGTGGCTAGCAGGTACTGTTAAACCTGCATCTTCATCAAGTGGAGTAGGGGCACCGGCTGCAACTGAGGTATTATGCTGCACTGCCATTTCTAAAAAGCCGGTAATACCATTATCAAAATTGTATTCAAATTGAGAAATAGCACCTACGCGCTCAGACTCAGGGGCGATGTAGCCAAATGGGCCGTAATCAAATAAACAACTGTCGCTTGATGTGGCGTTTTCTGCAGGGCAATCTGGGTCAATTGTTTTTACACCATCAACATAAAAGTAGCCTGGAAAGCCACGAGAAGAGCGAAAGTCTTCGCCGCCATAAGGCGATTGGTTAGCGGTGCCTAAGCTGCCCATTTCATCTGACGAAAGCGAGGTGTTTTTAAAGTAATCAATAATAATTGATGCGCTGCTTTTTTCGCTAGTTGTACCCCATACTAAACTTGCTGTTGTTTCTTCGTAATTAGGGCCATCGGTACCACCGTAGCCTAAGTTTAGTTCAACGCCATCTATGTCTTTTTTCAAAATAACGTTGACTACGCCCGCTACTGCATCAGAGCCATAAATTGCTGATGCGCCATCTTTTAAAATATCAATGCGTTCAATTGCCGATACCGGAATACTATTAATATCGACAAATGAGTTTGTTATACCTTCGGCAAAGGCACTAATAGCCACACGGCGGCCGTTGATTAGTACCAATGTAGCATCAGCACCTAAACCACGTAGGCTGACCGCGGCAGAACCATTTGCAGTTGAATCTTGGTTGTTGCCGCGTGTTGAGAAAGTACCGCTGCCTGCCACAGGCATTCTTTCGAGGAGTTGTTGAAGGTTATCGTAACCCATGTTTTCGATATCTGCTCTGCCAATAGATTGAACTGGCGAAGGCCCTTCGATATCGGTGCGTTTTATGCGCGAACCTGTTACTTCAATGCGTTCTACTTTTTTTGCTTCTTCAGCAGCATAAGCTGTTGTTGTAAACCCTGCTGAAAGTGCGATTGTAGCACCTGCAATTATGCTAGGTGTAAATGCAATTGATTGCTTCATCCTTAAGTCCTTGTTGATATGTTATAAATTTAGTTGCTTAACAAGCGCTGATATTAATATCATGTAACTTAAGTGTTATCAATCTACACCCTTTGCGATTTTAGTATGAGTTTTTGTAGGGTGTTGAGGGAAAAATATTCAATAATAGAAACAACGAAAAGGGATAGACAAGGCTAAATTACTCGCTTTATACCATAAAATTTGCACACTAGAATGGGCAGGCATCTAAAGAAATTAAAAAAATAAATAAAGTGTAATAATTTATTTATATCACGCACAGGGATGAATTAAATAAAGCTGAGGGTAATTTGATCAGGTTGTTTTAAATTTAACCGGTGAGAAATTAAAAAAAACGCCTAAATAAATTAGGCGTTGTGTTTATACTTTATGTTTCATGAGGCGTTCTTTCTCACGCGACCAATCTTTATTTTTGCCGTCTTCACGTTTGTCATGCATTTTTTTACCTTTTGCTAAGTGAAATTCAAGTTTCACCCAACATTTTTTCCAATACATGGCAGTGGCAACAAGTGAGTAGCCATCTCGTTCAGTGGCACCGACTAATCTATCAAGCTCTTTGCGGCTTAATAACAGTTTACGGTATCGCATTGGATCGCAAATAACATGAGTCGAGGCGCTATTTAAAGGCTGAATTTGACTGCCTAATAAAAAAGCTTCGCCATTTTTAAGATGAATATAAGTTTCTGAGATGTTTACCTTACCAGCTCGGATACTTTTTACTTCCCAGCCCTGTAGTTCAACACCTGCTTCAAACTTGTCGTGTAAAAAATACTCATGACGCGCTTTTTTGTTAAGCGCGATGGTATTACTGTTCGATTTTGATGATTTGTTCTTAGCCATAGTGCCCTATAATATACGTATTAAGAGATGTTTTACATCGATTTTTTATATGTGCCTTTAAAATAATCTGGTGAACTTAAGACCATGAAAATTTGGGGAAACGCGCAAAGCTTGCTAAAATTCGCCCACACAGTTGGGAGTGAGTATGCCACAAATAGAAAAAAGTGCGCTGGTTATGTACAGCACTAAAGAGATGTTTGACCTAGTTAATGATGTAGAAGCTTATCCGCAGTTTTTACCTAATTGCTCAGACTCTAAAATCGTTTCGCAGCACAATAATAACATGACCGCGAGTTTAGAAATATCCAAGGCGGGTATAAAAAAGTGGTTTACCACTGAAAACACCTTTATTGACGAGCAAACCGTGCAATTAAGGCTGGTTGATGGACCATTTAAAACTCTTAAAGGGCGTTGGCATTTTCAAGCGTTAGATAAAAAAGCCTGTAAAGTTGAGTTTAAGCTTGAATTTGAATTCTCTAGCAAGCTTATAGAGTTGGCGTTTGGTAAAATATTTAATGATGTAGCTAAAAATATGGTTAGCGCATTCACGCAACGTGCAAAAGATGTATACGGAGCAAGATAATGATTAGCGTTGAGATAGTTTTTGCATTACCGACTAAAGCAACCACATTAAGGGTGGAAGTAGCGCAAGGAACCACAGCCGAACAAGCTGTTATTCAATCGGGGATCATTGAAAAGTGCCCTGAAATAGACCCAACTGCGCTTACTTTAGGTGTATGGAATAGAACAGTAAAAGCGCATTACGAATTAAAAGATGGCGACAGAATAGAAATTTATCGTCCACTAATTGCAGACCCTAAAGATGCTCGAAGAAAGCGTGCTGAAAAAGCAAAAGAGGAAGGCCGAGCAAATAAAGTTACCGGTGGGCGTCCTTTATAAAGGTCATTAATGTAGTTAATAAAAAAGGTGAGCCATGCTCACCTTTTTTTTAATAACTAAAGCGTTTACTGCTCTAGCGGAGTATCAAAGTTTTCTGGTTGATCATAATCACCCGAAACAGCAACTAGTTGATCATTTTCAAATTTAACCAGCAACTCTTTATGCTGCTCATTATCGCGGCCTTTGTTAAAGCTGTACACATAACGCCAGGTACTATTATCAAACGCATCTTCTGCTATTGGACGACCTAATACATAAATAACTTGCTCTCGTGTCATGTTTACACGAAGCTTATCTACATCTGATTGCTCTAAAAAGTTACCCTGTGGGATATTGATTCTATATACCCAGCTAGAACAACCGGCTAAAGAGCTGAATGTGAGAGCAACGATAAGCCAAAGAGAAAAAGTTTTTAACGACTGCATTGTTAGTTGTGATCCTTATTTTTTATAATCTGCATGATACCGATTAGTCACTGAAGGTAAAACCCTTTTAAGAAATTGTTTTTAGTTACGAGGGTTAGGGCAACGTTTTGACCACAAACAAACAAAAAAGTTTAAGTATAAATATAAGCAAAGCACACAAAGTACCCTCAACGTGGTATTTGTATATAGTGCAAACGCGTTTAGGCCACTGGTATACAGGTATAACAACCAATGTTGATAAGCGCTTAGCCACGCATCAAGCGGGTAAAGGCGCAAAAAACTTAAAAGGCAAAGGCCCTTTAGTTTTAATTCATCAACAAAAGGTGGGCTCAAAAAGCGAAGCCAGTAAGTTAGAGTGGCAAATTAAAAAATTAAGTAGGGCCCAAAAAGAGCACTACGTACAACAGCTAATGACTAAGTGAAGCTGTGGCATTTTTTAATGCTTTTAATTTATTACGATAGCGGGCTTTGTCATAGTTAAACTCGGCGTTTATACCCGCTAAACGCATATAATGTGTTGCCTGCTTTATATTGCCGGTAAAATAATATGCTCGCGCAAGGCCAAAGTGGCTTTCGTGTAACTCAGCGTCAATTTTATAAGCGCTTTTAAAATGCTTAATCGCTTGAGAGTAATTTTTAAGTACCAGTTCACTATTACCCAATGATATATGGTAATACGGGTTAGCTTGGCGCTTTTTATTGAGCTGTTTTAGCATTTGCTGACCTTGTTTAGCGCGGTTACTTAAGGTGTACAGCACAGCGAGATTACCTATGGCTGTATGGTTATTTTTATCAAGCAATAAAGCATAGTTATATGCCTGTTCAGCTTCTTTTAAATAATTAAGCTGCCTAAATACAATACCTAAATTCCCCCAGCCACCACTGTATAATGGGGCGGCTTCAACGGCGGCACTAAAGTAGCTATAAGCTAAATTATAATTTTTATTTACTAACGCTTGAGCGCCTTTATTGTTATAAAACATAGCCGTAACAAACTCTTTGCTTATTGGGCTGGTTTTAAAGCGTTGTTTTCTTATATTCGGGTCGAAGTCTATGGTTAACTGTTTATCACGTTGATAAACCATTGTGGCTGGTATTGTTTGCATAAGCGCATTGTCAATTGATAAATTAATATGCCCTGTCAGTAAATTAACCCCTTTATTCATTGCCCAATATTCAGGAATATGAACCTTTTGAAAGCGCGCTTTTATACCTAAATAATCGGCTAAGCTATACGCTAATATCGATAACGACAGGCAATTAGCATTTAAATTAGCGTAGGTTTGCGATGCACTCAATGTGGCGCCACTTTGATAGGTTAATGAGTTATCGCCGTTTTTTAATAAAAAACTTAAAATACTGTTCGCTAAGTAATGCGCGCTGCGCTTACTGGTTAAGTGGGCATCAAGTTGGGAAGTGATTGTTTTGTCGAGCTTAAATATGTCTTGCTCGGTTTCGACGTTAATACGGTTAAATGTTGGATGGTTTGCTAGGGCAAGCGGCGGCGGTTCACGCACCGTGGTGTTACATGCGCTTAAATATAAGCAACTACTTAGTAATAATGCGTTAAAACAAGATATGTTCATAAACCACCTCCAACATATTACATCTATAAGTGTAGATGCAATATGCGCAGGTGGTTTATTAAAGTGTTACAAAACGTGTTTAGTGGTGTTTTTCAAAGGTGGCTACGAGTGCATCAAGGGCTTGAGCGCTATTTGCTAAATCGCGAATTGCTTGCTCGGTGTTTATTTGCTCATTCATAGCACGGTCACTAATTTCACTTATTTGCTCAATATTACGTCCTACATCAGCAACCACGTTACTTTGCTGCTCAGTTGCGGTGGCAATTAAAGTAGCCATGTCGTTTATTTGATTTGCTGTTTCGCTTATCGCATCAAGCAATTCAACAGAGCTTTGCATTGCGCCTACGCTTTGTTGGGCTTTTTGTTTAGATTGACTAATATCGTTTACTACATCTTCAGAAATAGTGGTTAGCTCTTCAATCATTGACTGAATTTCGGTGGTTGATTGCGAGGTACGATTAGCAAGCGCGCGTACTTCATCGGCCACCACTGCAAAGCCTCTACCATGCTCACCAGCCCGTGCCGATTCGATGGCTGCGTTTAAGGCCAGTAAATTAGTTTGCTCTGAAATGCCGCGAATAGAGTCAACAATACTCGCTATATCAATTGTTTTTTTAGAAAGCAGTGTTACTTGCTCGGTAATGCCGTCAATGTCAGTGGCAAGCGCTGAAATTGTAGCTTGGCTTTGCAGTACTTGCTGATGGCTTTGACTGGTGTTTTCTTGACTGCTTTGCGTTAACTTAGCTGCATTAGCCGCACTTTGTGCTATTTCTTGTACAGTTGCGCCCATTTCGTTAATGGCTGCAGCAACCGAAATGGTTTGCTCTTTTTGATTATCAATAGACTGCGAGTTGTTTTTTGCTTGTTCAAATACATGATTAGAACTTTGGCGTATTTCTGTACTTTCGTTGGCGACTTGCTTGATGGCAGTTTCAATTTTATGAATAAACTGGTTAAAGCCATGGCTTAAATTGTTTAGTTCTGGCTGATTAGACTCTGGCAAACGGTACGCTAAATTAGCATCGCCTGATCCTAAACGTGAGAACAGCCCGGCCATATCCGAAAGCGGTGACGCTAAAGAACGTGCTAACAAGTAACTTAGCATGCTAGCAACTAGGGCTATCACTAGCGTAAAGGTAAATATTTGCCACTCCAATGTACCTACTGTCGCAAACACCTCACTTTTAGGTACTTGGGCTAATACGTATAAGTCGGTATTGGCTATTGGCATGGCTGCTAAAAATGTGGCTTCGTTATTAAGTGATAATTCTGTAATTGCAAAACCAGAAGGGTTATACAAAGTACTATGAACATTACTGCCATAAAGTGTGTCTATGTTTACTTTAGCCACTTTATTTGCATCTTTATGTAACTGAATTAAGCCGCTTTTATCTGCAATAAACACAAAGCCAGTTTGCTCAATTTTAAATTGTTGTAATAGCTTTTGCATGTCGGTGATGCTTTTTGCAAGCCCCGCTAATCCAAGCCCATTTGTTTGTTGATGATTTACAAACATTTTTACATCAGTCGGGGATTCTTGATAAATACTGATTGAGTACGGATTATTTGAGTTGGTAAAGCCAAAAAACCACCCATCAGCCGCGTCGTTTTTAAGCACGCGTAAAAATCCGTGTTGGTTCCAATATTGTGCTGTATCACGGTTAGCCCACGACGCCGTTGCTAAATCAAACTGCTTTGCTACGCGGTTTAATTCTTTAAGCAGTAGTGTGTCGTCTTGGTTATTTGAGCGCGCCCACTCTAAGATAAATTCATTTGATGATAGTTGCTGAGCAGCACCTAGTAGTTCGTTTATTTCGCCACCAATTTGATTACTAATACTGTGTAATTTGCTGGGTAGCTCAGATTCAATCATACGTCGTTCTATAATATCTTCAGAGCTATATAAAGACGTTAAACCAATTAATGCAGCGACACAGATTGCAATGGTACTGCCTAAAATGGTGATTTTTTGAGTGATAGTTAGGTTTTTTATCGTCATATTATTTAACTTTACAACTAGGTAGATAGCCATGTTAGCACATTATTAATTAAGCGCTAATTATTGCAATATATCTAAAAGGGTATACTCGCTTTTTATTATTACTAGCACGAAAAAGCCCACAGCGTATGCATGTGGGCTTGGTTTCTAACAAGCGAAACTAGTTATACAATTTTCTTCATTGCTGACATGTAGCCGCGTAGTCTAGCGCCAACAATTTCAACAGGGTGCTCACGTAGTGCAGTGTTAATTTGAATCAATGTTTGGTTATCTACTTGGTTACTTTGCTCATTTAAGCCTTTACCAATAACATCGGTGTCGATGTTTTTCATAAAATCGGCCAATAATGGTAAACACGCATGGTTGTATAAGTAACAGCCGTATTCTGCAGTATCAGAAATAGTACGGTTCATTTCGAATAACTTTTTACGTGCTATTGTGTTAGCAATTAACGGTGTTTCGTGTAAAGACTCATAATAAGCCGACTCGTCAATAATGCCTGCTGCAGTCATGGTTTCAAATGCAAGCTCAACGCCCGCTTTAACCATAGCAACCATTAAAATACCGTTATCGAAAAACTCTTGCTCAGAGATTTCTACATCACCAGCAGGGGTTTTTTCAAAGTTAGTTTCGGCAGTTTCTGCACGCCATTTTAGTAAGTTTGCATCGTCGTTTGCCCAATCTTCCATCATTACGCGTGAGAAAGTACCGTCGATAATGTCATCTTGGTGCTTGTTATAAAGCGGGCGCATAATAACTTTAAGTTCTTCGCTTAGTTCAAATGCTTTTACTTTTGCAGGGTTTGATAAACGGTCAAGCATGTTAGTAACGCCGCCGTATTTAAGGGCTTCGGTAATTACTTCCCAGCCGTATTGAATTAGTTTTGATGCGTAACCCGCATCAATGCCTTTTTCAATCATTTTATCAAAACATAAAATTGAACCGGTTTGTAACATGCCACAAAGAATTGTTTGCTCGCCCATTAAGTCTGATTTAACTTCAGCGATAAACGATGACTTAAGTACACCGGCACGATGACCACCAGTACCCGCAGCGTAGGCTTTAGCTTGTGCTAAGCCGTGACCTTGTGGGTCGTTTTCTGGGTGAACAGCAATAAGAGTAGGTACACCAAAGCCGCGTTTGTATTCTTCGCGCACTTCAGAGCCAGGACACTTAGGAGCAACCATGATTACCGTAATGTCTTCACGAATTTGCATGCCTTCTTCAACAATATTAAAACCGTGCGAGTAAGCAAGTGTAGAGCCTTGTTTCATTAAAGGCATAATGGCAGTTACAACGGCCGTATGTTGCTTATCTGGTGTTAGGTTTAATACTACGTCAGCGCTCGGAATTAACTCTTCGTAGGTGCCTACAGTAAAACCGTTTTCAGATGCATTTAAGTATGACTGACGACGCTCATCAATTGCTGATTGACGTAACGTGTACGATACATCTAGGCCTGAGTCACGTAAGTTTAAACCTTGGTTAAGACCTTGTGCGCCACAGCCAACAATAACCAGCTTTTTACCTTTAAGTGCATCAACACCATCGGTAAATTCACTTGGGTCCATAAATTCACATTGCGCTAATTGAGCTAACTGCTCGCGTAAAGGTAAGGTATTAAAATAATTCGCCATGTTAGTGTCCTATAATTCGTGTTTGTTAGATGCAAAGCGTATTTGCTTTGCTTAAACACACCATAAAAAAAAACTTTGCTTGCGTAAAATGATATATTTGCACTAAAGTATTTCAAAAAATGAAACGTAGAGGCATATAATGGATCATAAGCATTTAAATTACTTTTTAGCGTTAGCTAAAACGCTCCATTTTGCCAGGGCGAGCGAGCTGTGCCATATAAGTGCACCTACTTTAAGTCGTAATATTAAGCAGCTTGAAGATGAGGTCGGCGTTGCTTTATTTATACGCGATAACCGAAGTGTAAAATTAACTAAAGAAGGGGAGTCGTTTATTGATTACGCCACCTCTACACTGGCTAATTGGCAGCGCTTTAAAACGAATGTGAAAGACCCAACCCAGCATATTTACGGTAATGTGAGTATTTATTGCTCAGTCACCGCCTCGTATAGTTTTTTGCATCAAATATTAGAACAACTCCGCGCGCAGCATCAGCATATAGAAATAACGCTAAATACCGGCGATCCGGCGTTGGCAATAAACCGAGTATTGGATGCCCATGAATCAATGGCTATTGCTGCACGGCCAAGTAAACTGCCTGCCCAAATTGCTTTTGTTAATATAGGCCACTCTCCACTGGTTCTTATTGGCCCTAAAATTCAATGCCCAATCAGCGAAAAAATAGCGAAAAACGCCCCACATATTGATTGGTCAGAACTGGAGTTTATTGTACCTGAGCAAGGTTTTTCTAGGCAGCGGTTAGAGCAGTGGTGGCGGAAAAATAATGTGCATGGAAAAATTTATGCACAAGTGGCTGGGCACGAAGCAATGGTGTCTATGGTGAGCCTAGGATTAGGTGTTGCCATGGTTCCCAAAATAGTGCTAGATAATAGTCCGCTACAAGACAAGGTAAACGTACTGCCCAGTGAAAATTACCAGCCAGAAGGGTTCGATATTGGTTTGGCGGTGCTAAAAAAAGAGCTTAACGACCCTGCAATCAGTGCATTATGGAATATTGCACAAACTTTAGGCGCAAATGTTATTTAAGCTTTTAACGATTAATATAATTCAGTAAATAGTATGATTAACAGTTGCGTATGAGTTTACTATTACTTAACATGAAAGCTTAATAATAAAAAATAATGACGCACGAGAGTTTATAATAATTATGGATCATGCTGTATCGCTCGCTCATTCTGCTCAATGTTTAAAAAAAGCAATTCCTCTGATGGTAAAATACCGAATGCCGGTAACGCCTATCAATTACGCTATTTGGTATTGCTATGTGCAAGGCAGTAAACCAGCATTAAATGCTGAGCTTGATCACGTCATTGCTGAGCAACAAACATGTACTCAAAATAAAGCAAAAGAAATTTTTGATAAGCATTTGAGCGAAGATGACTTAGTGTTTTTTCAAGAAATGGCAGATCGCTTCCATGGCACTATGGAGCAGGTACAGCATGATATAAGCGTTACCCTCGATCATTCTAAAAGCTTTACCACGTCGTTGGTAGATTCTCAAAATGAGTTAGCAAGTTTAGCTAATGTAAATTCGTTTAACGAAATACTCGGTTGTGTTGAACGCTTAACTGACGAGTCGGTGGCTATGCAAGACTATGCGCGAGAATTTCAAACTAAGCTTGCGGTAGCCTATAACGAAATTAAAGATTTAAAAGAAGCACTTAACCTTTCTCAAGAAGCAGCCGATACAGACCCCCTGACAGGTTTTTTTAATAGAAGAAAGTTTGATGATGATATTCAGCAGTTTTGTCAAACCTATTCAGAGCAAGCTGACGAGAGCGTATTGGCGGTACTAATCATGTTTGATATTGATCACTTTAAACGTTTTAACGACGATTTTGGTCATCAAAAAGGCGATGAAGTACTTAAATTAGTAGCCAAAAAAGTTTCGCAAAATATTTCCGATAGCCTGAATGTTTACCGCTATGGTGGTGAGGAGTTTTGTATTACCGGGTATTTTGACAGCATCAACGAGATTATGGTGTTTGCTGATAAAATTCGTTTAGATATTGCTTCATTAACTATCCGTAAAAAAGACGATGTAAATTCTAAACGTGCAATTTCTGCAAGTTTTGGGCTCGCTATTTTACGTCCATTCACGAAAGGTTCGGTACTTATTGAGCGCGCCGACCGTGCTTTATATATAGCTAAAACACATGGTCGCAACCGTATTGAAATAGCCCCTGATATTTAAATGTGATATGCATGTATAAAAATTGTGAATGATTGTAACCAGGTGGCGCACATTTGTGCTTACCTTGCTAGTATGGCTCACTTACTTATTTTACTCATTTAGATTAGGTTAATGCGGCTCAATACTTTTATTTACATTTTTTGCTTTGTGGTGTGTCTTGTTTGCGTGCCTAGCACAGCTTCGCAGGCCTACAACGAACAAGAGTATGCACAGCAACATATTACTGTTAAGAAGTGGCATGTAAATCTAAGTGTCGGCGCGGGTGTTATTACCAACCCTCTGCATGGCGGAAAAAACGTCCCGCTCCCTGTGATCCCGCGCATTGCTTTTTATGGTGAGCGTTGGTTTTTCGATAATGGTCGCCTTGGCTACACACTTAAAGAAAATCAAAAGCATCATTTTAATATCGTTTCAGAACTTAACGCAGAGTCACGTTTTTTTATTGATTGGCACCCTAATAACCTCTTTGTTTTACCAGCAACCGCAGGTGCTTCTGCATTAGCGCAAAATAATCCTCAGCCTAAAAAAATAAATATCGATAATATTGATAATCGCCATTTAGCCCTAGATGCTGGGGGCAGCTATCATTATGTGCAGCAAAATCATGTGCTATCGATACAGTTATTACACGATATAAGTAATGTTTATAACGGTACTCGAGGCGCTATACAATGGCAGTACCACAGTGAAGTAGGGCGTTTAAAGTTAAAACCAACGCTTGGGGTTAACTATAAATCAGCTGAATTAAACAGCTACTATTATGGTTTAAAAGCACACGAAACCTCATTAGGTAAAATTGACGTTGGTAGTAGCTGGCAACCTTATGCTAAAATCGACGCCAGTTGGCCATTGAGTGAGGCTAACAGTCTTCGTTTTCATGTAGCATATTACGACTATTCAGCTATGGATGGCAGTCCGCTTTTTGAACGTAACTATTCAATGACTGCTTTTATAGGATTCGATCATACTTTTTAATATGAAGTATTTAATGTTGATTGTGCTTACAGTTTTTCTGTTTAGCCCTCCCGTTGTAGCGCAAAATGCGTCTTTAAAGGTCTCTCCCAAAGTGTGTGTTGTGTCTGAGCAGCAAGCGTTTTGCGATCTTGATTTAAAGTTTAATTGGCAGCAACCATCGCCAAGCGATGCATGCCTGTACCAACAAAACAAACTGATTAAATGCTGGCAACAGCAGGCTGTTGGTGTGTTTGAGTATAAAGCGCGTGTTCAGGTAGAGACCATATACTCCTTAATCAATCCTCATACCGGTGTGTTAATTGCTAAAACACACGTTGAAGTGCAAAGTGCTGATGCTAAAAAAAGTAGGCGCAGGCTTCGCTCTCCATGGAGCTATTTTTAATTTAGGAGCAACTCATGCCAAAAATTTTACTTGTTGAAGATGACCTAGGTTTACAACAACTAACAAAAGATTATCTTGAACATAATGGCTTAGAAGTAGACGTATTAAGCCGTGGTGATGAAGTATTTAGTTATCTTGAGAATAACGCTGCTGATTTAATGATTTTAGATATTATGTTGCCAGGTAAAGATGGCTTTAGCGTATGTCGACAAGTACGTGATAAGTTTTCGTTGCCAATTTTAATGCTTACTGCAAAAGGTGAAGACTTTGACCAGGTGATTGGCTTAGAGCTTGGCGCAGATGACTATGTGGTAAAACCTGCAGAACCGCGTGTTTTACTGGCGCGTGTAAATGCATTACTGCGTCGCGGACAACCCGTGGTTAAGGCCGCAGAAGAGATTCAGTTTGGTGATTTAGTCATTGATAAAACCAGCCGAATTGTTAAATTAAACGAAAACGAAATAGTACTTACATCCCATGAGTTTGAGCTACTATGGCTACTTGCCTCAAATGCAGGCGAAGTACTAAGCCGTGAACATGTTCATCAACATATGATTGGCCGTCAATACGATGGGCTTGACCGTACCGTTGATGTACGCGTGTCACGAATTCGCAAAAAGCTAGGTGATAACAGCGATAAACCTTACCGTATAAAAACCGTATGGGGGCAAGGTTACTTGTTTGTATCAGACGCCTGGGAAAAATAATATATGAAGGTAAATAAGGAATAATGGGCAAACTATTTATAAGTTTATATGTTTATATCATTGTTTCTTTATTTATTGTTAGTGGTGTTATAGAACAAATTTGGCCTTACGAAGAGACGCAGCAGCAAGTGCTGTTAGATGATGAGTTTGGCCAAGCACTTTGGTTATTATCGCAAACCGATGATGGACTAGATAAGCTAAAACACAGCTTTGAAAGCCAAGTTATTGCCCGCAAAGATCTTATTTTACCCCTTAAGCAGCAAGCCTCATTAGATAAAAATCATTACCTGTACCTGTATGATAAAAAGCAGCGCATAGTGTGGTATGTTGAGCTTGGTGATAACAAGCTACTTCAAATTGGCCCTGTAGGCGTTATAAAAGCACCTGAAAGCTCTGTTATCCCATATTTAATGTTACTGGCTATTGTAGGGTTACCTGTGGGGCTGTGGAGCTTTTTACTATGGCGTGATTTTTCTAAATTAAGCCATGCGTGCGAAGCGGTAGATGGCTCGCAAGACTTTAACTTAAGCAGTCCTTCTAAATCGTTTTTTTTACCCGTTACTGATACTCTAAAAGTAATGCAGCAGCGCATAGAGCATCTTCTTAGTGCGCAACAAGAACTTACCTCCTCTGTATCTCATGAATTTAGAACGCCCCTTGCACGATTAAAATTTGGTATAGCCATGTTAGAAGAAACACTGCAATCGGAAAAAGGGCAACATTACCTAACTAATATGCAGGCAGATATAAGCGAACTTGAAGCGCTTGTGTGTGAAATGCTTGAATATGCTCGGCTTGATTCGCAGCAACCAAGCTTAGCGAGAAGCGACGTTGATTTGGCTGCTTTGACACAATCGGTCATTAATAAGCTAAATTTTGCAAGCGGCATAGAGTTTAATGCGGTGTTACCACAGGCTCTTGTTTACAAGTGTGATGCGCACTTTATTGCGCGTGTAATGCAAAACCTAGTGGGCAATGCGTTAAAGTACGCTGTTAGTCGTGTTGATGTCACACTCAAAGCGCAGGGTGATGCAATTTACTTTATTGTGGAAGATGACGGAGAAGGTATTTTAAAAAGCGACAGAGAAAGCGTATTTAAACCTTTTATTCGTTTAGATAAAAGCCGTGATAAAAGCACAGGGGGCTTTGGTTTAGGCTTAGCAATAGTGGCAAAAATTGTATCGTGGCATAAAGGGCACTATTCAATCACTGACTCATCGCTTGGCGGCGCTAAGTTTATAGTTACCTTACCTAATACCTATCCGCAATAATACTTAATCATTTTGTAGGGCCAAATGTGTCGCTAGCTACGTTAAAAAGCTCCCATTTACGAGTGCATGAATGCAGAAGGTAGAGCAATGCAGGAGCAATTGCCGAGAACAACTAAATTGCTTAGCTATCAACACGTTTTTCCATCCTCAAAATAGATCACTTTATTATGCGGATTGGTATAAAAGCAATTCACCTGAAAACGCCAGCCATAAAAAAAGCGCCTAAGGCGCTTTTTGTGGTTAAAAACCAAAATCAACAAGTAGCAAAATAGTAGACCCGGCTACGTGGAAAAAGTTCTCAATTATTTTTCATTTTTTTTAAGTAGGGGCATCAGCATTTGCTCAAGCCCGTTTAATTTAACCTCGTACATCATTGCAAGCTGCGCTCCGAGTTTACTTTCTGGAAACCCTTGCTGTTTAAACCACACTAGGTAGGGCTCTGGCAAAAGCAATAAGGGTCTGCCTGCGTATTTTCCAAAGGGCATAATTGTATTAATGGCGAGCTTGAGTTCGGCTGTATCCATAATAAGTCAGTAATTGATAAAACATATAATAGTAATACTACTGCTTATTAATAATAAACGCATTAAATAGCGGCTGGGTAAGCGGGCAAGTAAACAGAAATAAAATAGGCTGTGACGGGCAAGAAACAGCCTATTGAACGAGGGAGTAGGCCCTCTGATTGAATAAATTTGTGTTGATAAATAAATGCTTACCTTGCATTAATTAGCTGGAGTCTAATTATGTGACACAGGTGCGAAGGCGTTTATTTAAACAACACCGGTAGTTTATCTGTTTTTTTTACAGATAGAGAGAAGTAATGTAAAGGAATGTAAATAAAATGAGTTTTTAAACTAAAACTAATAAAAAAGCCTTATTAAAAATAAGGCGTTTTCATTTGGTTGTTTTTATTATTTAGTATAAAAGTGCTATTTTTCGAATAACTCTTGCTTTACGTGCTCGGCAAAACCGCTTCCTGCTTCTAAATAAAAGTTATAGGTCGAGTTTACGCCCATTTGTTCAAGCTCTTTTTGTTGATCAGGGTAATTGGCGATAGCTGTTACTTGGCCGTTATAGCCTGAGGCTTGTAATTGCTCTAGTGCAAAAATATTTTGCATATGCTTTGGCATAGCTAACATGACCATTTCAACATGAGAGTGGTTAACGCGCTGCCAAAAGTCAGGGTCGGTGGCATCGGCAAGGAGTACCTTTCTATTGCGTTTAATATGTTTTTCTACCACCTCTGGTTTAATATCAATGCCCGCCACTACATTAGGGTGAGTCGCATTTATTGTTTCGTATGCACCTGTACCTATGCGTCCCATACCAAATATAACGATTTTAGTGTCGTTTAGATTAACGGGTAGCTCTTCAGCTAAGCGGGTTTTGCTTTCGAATTTTAATAACCAGCGCTCAATTTTTACGTATAACTCGTTTGAGCGTTTATTAAGAGGCGATGCAATAACAAAGGTAATAGACACCGCAATAGCCATTACCGCCAGCCACTCTGAGGTGATCATGCCTGTAGAGGCTGCAACAGCACACACAATAAGGCCAAACTCACTAAAATTAGCAAGGCTAAATGCAGTGAGTAACGAGGTGCGCGCTCTGAGCTTAAAGGTATTCGTAAATACATAATAAAGTAAGGTTTTAACTGGCAGAACAAATATAAGGATTAGCGCTACAATTAATGAATTCGCTGTAAGCTCTGCGTTTAAACCAATACTTAAGAAAAAACCGACCAGCAAAATATCTTTTAAATTAAGCAGCGACTTTGAAAGCTCTCCCGCCTTTTTATGTGGCGCAAACATCATCCCCATAATGAGCGCGCCTAAATCGCCCTTTAAACCTGCAAAATCAAAAGCGTTATAACCGGCTACCAACGCAAAGAAAAAGCCAAATAACGGCAATAGCTCACCATGTTTAGAGCGGTTAAGCACTGCATACATAAGTGGGCGCACTAAAGGTAGTGCAATAATTAAAGCAAGAGCCCACATATTAGGTACTTTGCCGGTGCTAATGGCTAAAAATATAACCGCAAAAATATCCTGCATAACTAAAATGCCAATGGCTATTTTTCCGTGTAGGCTTGCCATTTCACCGCGCTCTTCAAGTACTTTTACCGCAAATACAGTGCTTGAAAAGCTTAGCGCAAACCCAACTAATAAGGCACTTTGCCAGCTTAAATCAACAAACATAGGCACAGCAAAAATACCTAGCAGTAACATAAAGCCACTAAATAATGCACTGCTAAAAATAATGTGTAGGGTAGCGGGTGCCCATACTTGGGGCTTGATTAAGCTGTTTACTTTAAGTTTTAAGCCAATACTAAATAAAAGAAGTGTTACACCCAGTGCCGCAATGGTATCGAGTAGTTCGGTGCTTTTATAGCCTGATAAATTTAATGCAAAACCGGCAAGTAAAAAGCCAATAAGGGGAGGAAGTTTTAATTGATAAACACCAAAGCCACAAACAAACGCGGCGGCAAAATAGATTAGTTCCATAATTCTTAATATCACTTCATTTGGGATTGCAGTGTAGCGAAAATTTTATACCATTGAAAATAAAAATAGCCCTAAAAATGAGCGCGTTTAATCAATTACTTGCCCAGCTACGTATAAAAAATGCACATTAAACACGTATTTAATCGTAAATAGCATGTAAATAACATTTTTTCACTGACATTGGCTTTTAAATATGGTTAAGATGCTTTAACGAAGGAGTTTAAGCTTGAGCAACAAACTGAGCCGCTCAGCTTAAGGAGATAGAAATGTTTAAAAAGATTTTAGCGTCGGTAGGTATTGGCGCTGCAAAAGTAGATACAATTTTAGAAACTGAGCATCTTCAGCCAGGGCAACTTTTTAACGCTAATATCGTTATAACTGCAGGCGATGTGGCTCAAGAAATTGCTGGCCTTGATTTGTTTTTAATGACTCGCGTTAAAGTTGATGGCGAAGAAGGTGAGTACTTTACTAATCACGTAATTGATCAGTGGCGTATAACCGATATAGGCACTGTTGAGCCAGGTGAAGTTAAAAGTATTCCATTTGAAGCGCGCCTTCATCCAGAAACGCCAATTACTGAAATTAATGCCGGCTACAACCAATCACATGTATGGATTGAAACAGGCCTTGATATTGATTTAGCACTAGACCCAACAGATAAAGATCACTTGCATATTTACCCTAACGAAGCTGTTAAAACCTGTATGCAAGCAATGGATAAATTAGGGTTTAGTTTATTAAAAGCTGATGTTGAAAAAGGCCATTTACGTGCGCCTACTTTTCAGTCGGTATCGGGGTGTTATCAAGAGTTAGAGTATAAGCCTAATAGCCGCAGCTTATTTGGTATTCAAGAGATTGAATTATCGTTTGTACCAGAAGCACACAAAACGCATGTTTTAATTGAGCTGGATAGAGCATTTAGAGGCGATGGTTATGTTGATTTAACCATAGAGCACGACCATGTGAATTTATCGCAGTTGTGCGACCAATTAGAGCGTTTGTTTGCCTAAGTGATGCGTAGTTTAACTAAACCCAGCTTAGGCTGGGTTTTTTATTTTAGGATTTTATATGTCGTTTAAATGTGCGCATTTTGATGCGCTTGATACGCGTACTTTATTTACGATAATGCGCGGTCGTGTTGATGTATTTGTAGTAGAGCAAACGTGTCCTTACCCTGAGCTTGATGAAGTAGACATTAACCCTAGTACTCAGCATTTATATGCAATTGCAGATAATAGTTTATTAGCTTATGCCCGCTGCTATGAAAAAAATGAGCAGTACAGCGCAATAGGCCGTGTACTGGTTTGCAAAAGTGAGCGAGGTAAAGGGCGGGCTACTGAGCTTGTAAATGCGGCCATAGCATGTTGTAAAAAGCAGTGGCCACAGCGTCATATTTATATAGGCGCACAAACCTATTTATTAGCATTTTATCGCTCTTTTGGCTTTACAGAAGTAGGGGAGCAATACCTAGAAGATGGCATCCCTCATCAAGATATGGTGTTAAATACACTAAGCTAATTTATTACGAGTAAATTTAAGCTATTAAAAAGCCCACTTAACGCGTGGGCTTTACTTAATTTAGAACTTAACCTGAACTCGGGTTAGTTAAAAATAACGTTTTAACTTAACACCGAATGTAAAAACACAGCACCAATAGCTATAGGGCACACAAACTTAGTGTATACAGGCCATACTTTCCAAAATAGTGTGTTATGAACCTCAGGGTTACCTTGCTGTATTGCTTTTAGTAGTGAGCCACGGTACCAAATCCAGCCAACAAAAATACAACACATTAAGCCAAGTAAAGGCTGAGCAACTTTAGTTGTTAGGGTGATCACTAAACCAAATAAGCTTCCTAAGTTACATACTATGGTAATGCTCACTGCGCTTATTAGCGCGCCAATTAGCCATGTTGCCTGCAGGCGGCTCATTGCAAAGCGCTCCACAGTATACGATACCGGCGCCTCTAACATTGAAATAGAGGAGGTAAGTGCGGCTATACTCATTAGGGCAAAAAATGCAAAGCCTATAAATAGACCCACAGAGCCCATACCATCAAACAATGCTGGTAACACTTGAAACACCAGTGTGTCTTCAGAGAGAAGTTTGCCTGTAGATGAAAAAATTTCTACGCCTTGAGCTTGTGCGACATACATGGCTGGTATAATTAAAAGGCCCGCTACAAACGCGATAAACACATCTATTAATGTTACATAAGCGCCTAGCGTGACTAGGTTTTCTTTTTTACTTATGTAAGAGCCATAAATAATCATCACGCTGGTGCCTAATGACAAAGAGAAAAACGCTTGGCCGAGTGCACTTACGAGTAAATTTGCATCAAATATAGATGAAAAATCAGGCACTAAATAGGCTTTAAGCCCTTGCATAGCACCTTCTTGGGTCATAACGTAGGCAATTAAGGCAAATAAAATACCTAAAAGCGCAGGCATCAGACGCTTAGACCATTTTTCTATGCCGTTTTCTACGCCACGACTAATAATAGCCACGGTGAGTATGATAAATATCACTGTAAAAATGATGTTTCGTGAAAGTGACTGCTCACTTAACCACGTTGAAGCTTGGTTTGCACCAGCTAATGTAGTGAGAGGTTCGATTGTCGCGCTGAGCATCCAGCCTGCCACAATGGCATAAAAACTTAAAATAAAGCCCGCACATAAAATCCCGCCAAAACCCACGATAAAAGCAAAGCGCTTTTGCCACGTGTGTGATGTTATTTTTGTTAAAGAAGACACCGCATTAGCTTGTCCGTGGCGGCCAATTATAAGCTCAGCCATAAGTGCGGGGTATGCTAAAAAGAACGCGAGTACCAAATAAGCGACTAAAAAAGCGGCACCACCATTGCTTGCTGTTTGGGTAGGAAAACCCCAAATATTACCTAAACCTACTGCAGAGCCTGCGGCGGCCATTATAAATCCAAAGCGAGAGCTAAACTCACCTCTAACTGCGCTCATATTGTTGTACTTCTCTATTTTTTGACGGCGCTGACAATCTACTGGAATTGCAAATAAATAAAAAGTACTTATTTGCCCAATTGTGACAATAATTATCGTCTGGTGTGTCTATCACGCGATGCATTTAATTAATGTTATCAACAGGTTTAGAATAAGGAGTTGATTTTGTGTAATAAATTTTAGGGCCTGTTTACCTTTCGAGGTTAAATTTGCAGCAGTCTGTTTGGTGTTTAGGCAAGGCAGAGCCTATGTAGTGTGGTTGTTCCCCATAAATAGGCCTATTTACTCTTTGTTACTCGGTTTTTACGTAGCCCACTAGGTTACAAACCTCGCGCCGCGATTAAACAGCCCCTAGATAGAACAAATTATAACCCTAAAAGGCCAACAGGCCCTAATTACAGTTGTGTAAATAATATTTTACGAATCGTGATGCTGACCAATTTTAAGGGTAAAACACGCCCCTTGAAGCCGCGCACTTTTACTAACGCTTACACTGCCGTGATGCCAATCTGCCACTTTTGCAACAATGGCTAAGCCTAAGCCATAGCTTTTATCAGCACGGTTACGGTGGCTTTCTTCTCTAAAAAACGGGCTAAAAACGTTATTAAAGTTCTCTGGTGCGATGCCTGGGCCATCATCTTCAACTGTAATATATAAATAATGCTCATCGCGCTTTGCACTGACATAAATAGTGTCTTTTGCAAAGTCGCAGGCATTGCCAATTAAATTACTAATAGCCCGAGCAAGCCAATGTAAGTCAGCAAAAACCATATCGTCACTACTGTTTAGTTGTATTTTAAGTTGGCTGGTTTCAATTTTAGGCGAAAGCTGAGTAAGTAAGTCTTCAAGATAGTGCGATAAATTAGTTTGCGAGTAGGTGAGCTGGTTGGCATTTTGCTCAAGGGTTGCAAAGGCTAAATAGCTTTTAAGCATCGATTCCATATGATCGAGATCGTTTTCCATACGCACAAGGCATTGCTTAACTTTAGGCATATCTGCGCTGTCGAGCGCTGCATCTAAGCCAAAGCGTAAACATGCGATAGGGGTTCTAATATCGTGCGATAAGCTCGATGCCATTAATTTGTTTTCCGCCACGAGCTTTTCTATCTGGCTAGCCATGCGGTTAAATGTAAGCTCAACATCTCTTATGTAGGTAAAGTGAGAGACCTTTATTCTCGCTTGTACATCACCTGCGGCAAATTTTTTAGCTGCATCGTTTAATACTGTTAAGCGTTTAGCAAGTGGGGCAATAATAAAGCCCATAAAAATGCAGAGCCCAGCATAAAACAACAAAGTTAAAATAATATCGTTGCGCTGATCTGTTTCAAAGCCTTTATCTAGGCGCATGGAAAGATGATAAGGCGACAATACTTCGCTACTGTAGAGCATATAAAAACCTTGCTGGTCTTCTAAAATAAGACCGCTTTGGGTATGCATTTGTAGTATTAAAGACGGCGGCAGGGCTAGGGATTCATTATTTTTGTAATCAAGCTTTACATTAAAGTCGTTTGCCAATTGCTTTACATAAGCTGCGCGCTCTGAGGTCGCTACACTACTTAAATGTTTACTAAAGCCGTTGATCATTTGGCTTTGTAGGCTAAATTCATCATGCGGTGTTTGAGTTTGTTGGCTAAATGCATCGATTAGCCAGCCCAATACAACAATAGAAAGCAGCGCACTACCGAGTAGTGAAATGTAAAATTTTTTCATTTAAACCGCCACGGTTACTATTCCCACGCAGTGGCAACAAGTAAATAACCACGCCCCCAAATTGTTTTAATTTTTTCTGGGTTTTGCGGGTCATCATGAAACTTTTTGCGCAGCGCAGATATTAGTACATCAACACTTCTATCAAGCCCATCGTATTCACGGCCTTTGGTTGCTTTAAACACAGCATCACGCGAGACTACTTGGCCTGCATTACTGGCTAAATAGTGCAGTAGGAGGTACTCAGCACTAGAAATAGCCATATCTTGATTATTAAGCGTTACACTGCGTGATTGAGTATCAATACTGAGTGCGCCTACAGTAATCACACTCTCGTTAGTGGTTACTTTAGTCGGTTCGCTGGTAAGGCGCAGTGCTGCTTTTATACGGGCCAGTAATGCGCGAGGGCGCACTGGTTTCATGATGTAATCACTCGCACCTACTTCTAAACCAATTACTTCATCCATTTCATCATCGCGGGCGGTTAGCATAATAATGGGCGCGGTGTAAAAGCTACGTAGCTCTCTACACACACTTATACCGTCTTGCCCTGGCAACATAATGTCGAGCAGGACTATGTTAGGGTTTAAGTTTTTTACCTGGCTTATTACTTCATCGCCGCGGTGGCAAACATGGGTGGTATAGCCTTGCTCGGTTAAGTACTCTGCAACCCATTGGGCTAAAGAGGTGTCATCTTCAACTAATAAAATAGTGCCGTAATTATCCATAAAGCTTCCTTAGTGTTAGAGGGTTGCCGTGTGTGGATTGAAACTCGCCCTTAAATAACCCTAAGGGCTGCACAGGTTTGGGGTTTATGCTGCGTTAGTACCTACTTAGCTGAACAACCACATTTTATAAACGCTGACTTAATTAATTACCAAACACATTGCTGTAAAATCAATCACGAAAGGTCACACCTCTAATTAGAACAAGCGCCAGCGGCGTTTTTTTTGTCTATTTTGATAAACCCACTGCAGTTTAACCTCTGTTGTGGCAATAACTTGGGCTGTATTACTATCAAACAATTCAAAAGAAATACTTTGCTGGGAGTCGAAGGTATATTCAAATACGCCTTGTTGCTGCTTTAACCAGCATTGCATTATATATTTTGATGTTGCGTCTCTTAGGCAGTAATTACCAATAGTTGGTTGCTGCCAGCTAAGCGTTACATCAGCGTAGCAATTACGGCCCTCACGTAGTGCAACACAGGTGTCGGGCAGCGCAATTAATGGGGCCGTTTTATCTGTTGTTTTTGCAGATGAAATAGCAGGGAAGATCAATAATAAACAGATCCATCTAAAATACATAACGTAGGCCTACCTTGGCTTTATGTTGATACCCTTGAGAAATAATGGGGCTGTCGTCTATTTCTTTTGAAAACCACGTTGTTAACCAGCCAGACAAAAACACCCAATCTTGAGAAATAGGGTACTCAGCATGAAACTCAAACATAATACTGGTACTGCCATTAGGGGTGTAAATAGGGCGATTAGCGGTGGCTTCGTCTGCATCTATACCAAAGTAATAGTTAGTAAAACTGCCCGAATAAGCGCTAATACCCACCCCAGATCTAAACTCCCAGTTACGCCATGGCAAAATATGGCTAAAAAAGGTGTTAAACACCCAGCCATTATGTGTACCTGTAATATCATGTAAAAACTCAAACGAAATTTGCGAGTTTTCAAAGCGGCGCGTTAATCTTAGCCCAGCATCAAAATCGTAATTACGCGATTTTATACCCGCAAGCTCTTCTATTACACCGTGGTTGTAAAAACCTAAGCCTTTGTCATCAAAGCCAGCCTGAGTATTGGTGCCTAATATATCCAAGCCCCAATCAAATTTATCTATAAGGCTGTAACCCACAACTAAGCCGCCGCTTAACTGGTTATGATCAAAGTCGAGATAAAAGTTTTCGTAGGAAATAGCCAGGCTTAAATCGAGTTCAATGCCATCGTCGTAGGAATCAAGGCCAATTAGGTAAGAGTCTTCTACATAATAACCAGCCCCAGCGCTCCAATCCCACGCAAAGCCTTGGGTGGGCTCTAGCGTGTTATCAGCATAGTATCGATTGCTTGCCTGGCTTTGAAAGCTCAAAAAACTGGCGCAAAGCAATACGCTATTAATAAAAATATGCTGTAAGAAAGCGTTTTTCATCCCTGGGGACCTAATTATTATTTGTTATTAAGCGTATTATATTGGTAAGTGAATCCTTGAATCTGTAAAAAAATGTAGTTTTTTACGTTATTGCACTTTTATTTTGTCAATTAAAATACTGCTTAAGTAATATTGCATCATAGGCGTTAAGGCACTCACCTCTGTACGCGTACATGGGCCTTGTAGTTTAGTTAAGCTGCTTAATTTAGTAATAGTTTTAAAGGGCGGTACAGTTACTTCCTTACCTGCGCGCGCTATACGGGCTTGCTCGGTATTTTGTTGATGTACAAATGTTGCCACTTCTAACTCATTAGTAATTTTTTGCTCTTGGGCAAAGCTAAACAATAAAGGCTCACGGTGGAAGCTTGCGCTGTCTATTGATGATTTTGCAAACCACACCACATCGCCAGAGGCGCGGTGCGTAATGCGCATGCTCACTTGCGCTAGTATGGTGGCGCATTGCTGGGTAGGGTATTGCTGCGCTACTTTGGCAAATAAAGGGTACGGGTTTTCAGGTTGAGTTAACGCATATTTTGTATCGTCAGTAAATGCTAAATCTAACTGATGAATAGCTAACGTGTAGTCACTGTTTTTGCTATCAGTCACTTCTAAGCCTTTATCGTTCAAGGCTTGGGTTATTTGCTTTAATAGCGTGTCTGTTACGCTTGCTTTATCGGTTGTAATACGCACTGTTTGGCCGCGTGTTACTTTGTGCGCCGGTAACTGTACAGACTTAACTTTTGGCGATGCGTGCTCTGTTTTATACTCAAGCTGGTAAGTTTCGCTCTTTAATGTTGGCTTTAAAGGTAAAGCCAAAGGCTCGGCCGGCTGTTTGGTAATTGCACAACCTGCTGATAATAATATAAAAAGTGATACAACTATAAAACGCATAAATACTTAACATCCACTTAAAAAGCCAATAATCGCAACATTGTACGTTAGTCCTATCAAAACTTCATGATATTATGCACATAGATGTAGTTAAAAAAGAATAAATTTGTAACGAATGAAGTATCTCACTAATTTTATGTACGTTTGGGTCGCTATTTGTCTATCTTTACCGCTTCAGGCAATAGCTAAAGCAGACTCAAGCTGGGATGGATTCGTAAAACAGTATGGACGCTACGCAGAAAAAAAACTCAACAGTAAAGGTATTCCTGGCGCTGCGCTTTCGATAGTGAGTATTGGTAACGCTGATTATATCCACACCATGGGCCGCACTAAGGCAAGAAGTGGCACACAGGTTAACCGCCACACCCGCTTTAGGTTGGCTTCGGTGTCAAAAACATTTGCAGGGTCGTTAACTGCAAAGCTTGCAAGTGAAGGGTTAATAGATTTATTTAAACCAGTAAGTGAGTATATACCTGCCTTTAAAGGCACTGTTTATAAAGATAATTTAAAAGTGTTTCACTTATTAAGCCACTCCAGCGGTTTGGTTCCTAATGCGTATGACAATTTAATCGAATCAAGAATGAATTACCCCGATATTGTCGAAAAGCTATTAACAGTAAAGCCCATTTGCGAACCAGGCCAATGCTATGGCTATCAAAATGTGATGTTTAGTTTAATTGATGATGTAATTTACAGCAGTACCAATAAAAAATATGACCAGTGGCTGCAAGAGGGAATTTTTACACCATTAAAAATGAGCGATACCAGCTTAGGCTACGATGCAATGGTGCAGGATAAAAATTATGCGCTGCCGCACGTTAGAGGCAAAAAACGTTGGTACACAGCCAAGCTGAAAAAAAACTATTATAAAGTCGGCCCTGCTGCGGGCGTAAATGCAAGTGCCACCGATATGGCAAAATGGTTAAATGCGCAATTAGGGCAAAACCTAGATGTACTTTCTTTAGATGCACTTGCTACACAAACACGTCCTTATACACTTACAAAAAAAGAGCGTTATAGACGAGTATGGAAAAAGGAATTAGAACAAGCTTATTATGGATTAGGCTGGCGTGTTTATAACTATAACGATGAAACGCTTTATTATCATAGTGGCTGGGTACAAGGCTATCGCAGTGACTTAGTGGTTATACCGCATTTAAATGTGGGTTTTAGCTTGATTGTTAACGCGGAAACAGGCGTGATAAATGAATTAACTACTGAATTTTTAGACCGTTTATTAAAATACAAACGCACTAAATAAACATGCCTAAGATTGCTTAAAAGGGCCGTGCTTTTAAATTTATTTTTTACCGGTAAAAAGCATAAATAAGCACATATAATAAAAAAACCAGCTTAATGCTGGTTTTTTTATAAAAAGGCTCACTGCACAATTAACTTATGCGCGTGGTAATTGAATCTTTTTTTCTGCACTTTGACGATACAATACAACAGTGTGACCTATTGTTTGTAGCTTAGTAGCGCCGGTTTCACGAACGATTGCATCAAAAATAAGTGCTTTTGTTTCACGATCGTCAGTAGGTACTTTTACTTTAATCAATTCGTGAATTTCTAATGCACTTTGAATTTCGACTACTACGCCCTCGGTTAAACCGTTAGAACCTAGTAAAACTACAGGCTTAAGGCTATGCGCCTGACCTTTTAAAAACTGCTTTTGTTTGTTTGATAATGTCATGTTTATACAAATTTTGCTGAATATGGCTTGAATTAAGGGTATTCTAACGCCATCTAAAGAATATTACTAATTAGTTGCGTGTTAATTTATGACAAATAAAAAACATTCAGCCAGTTCAAAGCGATGGCTGAAAGAACATTTTGATGATCAATATGTTCAGCAAGCGCAAAAAAAAGGCTGGCGTTCTCGAGCTGTTTTCAAATTAGATGAGATCCAAAATAAAGATAAACTGCTTCGCCCTGGTATGACCGTTGTTGATTTAGGTGCTGCACCTGGCAGCTGGTCACAATACTTAGCCGAGAAAGTATCTGATAAAGGTCAGGTTGTTGCGTGTGACATATTACCTATGGACTCACTTGCGGGGGTTGACTTTTTACAAGGCGATTTTCGTGAAGAAGCCGTACTTGATGCATTGTTAAAACGCATTGATGGTAAAAATGTTGATGTGGTACTCTCTGACATGGCGCCAAATATGAGCGGTAATAACTCGGTAGATCAAGCGGGTAGCATGTATTTGGTAGAATTAGCACTTGATATGTGTCATCAAGTATTAAAGAAAAATGGTGCATTTGTTGTTAAAGTGTTTCAAGGTGAAGGCTTTGATCAATACTTGCAAGACGTTCGTAATAGTTTTAAAGCAGTGAAAATACGCAAACCTGATGCCTCACGTGCCCGTTCTCGGGAAGTATATATAGTAGCGACCGGCTACAAACTGTAGTACAGTTGCTTGGCGTTTAGTTGAATTTAAATTAATTGGATACAAGAGGTTAACCCCTTGAGCGATATGGCGAAAAATCTAATACTCTGGCTGGTTATTGCAGTTGTGCTAATGTCAGTATTTCAGAGCTTTAATGGCGGCGATCAAGTTGATCGTCAAACAAGTTACACTCAATTTGTAAAAGACGTGCGTAGCGGCTCTTTACAAGAAGTTATTATTGACCGTGGAACGGGTAATATTACAGGTACTAAAAGCAGTGGTGAGCGTTTTCAAACCACAATGCCAATGTACGATGAAGATTTAATTAATGATTTACTTAAAAACGATGTAAATGTGAAAGGCGTACAGCCTGAAGAACAATCGTTTTTAGCAAGTATTTTTATCTCTTGGTTCCCAATGTTGCTGCTTATAGGGGTATGGATATTCTTCATGCGTCAAATGCAAGGCGGTGGCGGTAAAGGTGCAATGTCGTTTGGTAAAAGCAAAGCGCGCCTGATGAGTGAAGACCAAGTTAAAACAACTTTTGCTGATGTAGCAGGTTGTGATGAAGCAAAAGACGACGTAACAGAGTTAGTAGACTTTTTACGTGACCCTTCTAAGTTCCAAAAACTTGGTGGTAGTATTCCTAAGGGCGTACTAATGGTGGGTCCTCCTGGCACGGGTAAAACATTACTTGCAAAAGCCGTAGCCGGTGAAGCAAAAGTACCGTTTTTCACCATTTCAGGTTCTGACTTTGTTGAAATGTTTGTTGGTGTGGGCGCATCGCGTGTACGTGACATGTTTGAGCAAGCTAAAAAGGCTGCACCATGTATTATCTTTATAGATGAGATTGATGCTGTAGGTCGTAAGCGTGGCGCTGGCATGGGCGGTGGACACGACGAACGTGAACAAACACTAAACCAAATGCTAGTAGAAATGGATGGTTTTGAAGGTAACGAAGGTATTATCGTTATAGCGGCAACTAACCGCCCTGACGTACTAGACCCTGCATTACTTCGTCCTGGTCGTTTTGACCGTCAAGTAGTGGTTGGTTTGCCTGATATTCGTGGCCGTGAGCAAATTCTCAAAGTACATATGCGTAAAGTGCCATTAGGCGATAACGTAGAAGCGGCAGTTATTGCACGTGGTACGCCTGGTTTCTCTGGTGCTGATTTAGCAAATCTTGTAAACGAAGCCGCACTTTATGCCGCACGTGGTAATAAACGTGTTGTAAGTATGGCTGAATTTGATGCTGCTAAAGATAAAATCATGATGGGTGCAGAGCGCAAGACCATGGTGATGAGTGAGCAAGAGAAAGAAATGACGGCTTACCATGAAGCGGGCCATGCTATTGTTGGCCGTATGGTGCCAGAGCACGACCCAGTTTATAAAGTGTCGATTATTCCACGTGGCCGTGCCCTTGGTGTAACTATGTACTTACCTGAACAGGACCGTGTTAGCCATTCTAAAGAGCTTTTAGAGTCAATGATTTCAAGCCTATACGGTGGCCGGATTGCTGAAGCACTTATTTATGGCGAAGACAAAGTAACAACGGGTGCGAGTAACGACATTGAGCGTGCAACAGATATTGCACGTAAAATGGTAACGCAGTGGGGCTTGAGTGAAAAACTAGGTCCGTTACTTTACGCTGAAGATCAAAACGAGATGTACATGGGGGGCGGCGGTGGTCGCGCAATGAGCATGTCTGATGAAACAGCTAAAGTAATTGATGCCGAAGTACGCTTATTCTCAGACCGTAATTATCAAAGAGCAGAAGATATATTAAAAGAAAATATTGATATTCTTCATGCGATGAAAGATGCATTAATGAAATACGAAACAATTGATGCTAAACAAATTGATGATTTAATGGCGCGTCAGCCTGTGCGTGAACCACGTGATGCACATGACCGTTTAGACGATAAGCCAACTAAAACAGTCGCACCTCAAGAAAAGCCGGTTGATGAAAGCCAAAAACCGGATGATTCATCGAAAAAAGATGAAACAAACCTTGATGATAAAGCTGAATAATCGTTAAAATAATACTTTAAAAGCCCCGTACTTCGGGGCTTTTTTGTATCAAATAACTAAAAGGTTGGCGATGACTAACATAATAAACCTTCCCCGTGGGCGTAAACTTAATTTAGAAAAACCATGTGTGATGGGTATTTTAAATGTGACCCCAGATTCATTTTCTGATGGTGGAAAGTTTTTAGATACAGCGCACGCGGTGCAACAGGCAATGCAGTTGTTAGACGAGGGTGCAACTATCATTGATATTGGCGGGGAGTCTACACGTCCAGGCGCGCCAGATGTTAATTTAGACGATGAACTTAATCGTGTGATACCTGCAATAAAAGCCATTAGAGCTAAAAGTGACTGCGTAATATCGGTAGATACCAGTAAAGCGCAGGTCATGGAGCAGGCGATTTTAGCAGGTGCTGATATAGTTAACGACGTACGTGCATTACAAGAGCCCCACGCACTTAGCACACTCGCTAAGTATCCCGATGTAGCAATTTGTTTGATGCATATGCAAGGGCAGCCACGGACAATGCAAAGTGAACCCACTTATACTGACTTGCTAGCGCAAATTAACCTCTTTTTTGAGCAGCGTATAAGCGCATGCGAAACAGCGGGTATTAAGGTGGAGCAACTTATCCTCGACCCAGGTTTTGGCTTTGGCAAAACCCTAGAGCATAATTTTGAAATACTTGCTAAATTTAATGCATTTAATAAATTTGCACTACCGCTTTTAGCAGGTCTTTCACGCAAGTCGATGATAGGTAATTTGCTAAACAGAAAAACAGATGAGCGATTAGCGGGCAGCTTAGCCGGTGCGCTAATTGCCGCGCAAAATGGCGCAAAAATTATTCGTGTACACGATGTAAAAGAAACAGCAGATGTGCTTGGTGTACTCCAAGCTTGCGAAAAAGGAGCTTTATAATGAGCGAAAGAAAATATTTTGGTACCGATGGGGTACGTGGTTTAGTGGGCACAGCTCCAATTAACCCTGAGTTTGCAATGAAATTAGGCTGGGCCGCAGGTCGAGTTTTGTCTCTAAGTGGAACAAAAAAAGTAATTATAGGTAAAGATACCCGTATTTCAGGTTACATGCTAGAAACCGCGCTTGAAGCTGGTTTAATTGCCGCAGGGATAGATGTCGTACTGCTTGGGCCAATGCCAACGCCCGCTGTTGCATATTTAGCGCAAACGTTTAGAGCCGAAGCAGGTATTGTAATTAGTGCATCGCATAACCCTTATTACGATAACGGGATTAAGTTTTTTAATGGCCAAGGCTTAAAATTGGATGACGACGTTGAGCTACAAATTGAAGCGATGCTTGATGAACCAATGACCTGTGTTGCCTCAGATAAACTTGGTAAAGCCTCGCGCTTAGTAAGTGCTGATGGGCGCTATATTGAATTTTGTAAAAGCCAATTTCCACAAGGCTTATCACTTGAAGGTTTAAAAGTTGTACTAGATTGTGCCAATGGCGCAACCTACCATATTGCACCGTCGGTAATGCGTGAGCTAGGCGCTGAAGTGATTACTCATGCATGTGAGCCTAATGGGGTGAATATAAACCATGAATGTGGTGCTACACACGTTGATACGTTAAAGCGCAAAGTGCTAGAGCACAAAGCCGATGTGGGTATTGCTTACGATGGCGATGGTGATCGCGTAATGATGGTTGATCACAACGGTCGCGTATTTGACGGTGATGACTTAGTTTACATTATTGCCTGCCAAGCGGCTGAAGATCATATGCTAGGTGGTGGTGTTGTTGGCACGGTTATGTCGAACATGGGGCTTGAAAATGCATTAAAAGCAAAAGGAATTGAATTTGCGCGCAGTAAAGTTGGCGACCGTTATGTAATGGAAATGCTGCAGCAAAAAGGGTGGAGAATTGGCGGTGAAAGCTCAGGCCATGTATTAAACCTCGATTTAATCACCACGGGCGATGGTATCATTTCAAGCCTTCAGGTATTGGCTGCAATGGTGGCTCAAAATCGCACATTACAAGATTTAGGGGCTGGTTTTACAAAGTACCCAATGAAAATGATTAATGTACGTTACACACCTGGCACAGACCCTACACAAGCACCAGAAGTACAAGATGCGGTTGCGCAAGTAGAGCAAGCTTTAGGCGAAAAAGGCCGTGTTTTACTTCGTAAATCAGGCACTGAACCGGTAGTACGTGTTATGGTTGAAGCCGAACAAGAAAAAATAGTCATAGACAGCGCGCAAAAAATTGCAGCAGTTGTCGAATCTATGAGCAAATAAACTGATTGAGAACAATAACCTCTTGTAACTTAGGGCGAGAAAAGTTAATATCTCGCCCGCTTTCTAATCTGGAGTGGAAAATGGCAATACGTAAGGCAATGGTCGCAGGCAACTGGAAAATGAATGGCTCTTTAGAGCTTGTCACTCAACTGTCTGATGCCATTAACAGTGTTAAATCAAATGAGATAGACATTGTTTTATTTCCTCCATTTCCATTAGTATCAGCACTGGTTGACAGTGGTGTTACCACGGGTACCCAAACGCTAAGTGAAAATACCCCAGGCGCCTTTACCGGTGAAGTGGATGCTCAGCTTATTAAAGATTTAGGTGCTAAGTACGTACTCGTAGGTCATTCAGAGCGACGCAGTATTTACAAAGAAAGCAATGCAACCGTAGCCGCAAAATTTGCCCGTGCGCAGCAAGTGGGATTAACACCTATCTTGTGTATTGGCGAAAGCGAGAGCGAACAAGAAAACGGTCAAACCGAACACGTGGTTGCTGCACAAATTGATGCAGTAATTGAGAAATTAGGTGTAGCAGCACTGAAAGATTCTGTGATAGCATACGAGCCCGTTTGGGCCATAGGCACAGGTAAGACTGCATCGCCAGAACAGGCACAAGCTGTTCATAAATTTATCCGTGACAAAATTGCATCATTAGATAGCGATTTAGCACAAGGGCTTACCATCTTGTATGGTGGTAGCGTTAACGAAAAAAATAGCGAATTTTTATTTGCACAACCAGATATAGACGGCGGCCTTATTGGCGGTGCTAGTCTAAAAGCAGATTCGTTCACTGCAATCTGTAACAGTGCAAAAGGGACCGTATAAGATGTACGAAATTTTATTAGTAGTTTATTTAGTTGTTGCTTTAGCTTTAGTTGGTATGGTTTTAATCCAGCAAGGTAAAGGCGCAGACATGGGTTCTTCATTTGGCGCCGGTGCTTCGGGCACAGTTTTTGGCTCATCAGGTGCAGGTAACTTCATGACCAAAACAACAACAAGCTTAGCAACAGTGTTTTTTGTTTTAAGTATTGTGTTAGGTAACTTAACTGCCGGCCAAATTAAAAAGACCGATGAGTGGGAAAATCTTGAAGCAGCACCTGCAGTAGAAACTGTAGTGCCAGCAGAAGAAGACGTACCTGTTACTCAACAGCAGAGCTCTGACGTACCAAACTAATTTAGCGTAAAGCTAACGTTAAACGACTTATACTCCTCAAGTAAGTCAATAAGTTTAACACCTAAGCGAAAGCTTAAAAAATGCGGATGTGGTGGAATTGGTAGACACGCTACCTTGAGGGGGTAGTGCTTTCGGGCGTGGGGGTTCAAGTCCCCCCATCCGCACCAAATTATAAAACCAGTAGCAGCAATGCTACTGGTTTTTTTATGGGAAATTTTCAACTTGCTCACTTATTAATCGCTTGATCCTTTTGGTGTTTATTAGTTGTTTAAAACTCGCTGTATTTGTAAAAAAAACTAGAAATATTACAAATTTAGTTAACACTTATAGGTAATAAGCCGATAATAGATATAGACAACAAAATAAGGTATACACAATGGCTTCAGGCTTCTCTTTTCAAAACCTCAGCATAAGTAAAAAAATACATGCGATTACCAGCATTGCGGTTGTAGCATTTTTAGCAATCGTTTTGATTAATTACTTTGCAATGAATGACAATAGAATCGCACTTGATGAAATGGAAAAGTCTTCATATCAGGTTGTTAAGTTAACTTCAGCAAATGTAAGTCTTTTAGAAAAGCTCGATGAGCTTTATACGCAAGCAGTTACATTTGGTGAGCAGGAGTTAGTAGAGAAAGCAGCTGATACATACAATGCACTAAGCAACAACATAAATGCGGTTGAGCAAATAAACGCTTCGTATATTCATAGTGACACGAAAGTTCAGTTAGCAAACTACGAAAAAATATCAACCAGTATAGCCAATGGCATGGTAAATGGAACAGCTGACTTCAGTAAAATTCAGCAACAAGCACAAAGAAAAACAGCACTGTATAACGATGTGCTTGAAAAGTTTAAAACCGCTCAAGCAAAAGCTGACGATCGCTTTTTTGAGTTAGTTGCAAGTACTAAAGAGCGTTCTGATCACGCACTAACACTTATGTTGGTGGTATCTATTGTTTCGTTAATTTTACTGCTATTTATGGCTATTTGGATTGCTAAACGTATTGCTGCCTCTGCAAGTGATGCCGCTAATAACCTGAGTCTACTCGCAAACGGTAAAGGGTCGCTGAGCACTAATCTGAGCGTAAATTCAGAGGATGAAATTGGTCAAGTATCAATTAACTTCAACTCTTTCATCGCTTTGCTGAAAAAAACAGTACTTGAAGTAATCGCGGTATGTGAGCCACTAATGGAGAACTCAACTCGCTTAGTGCAAGGTATGGAGCAGGCTGAACGCGCAACCACAAAGCAAACAACAGAGGCTGAGGTGGTTAAACAGTCTATGGAAGAGATGAAGCAAAGCGTGGGTGATATTTCTCAATCGGCGGCAAGTGCATCAAATGCAGCGCAAACAGCAGAAAAAGAGGTAGAACAAAGCAGAACTCAAGTTCAAATGTCAGTCACCGCCTCGCGTACGTTAAGTGATGAAATAAATCAAGCCGCCTCAACTATCAATAAGTTAGCTGATGATACAAAAAATGTGTCTCAAATTCTTAATGTGATCACATCTATTGCTGAGCAAACTAATTTATTAGCACTAAATGCTGCTATAGAAGCGGCTCGTGCAGGTGAGCATGGTAGAGGCTTTGCCGTGGTTGCGGATGAAGTAAGAGAGCTTGCATCACGTACAGCACATTCAACGAATGAAATTCGTGAGTTACTTAGCACCTTGACTGAGGCTGCAAATGAGTCTGTGACGGCGATGACATCGGCGCGAGATATGGCCACAGATAACGCAACAGCAGCAGAGAAAACTGGCGTTTCGATAGAAAAAATTGCAGAGCAAATGCTAGAAATAAATGGTATGAACTCACAAATCGCCGCTGCAACAGAAGAGCAAACATCGGTTGCTGCGATGGTTGTAGAAAATGTGACGAATATGCATGAATCGTTTGAAGACACCATGGACTCACTCGCGGCGGTGAGGGATGTAGCGAAAAACCTACACTACCTTTCAGATAACCTTTTAGATGCCACTGCGAAGTTTAAAATTGAGTAATATTAACTTGCAATAATACTTAAGCATTTTAGAGGCTAAGCTAGGCGCTCGCTGCATAAAAAAATCGTTATTTAGAGCAACTAAATAATAATTTTTTGCTTAGCTTACTACACACTTTGTCTGCCTCTCAATTGCTTATTTATTTAAGGGTATTACTATAAAGCCGTAATATTTAGATATAAAAAAACCACCTAATCGGTGGTTTTTTTATATCTAGCTATCGCGCTTAAAACGTAGCAACTACCTTAACTTTATCTGTTGCCTTACTGCTGTCTATGTAACCAATTGAGTCGCCATTACTAGCAACAAAATCAATAACAGCTTGGTCAGAATCAAATTTCTCTGGTGGTGTACCTTTACCGGTAAAAACAAGTTTTGACCAATAGGCATTTAATTGGCTACTTGATTTACCAACTACTTTAGAATTGAATTCATCAGCAACAGCTGTACCATTTTGAGTGGCTGGGTTCACTTTATTACCGTTAGCAAATGATTTTGCTTTTCCTAGGTAAATCTTTTTAATAGTATCGGCATCAAGTGCACTTGCATTGCCAGGGTTTACTATTACCGCAACTTCAGCATAGGCGCTAAACGCACATACCGACAGTACACTGGCTAGGATTATTTTTTTCATATTTCGCTCCAATTAGAATACTAAGTCAACGCCGACAGCTACTACATCAGTTTCAATGTTTGTTATGTCGTCATCTAAGCGACTAAAGTCGATTTTAAATGCAGCTGACGGGTGGAAGTCATAACGGGCGCCGATGGTGTAAACATTACTTTTTGCTTTAGAGCCTTCTAATGCTGAATTTATACCTGCATTTAATTGCGGCACAGCTGTAAGTGAATCATAACGGTTGTTATCGTGTTTATCGTCGTTGTTTTCATAGGTAACGTGAACAAGCCACTCATCCATACGATAGCCTAGAGAGGTATAGTATTGAGTTTGCTCAGCTAAAGCGCTGTTATCGACTTCAAACTGAGTATACTCTGCATCAAATAAAATATTGTTGTAGTCAATTGAAAAGCCAAGTGCGAAAAATGCTCCATCGTCTTCATCTACAGCAATGCTATCTGCTTGATCAGTGAAACCCGAGCTGCGAAGAGTTGCCTCTAGGCCATTAAGGGCGATACCAGCATCAGTATCATTTTCAATGTCAATGGTGGTCTCTGCCACAAAATAGGCAACACGTGCGCTAAACCAATCGTAACTAAGTGACCAGTTAAGACCAGCGATATCATTAAGCTCAGTTTCACCATTGACCGACACTACTGCGATATTATCTTCAAAGCTACCATATATGACTTGAAGACTTGAGTCCCAATCACCGATTTGTGATGTATATAGTAAGCTCAACCCTTCGTAAGTAGAAAATGGTAAATTGTAAACCGATTGAGGAGGGCGAACCCAGCGGTAAGTGTAACCTACATCTAGAAAGTCAGAGTATTTGTAAAATGGCGCACGCATTTTACCAGCGCTGAGTTGTAACTCATCACTAAACTCATAAGTTAAATACGCCCATTCAAAATCTGCATCAAAGTCATTCTCGCCGCGAGCCACAATTTGCGCTGTTGCGCTGAGCTTTTCCTGAAGATCGGCAGATAGTTGTAATGCAAATACACTCTCATTTTTAAATGAGATATCGTCATCATATCCGTATAAAGTTTGATCACTGTCTAGACTTTTGCCACCCACTATAGATGCAAAGCCATTTATACGAACTTCAGCACTCGTGTAACTAGATGCAAGTGCGGCACATATTGCTACTGCTACAGATAGCTTTTTCATATGTATTTCCTATTTGTTATTTAGATGTTGATTTCATGGGGATTATAGAAGTGATTTTAATTTTTATCTAATAATTTTAGCTAGTTACTAAAAAAGAAGTCAGCATTTAGTTTATATTAAAGTTTACAATTGTTAATTTTGAGTTTTTTGTAATCAAAGTTGTTGATTTAATTAAAGTTAAAAATTATTTAAATTTATTAAAGTTGTTTATCTAATAATTTATAAAATAGTAATTGCTGTTTAATTGTTTGTTTATCTTTTATTCAACTTATGTTTTGCATGTTTATAAACATTAAACATAGCGCTAAAGCGGACTTTAAGAGAGTGATAATAATAAAGAGGCTACCTTTATCGGTTACTAGTCACTTAAATGTTTATACCAAATGGTATGCTTAGCTACAGTGTATTTAGTCTTACCTTTTGTTTTGTAATCAAATAACAACTTTCTAAACCTGAATTTTAGCTTAACATTACCACTGTATTAGCAAGGTAGTTCAAAGGAAGTGACAGTGATGAAGAGGCTTGCATGGTTAGTATTATGTTGCTTTGCATCCAATGCATACAGTAACGATGAAGTAAGTATTACATTGGTGGGGCATATTTCTCCGGTGTGTGAATTTACCTCACAAAATAGTAACCTAGAGTTTTCTTCTAGTGGCGTTGCTAATACAACATTAGAGATTAACTGTAATTCGCCAATGAGAATATCAATGCAGTCTCTTAATGGTGGTTTAAGTCATGAGCAAAGCAGTAGAGTAAGTTCATATAATATTAACTGGTCATTGGAAGGTGCCAACAAAAGTGTGTCTGTATCGGCACAGGCAACCAAATCGACATATAGCTTTAATATTGATGATATCTTATTTGATAGCATTGCTGAAATTCAGTTAACTCTAGATGACCCCTTGATATATGCAGGAAGCTACCAGGATGTGATCCGCATAGAAATGACACCATCAGTAGTATCGGGTGGCGTGCTTTAAACGCACATTTATTTAACAAAACAAACTATATGTCACATGGATAAGGAATATAACAATGAAAAAATTAATCGTAATTTCAGCAATCGCAGCAATCTCATCTGGTTCAGCACTAGCAGATAACTTAAACGTAGGCGGTGCAGTCGCATCCGTATGTGAAGTAAGTAATATTGCAACAAATCACTACTTTCCAACTCTTGCAATGGGGGATACAACAAGCGTTAACTTTGATTTGAAATGTAATGATGTGGATGGTGCAACACTTACTTTAACCACTTCTGAGGGTCATCTTCAAAACGCTGATCATGAAGACAGAGGGATAGGGTACACCGCTCGCTTAACAGCAGGCGCATATGACTTTACTTTGACAGCTGATAATGGCATCAATGATCAAAGCGTTTCTCAAAGTAATGGCGGCAACAATACATTAGCAACGTCGGGCGTTGCAGGAATGATTGACTTAGAAGTAATTGAGACACCGGTATACGCAGGTACTTATGCTGATACTCTAATGCTAACTGTTACAGCAAACTAAAGTTAAATAAATTAAATAAAGGCAGTGACTATGCACTGCCTTTATTTAGGAGGGAATTCTATGCATGTTTTATTTATCTTTATATTTTGTTTGCTTTCTTTTTCAGTCAGTGCCTTTCAGGTGATACCCATGGTAGCCGATCTCAGCTCGCAGGGGAGTCAGTCACAGCAAACACTTCGAATTACAAACCCATCTGATAAACCATTAACTATTGATGTTTCAGCATTTAATATGAATATAAGTGATACTGGTGTTGAGTCTTTAGAGATAAATGAAGAAGATTTCTTGATTATTCCTATGACAACAATTATCCCACCAGGAAATAGCCAGTCGGTTATTGTTAGATATATTGGCGAACCTATTATTGAACACTCCAAATCTTATCGAATTACAGTAGAGCAAGTGTCGGTTGATTTGAACGATAATGCGCAGTCTGGGGTTGGTATGTCACTCAGTTTTCGAACGCTATTTAATGTTGTGCCAGATAACGCTGAAGCAAAACTAATAATCAAAGACAAAAAGCAGTTAGCAGAAAATCAATGGGGTGTGTTGCTAGAAAACCATGGAAATAAATATGTACGCCTTTCTAAAGCTCAGTGGAATATTAAATCTAAGGGTAAAGTGTTAATTTTAGAAGGAATGGATCTAAGTAGAGCCCTATCAGGTAAGATTTTACTTCCAAATTCAAAAAGCAATATTTCAATTTCAATACCAAAAGAGTTTCAAGCTGCTGATAGTGAGTTAGAGGTTATATTCTAATGTTTTGTGTTCAGTGGTTCTCCCGATGTTTAATGATACTAATATGTAGTATTTCTATTTTGGTAGAGGCTCTGGAAGTAACACCTATGGTGATCACATTATCACCGGATAAACCCTCAAAAATACCTTCTAGTTTTATTTACAATCAATTACCTAGAGAGATTGCATTTGATATTGAAGTGTTTGAAATTAATTTTTCTGAATCTAGCCCATCGTTAAAAAAGTTGGAAGATTCTCCATTATGGGTCTTTCCTCCCTCTTTATTTTTACAAGAGGGGCAAGGTCAGAAAATTCAATTTAGGTGGGTTGCTGGGAGTTTTCCGAAATATGATAAAAGTTATCAAGTAAGTTTAGTTGAGCAGCCTTTGGCTTCTAATATTGGTAGTGATACCTCGCAACTTAAAATATTAATGAATGTAAATTTAGTTGTTCATGTAGACAGGGATATATATTCACCTAACTTAAAAATACTGACTTCTAAAATAGAAAGTGGGGAGCTTTTAGCCCAAATCAAAAATGAAGGAGAAGGGGCTGCGCGGCTCAGTGACTATAAAATTAAAGTAACTACAAATAAATCCGTTGTAACTACTTTTGAAAAACAAGCTTTATTGGAGAAGGGGTACGATGTTTTTTTTGCGCCTTATGCCACACAGACCATAAAAGTTAAGCTACCTGAAAATATTGAGAGCCGTGAGGTAGGGCATTTAAGTTTAGATCTGGTGCAATGAAAACTTTAGCAGTGTTCCTCTTCGCTATATTTTTTTTACCACTTAGCGTGTTAGCACAAATAAACCCTTCTAGCAGGACAATTGAACTTAATGTGTCAGTTCAATTAAATAAAAGTCCAATAGGTCAAGTCTCACTTAAAGTCGATAAAGATGATGCACTTTTTTTACAGTGGAACGAGTTAGAGCCACACCTTAGCGAAATTTTACTTGAAGAAAAAGAGAGAGAACTATTTAAGGTATTAAAAGACAATACTTTAGCGGTAACTTCATTAAGGGAACTGGGATTTAGCGTTGAGTTTGATATGAGCGATTTTAGTTTGGACGTTGTTGTTCCCGTAGAGTTAACTCGCCCACAAAAATTAAGTGCGCAAAAACTAAGGAAAAAGTTAAAGGCTATCGAGCCAGCTAACACTAGTGGTTTTATTAACGCTTATGCAAGCTACGTACATCAAGATGATAAGGAACAGCAGCAAGTTCAAGAGCAATATGCATTACGCTCAGAAATTGTAGCTAGTTGGCAAGGGTGGGTGTTAGAAAATGAATTTGAATATAATAAAATATCGCAGCCTGCTTCATCAAACTTTAAGCGGCAAGGAACTAGGCTTATTCATGATCTACCTAGCTTAGGCATGCGCCTTTCTCTAGGGGATAACTTTAGTTCAGGCGGTTATTTCCAAAACTCCTCTCGCTTGTTAGGTTTTTCAATAGCACATGATTTTTCTCTATTATCAGACAGGCCCATAAGGCCAACTGCTTCACGTAGCTTTACTCTTCAAAGCCCTTCAAGTGTAGAGGTATATGTCGATGAACGAATTATTCAGCGCCTTAATTTGGTTGCGGGTATTTATTCTTTAGATGACATACCTTTGAGCGAAGGCAGCAATAATATTTCTCTAAAAATTACTGATATAGCTGGCGTTGTGCGCTATGTAAACTTTGATGTTGCGACTGGCTTAGATTTATTTGCACAAGGGCAGCTTGAATATGAAATTCACTTAGGCGTTCCTGCTGAGGCTGGCGATAAACTCGAGTATGAACCAGATTCTCCCTTCCTCAGTGCCTATCTGGATTATGGCCTGACCCCAAGTTGGACTGCAGGGGTTACAGCGCAGGGAGATAAATATGCGCAACAAATTGGCTTTAAACAAATCTATGCAGCTCAAATAGGCCAACTGGCATTTGAGGGCGCATTTAGCTTCGCGGAACGCCAAGGATACGCTTACCGTACTGTTTATAGTAGCTATAATATGAGCAACTTAGGAAGTGAGCTAACGCTCGGTTATGAATACAGTTCAAAAGACTTTACAGCTTTAGGTTATCGGTCTCAAGATACGTTTAATAACCGCTATAGAGAACACTATGCACAGGCGAGTTATAGTTATTATGTTAACGATAGAACATTAGCCTCTTTTTTTACAAATATTTCCCGAGATCATCAAAGTGTTCAATTTGATAAATCGCTGGGAGTCAATTTCTCAGGCGACTTGGTAAATAGTCAGTGGAGATATACTGCAGGGGCGCAATGGGATGAGTTAAAAGGTGAGCGAGAGTGGGGTATAAATTTATCATTTACCTATAAATTTAATAACCAGCATAGAGTTAAACTATCCCACCAGTCTAGACGTGATAAAACGAGACTAGAATTTACCCAAGACAGTAATCAGCGTTTTGTCGGTGCTTTGAACTTTCGAGCTGGTTTAGAGAGCAATGAATTAAATAAAACTATCTTTGATTTAAACATGCAATATAACGCAAACCGTTTTGCTGCTAACCTTGAACATGCAAGTTTTTATAAAGATTTAAATGCTCGCTCTGCTTATCATCAAAGTCGTGTAAGCATCTCATCTAGCATAGCTTTTGCAGATGATGCATGGGCATTTGGAAAGCCTATATACGATAGCTTTGCTTTGGTTAACGCCCACAAAAGTTTAGAAAATAAAGTGATTACATTAGGCCGAGTTGAAAATGACTATAGAGCTGATAATAGAGATTTCAAAACTATATTACTTAATGATTTGAGCTCATATGACAATATTAACATTCCTGTTGATATTGATGATCTAGCCCCTGGCTATGATATGGGCTCTGGCATGCTTAGCTTTTACCCTAAATACAAAACTGGACATAAGGCAATAATTGGGACTGCAGCAAATATTTCTGTTATTGCAACTCTTCGAAGTAAGGACGAGAGCCCCTTAGCCTTAATGGTGGGAAAGGCTATTTGTCAAGATAAAGCATCGGCCAAAGAGTATACATTCTTCACAAATAAGCGGGGCCGCTTTGCAATAACTGGCCTTGCTCCTTGTCAGTATAAAGTGACCTTACTAAATAAAGATAGTACTACATTTTTAATAGAGGTTCGTGATGCAGAGCAACTTCAACGAAAAGGGGTTATTTATGTTCATTAAAATTGTGTATTTAGCAATAAGTATATTTTTACTAACTATGGCATATAGAGTTAATGCTCAGTGTGATGCAAGTATTGGGGAAATTGAATATTTGTTTGATGACCTGTCTTTTTATCACGTAAAATCACAAGTCGATGCTGAGAAGACAATTCGAGTAGACACAATAAATACGTCGGATTGTACTTTGTATTTTAGTCTTTCTTCGCAAAACCAAGGATACCTTAAAAGTAACTCTCAATTTATTGACTATCAAATTCGTCTAGAAAATCAGTTGTTAAGTAGGAGCATCAATCAGGTTAAGCTTAACAATAGCAAAGTAGATATCAGGCTAGTGATCCCCGCAGGGACGCCAGTAAAAGCAGGGTATTATACTGATAGGCTTGAGTTGAGACTCTATGATGAAAATAAGCAAACCGTAGATGAAATAGAAATCGAGATTGAAACTAATATCCAACCCCGAACTAGTTTATCTTTGTTAGGTTATAACACTTTTTCTAATACTGTTTATTTGGGAGAATTGAAGCCAGCAGAAAAATACACCATGTTACCTAGCTTACAAATAGTGACGAATACGGATGTTCAACTTAATGTAACCTCAGAGAATAAAAGTCGTTTATTACACTCTATTTTTAGTAATAAGTATGGTATTAGCTATACATTGCAATTAGGCTCAGAAGAAATTAACTTAGTAAAAGCTTCAAGTCTAAACTTTTCGTATTCCGGCCAGACTGAGTTTTTCATTCCGCTTAGCATTCAATTGGAGGACTTCACACGTCAAGCCGCTGGAGAGTATTCGGACGTTATTCGTTTTCAAATAAGCCCACTTAATTATTAACTTTACTTAAGTTTTTTTGGCACCAAAGCAATGCTTGTTGTTTGTTTTTTACAGATATTTTTTGATAAATTTTATGTAAATGCACTCTGACAGTGGCTTCACTTATAAATAAGCTATCTGCAATAGCGGTGGAGTGTAGACCGGAGAAAAGCAAGTTTAATACTTTAATTTCTTTACAAGTAAGGTTACTTGATTGCAGGGTGGTTTGCTGTTCAGTGGCTAACATTTGTCTCATCCAGCTGTCTGTCACATCACGGGGAAACCAGAGCTTACCTTGTTCAATAGCTTCAAGGCCTTGTTGAAAAAGGGAGTCATCTGAACTTTCGTAAAAAAGTCCCTTTAAATTAGGCCATTCTTTTAAAGCTAATACGTCACTATTTTTTGGAACATCAAAAATAACTAAGCTTTTATAACCGTTATCTTGCATAAACTTATTGATAAGTTCATAAGTTGTGATTACATTAAGTGCTTGGTAATTAACTAATAAAATGTTGTAGTTAGCTGCTACACAGAAAAGTGAAGTATAGTCTGGACTATTAAAGCACTTTATATAGCGTATTGGAGTATTTTTAATATCCATAATTTCTGTCCGTAGATGCAATAGTAATACTATATTGCTATTTTTGGTTAATATCAATCATAGTGCATAGTTCGATAAGCTATACGAAGCTTTAATTAATGTGCTTTATGGAATAATGGTTCTCTTATATGTAAACATAAAAGGTGCACAAAATTAGAGTGTGTGTAACGTGATTACTTTTTAGCAAAAGGCCCATTTTTTTGTGTAGGTTATCCAACAATAATCAAAAGTTATAATTAATTTGTACCTGTATGTTTATTAAATGAAAATTTTTATACATTTCTTCACAAATATGTAATATAATGCCCTTCCAGAGGAAAGATGCTATTAGGCGTCTTTTTTTATGCCCAAAATTTATTGCTCAAGCCAATAAGTTCGCATAACTAAATTATACGGTATCCTTTGGAGAATATTTTGAAACTACGCAAACTCTCACAGTTAAGCCTCGCAATTGTCGCTGCACTAACTACCTCAGTAAATGCTGAAGAAGCTAAAACAACAGCAAAACAAGACGCGTTTGAAAAAATCGAAGTTACAGCTCGTAAACGTACAGAGAGCTTGTTTGAATCTCCAACCGCTATCACATCAATTGGTGCTAACCTAATTGATAAAGCCAATATGAGTAACCTAGAAGATATTGGTAAATACGTTCCAAACTTAAATATCACTCGCTACGGTGTAGGTAATGCGGCGCATGCCTCTGTGTTTATTCGTGGTATTGGTCTACAAGATCACATAATTACAACCGATCCGGGTGTAGGTGTTTATTTAGATGGTGTTTACTTAGGCCGTCAAATGGGGTCAAACTTATCGTTACCAAATGTAGAGCGTGTTGAAGTTCTACGTGGACCACAAGGTACATTATATGGTCGTAATACCTTAGGTGGCGCAGTAAATGTAATTACTAAGCAACCAGGTGATGAAGGGATTGTTTCAACTACAGCTAAAATTGGTAGCCGCGGACGTATTGCTGGCGATGTATACTTTAATAACTCGCTAACAGATGAAGTAAGTATGTCTGCAAGTGCATCATACAAAACGCGCGATGGTGTGGGTGAAGCTGTCAATTTAGCTAACCCAGAAAAAGAAATTGGTGAAGAAGAAGAGTTTAGCGGTCGCGTAGCCCTTAAATGGCAAGCCAATAGCGATTTAGCGTTTACTTTTTCACTTGACGGTGTTGATAACGAGTCGGGTCAATCGCCTTACACTATTGAGCTAACTGAGCCGCTTGATGCAAATGATGTATTTAATGGTGACTTTCCTTTATTAACACAGGATATGATCCCATCTGACCCAGATGATTTAGGCACTACTGTTGCTGGTATTGAATCTACGTCTTACTCAGGGTGGGGTACGTCATTTACTGCTGATTGGGCAATTGATGATACGTACACGGCTAAATTTATTTCAAGTTACCGTACTTCTGAATACGAAGGTGGACTTGATGATGATGCCTCACCACTTAATTTATCTGAGTTCCCAGAAGAGGGTGGTGCAGACCAATACTCGTTTGAAATTCAACTAAATGCGACTTACGACAATATGGACTTCGTATCAGGTCTTTACTTCTTTAATGAAGATGGCTTTACACGTTCAGGTCCATTTGTATTTAGCCCATTCAATACTCCTAATGGCTTATTAAACGATGGTGTTACACCTTCATTTGGTGGCTATGGCGATTTTGAAATTAACCAAGAAACAAACTCATACGCTGTATATTTTAATACAAGTTACGATTTAACAGATGATTTAAGTATTGGCGGTGGCCTTCGATACTCAAAAGATGAGAAAGATGCCGATGCGACTTTCCCAACATTTGCTGAACGTAAATACGTAAGTGCAGAGTTTGACGCTGTAACATGGGATGTAAACGCATCATATCAAATCAGCAATAACATGAATGTATATGGTCAAATTCAAAAAGGTTACCAAACAGGCGGTTTCCCTCCACGTCCATTTGGTGGCCCCGATCAGTTTGTATCGTTTGATGAAACTAAAGCAATTAACTACGAAATGGGCTTAAAGGGCCAAGTACATGAAAATGTATCTATGATGTTAGCTGTATTTGTAACAGATTACACTGACCTTGCTTTACCATTTTCTGACCCTACTGCAGGCGGTGGTTTTGTAACTATTGTTGAGAATGCAGGTGAGTCTAAAGCGCAAGGTATTGAGCTTGAAACTACCGTTGCCATTACAGACGATTTCACAATTCGCAGCTCTGTAGGTTACTTAGATTCTGAAATTACAGAAGTAGATGCAGGCGTACAAGGTATTGGTAAAGGTGATTCACCGGCATTAACACCACGTTGGACTGTAATGATTGCCCCTTCTTACTTTATGGATTTAGACAGCGGTGCAACCGTTGCATTTAACGCTAACTACTCTTACAGAAGCGAAATGCAAGGCCAGTCGGTTTACAATGAAAGCGAGACTATTGATTCGCGTGAATTAGTTGGTTTTAATATTTCTTACACTAACCCTTATGGGGATATGGAAGTAACCTTATACGGTGAAAACGTATTAAACGAGGTTTACGATGTAGGTCGTTTACAGCAGTCAGGTTTTGTTGGTGTAATGCGCAGTAATGACCGTAGCGAGTTTGGTTTAAAATTCAAAAAAGACTTTGAGCTTTAATAACCCGCAATGAGTTAATTAAAAGGTAAGCTTAGGCTTACCTTTTTTTTTCACCTGTAAAAAGCAAAACTTAGATCAACAGCGAATCTTTTTGTAACAAGCGCTATACAATCGTGTAGTGCAATTGCTATTGAAATATTCAGTGTGGTGCGGAGGCTAATCGCTAAGTATTAAAAAGCGCCACAGGCATCAACTAGTCTTATTTTTAGGCAATAAAAAAGCCCTCAGAGAGGGCTTTTAAAAAATCAACATAGGTTTAAATAAAAACCTCTGCCATTCTTATTTGTTAGATTCATTGTATTCACGCGTTAGTCTTGCGTGCTCACTTAAATCTGTCAGGCCAAGCTTTTCGTAGCTTTTTTCCATCATCTCAAGCGCAGGCTCTAAATAGCTGCTTTGCGAGTAATGCTCAACAACGTACTTACCACGATTAGCGGCCGCTAGGTAAGCTTCACGTTTGTAGTAGTAATTAGCCACTTTTAGCTCGTAACGCGCCATGCGGTTTAAAAGCCACACTAAGCGGCGTTTAGCCTCTGGTGCGTAATCACTTTTTGGAAAGCGTTTTACAAGCGTTGATAAATCGGTAAATGCAACACGTGTACGGTTTGCATCGCGGTCAGCTCTGTCTATGCCAAAATACTCTTGGAAAGCATTTTTATCTGCTTTAATGTTAACCAAGCCACGCATGTAGTACATGTAATCTAAATCTTTGTGGTTTGGGTTTAAACGAATAAAGCGGTCGATAGTCGCTAATGCTTGCTCTGTATTACCTGATTGGTAATGGGCATACACTAAATCCATTTGTACTTGCTTTGAGAAAGGGCCAAATGGGTAGCGTGAATCAATAGCGGTTAACAGCTCAATTGCTCGGGCGTATAAACCTGAGTCGAGCGTTTGTTTTGCATCTTCATACAAAGCGTGTGCAGATTTGTTAGGAACGCGTTGGATATCTTCTTGGTCAGGCGCAGAAGAACAGGCCCCTAAAGTAAGTACAGAAGCTGAAAAAACAATGGCGAATGCACGTTTCCCTATTTTATTTATCATTTTATTTGTTACCTTCGATGTCTTCGGCTAGGCCACGGCGGTAAAACCGAGTAAACTATGCGTATTATATTATGCTTTTATTAAAAGCGATTCTAACCCAGTCAGGCACAGCTTGCACTGGTAAATTGGGTAAAGTTACTAATGTCAGAACAAATTTCACTTCAAGCCGAGGTTCCTACCGAGTTAGGTGGTAAACGTCTAGACCAAGTATTAGCGCAATTGTTCCCTGATTATTCACGTTCACGTATAAAAACATGGATATTGGATGATAAAATCACCGTTGACGGTGAAATCTATAACACACCACGAGGAAAACTACTCGGTGGTGAAGTTGTAAATGTTGAAACCAGCATTGAAGCACCACGCGAATACGAAGCACAAGATATCAAATTAAACATTGTTTATGAAGATGATGATATTTTGGTTATCAACAAACCTATGGGCCTAGTCGTTCACCCAGGTGCAGGTAACCCAGATGGCACAGTACTAAATGCATTGCTGCATCATTTTCCGGATATTATTAACGTACCGCGTGCTGGTATTGTGCACCGTCTAGATAAAGACACCACAGGCTTAATGGTGGTGGCTAAAACTATTCAGGCGCAAACACATCTAGTTAAAGCACTGCAAAAACGCGAAAACTTTACGCGTGAATACGAAGCTCTATGTAATGGTACTATGACCGCAGGTGGCATGGTTGAAAAGCCGATTGGCCGTCATCCAACGCAGCGTACACACATGGCAGTTCACGAAATGGGTAAGCCTGCCATTACACATTACCGTGTTGCTGAAAAATTCCGTGCTCATACACGTTTACGCCTTCGCCTAGAAACCGGACGTACACACCAAATTCGTGTTCATATGGCGTATATAAACCACCCGTTAATTGGTGATAGAGCCTACGGCGGGCGTCCTCGTCCACCTAAAGGTGCTACGCCAGAGCTGTTTGAAATGTTACGTACATTTAATCGCCAAGCCTTACACGCAGTAAAATTGAGTATCGCGCACCCTATTACGGGCGAAATGATGACCTGGCAAGCGCCTATTCCAGATGACATGGTGGCAATGACTCAGGTGCTTAGAGAAGATACCAAAGCTAATCCTAACATAGAGTATTAATGGCTTTTTTGTCAGCCCCTTGGCCTAATTTAACCTCGGTAGGTACGCTCAGTACCACCCGAGAAGGCGGCGTGTCAAAGCCGCCTTTTAATAGCTTAAATTTAGGCCTACATGTTGATGATGATCCAGAGCACGTGCTAAAAAACCGTGCTTTGGTTGAGCAATCCCTGCCAAACCCGCCACTGTGGCTTAATCAAGTGCATAGCGCCGATGTGCTCTGTGTTGATGCAGATTTTAATTTTCAAACATTACACAGTGCTGATGCGTTGTATACAAAAGTTAAAAATCAGCCTCTTGCTATTATGAGTGCAGATTGCCTGCCTATTCTGTTTGCAAGTCATGATGGCCACGAAGTTGCAGCAGTACATGGTGGTTGGCGCGGCCTTGAAAAAGGGATCATAAAAAATACGCTTGCCTGTTTTAGCGCGCCTAGTAAGCAAATATATGCGTGGCTTGGGCCTGCTATCGGTGCTGAGCAATTTGAAGTGGGCGCCGAGGTTGCTACGCGATTTATCGCAAAATCCCCGTTGTTTAAACAGGCATTTAAATTACAAAGTAATAATAAATACTTGTGCGATATTTACCTAATCGCTCGCATTGAGCTTGAGCAATTAGGCGTTATTAATATTAGCGGAGGCGATTATTGTACTGTTTCTCAGCCATCATTGTTTTTCTCTTATCGGCGAGAAGGTAAAACAGGGCGTATGGCAAGTTTGATCTGGCGCAAATAAAACACTATTTCCCCACAATATTCTTCTTAACACCTTGAACAATTCTATTAACATACCCATTTATTAAGCAATTAGTTTATTAAATAGGTAAACCCTCATGCGTTTAGATAGATTCACAAGTAAATTTCAATCTGCGCTTTCAGATGCTCAGTCGCTAGCATTAGGGCGCGATCATCAATTTATTGAACCCGTACATTTAATGTATGCGCTTTTACAGCAAAATGGCTCTAGCGTGCGCGCCTTGCTTGCACAAGCAGGCGTGAGTGCGGATGAGCTAAACACCAAGCTTTCTCAAGAAATAGAAAAGCTGTTTAAAGTCGAAGGAGTAGGGGGCGACGTACAGCTTTCTAATAATATGGCTTCGCTTATTAACTTATGTGATAAATATGCGCAAAAGCGTAAAGATAAGTATATTTCGAGCGAATTATTTGTATTAGCGGCCTGTGACGACAAAGGCCCTTTAGGTGATATTTTTAGAGCGCTAAATATCACTGCAACTAAAATAGAAAGTGCCATAAAAGCAATTCGCGGTGGCCAAAAGGTCGATGACCCTAACGCCGAAGAAACCCGACAAGCACTTGAAAAATACACCATTGATTTAACCGAGCGCGCAGAGCAAGGTAAGCTCGACCCCGTTATTGGGCGAGATGACGAAATTCGTCGCACGATTCAAGTTTTGCAGCGCCGTACTAAAAATAACCCCGTGCTTATTGGTGAGCCAGGGGTAGGTAAAACGGCCATTGCTGAGGGGTTAGCACAGCGCATTATAAATGGCGAAGTGCCAGAGGGCCTAAAAAGTAAGCGTGTTTTATCGCTAGATTTAGGCGCGCTGGTGGCGGGTGCTAAATATCGCGGTGAATTTGAAGAGCGTTTAAAATCGGTGCTCAACGAGCTGGCTAAAGAAGAAGGCCAAGTGATTTTATTTATTGATGAAATTCACACTATGGTGGGCGCAGGTAAAACCGACGGCGCTATGGATGCTGGCAATATGTTAAAGCCAGCGCTTGCTAGAGGAGAGCTACACTGTGTGGGCGCCACTACGCTTGATGAATACCGCCAATACATAGAAAAAGATGCCGCACTTGAGCGTCGTTTTCAAAAAGTATTGGTTGAAGAGCCCTCAGTTGAAGACACCATTGCTATTTTACGCGGCTTAAAAGAGCGCTACGAGTTACATCACTCTGTGGATATTACCGACCCGGCAATTGTCGCCGCTGCGCATTTATCTCACCGTTATATTAGTGACCGACAATTACCAGATAAAGCTATTGATTTAATTGATGAGGCTGGCTCGTCAATTCGTTTGCAAATAGATTCTAAGCCTGAGTCTTTAGATAAGCTTGAGCGCCGTATTATTCAATTAAAACTTGAAGATAACGCTTTAGCTAAAGAAAAAGACGATGCAAGCCAAAAGCGGCGCAGCGAAATGCAGCAGCTCATCACCGACTTAGAAGCGCAATACCGAGAGCTTGATGAAGTATGGAATGCAGAAAAAGCCTCGTTACAAGGCACGCAAGTAATTAAAGCTGAGCTTGAACAAGCGCGCCTTGATTTAGAGGTTGCCCGCCGAGCGAGCGATTTACAGCGTATGTCGGAGCTGCAATACGGAAGAATTCCAGAGCTTGAGCGAAAACTTGATTTAGCCTCGCAAGCTGAAATGCAAGAAATGAGCTTACTAAAAAACCAAGTAGGCGAAGACGAAATTGCAGAAATACTTTCTCGTTGGACCGGGATCCCAGTATCGCGAATGCTGCAAGGTGAGCGAGAAAAACTGTTAAAAATGGAAGAGCAACTTCACAGTAAAGTGATAGGGCAGGACGAAGCAGTTGTTGCGGTCGCGAATGCGATACGACGCTCTCGTGCGGGGCTTGCCGATCCTAATCGACCAATAGGGTCATTTTTATTTTTAGGACCAACTGGGGTGGGTAAAACAGAGCTTACTAAAGCGCTTGCAGGTTTTATGTTTGATACAGAAGATGCCATGGTGCGTATCGACATGTCAGAGTTTATGGAAAAACACGCTGTAGCACGTTTAGTGGGTGCGCCTCCCGGTTATGTTGGTTACGAAGAAGGCGGCTATTTAACCGAAGCCGTTCGCCGTAAGCCTTATTCTGTAATTTTGCTTGATGAAATAGAAAAAGCGCATCCCGATGTATTTAATATTTTATTGCAGGTACTCGATGATGGCCGCCTTACTGATGGGCAAGGGCGTACGGTTGATTTTAAAAATACGGTTATTATTATGACCTCAAATTTAGGCTCTGATATTATTCAAGAGCAAGCGGGCACAAACGACTACGCAACGCTTAAGAGCAAAGTTATGAATGTGCTCGTTAACGAATTTAGGCCAGAATTTATAAACCGTATTGATGAAACTGTCGTATTTCATCCACTTGCCAATGAGCATATTAAAGAAATTGCCGATATTCAGCTTGTTAAATTGCGTGAGCGTTTAACAGAAATGGGCTATTTATTAGAGATCAGTGATGCGGCGCTTGAAAAAATAGCCTCTAGCGGGTTCGACCCTGTTTACGGTGCTCGGCCATTAAAACGAGCTATTCAGCAAACAATTGAAAACCCACTGGCTCAGCAGCTATTAGGGGGAGAGTATAACCCTGGCGATATTGTCGTGATAGATGCAAACGAGCAGGGCCTGATTTTTTCAAAACGCTAATACAGACGCACAATAAGCCGCTAAGCAGGCGGCTTATTGTCTTGCTTTATACTTTAAATGTATAAAGTAGGTTGTTTACTTTTTGAGAGCCGGCAACTAATTCTGCGGCATCTTTAGCAACGTCAAAACTTAAAGCTAAGTTTTCGTTACTCACCTCTTTTATATTATCTACATTATTAGCAATATCATGGCTCACCATCTGCTGCTCCTCTGCAGCCGTCGATATACTATTTGTTAGCAAAGCTATTTCACTAATTTGATTGAATATACTATCGAGCTCTTGGTGTGTTTGCTCGGTTGTTTGTACGCAGCCCTCAGCTTGTAGTTTTGTACTTTGCATTACCTTTGACCAATTAACCAATGTATCCTGTATATCTTTAATCGAGCTGTGAATTTGCCCCGTAGCACTTTGCGTACGAGAAGAAAGAGCACGTACTTCATCAGCAACTACGGCAAAACCACGGCCATGCTCGGCTGCTCTTGCGGCTTCTATTGCTGCATTAAGCGCTAGTAAATTGGTTTGCTCAGCAATACCTTCTATCTCATTCATTACTTGGCCTATTTTATCTGCTTCTTGCGCGAGGTTATTAGCCGTATTGGCAGCATGATCTACGTGAGTTGCCAGCTCAGATACCATTTTTTTGTTATCAGCAATATGTTGTTTTATATCCGCGCAGCTGTGCTGAGTAGAATTAACTTTGTCGGCGGTAGTTGTTGTACTATTAGAAATCTCACCAATAGTGGCGGTCATTTGCGCCATAGCAGTGGCGATTTGTGTAAGCTGTGTGTTTTGCGCCTCAATGCCTTTTTCGGTGAGCGTCGATTTATCATCTAGGTTTTCAGCAATGTTATTAAAGGCATAGGTGGCATCTTTTACGCGCCCCAATACAGTTCTGAGCTTAGCAAGTAACATTTGCTCTTTATAGTCACTCACACTTAGCGGTGAGTTATCGCAAAAAACATAGCGCGAGATAGAGTCAGAATGCTGTTTATAGGTGTTTAATTTAGCAGGGGTTGCCACAAGCTCTTGATAATTTAAGGCCAAAATAAGCACGCAAATTAATACGTTGATAACCGCTGCCATGGCTGAAAAGGCAAACCCACTCATTATTAGCCAGCTAAATACAACGGCTAACGTAAGCATTTGGCGCAAGTGTGTGCGTTCGTTAAAATTAAAAGCGGCTTTACCGCTATTTAATTTTTCGTATAGTTTATGGGCTGTCAAAACATGTTTTTTATCTGGTTTTGTACGTACAGATTGATAGCCCACTAACTGGTCACCTTCAAAGATAGGGGTTACAAATGCATCAACCCAGTAATAGCGCCCATCTTTACATCTATTTTTTACTATGGCGCGCCATGAGTGGCCGCTTTTTAGCGTACTCCACATTTCTTTAAATGCTGCTTTGGGCATATCTGGGTGGCGCACAATATTATGATTTTTACCAACGAGATCCTGGGCACTAAAGCCTGCTACATCGCAAAATGCCTTATTTGCATACGTAATGACTCCTCGTAAATCGGTCGTGGATACCAATTGCTGAGCATCACTAAAGTGAACCTCTTCATTTATTAAGCTTTGATTATGACGCATGTTAGTTTTAACCATCCTTTTTAATTAACTTGTCATTGTATTGGGTAAACAAAAGGAGGTGAAGTAAAGGCGCTGCGCAAAATAAAATTGTCATTAAAATTGCGACTTTTTATGATCTATATCAAATACTGCGCTTAAAATGTTAAAGCTCATGAAGTGTAATCTATTAATTCAGGGTCTTTATGTTTTGGGGTGTGTTGATGTTTGGAGGCTGAATTTACAGCAGTGTGTTTGGTTTTTAGGCAAGGGGTATGAGCAGGACGCGAAAGCTTTGTTCGGTTTTTACTTATTCTTACATGGATGTAAGTTATTAGAATAATGCAGGGCAGTTATCGAGCCCATTAGGTTACAAATAACGCGCCGCAATTGAATCGCCCTTAGTTTGGACAAGTTTCAATTCACAAAGGCCAACACGCCCTAGCAAAGCGATTGTATATTAGCGTGAGCAGTGGCAAGATTAGCCTGCTGGTTGATGCTTATTGTATCAAGCGCATGCTCAACAGGGTAAATAGCTAAAAATTTTGAAAAATTATATTGTTCTTAACAATTTAATCTTGAGTATGGGCAATTAGCCCCCATAACCCTAAGATTAAGCCACGTGGCCGAGGAAGCATTTTTTGACTATACATGATTTATCTAGCGCGCTAAACGCGTTATCAGCAACACCGCATCAGCACGCAATTAAAGGGATCAAACGTGGTATTGAGCGAGAGTCGTTGCGTATTAAAGGTAATGGCGCCATTTCCACTTTAGGACATCCTAAAGGCGTAGGTAGTGCATTAACAAACGGACATATTACTACCGACTTTTCAGAGTCATTACTTGAATTTATTACCCCTGTTAGTGAATCAGCGACAGAAACCTTAGCGCAACTAAAAGACCTGCAAAAGTTTACACTTGAGCACATGGGTGATGAGCTTTTATGGCCCATCAGTATGCCATGCTTTATTGAAGATCAAGATGACATCGTACTGGCTCAATTTGGTAACTCAAATACTGCGCGTATGAAAACCCTATACCGTGAAGGATTAAAAAACCGTTACGGTAGTATGATGCAAGCGATTGCGGGTGTTCATTTTAATATTTCTTTTCCAGAAACACTTTGGCAATCTTTACACACCTTAAAGCAAAGTGAGCAAAGCCTAGATGCATTTATTTCGGATGGTTATTTAGCGCTTATTCGTAATTTTAAACGCGAGCTTTGGTTAATTAGTTACTTGTTTGGTGCCTCACCTGCATTATGTAATTCTTTTTTACAAGGGCGCAAAACTGACCTACCGTTCAAAAAGCTAGGTAAAGGCACACTTTATTTAGAAGTAGGAACCGCGCTACGCTTGGGTGATTTAGGTTACACCAACAGTGCGCAATCTTCATTACGCGTAATGTATAACTCGCTTGATGAGTACGTCGCTGGGCTTAAAAAAGCAATCAACACGCCTTCTGACTTATACGGCGATATTGATGACTACACCACAGCAACACCTAAGCAGCTTAATAAAAATATTCTGCAAATCGAAAACGAATTTTATTCGCCGATCCGCCCTAAACGTAATGCTAAAAGTGGTGAAAAACCAACGGATGCATTATTAAGAGCAGGTATTGAGTATGTTGAAATTAGAGCGCTGGATGTAAACCCGTTTAGTGAAACGGGCATTGATATAGAGCAAATTCATTTTTTAGATGTGTTTTTAACGTATTGTTTGTTAAAAGACTCTCCAGAAATGCAGTGGAAAGAGCAAGCCCGCAGCACAGAGAATTTAGATACAGTGGTTAATCAGGGGCGTCAGTTAGGTGTTATGCTTAACGACAACAACCAACAGCGTACGTTACAAAGTTGGGGGAGAGAAATTTTTGACCAACTAAGTGAAGTCGCTGAGCATATGGATAAGGCGTATGGGGTGACCTATTACAGCGAAACCATCGCACAAATGGCTACTTGGGTTGATAACCCTGCGCTGACTTTTTCAGGGCGTTATGTGCGCGAGCTAGAAAGTGCGGGTATAGATAACGGTTTATTTGCTATTCAATTGGCTAATAAATATAAGCAAAGCCATGCACAAGCCAACTACAATGTGTTTTCTAAAGAATGGCTAGAGCAACAAGTTGTTCTCTCGGATAAAGCGCGAGAAGAAATAGAGCGCGCCGACACGCTAAGCTTTACTGACTTTTTAGATGAATATTTTAATGCCAAAGCACCCGCTTAAGTTTTTTTAAGCAAAAAAAACGCAGCCCAAGGTGGCTGCGTAAATATTCTTCAGGGATGAAACAATGCTATACTGCTGCATTCATATACTCAGACCCACGCTTTTTTAAAAAGTTCAGTGAGATCTTATAAAAATGAAAAAAAATGCAATTATTTTATCTTTTGCCCTCTCTTTAGCTGGGTGTGCCACTGCGCCGCCAAAGCAACCTAATGATCTTTGTAAAATTTTTGAAGAAAAGTCAGACTGGTACTTTGATGCAAAAGATGCACAAGAAAAATGGGGCTCACCTAAACATGTTCTTATGAGCATGATGTACCAAGAAAGTTCGTTTCGTCATGATGCCGCACCACCCATGGAGTATTTTTTATGGATAATTCCAACTGGGCGTGCCAGTGATGCTTACGGGTACTCACAAGCAAAAACTCCAACTTGGTCTGACTATATTCGTGAAACGGGTAACAGTGGGGCTGATAGAGATGATTTTGACGATGCAATCGACTTTATGGCATGGTTTGTTTATAAAACACATAAAGTAAATGGTATCTCTAAATGGGATGCTTACGCCCAATACTTAAATTATCACGAAGGGTGGGGCGGTTATAAACGCGGTACCTATAAAAAGAAAAAGTGGCTAATGAGTGTTGCTAATAAAGTAAAACACCGCGCAAGCCGTTATGGTGCGCAGCTTAAACGTTGTGAAGAGGAGCTTGATAAAGGCTGGTTTGAGCGACTGCTTTTTGGCTAACTACATACCTTAAAAGCAAAAAAAGGAGCCAAGGCTCCTTTTTTTAATGCATTATTTAAACTTACAACTTACGTTGATTTGGCTTAATTTTTACCTGTTTGATCATATTCTCTTTTACCTCTAACACCTCAACAGGGTAGCCGGCTATTTTAAGGCTTAAATTAGCATCTGGAATATCTTCTAGGTATTCCACAATTAAACCGCTGAGTGTTTTAGGGCCATCAAGAGGAAACTCCCAGCCCATCTCTTTGTTTAAGTCGCGCACGTTAGCGCCGCCATCAACAAGGTAAGAGCCATCGCTTTGTGTGGTCACTTCTTCACTTGGCGTACGTGTTTGCGTGGTAGTGAAATCGCCAACCACTTCTTCAAGAATATCCTCAAGGGTTACGAGACCTTGTATGTCGCCATATTCATCAACCACTATACCAATGCGCTCTTTTGATTGTTGGAACTTTAATAGCTGGGTATTTAGGGATGTCCCCTCAGGAATAAAGTAAATCTCACGTACAGCACGCAATAATGACGGTTTATCAAATTGCTCTTTGGTTAAAAGACGAAGAGCGTCACGCGAATGGATAAAACCTACCGCGTCATCAATATTGTCGCGATAAAGTAATACCCGGGTGTGCTGAGCATGAGTTAATTGGCGGCTAATGAGCTTCCAATCGTCGTTGATATCAATCGCCACTATTTCGTTACGAGGGATCATAATATCTTCAACGGTCACTTGCTCTAAGTCTAAAATAGAGGTCAGCATGCTTTGGTGACGAGCTGGCAGTAATGCGCCTGACTCATTCACCACTGTTTTAAGCTCTTCTTTACTCATGCTGTGCTCATCTATTTGTGCTGAGCTGATACCAAATAGACGTAAAATACCGTTGGTCATCCAGTTAACAACAACCACGAATGGGAATAGTATTTTGAGTAACCCTTTGAGAATAATAGAGCTTGGAAAGGCTACTTTTTCAGGGTACAACGCAGCAAGCGTTTTTGGGGTTACTTCTGCAAATATTAGTACCACTAGCGTTAACACACCGGTTGCAATACCAATACCTAAATCACCGTATAAACGAATACCAATGATAGTGGCTACCTGGGCGGCAGCGATATTTACAAGGTTGTTACCAATTAATATTAGGCCAATGAGTCTATCAGGACGGCTAAGTAATTTACTGACTCGTTTAGCTGCGCGATGTTCCTCTTTTGCAAGGTGGCGCAAGCGTATACGATTAATTGACATGATCCCGGTTTCTGAACCCGAGAAATAAGCAGAAAAAAGCACCAATAAACCTAAAATGATAAACAAGGTACTTGTCGATATGTCGTCCAACGATGGATCCTTTTTTTATAAACCAATGCGTATTAAGCTAGAGTGAGCTGACAGAGTCAAGTTAAAACTTATTTAACACCACTTCTTGTATAAAACGGCTGCCAAAATAAGCAAGTGTGAGGATAAATGCAGCGACCATGATGGTAATAACCACAGGTTTACCACGCCAGCCTTTTTTCATGTGCCCCAGCGCAACAGTGACAAAAATAACCCATGCGACAAGCGATAAAATGGTTTTATGGATAAATTCTTTTGCAAACATCCCATCTAAAAACACAAACCCTGTTAATAAGGCAAAGGTAAGTAACACCGTACCTAAGTTTAATAGTTGATAGAGCTGACGTTCTACCACCATTAATGGTGGCAAATGGCTATGCACAATTGCTAAATCTTTACGTTTTAAGCGTTTATCAATAAAGTAAAACTGCACGCCGTATAAAGTAGCAATAATTAACACGCAATATGCTAACAGTGATAGCGATATATGTGTAATAAGGCCTATTTCAATATTAAAGCTTTGTAATAAAATATGGTGCGGTATAAACAAACTCGCAATGGTGAGTAGGGCTGCAAAGCCATAGACGACCGGTAATAGCAATGTAGCAGGGAACTTTAACGACACCGCAGTCACCGACACCACAATAACCCAGCAGGTCAGCAGTGCAACATTAACAATACTTAAATCTTGCCCGTCGGAGCGAAACACCGAATTAACCAACAGCAGCATGTGCGCTAGTATAGCCACGGTACTTAAAATAACCGTTACCTTTTGGCTAGGACCTTGTTGATGAAACAGGCGTGTTAACACGTGAGACGTTGCTAACACATAAAATAAACTGGCAATAATAGTTAAACTAATAATCAGCATTGTGCTTGGGCCACTTATAATTAGAGTCAAATAATTCTTGTTGTTATAAGCACATTGTATTTTATAGCAAAGCAATTGCATAGACCTAAAAAAAGAAACTCAATAAGCTGTGCTTCAATACTGTATTGTGCGCCATCATTTACGGTATACTGTTTTTAATTGAAATTTAATACTATTGCTCCCATCTAATAAGTAAAATGCAAATAAGCGTGAGCTTATTGGGTCAATATAAACGTCTTATCGGAACCGTTACATGTTTGAGAACCTCCAAGAACGATTAGGTAAAACCTTAAAAAATATTAGTGGCCGCGGCCGTTTAACAGAAGACAACATTAAAGACACGCTACGTGAAGTACGTATGGCGTTTTTAGAAGCTGACGTTGCGCTGCCTGTTGTTCGCGAGTTTGTAAAGCAAGTTAAAGAACGTGCCGTAGGTGTTGAAGTAACTAAAAGCTTAAGCCCTGGCCAAGTATTTATAAAAATAGTGCGCGAAGAGCTTGAAAAAGCGATGGGTGAAGCCAACGAAGAGCTTAGCCTAAATGCACAGCCGCCAGCCGTTGTTATGATGGCTGGTTTACAAGGTGCGGGTAAAACAACCAGTGTTGGTAAGCTTGCTAAGTTTTTAAAAGAGCGTAAGAAAAAGTCAGTGCTAGTTGTTAGTGCCGATGTATACCGTCCGGCGGCTATTAAACAGCTTGAAACACTTGCCAGCGAAGTTGACGTGGATTTTTTCCCAAGTGATATTTCGCAAAAGCCAGTAGATATCGCCACCGCTGCTATTTCTCATGCTAAAAAGAAATTTATAGACGTTGTTTTAGTCGATACCGCCGGCCGTTTGCACGTAGATAACGAAATGATGGGCGAAATAAAAGACCTTCATAAAGCAATCAACCCAATCGAAACATTATTTGTGGTTGATGCAATGACGGGTCAAGATGCGGCGAATACCGCTAAAGCATTTGATGAAGCGCTACCTTTAACCGGTGTTATTTTAACTAAAACAGATGGTGATGCACGCGGTGGTGCTGCTTTATCTATTCGTCATATTACCGGCAAGCCAATTAAATTTATGGGTGTGGGTGAGCGTACAGATGCACTAGAGCCGTTCCATCCCGATCGTATTGCATCGCGTATTTTAGGCATGGGGGATGTACTTTCATTAATCGAAGAAGTCGAAATGAAAGTCGATAAGGAAAAAGCAGCTAAGGTCGCTGAAAAAGTATTTAAAGGCAACGGCTTTACCCTTGATGATTTTGCAGAGCAATTAAAGCAAATGAAAAATATGGGTGGCATGATGTCGATGCTAGATAAGCTGCCTGGTATGCAAAACTTACCCGATGCTGTAAAAGGCCAAATGGGTGACAAAACCTTCATTCAAATGGAAGCAATCATCAGCTCTATGACCAAACAAGAGCGTGCGCGTCCTGAGATTATTAAAGGCTCTCGTAAAAAACGTATAGCCGCAGGCTCTGGTACACAGGTACAAGAGATAAATAAACTGCTAAAACAGTTTACGCAAATGCAAAAAATGATGAAAAAAATGAAAGGTAAAGGCGGCATGCAAAAAATGATGCGCGGCATGAAAGGCATGTTACCACCTGGAATGATGGGTGGCGGTGGCCCTAAATTTTAATGTAGCGCTTAAATAGCCGCTATATAATGTATAACAAAAGGGCTAATTGGCCCTTTTTTGTTGAATAAATTATGCGCGTGGTGCATGATAATCTATTAATTGTGGCTCAGATCACAGTTTAACCTACTAAAGTGGCTTTTTGCTTCACTTCTTACTTGCATTGTTGCTAAAAACTCGTACAATTCCCCAGCTCCCCATACTGGGGAGTAAATCTTATTAATGAAAACAGTCAATCTATTTAGAGGACGGTATGGTAACTATTCGTTTGCAACGTGGTGGCGCTAAAAAACGCCCTTTCTATCAAATTGTGGTTGCGGATAGCCGTTTCTCGCGTGACGGTCGCTTCATCGAGAAAATTGGTTTCTTTAACCCAATTGCTTCAGGTCAAGAAGAAAAACTTCGTTTAGATTTACCTCGTGTTGATCACTGGGTAGGTCAGGGCGCAGGTCTTTCTGATCGTGTAGCTAAGTTAGTTAAAGACGCTCGTAAAGCGGCTTAATAGGCGTAAGTGTAACCATGAGTCAAGAGAACACCTCATCAATTATTGTCGTAGGAAAGCTCGGTGCCCCATATGGTATAAAGGGCTGGCTTAAGGTACATTCATTTACTGATGATCCCCAAGGGATCTTCGATTTCAGCCCGTGGTTGATAGGGCAACAAGGTAAATGGCAGACCTTAGAAGTGGTCGACTGGCGTCGCCACAACAAAGGCTTTATCGCTAAAATTGCGCAAGTAAACGACAGAGACGAAGCAATGGCTTATACCCATGCAGAAATATCTGTTGATTCAGCGCAATTACCAGAACTCCCGCAAGGCGAGTTTTATTGGCGAGATCTCATTGGCATGTCGGTTGTAACTGATAAAGGTTACAATTTAGGCACTGTTGATGACCTGATGGAGACAGGATCGAATGACGTACTGGTTGTTAAAGCAAACAGTAAAGATGCATTTGGTCAAGCTGAGCGTTTGATTCCTTTTTTAACTGATTCAGTAATTAAAGAAGTTAAATACGAAGCGAGAGAAATTACCGTAGACTGGGATCCTGGGTTTTAATGACTCAAACTAGTTCATTATGGGTAGGGGTGATAAGCCTTTTCCCAGACATGTTTGATGCTATTACACACCAAGGTGTCACTGGTCGCGCAGTGAAAAATGGCTTAATTGACTTTAACTGCTGGAATCCACGTGACTATGCTTTAGATAAGCACAGAACCGTAGATGACCGTCCTTACGGGGGCGGCCCAGGTATGTTAATGATGGTTGAACCATTAAAACAAGCCATTCTTGACGCTAAAAAAGCGGCAGGTGATGGCGCAAAAGTAATTTATATGTCCCCGCAAGGGCGCAAATTAGATCAGCAAGGGGCTAGCGAACTCGCAAACTCTAAAAAGCTGATTTTGATTGCCGGTCGCTATGAAGGTATAGACGAGAGAATAATAGAGTCATACGTTGACGAAGAATGGTCAATTGGTGATTTTATTTTGAGTGGTGGTGAATTACCTGCCATGACATTAATTGATGCAGTAGCGAGATTAGTGCCAGGCGTGTTAGGTCATAACCAGTCAGCAGAGCAAGACTCATTTTCGGATGGCTTGCTAGATTGTCCTCACTATACACGGCCAGAAACATTGGACGACAAACAGGTGCCTGCTGTACTACTCAGTGGAAACCACCAAGAGATAGCAAAATGGCGGCTTAAGCAGTCATTAGGCAGAACTTGGCTACGACGTCCTGACTTGTTGCATAACCTAGCTCTGACTGAGGAGCAAGCGGTATTACTCGCACAATTTCAGCAAGAGTACCAAAAAGCTTGTGGCTAGAAGACAGTTACACCTAGGAAAGTGAGAAACATAATGGCAAAAGTAAACCAAAATATTATTAAAGCGCTTGAAGAAGAGCAGCTTAAAACAGACGTACCAGCATTCGGCGCTGGTGATACAGTAGTTGTACAGGTACGTGTAAAAGAAGGTAACAAAGAGCGTCTACAGGCCTTTGAAGGTGTTGTAATCGCTAAGCGTAATCGTGGTCTTCACTCAGCATTCACAGTTCGTAAAATTTCGAGCGGTGAAGGTGTTGAGCGTGTATTCCAAACGCACAGCCCTCTTATTGATAGCGTAACAGTTAAGCGTCGTGGTGCGGTTCGTCGTGCTAAGCTTTACTACCTACGTGAGCGTTCTGGTAAATCTGCACGTATTAGAGAAAAACTTAACTAATACGCGCTGTTTATCAACGCAAAGAAAACGGGTTGCAGCCTCACGGTTGCAACCCGTTTTGGTTTTTAAGCATTAAATAGCATACTACCTCTTCACAAAAGCATCCCTCTGTATTAAGTAATCTTCACTCGCGTTGCTACATTAGCCTTTTAACCCATACTTGATCCTGTTAGTATTTAACGTATTGATTAGTTTACTTAAATGTAAATATATATTTACGAAATGAGTTGTTTATAGGTGGAATGAGAAACGTGGCTGAATTAAGTGATTTATCACAATTACGAGATGGCATTGATGAATGCGATGCGCAATTAGTTGCTTTACTTGCAAAGCGAAATGCAATAACCCAAAAAATTGGTGCTATTAAGCAGCAAAATGGCGCCCCCCTGCATGCCCCTGAAAGAGAAGCTGCTTTGCTAGCTGCTCGTCGTGATGAAGCGATTAAACAAGGAGTCAGCCCTGAACTTGTTGAAGACATATTAAGGCGCATGATGCGCGAAGCCTATCAAAACCAACAAGCTAAACTTGCCTGTGCAGCTCCTGATTTATCACCTATTGTAATTGTAGGTGGGCAAGGGGCAATGGGCCAGTTATTTGCTCAGCAGTTTATTCGTTCAGGTTATGAAGTTAAGATTTTAGATAAAGATCAGCAAAACGATGCTAAAGCCATTTTAGCTGGCGCAAAATTAGTGATGATCAGTGTGCCTATCAATGCACTTGAGGCCGTTGTTGCTAAGCTACCTAAACTTGATGATGACTGTTTGCTTGTTGATATTACCTCAGTTAAGCAATCACCCATTAAGGCATTAAAGGCGGCGCACTCTGGGCCCGTTGTTGGCCTGCACCCTATGTTTGGCCCTGATATTTCTCACTGGGTTAAACAAACTGTTGTTGTGTGTGAAGGCCGAGCGCATGATGCTGCGAAAGGCTTACTACAGCAGTTGCAAGTATGGGGTTGCCAACTTGTTGAGCTAGATGCTAAAAAGCATGATGAAGCAATGCAAATAATACAAGTAATGCGCCACTTAACGACCTTTGTTTATGGGCAGTTTTTAGCAAAGCAAAGCCATACGCTTGAGGAACTAAGAAGCTGCTCGTCTCCTATTTATCAGTTAGAGTTGATGATGGTAGGGCGCTTATTTGCGCAATCTCCTGAGCTATACTCAGATATAATGTTGGCCCAATTTGATAATGTTGAGAGTTTATTAGCGCAATACCAAGAGACCTTTGCACAAACTCTTGAAAAGCTAAAAGCGGGAGATAAAGGCGCACTCATCGATGCATTTGCTGATGCTAAAGCGTATTTTTCAGACTCGACCGCGCACTTTTTAACGCAAAGCCGTAGCCTGCTAAATAAAGCAAATGACGCCAAGGTATTAGATTAAAAGGGTTAAAAATGTGTAGTTACTTAAGCTATACGTTGAAAGCATTTTAAATGAGCGATTAAAAAAGGGCCTACTTAGGCCCTTGTTAGTATTTGCGTGTTAGGTTAGGTATTAACACTCACAGCTTGTAAAGACTCACTTTGATAACAGCCTAAAACGCGCACATATTGAGTATGCTCTTTTAGCTCCTCTAAGGCATGTTGTACTTGGCTATCGGCAAGGTTTGCCTCTAAGTCTACATAAAACACTTCTTCCCACGGGTTACCCGGTACAGGACGAGACTCTAGTTTAACTAAGTTTATTTGATGTTGTTTAAACACCATTAACGCATCAGCCAATGAACCTGCTTGTTGTTTAGTAGCCATAATAAGGCTGGTTTTAGTCGGTATTTGTTTAGATACCTGCAGAGGTTTGCGCGCCACAACGATAAAGCGGCTGTGGTTTTCACTTTGATTCGCAAGGTTTGATTTAATCACTTCAAGGCCAACGTTTTTACCTGCCTGCGCTGAGCCAATAGCCGCACTATTTGGCGTATTTAAAGCTGACTGTAGAGCACTTGAGGTTGAATCACAGGTTTCATGTTGTAAATCACCGAGGCCTTGTAAAAAGCGACTACATTGAGCAAATGGCTGAGGATGGGCATAAATTTTAGTTAATTGGCTTAACTCAGTATCTGGGGTAGCAAGTAAGCAGTGCTCTACACTGTGTGTAACTTCACCTACAATTGATACTTGAGCATGTTGTAATAAATCAAATACTTCGTTAATACTGCCCGAGCTGGTGTTTTCTATAGGCAGCAAACCAAAATCTGCTTGGCCATTTTCTACTTTGCCCGTAATTTCATCAAACGAGGTACAGCCAATTTCGACTAACTTACCAGGGCGGCGGCTAAAGTATTTATGACATGCCAGTTGACTGTACGAGCCTTGCCCGCCTAAGTAAGTAACGCGATGTGTTTCGCTTAATGCATCGGGGTTTAAGTTTTTTTGCAGCATGGCTTGCTGATGCAGCACAGAGTCTTCCAAAATGGTTTGAAAAACGTTATTTACATAATACGCATCTAGACCAAGCGACTTGCCATAACCAATCAGCTTTTCGAGTAAGGCTAGTTCGCGCGCTTCATCACGAATCGGTTTGTTATTCGCAATTTTATACTCAACAACACCGTGGCTAATACGGCGGCGCTTAGCTAATAACACCAATAGATCAGAGTCTATTTCGTTAATATCGTGTCTGAGCGCGTTTAAAACATCGTTGGTCATTTTGGTTTCCTCATTCCAAAAATAAGTTGCTTAGTGCAACTAAAACAAAAAAGCCTCCCAAGTGGGAGGCTTTGCTATTCGATTGATTTTATCTCACAAACAGTTCAGCCTCTTTTATATAAAGAAGCTAAAAAAAGAAAAAAAAGTGCAAGATAAGATAATTTTCATGCTGTTAATGTATGAGGTGTTACTAGCAAAGTCAACAAGCAAGCCAGTTTAAATAGACATAATGAATAATTATCAGCTCCTAGCTAACATTTAGATAAAATTTACAAATAGTTTATAAATATGAATAGGGATCTGGTATATTTCAGGTATTAGCTAAAAATAACAACAACTAAAATAGTAAGGTTGGCCTGTGGTGTATAGACGCCCTCCATCGCGTTTTGGACTAAATTCTTTAAGTGTAAAGCTGTCGTTGCTTATATCTGCAATTTGTTTAATTGCCGGTGTGTGCGCTGCCGCGCTGATGCTTAAATCTGAAGAGAAACAATTAGTTTTCGAAGAGCATGAAGTACTTAAAAGCTCCACCGAATTACTTATCAGGCAATTTGACGCACTAATCAAAACAAAATCAGCCGTTGCCAAACAGGCTAATAATGTTGTGTCAGAGCAGCTATTTAGTGATAGTTCAGCAATCAATTTATCTAACAAAACCCAGTTACAATTTAATAGCGACGGCACTATACGCAGTGCATCGAGCGACGGCCTTTCAGCCGCATTTCTTCCTCAGCAGCATTATTCTCCTTTTTATAAGCGTTTATTTAATAACTCAGAGTCGTTATGGAAAGTCATTTCACCAACCTTAATTCACGACTTTTTTAATTTTTATATGATCACCAAAGACGATTTCATCCGTGTCTCGCCTCCCAATTGGGCGTTAAACGCACCGGCTGAACTCAGAGGCTCTAATGGTGCAACATTTAAGTATGTACAAAGTGATTTAAACCCCAGCAGAGAACCTGTGTGGTCTAAGGTTTATTACGATAAAGTATGGCATAAATGGGTTATTAGTTTGCTTGTCCCTTTGTATGTTGATAATGAATTTTTAGGGGTGACCGGCAGCGATATAGATTTAAACACGCTGATTTCATTTTTACCTGTGGGCGATAAAGAAAAACATTTACTGGTTTTTGATAAAAAAGGCCAACTGCTTGCTCACCCGAGTCTTAACCCAGCGCTACAAGCAAGTTATGGCAGCAAAGATAAAACAATAACAACAAACGAATTCGTTAATCCGCAATTGCAAGCCATTATAAATGAAGCAATTACCATGAAATTACCAGAGTATGCTAATTCGTTTGTACAAAATGATGAAGCACACATTATTAATATTCGTAAAATTGATAAATTAGACTGGTATATTGGGGTTTATAAAAAACGCTCATCAACGCTCTCTGCTCTGCAAGATTTAAAACTGAAGTTCTTTGGCTTGTTTGTGCTTTATGCGGTCTTGGTTGCCTTATTGTTACACCAAGCGCTGTATCAGCTAGTGCTTCGCAGAATTCACACATTAGTACATGCAGTTACTGGCTTTGGTAAAGGGCAATTACTAACCGAATTCCCGCCAGAGAACAAAGACGAAATAGGCACGCTAAACGGCTCATTTAGAGATATGACCGTAGAAATTCGTAAGCTTATAGATGGGTTAAACCAGCGAATTACAGAAAAAGAAATTGCCGAGAAAGCCGCTAATAGGCTCTCTAAAGCCGTTGCCTTCTCAGGAACCGGTGTGGTGATCACCGATGAAAACTTTGTTATAGAATACGTTAATCCCAAAATGCTGGAGATGACAGGCTACCCAGAGAGCCACTTTAACCGCGCGCCGCTGTTGAATATTATCGCATCTGAGATGGCCATTTTGGTTGAAGATATCAATATCGACCTTCGCAGTAGAAACTACTGGCGTGGTGATACCTTGATTCAGGGCAATGATAAACAGCCTATTTGGGTATCGTTAAGTGTTTCTCCTATTCGTGAAGATGGCGGTGAGATCACCAGTTATGTAGCCTCCGCACAAGATATTTCGTTTGTTAAAGAAAGCCAGCGCAAAATGGAGCAGCTTGCGTACTTTGACACGTTAACGGGCTTAGCAAACCGAACATTTTTTAGAATGCAGCTGCGTAAATCAATGGCTTTGGCTGAGCGCGGCCATTATGCGTTTGCACTTTTTTACTTTGATTTAGATGAATTTAAACGCATTAACGATACGTTAGGCCACGATGCAGGCGATCAGTTACTAATTGAAGTTGCTAACCGCCTTAAAGCACGCTTACGCGCCGAAGATACAATTGCCCGCCTAGGGGGCGACGAATTTGCTGTATTACTCAGTGGTATTGAAAGCCAAGAGCATGCCAGTGATGTCGCAAATACTATTCAAAAAACACTTAATGTGCCTATAAAGCTTGGCAATAACGAAGTAATAGTCAGCGCTAGTATTGGTATTACAATGGCCCCTTACGATAGCCTAGAAGAAGATCAGCTTTTAAAACATGCTGATTTAGCAATGTATGAGGCAAAAGCCAAAGGGCGTAATACTTACCACTTTTATAGCCAAGAGCTGAACGCGGCTGCCAATGAAAGGCTGTTCATTGAAAACGAATTACGCCATGCGATTAAAGAAAAACAGTTTGAGGTTTATTATCAGCCGCAAATAAACTCATTAACTCAGCACGTTGTAGGCTATGAAGCGCTACTACGCTGGTTCCACCCAGTAGAAGGGCTTATATCGCCGACCAAGTTTATTCCTATTGCTGAGGCAACAGGGCTTATTGTTGAACTCGGTGAGTGGGTATTGCAGCAATCGTGCGAGTTTGCCGTGCGTTTAGCGCAAGATGGACGAGATAACAACGTATCTATTAATTTATCGGCACGTCAGTTTAAAGACGCTAATTTAGTGCCCATGCTAAGCAGTATTATTAAACAAACAGGGGTAAGTGCTAAGCGGTTACACTTGGAGCTTACCGAAAGTATGCTAATGGGCAATGTTGAAGCTGCTATTACGCAGTTACACGAACTAAAAGCACTGGGCATTTCAATATCGATTGATGATTTTGGTACTGGCTATTCGTCGCTAAGTTACTTAAAACGATTCCCGGTCGACATATTAAAAATTGACCGCTCGTTTGTAAAAGATATCCCTGCTGATTCTAATGACATGGAAATTACCGCCGCTATTATAGCCATGGCGCAAAAGCTTAAATTAGACGTAGTTGCAGAAGGGGTTGAAACGATTGAACAAGTAGAGTTTTTGCAAAATAATAATTGTTATATTGTGCAAGGGTTTTATTACAGCAAACCGATTGCTGAGAGCGAACTGCCAGCGTTATACAAAAAATTAAACGATGCGCCTAACATTGCTAGTAGCAAATAAAAAGTTGCGGGTTTAGCCACCCGCAATTTTTACTTTAAATTTAAGGGTTTCTAAAATCCCTTTTAATTTTTCGCGATCATCGCCTTGAACTTCAATAATGCCTTCTTTTACCGCGCCACCTTGGCCCATTTTACTTTTTATGGTTTTAGCTAGCTTTTTTAGATCGTGCGCTTTTGGATCTATACCCACAACCAACATCACACCTTTACCTTTTCGGCCCTTTGTTTGGCGCTCTATGCGGATAAAGCCATCTTTAAATAGTTTTACAGTGGGTTCTTGCTCAACCTTTGGCTGGCTAATTCGGCCCATATCGGTTGAATATACTAAGCGGTTATCACTCATAATTTACCTAAATAAACGTTTTTATTGATGTATTAAATAATAACAAATTTGCTGGCGAGTGTTTTTATTTTTGCTAAATACTTTTAACAGGTTATATTTAGGTCAAAGGAAATATTATTGGAGTTTATAATGAGTTTAACAAAGAGTTTATCGGTTGATGAAAGTACTTTAACGATACAAATTAAAGGCAAATTTGACTTTAATTTAGTGCAATCATTTCGCCAAGCCTATGCCCAAATTGAGCCTAAAACAAATAAAGTGATTATCGATTTAAGAGAGACTGACTACATGGATAGCTCTGCTCTTGGTATGTTGCTTAACATGAAAAAAACCATTGAAAGCCAGGTACAAACAATAGAGATCAGTAATTGTCAGCCTCAGCTTAAAAAAATACTGCAAATATCACGTTTTGATAAGAAGTTTGATATTAACTAATGACCCACGTACTTATTGTTGACGATCAGGCGCTTAATCGCATCCTGCTCGAAAAAATGCTGCTCGAAGAAAACTATAAAATATCAATTGCGTTTAACGGTCTAGAAGCACTTGAGGTGTTAGAAAAAGAAGCGATTGATATTGTTCTACTCGATGTACTTATGCCGGTAATGGATGGCTTTGAAGCTGCAAAGCTGATTAAGCAGCGATACAACGACGTTTATCTACCCATTATTTTTATTACTTCGCTTGAAGATCAAAGCAGCTTTGAGCGTTGTCTAGAAGTAGGCGGGGATGACTTTATTCAAAAGCCGTTTGAAAAAGTAATTTTAAACGCAAAAATTAAAGCGCACAGTCGTACGCGCGAATTAAGTAAAAAAGCCCATCAACAAAACACCTTACTTGAGTATCATCGCAATCAAATAGAGCGCGAGCACGAAATAATTGAGCACATTTTTAATAACTCGCTCGAAAACCAAGATAAGTTTAAAGACCATTTAGACTTTAGCCTTTCTCCTGCTTCTATGTTTAACGGTGACATGTTTTTAGTCGCGCAAAGCCCAATAGGCAATTTATATTGCATGTTGGGTGATTTTACCGGGCATGGGTTAGCGGCCGCGATTGGAGCATTACCTGCATCACGGGTATTTTACACTATGGTGCAAAAAGGCATGGCTGTTAACGATATAGCCTCTGAGATCAATATATTACTGCATAATTTACTGCCAGAGCACATGTTTTGCGCGGCGACTATTATTGAGCTCAGTGCCTCGGGCAAAAGTATTTCAGCCTGGCTTGGCGGCTTACCAGATGCGTACTTAATAAATACCGATGGTGAAGTAAAGCAAACGCTTGAGTCGCAACACATGGCGCTGGGGATTTTAGACCGCGATGAATTTGAATATGAGCTAATTAATTTAGAAGTTGATAAAAACACCCGCTTAGTGCTTTCAACCGATGGCATAATAGAAACTAACAACGACGCCGATATTTTTTATGGTGAGCAGCGCTTTTTAGCAGCACTTAAAAGCAAGCCGATGATCAGCAGTCAGCGTGTTATAGATAATGTAAATACTTTTGCCAATGGCAGTGAGCAATTAGACGACTTAAGCTTAGTGCTGCTTAATTGTTTGCCGCTAACCCCAGAGCCTGAGGCCAAAGAGGCGTATTCTAATTTGGCATTTAACTTTTCACTTAGCTTAAACGCACAGCAAATTAAATGCACAGACCCTGTGTATGATGTTGTTAATGTATTAAGCAGTGTTGAGGGGCTTAGGTCGCATCGCTCAAATATATTTTTATTGCTTTCTGAGGCGTATAACAATGCACTTGATCACGGCGTGTTAGGCCTTGATTCAGACATAAAAAAACAAGACGATGGCTTTTTTAAATACTATGAATTAAGAGAGCAAGCACTGAGTAAAATGAAAGAGGCGATGATTATTATTGATATGCGTTATTGCCCAGATACTTTATGTTTGTACTTTATTATTTGTGACTCGGGCAGGGGATTCTCAAGTGACTCTTCTACACGCACCGAACTCAACGCAGAGTTTGGCCGTGGCTTATCGTTACTCGAAGAAGTGGCAGAAAAAGTCACGTATAACGCAAGTGGTAACCAAGTCGAAATGTGTTACAAGTTGCTATAGCTCAGAAAAAATTTCCATGTTATTATCTAAAAAATTTTAGATGTATGGATGGCCAAATGATTTCTTCTTACCTTGATATAGCGCAATTAAAGATAGACCCACAATTAATTGCCAAAGAGCTAGAGCAGCTAGAACAGTATATTGCTGCAAGCGCGCTGCCGTCTGTACGTTGGGAATATCAAATTCCTGAACTCGGTGAAGGCGGTGCGTGTAGTTTGTTTGGTTATTTACAAGATGAGCCATTTAAACTTACTGATCACGTGAGCGCGACTTCTCAAAACGAGCAAAAACTAGCAAACCTACAAAATATAGTTAATTACATAGAGCAGGAAACACAGGTCGATTGGTATGGTATTTATCAAGCGGTTGACACTGCTCAGGGTCCGCAATTATTAAAGCTGGCGTATCAAGGTGCGCCAAGCCGTCCACTGTTTCCTCTTACTGAAGCATTTGCAGCAGGCAGCAATAATGTACAAGTTGCATTGTCTAAGCGCGGGCGTGTAATTAACAACGTAGAAAACTATTTAGCACAAGGTGGCGAGTACTATACGTGCGACCCTAAAGTGAAAGCTGAAACCTGTTTACCCTTATTTAATGAGCAACATGAATGCGTCGGTATTATAGATGCAGAGGCATTTAGTAACGACTTTTTTGATAGCCGTACACTGGCTGTATTAGTTGCGTGCTGCATTAAAATTCCTCACTTTCTAGTGTAAATATCACTAGCCAAGAAGGTAAGCTTTTATGTTAAGCTTACTACAACAGCCAACCCCTAATTAATGATAAGAGATAGCTAATGTTCTCAGAATTAAAACCATTACCAACAGATCCTATTCTTGGCCTTATGGCAGCCTATAAACAAGATACAAACCCTAACAAGATTGATTTAGGTGTAGGTGTCTATAAAGATGAGCAAGGCAACACACCGGTATTAAAAGCGGTAAAAAAAGCTGAAGCATTTCGTTTAGAAAACGAAACAAGCAAATCTTACATTGGTTTAGCGGGTAACTTAGACTACTGTCAAAAAATGGAAAACCTATTACTAGGTGAGCACCAAGCACTTTTAGCAAACCGCGTACGTACTGCACAAGCACCAGGTGGTACAGGTGCACTTCGCGTTGCCGCTGAATTTGTTAAGCGTTGCAATAAAGACGCAACAGTGTGGGTAACTACGCCAACATGGGCAAACCACATTAGCTTGTTTGAAGCTGCGGGCTTAAACGTTAAAGAATACCCGTACTACGATTACGAAAACAAAGATTTATTGTTCGACGACATGATAAACACCCTTAAGCAAGTACCAAAAGGGGATATTGTGCTACTTCATGCTTGTTGTCATAACCCAAGTGGTATGGACTTAAACGAGACACAGTGGAACACAGTTGCTCAGCTTGCAAAAGAAGTTGGCTTTACACCACTTATTGATATTGCTTACCAAGGCTTTGGCTCGTCACTTGAAGAAGATGCACGTGGACTGCGCATTTTAGCTGATGCAGTAGAAGAGCTAATTATTTGTTCATCATGTTCTAAAAACTTTGGCTTATACCGTGAGCGTATTGGTGCGTGTTCAATTATTGCAAAAGACACTGCAACCGCTGATATTTCAAATTCAGTGCTATTAAGCGTTGTTCGTAGTATTTATTCAATGCCTCCAGCGCACGGTGCTGACATTGTAAACACTATTTTAAGCAGCACAGAGCTTACACAAATGTGGCACAGTGAGCTTGATGAAATGCGTAATCGTATTAATGGTTTACGTAGCTTAATTAAAGAAAGCTTAGCAGCAAAAGAGATAGAGCAAGACTTTTCGTTTATTGAACGTCAACACGGTATGTTTTCTTTCTTAGGCATTAATAAAGAGCAAATTGCGCGCCTACAAAAAGAATACGGTATTTACATTGTTGGTTCTAGCCGCGTAAATGTTGCAGGTATTAGTGATACTAATATTGAGTATTTCGCAAACGCCGTTGCTGACGTTTGTAAATAATACTACTACATAACAGTAATAAAAAACCGCCCAGCCTAAACTTTAGGCTGGGCGGTTTTTTTTAGCTGTTATTTATACCAATTAGCTAATACCAATCCGCAATGATACTTAATTATTTTGCGGGGCTAAACGTGTCGCTACCTGCGTTAAAAAGCTCTCATTTAGAACACCTAAATAGCGATTTTTTTGCCGAGCTATCAACACGTTTATCCTCCCTCAAAGTAGATCACTTAATTAAGCGAATTGGTATAACTATAATTACAGCACTATTCGCTTTCGATTAAGTCTTCTACGCCTACAATCAGCCACGGTGCATCGGAGGTGGTAGCACGCTGAAGGTGCCAAATCTCTAAAATAGGCTCTTCTTTTTTGTCGTCTAAGTCGCGGTATTTGCCTTTAAATTGCACACTTACTTGCCACGAATTTGCTGTTGTTTCAGCGCGTACAAGCTCGGCATCAATAAACATCACCTCAGTCGCTACCCGTTCAATCGCTTCGCGCTCAGTTTTAAACTCTTGAGCTAACGATGGGCTTAAATACTCAGCCATCGTGGCGTAATCAGCATTATTCCAAGCAGTTTGCATAGTGTGATAGTGGCTACGTGCGCCTTGTAAAAAGCCATTTACGTCAAAATTAGGGGGTAAATTGAAAGGCACTTGCTCAGTGTGTGCGCTTTGCTGGGTAAAACCACTGTTAGTAGGTTGCTCTGCGGCAGTTTGCTTAAAAGCAGAGTGCCCCGTAGCGTGTGTACCGGCTAATTGCGGGGAGTGACGAGCGCGCATAAACCCCGTAATAAGTTTAAACAAAATAAAGGCAACGCCTGCTAATAAAATAATTTCTAATAGCTGCATGCCCTCGAAGTTATCTCCTAGCATAGCGGCAATTAAACCGCCGGCTAACAATCCGCCTAATACGCCGGCCATAATGCCTTTTTTACTGCTTTTTGTCTTGGTTGCAGGTGCTGTGGTATCGGCTTTTTGCTTTTGTGTGGTTTGTTGTGTTGCTGGGGTTGTACCGCGTTTACTACTACCAAACTTTTTGCGTGCGTGTGCATCAAAACTTGCTGTACACAGTAGTGCAAGTAATGAAAATATAACGATGATGTTCTTCATGTAATTCCCTAAGTTAAACTGAGCGGTGAGTATAATTAACTTTTCAGTAAAAATTAATAATTACATTTAAAATCAATTGTTTTGGATGAAAAATGAGCGCTGAATAGGCACAAAAAAACCGCTCAGTGTTACTCAGCGGTTTTTAGTCGTTAAGCGCTAGTTACAGCCAGCGAATGGCATTGGTAACCCGCTCGTTGTACACATTAATTGGCGCGCCGGAATTAGCCACTAAAATAGTATCGGCTTTGTCGCCTCGATTAATATGACCTGCAAAGCGCGCATCATGAAAATCATCTTCGCCAAACCCAAACGACTTATTCTCAGAAGGAACAATAAAGACCGTCATGGGGCCAAAGTCCGACTCAAAAATTAAGTGCAGACCTTTTTCGCCTTTAAAGTCGCAAAACATCGCATAAGTAATTTTACCTGGCAGCTCTTCTATATGAGCGCCTAGCAGTGCAAGCTTATCGTTAACGCTTTGTAGGCTAATAGCATTGGTTTTTTCAAGGGCGGTAATTTCATGGTAAACATGGGTTAAAGCATGTTCGCCTGCTTCATGGGCAATGTGTTGCTCTGTGCTAAAAAAGAATGCGCCAATAGCTACAAAAAAAGACGCGGCTAGGGCTAAGTGAACACGGTCAAACTTAAAACGTGAGCGTGCATCTACAACGTTATCCCCAGTTGCTTGCTCTTCTTGCATTGCTTTTTCTTTTAACGAGGTGTTTAAAAGAATACGCTCAGCAAGGTTGTCAGGCACAGGCACATCTAACGCATCTTGAATTTGTTTATCAAAGTCTTTCATATCGCTTATAAAGTTTTGTCGCTCAGAGCTCTCTTTAGCAAACTCTAAAAGCTCCTTATCTAAATCGTTTGGCTGCGCAATAGTGCGTCGACGAAACTCAAGTTCATCCATTATTTTGATGCCCCTTTAAGTTGTTCATCATCACGGCTTAAAGCCTCTTTAAGTTGGTTTCTGGCACGGTACAAACGAGTCATAACCGTGTTTTTATTTAAATCGAGAATCTCTGCTATTTCTTCACCAGAGCACCCCATAACAACTTGCAGAAGTAAGGGTTCTCTGTATTCATCAGATAGCAGCGCAATTTGGCGCTGGATAACCGTTTGCTCCATTTCATCATCTAACGAATGGCTGGTTTCATCGACAAGTGTATCGTTTTCTACATCGCTGTAGTCAAACTGCTTGCGCTCAAAGCGACGTGCATTTTCTCTACGCAAAATAGTCAGCAGCCAAGGCTTGGCGGCTTTTTGATCCAATAATGAGTCAAGCGAGCGCCAAGCACGTAAAAACGTTTCTTGTACTAGGTCATCTGCAATATGTGGGTCACGGCATAACCAATAAGCAAAGCGATAAAGCTCCTTATTATATACATGGACCAAGGCTTCATAGCGCTTTTGTTTCTCTGCCATATCAACTAAGACCTGATTATTTGATTTTTTCTTTCCAAGCATAAGTACTTTTTTAATTAAAATTTATTATTTAATGCATGAAAAGACCTAAATTTATCAAACTAGTTAATAAAGGTCTTTTAATACAGCTTGTTGCGACTTTGTACGTTGAACTTGGTGCTGCTCAATTATGTTAATAATAGCATTAAGATCGACATCTGCACTGCTATTTGCATAAAGAGCTGACTGTAAACGGTTAACCTGCGTCGCCAGTTCATCATTATTGATGTTGTGTATTAACGTATCTATCGCAGCCACCTTTTTGCCCGTAAGCTTAATCGCTACCTCATTTAGTTCGCTATAAAATGCATTGAGATTGTTTGATTTAGCTGCATTTTTAAGCGCGTTTAATGAAAGCGTTTGGGCTTTATTTACAGATACACTGTTATTTTTTTGCTCATTATTAGTAGAACGGCTTAACCAATAAAAAATTGCAGTGATTATCCAAAAAATATACCCAAGCACGGCAACAATAATTAACCAAAGCGGAATAACATTTTGCGGCGCGGCTATTGTTGTATTGGGCTGCTGTGTATTACTTACTTTATTAGCAGGCAAAGTTGGCTCACCTGTATTAAGGTTGTCGTTTGCAATAGCACCTGGGTTTATAGCATTGGCGCTAGGAGTTACCGTTATAGTGCGCTCAGGCAATGTAGCGTAGCTAATGCGGTTCATTTTGGTGTTATACCAAGGCAGTGTTATTTCTGGGAGGGTGTAGGTGCCCGCTTTTTGTGGTAATAACGCAAATGACGCTGTTTGCTGAGATACAACCCGTCCGTTTCTTACGGCATTGTTTGTTTCTACATCATCGGGGTAACTGCGAATTCCCGCAATGGTTTTCATATCAATTTCGGGCAGTTGCTCTTTAGTAACCCCTAATGCGGTTAAGGTAATAGTGCGTGTAATAGGCGTGCCAACTTCCACTGTATTTTCATCAGGCTGCCACTGCTCATCAATATTAACTAACTCACTGGGTAGCCATGCGCCTTTATAGTTTGCCGGAATAGGTTTTATCTCAAGTTGCTGATCATCCCCTAAAGCCGACACCTCTAATTGGCGGTAATTTTGCTGTACACGGCCTTGAAACGTAGGACCAACAATGGTGTATACACCACTTTTTTGCGGTTGTAGTAAGTATTCTCGGGTGATCACTAAATAACGTTTACCATCTACAAGCTCATAGCTTTCGGTTTGTTTACCTAATTGCGTAAGCTGTGCATCTTGCATACTGGGCGTACTTAGGCTGCCATCAAGCAGCTCTTTTGCTAGGTAGAGTTTAATCGTATATACGCCAGCTTCTTGAACAAACAACGAGTCACTTGAGAGTGATGTTTTTAAAAAAATATCGTTATTTTTATCAGCATCGGCAGCGCGCTTTGCCACTTTTAGTTTTATTGGCTGCGAGCTTAAACCGGCCACGTTAAAAGCCGGAATGGTGTATTCACCTTCATTACGGGTCATTAACTTAACAGACCAGGTTGTTTGCTTATTAATGCTGCCATTTATAATGTTGGTGCGCGTACTTAAACTTGTTGGCCCAACTACAAAGTCTTTAAGTAACACCGAGGTGTCGGGTTGCTCGCTTTTTATTGTGTCGTCAACTGAAATGTTAAGCATAAAAAATTCGCCAGCAAGGACTGGGTTTTTATCTACGCTTGCCTCTAATTTGGTGGCGGCCCATGATGGCATCGCACTTAATAGCAATAAACAGCAAAATAATCGCATTACCATGATTTTTCTACTCCTGTAGGGCGACGTTGATATTGTCTTTTTTGGGCTTCTAATTGCATTTTATTCCGTAATAAAATTGCCGGATCGTCCGGTACTTTTCTTAATAACTGGTTAAGCTGCTGGGCTTTTTCTTTCTCTTCGTTGGTGAGCTCACGCGTTTGTGCTTGCGCGGCTTGTTGTTGAGCATTTTGCTTTTGCTCATCTGTTAACGTTTGCTGCTGCGCTGTTTGCGGCTGAGTATTTTCAGCTTGTTCTTCGTTTGTTTGCTCAGGCTGTTTTTGCTCTTGATTAGCTTGTGGCTGAGTTTGTAGTTCTGGCTCATTTTGTTTATCTGATTGTGAACCCGACTCAGCACTTTGTTGGTCTTGCTCAGTGTCAGACTCATCACTTGGCTCACCTTGCTGATCTTGTGATTGCTCGCCTTGACTTTGCTCTGATTGAGAATCGCTATTTTCACCTTGTTGGCTTTGATCTGATTGCTGATTGTTTTGTTGCTCACTTTGATCAGATTGTTGCTGATTATCTTGCGAATCACCCTCTTGCTGTTGCTGCTGTTGCTGCTGTTGCTCGAGCAACTGCTCAACCAAAGCTTGGTTATCAGCGGCTTCGCTAAAGTTAGGTTGTAGCGTTTGTGCTTGTTTGTAAGCATCTATGGCTTGTTCTAGCTGTCCTGATTTGGCAAGCGCGTTGGCATAGTTATAAAAACCAGTGGCTGATTTATCTTTACTAAAGGCTTCTAGTGCGGCATCAAAATTACCTTGTTGGTACAACGCAGACCCTTTTAAGCTGCTTGAGTCGGCATTGGCGGCCCGTTCAAAATCTTTATTTTTATAAGCATCTAGCGCTTGCTGATCAGTGTTTTTTAAAAAAGAGGGGAGCTCTAATGCACTTGCCTGTTGGGTTGGCAAAACGCTGAGTACTAAAAAGGCGCCTACAAATGCTGCACTTCTAAATAAATAAAGGCCTAAGGGAAGTAAAATAAGTAACCCATATATACCTGCGTCTATGCGCCACAGGGCATGGCTTTGTTTTTCATCTTTTAATAACTCACTGTTGGCACTTGGTGCAAAAGTGGCTATGTCACTGCTGCTTGGTTGGTAAAGGGCAAACTTTCCACCACTGCGGGTCGCAAGGCTTTTTAAGCGGCTTATGTTAATGGTGGGGATGACTATTTGACCGTAGCTGTCTTTTAAAAAACCGCCTTCAGGTAATTTAATTGGTGCGCCTTGCTCTGTGCCTACGCCATAAATATTTAGCCGATAAGAAGAATTACTGGTAAAGCTAGTAATATCGCTTTGCTCTCCTTGGTCTATGCCATCGGTGACTAATATTATATCGCCATCAATATAGCCTGCTTGCGTTAAAAGCTCGTTTGCCATATCAAGGCCAGCTAAAACATTAGAGCCTTTGTCGGGCATAATGTCTGGGCTTAAACTCGGAATTAAATTAGTAAGCGTAGTGGCATCGTTTGTAAGTGGCGAGATAGTAAATGCACTACCGGCATAGGCAACTAAAGCGGTCTCGCCTTCTTTAAATAGCTCAATCATATCGAGTGCTTTAAAGCGTGATTGCATTAAACGATTTGGTGCTATATCGGTACTGTACATTGAGTACGACATATCCATTACAATCACACGGGCACTTTTACTTTGAAATACAGGAACCTGTTTTTCTTCAAAGCTAGGGCCTGCACTAAAAATAATAGCTAAACAGCAAAATACAGCGACCAGCCAAAGTGGTTGGCTGGCTTTAGTGTTTGACTCGTTCATAATAAACGGCGCCAAATGAGGGGCAATTAGGTTATCTGCGCTTTGTTTTTTATGCTTAATAAAGGCTATAAAAAACAACGCAAGTGCAGGTATTAAAAGCCACAAAACAGCGGGACGAATAAATGTAAAGTCCATTAGTTAGGCTCCTTTAATGCACGTAAGGTGCTTAACATTACTTTTAAACTAATGAGTAAAATAGCAATAAGTAGTGGGTAGTAAAACAATGAGCTTTGCGGGCGAAATGTTTGCTCATCTGCGCTAATTGGCTCTAACTTATCCAGCTCTGCGTAAATTTGCTGAAGGCCAGCAACATCTTTGGCTCTAAAATATAACCCACCGGTTTGTTCGGCAATGTCTTTTAACAAGCTTTCATCTAAGCTGCCCCCACTCATACCACCCATATTAAATAGGCTAAATCCACGGGGGTTATCTGAGCCAACACCTATGGTATATACTTTTATGCCTTCCTCGCGGGCAAGGAGTAGGGCATCTTCAGGTTTTAAATTACCTGCTGTGTTTTGGCCATCGGTTAATAGCACCACAATACGGTTACTTTTATCTTTGTTGGCAAAACGCTTTACCGATAAACCTAGCGCATCGCCAATAGCAGTGGCACGCCCAACTAAGCCTATTTGAGACTCGCTGAGCATTTTACTTACGGTTTTAACATCGCGAGTCAGTGGCGTTTGTAAAAATGCGGTGTCACCAAATAATATCAGGCCTAACCTGTCGCCTTGGCGCTGCTCTATAAAGTCACTCAATACCGCCTTTACCATAGTGAGGCGGTCAACATATTGGCCGTTGTAAGCCATGTCTTGTTCGGTCATTGAGCCAGATAAATCGACCGCAAGCATTATATCGCGCCCTTCGTTTGGTAATGAAATAGGGTCGTCTAACCATGTCGGGTTGGCTGCAGCAGTGACCAGTAATAGCCAAAGTAGCCATTCAAAAATAGTTAGTTTACGTGCGCTTTTTTCAAGGCTTTGGCTGGCTAAATTATGTTTGGCAAAGCTTGGAATACGTAACCGGGTATGGGCGTTACTGGCAGCAGGTTTTAATAATAAAAGTAATAAGGGCAGAGGTAGTAATAAAAACAACCATGGCCAGCTAAATTCAAACATGTACTGGCTCCTTTAGTTTAAATTGCTTTATGCCTTGGCGTAATTTTTCGTTAAGCGCGTCATTGGTTTGCTGCGCATTATACAGGCTTAAAAGCTCATGCTCGGTAAAGCTTAAACCGGTTAAGGTATTAAGTGTGTTACACCAGTTAGCTGTTGATTGCGTTGCTAGGCGTTTATCGTAATACTCTATTACTAGGCGCTTTAAAATAATATGAAGTGTTTGCGCGCTTTGCTCGTTGTGGCTTAAATCGATTGCGTAGCGCTTAGGCTTTTTAAATTTATAATTTTTGTAAAACCAAAAAGCAGCTGCACACAGTGCTATAAACAACAGGGTAATAATAACCCACCAAGCAGGGGCGAGTGGCCACCAACTAACTTGGCTTGGCGCTATTATATCGTGCAGGCCATCGAGTGGATTGGTTTGCATGGTTATTTTCTCACTAATTGCAGCTCAAGCGGGCTGGCTGCATTGAATGATATTAAGTTAAGACCCGATTTAGTTAAGCGATTTAGGCGTGTGCTAAATGCTTGCTCGGCGTTTTTTGCAAAGCGTTCTCTAAAGCTTTTATCCATAAGCGGTAGCGCAAAATCTTGGCCGTTGGCATTAACCGTGACAGTGTTTTTAAACGCGGGGAGCGTATGTTCAAACGGATCACTTATATGACAGCCTATCAGCTCACAGTGGCGGCTTAATATTTCTAATTGTTTAAAGCTTGCATCATCTAAGGCATTAAAGTCAGAGACTAAATACACTAAGCTGCCAGGTTTAGCTAAGTGGTTAAGGCGTTTTAAATTATCGCTAAAGTTATTGGTTGCTTGTTTATCTATATTGTTAAGTGCTTGCTGGTGGCTGTCGCATAGGTTATGACACAGCTTTAATACCGCTTTTTCGCGGGCGCTGGGCTTTAGTTCTAAATGCGAGTGTTGATTAAACACAATACCGCCAATTCTATCTCCGCGTTGACACGCCGACCACGCAACTAGCGCGCTAATGTGCGCAGCCTGTACCGACTTAAGCAGCAGCTTTGAGCCAAATAGCATAGAGTTTGAAAAATCAGTAAATACAAAAACAGGGCGCTCTTTTTCTTCTTGAAAAAGCTTTGTATGGGTTTCGCCAGTACGCGCTGTTACTCGCCAGTCAATAGAGCGAATGTCATCACCTTGCTGGTAATGACGCACTTCGGCAAACTCCATGCCTCGGCCTTTATGGGGCGCAAGGTATTGCCCAGTTAAACTGTTTTTAATTTTAACTTTTGGTGCAAGCTCGAGTAACTGTGCTTTAGCTTTGTAATACAGCAATTCTTTTAGCGCTAAATTTACACCGTGGCTGTGGCTTTCTTTTAGCCACGCCTTTGAGTCTAATTGTGTTTGCATAACTTAGGGTACGGCTACAAGTTCAACAATGCGGCTTATAACCTGATCTTTAGTAATGCCATCAGCCTGTGCTTCGTAGCTTAAAATAATACGATGGCGCAGTACATTATGTACAACGGCTTGAATGTCATCGGGTGCTACAAAATCGCGGCCCTGTAACCAAGCGTGGGCACGGGCACATTTATCAAGTGCAATGGTAGCACGCGGGCTTGCGCCAAACTCAATCCAACGGCCAAGTTGCTCATCAAACTTAGCCCCTTCACGAGTGGCAATAATAAGCTGTACTAAATATTGCTCAAGCGGCTCGGCTAAATACAAGCCTAAAATAGCTTGGCGAGCGGCAAATAAATCGCTTTGGGTAATTTGTTGCATAACCGCTTGTTGTTCATTAAGTGCTTCACCACGGGTTAATCGCAGTATGTCTAGCTCGTGCTCTGCACCTGGGTAATCAATGCTTAAATGTAATAAAAAGCGGTCTAATTGTGCCTCTGGCAGCGGGTAAGTCCCTTCTTGCTCCAGCGGGTTTTGGGTCGCCATTACCATAAACAAATCGCTTAGCGGGTAGGTGTTTTTGCCTACCGTTACTTGGCGTTCTGCCATGGCTTCTAGTAGGGCTGATTGTACTTTTGCTGGGGCACGGTTTATTTCATCGGCTAAAATAAGATTATGAAATAAAGGGCCTTTCTCAAACACAAACTCGCTGGTTTGTTGGCGGTAAATATCGGTGCCGGTTACATCGGCAGGTAATAAGTCGGGCGTAAACTGCACGCGCTGGAACGAGCCCTCAATACCTTTAGCAAGGGCGTTAACAGCTCGGGTTTTTGCAAGCCCTGGCGGGCCTTCTACTAATAGATGGCCATCAGCTAAAATGGCAATAAGGAGTGCTTGAGTAAGCTCTGGCTGGCCAATAATTTGTGTATCTAAGTACGTTTTTAATTGTTTGAATGCGTTAGCTGCCATAATAAATAGACTTCCTCGTCAGCTGGGTTTGTACCTAATTTATTTTAGGTGATTAATACTGACCTAGTTATAAGGTTTATAAGTGAGTAACTCAAGAGTTAGACTGTATTTTTAAAAATAGTTCGTTATTTTTTAACGGTTTTTAGCGTACCACAAAACTTTGTAAAAACGCGTAAAAAAGCCTATTGTGGTAGTCAATATTAAGCACTATGTATATATCTACCTTTAGTGCTTTTGTATAAATTTGTGTTTATCTATTGGCTTTAGCACACGGGTTGTTTAGAATCGAGGAAAACAAACAGGTCAGACCTGTCAGCGGGAGAGCATAAATGTCTGAGCAAAACATACTAAAAACACCAAAAGGCGACCGTATTGCCATCGTTAGCGGCTTACGTACTCCTTTTGCAAAACAAGCAACAGCGTTTCACCATGTACCAGCCCTTGATATGGGTAAGTTGGTGGTTAACGAAATGCTTGAACGATTAAATTTCGACAAGTCAGAAATCGATCAACTTGTATTTGGTCAAGTAGTACAAATGCCAGAAGCGCCAAATATTGCACGTGAAATTGTTTTAGGTACGGGTATGCCAGTAGGCGTAGACGCGTATTCAGTATCGCGTGCGTGTGCTACCAGCTTTCAGGCCATTGCTAATGTAGCTGAATCTATTATGGCAGGCTCTGTAAATGTAGGTATTGCCGGTGGCGCCGATTCATCTTCAGTATTACCTATTGGCGTAAGTAAAAAATTGGCAGGTAGCTTAGTTGATTTAAACAAAGCACGTACCTTAGGCCAGCGTTTACAAATATTCTCAAAACTGCGTTTAAAAGATTTATTACCAGTACCGCCTGCGGTTGCTGAGTACTCAACAGGCCTTTCAATGGGGCAAACTGCTGAGCAAATGGCTAAAACACATAACATAAGCCGTGAAGATCAAGATGCACTAGCGCATCGCTCGCATTCACTTGCAACCCAAGCATGGGCTGATGGCAAGTTAAAAGATGAAGTAATGACGGCGCACTTACCGCCATATAAAAGCTTTATTGAAGAAGATAATAACATTCGTAAAAATTCTACAGTTGAAGGCTACGCTAAGCTTAAACCGGTATTTGATCGCCAACATGGCTCGGTTACCGCTGCTAATGCAACACCATTAACCGATGGTGCAGCTGCCGTACTGATGATGAGCGAAAGCAAAGCAAAAGCACTAGGCTACGAAATTTTAGGTTATGTACGTAGCTTTGCGTTTTCGGCAATTGGTGTAGAAAAAGACATGCTAATGGGCCCAGCGCATTCAACGCCTATCGCACTTGATAGAGCAGGAATTACACTTGCTGATTTAGATTTAATTGAAATGCACGAAGCCTTTGCATCGCAAACACTTGCCAATATGAAAATGTTTGCATCTGATAAGTTTGCGCAAGAGCAACTTGGTCGTAGCAAAGCAATTGGCGAAATTAACATGGATAAGTTTAACGTTAACGGCGGCTCACTGGCATATGGTCACCCATTTGCTGCAACCGGTGCTCGCTTAATTACGCAAAGCTTACACGAGCTTAAACGTCGTGGTGGCGGTTTAGCATTAACAACAGCGTGTGCTGCTGGTGGTTTAGGTGCAGCCTTTGTATTGGAGAGCGCGTAATGACAGATTCAGTATTTAATTTAACGGTAGATGAAAACAAAATTGCCGTAGTAACCATTGATGTGCCGGGTGAGAAAATGAACACCCTGCGCGACTCATTCGCTGATGACTTAAAAGCTTTACTTGAAGCGGCTAAGCAAGAGTCAGTAAAGGGTATGGTATTTATAAGTGGTAAAAGCGATAACTTTATCGCGGGCGCTGATGTAAAAATGCTTGATAGCGTGCAAAAGCGTGAAGATGCGTTAGCAATTAGTGAACTTTGTCATCAAGCCTTTTTTGATATGACAAAACTACCTTATACAACAGTAAGTGCAATACATGGTGCTGCGCTTGGTGGTGGTTTAGAGTTTGCTTTAGCGTGTGATTACCGCGTAGGCACAGATAGCGATATGACTAAAGTAGGCCTGCCAGAAGTACAACTTGGTTTATTACCAGGTGGCGGCGGTACGCAGCGTTTAACTAAAATTGTAGGCATTCAAAAAGCACTTGAATGGATGCTAACTGGCAAGCAAATTCGCCCTAAGCAAGCTAAAAAAGCAGGCGTATTAGATGATGTAGTACCACAAAGCGTATTACTAAAAGTCGCTAAAGAATTTGCCGCTAAGAAAAAGCCAGCAGATAAAGAGCCAAAGCTTGATAAAGTAAGTAAATTATTAGAGTCAAACCCGTTTGGCCGTAACTTTATCTTTAAAAAAGCCAAAGAAAACGTCCTTAAAAAAACCGGCGGACATTACCCTGCGCCGCTTGCAATTATTAAGGCTGTGCGTGCAAGTGTAGAGCTTGATAAATTAAAAGCATACAAAACAGAAGCTGAAAGCTTTGCAACACTTGTAATGAGTGATGAATCTAAAGCGCTTCGCGGTATTTTCTTTGCAACCACTGAAATGAAAAAAGAGTGGCGCAACGACGATGCGCCAGCAATCAGTAAAACCGCTGTTTTAGGTGGCGGCCTAATGGGTGCTGGTATTGCACATGTAAGCGCAGTAAAAGCCAAAGTCCCTGTACGCATTAAAGATGTAGCAGAGCAGGGCATTAGTAATGCCATGAACTACACCTACAAAATTTTAGATAAGCGCCTTAAACGCCGCATTATGTCTAAAGCTGATATGCAGTTAACAATGAACCGTATTACCGGTACTACCGACTACAGTGGCTTTAAACACATTGATTTAGTAGTAGAAGCTGTTTTTGAAGATTTAGCCTTAAAGCAAGGTATGGTTGCCGATATAGAGCAGCAATGCCAAAGCAATACTATTTTTGCAAGTAACACGTCATCACTGCCTATTTCGCAAATTGCAGCACAGGCACAGCGCCCTGAAAACGTGATAGGCCTGCATTACTTCTCGCCAGTTGAAAAAATGCCACTCGTGGAGATTATTCCGCACGAAGGGACTTCTCAAGAGACTATTGCGCGCGTAGTTAACTTTGCACGTAAGCAAGGTAAAACGCCCATTGTGGTAAAAGACATGGCAGGCTTTTACGTAAACCGTATTTTAGCGCCTTATGTAAATGAAGCAGCTAATTTAATGCTTGCCGGTGAGCCAATTGAAAAAATTGATGCAGCCCTTGTAGAGTTTGGTTTCCCAGTTGGGCCGCTTGCTTTACTTGATGAAGTAGGGATTGATATAGGCTCTAAAATTGCCCCAATTCTTGAAAAAGAATTAGGCGAGCGATTTAAAGCGCCAGATGCATTTTCTCGTATGATTGATTCAAAACGGCTAGGCCGTAAAACGGGTCGTGGTTTTTATGAGTACGATAAAAAGAGCAAAAAAGTTGACGAGTCAGTGTATGAGCTATTAGGTGTAACCCCTGCACCGCGTTTAAATAAAAGCGAAATTGCTAAGCGCTGTGTATCACAAATGCTTAACGAAGCCGTGCGTTGTTTAGACGATGGCATTATTGCCAGCCCACGTGATGGCGACATTGGCGCTATATTTGGTATTGGCTTCCCACCGTTTTTAGGTGGACCGTTTAGCTATATGGATAAATTGGGCGCCAGCAAGGTTAGCTCTGAAATGTCTACATTAGCTAATAGCAATGCAAATTTTGCCCCATGCGACACGTTAGTAAGTATGGCTGAATCAGGCGCTAAGTTTTATCAAACGCAGCCTGTTGCAGATGAGCCAAGCCCAGCACCTGTTGCTGAACAAGCAATAGAAGCAGAGCCTGCTGATGAGCAACCTCAAGAAGAGAGCGTTGACTCACCAAAACAAGACTCGTAAAACAGCTTGATTAAAAAAACCGCATTATATGCGGTTTTTTTATATCTGCTATTTGTAAATATAGAATTCTAGGGCGCAATAATACCAACCCGCAATAATACTTAATTATTCTGCGGGGATAACGTGTCGCTACCTGTGTTAAAAACGTGTATTTATAAAACCTAAATTGCCAGTTTTTATTTAGTTATCGACAGGTTTTTACCCTCAAATAAGTCTTATAATTAAGTGGCTTGCTATAAAGTATGTTAGCTTATTTTGCAGCTAAGCAGATACGAGGTAAACCATTATGCAGTTGTTTACAGCACGATTGGCAATGCGCCCGCTTCAAAGCAGTGATTGGCCATTATTTTTGCAGTTACATCAAAATCCTACCGTGATCCGTTATTGCTACGATATGCCCAGCGAAGCGTTTGTACGCAGCCGCTTTGAACAACGTTTAAAAAGCTGGGATAGCACTTCTACTCATCCACTTTGCCTTGTGGTATTTGATAAGTATTCAAATGAGCCCATGGGTGTAACGGGGTTTACATACGGACTTGAGCAAGCTGAGCTAGGCTATTTGTTTTTACCCGCGTATTTTAATCAAGGCTTTGCCAGTGAGTCATTGCGTGCTGTGATTGAGTGGGCATGGCAACAATGCGGTATTACACAGTTTAAAGCCGTGGTTACAAAGGGGAATATAGGGTCTGAAAAGGTATTACAAAAGTGTGGATTAACGTTAACTGGCATTAATACGCAAGCGCACACTATTAATAATACACGTTATGATGATTTAATATACACATTAAAATTGTAGCAAATAGGGCTAGCAAGCTAGCCCGTGATGGTGGTTTCTATAGATGTGCTTCAATTGCTTTACGGTCTTTTTCTGGCATATTCTCAACAACTAATTTGAACGAATTATCGATCATTCTTTCAATTTCGCCTTGTGGAATAGAGCCATCTAATATCACCGTATTCCAAAGCCGCTTGTTCATATGATAGCCAGGGATCACCGCAGGAAAAATATCACGCAATTTAAGTGCTTCATCGGGATCGCACTTTAAATTAAGCCACCAAATAGGATCTCCATCATCATTAACGTCTCCATCATTACCTAAGGCAAGGGTGGCAAACATTTTATGATTTACTTTATAAACATCAACCTCTTGAGCAAATGGTTTTGTCACTTGCACCAAGGGCTTCTTTACTAAATACTCATGTACTGTGTTTTGGTCCATGATCCAATCCTTGAAGTCATACTCGGTAGAGATACCATAGCAGTTTTTTTCGCTTTTGATTATAGGTATTTAGTTTTAAATTAAAAATTTGCAAGTCTATATCAAATGCAGCCCTAAATTAACGTATTTTTAGTTGAACAATACCCAGTTCGTGGTATGTTTCTGGCAATCAAAAAAATAATAGGAAAACCCCCATGCCAAAGGCGAGTGAAGTTAAAAAAGGAACCGCGATTGAGTTTAATAATCGCGTGTTGGTAGTTAAAGATATTGTACGTTCAGTTCCACAAGGCCGTGCAGGCGGTAGTTTGTACCGTATGCGTTTATACGATGTAGTAACAGGTGCAAAAGTAGACGAAACCTTCAAAGACAGCGACATGCTAACCCTAGCAGATTTAACTCGCCGCGAAGCAATGCTTTCTTACATTGATGGCGATGAATACGTGTTTATGGATAATGAAGACTACACGCCGTATAACTTAAACAAAGAGGCGATAGCAGAAGAAATTCAATTCGTTAACGAAGAAACGCAAGGCGTACACGTTATTGTAATTGATGGCTCGCCTGTAGGTTTAGATTTGCCATCAAGCGTAGAGCTGGTTGTTGAAGAAACAGACCCTTCAATCAAAGGCGCTTCTGCCAGTGCACGCTCTAAGCCTGCACGCCTAAGCACGGGTTTAACCATTTCGGTGCCTGAGCATATATCTACGGGCGACCGTATCCGTATTAATACGGTTGAGCACAAATTTATGGGTCGCGCTGAAAAGTAACCCAAGCTATACAATAAAGCTGGAAAGCTGGCGCTATGCCGGCTTTTTTTATGCCTAAATTTTTAAACTAGGGAATAGTAATTTGCATCAATACTTAATTTATATGCGCTGATAGCTAAAATGGCGACTCATTGGCTTATCAAATCTGCTGCTTTAAAAGTGTGTTATATGCCGTTAAAATGCGCAGCGTTGTTTTGAGCTCAGTTGGGGTGATGTTTGCTTTTCGTTTTTATTAACGCTCTATGTGCTTTGGTCATTTATGTTCAAGCGCTTAAAAAAGGTATGCCAATTAAACGGTGGATTTTATTAGGGGCACTAATAGGCCCTGGCGCATGCTGCTTATTTGGTTTGCATTACAGGCGTGCTTTTATACGCAACGTAGGAGCTGGTGCGTGTATATGGCGCCCGTAACATTACCTTATTTGCGCTAAATGTTTATTAGCACTAATAAGGCTTGGCGTAGAGTTGCTTTGTTGCTGCTTTAAAAAGGCCGTAAATTCATCTTTTGAAAGCGGTTTTGAATAGAAGTAGCCCTGTACGGTTTCACAATTTAGTGTTTTGAGTATGTCAATTTGGCTTGCTTGCTCCACACCTTCAGCAACCACATGTAAATCGAGGTTTTGCGCAATCGTCACGATAGAGTCAACCATGTTGCGGCCACGTTCGGTTTTCATGTCATCAATAAATGCTTTGTCTACTTTTAAGGTATTCAGCGGAAATTGTTTTAAGTACGCTAAAGATGAATAGCCTGTACCAAAATCGTCCATGGCTAAATGAATACCACGGGCACTTAGCGAGCGCATAATTGCAATGGCTTCTTGTGGGTCGTCCATTACCGTGCCTTCGGTAATTTCTAGCTCTAAAAAGTAAGAAGGTAGCTCGTTTTTTTGCAATATCACGTCAATACGGGTCGTTAAATCTGGCAAGCTAAACTGCTTAGCCGATAAGTTAACTGCAACGCGGCCGCTAAATAGCCCATCGTCTAGCCATTGTTTTACATCGCGACACGCCTTGTTTAAAACCACTTCACCAATTTCTATTATTTGCCCGGTTTCCTCTGCAATAGGAATAAATACACCGGGGCTAATAACGCCTTTTTTAGGGGTTATAAAGCGCACTAATGCTTCCATTCCGGTAAGTTTACCTGTGCGAATATTCATTTTTGGTTGGTAATACACTTCAAAATGGTTTTCTTTTAGACCAAAGCGCATTAGGTTTTCTATTTGTAAGCGTTTAACCGCTTGGCGGTTCATGGTGTCGTTAAAAAACAGGTAACTATTACCTTTCTTTTTAGCATGATACATTGCGGTATCAGCGTTTTTTAATAGTAGCTCTGGCGTACTGCCATCTTCAGGGAATAACACTATGCCTACGCTTGAGGTAATAGCGAGCTCGTGGCCTGCCATTTTAAATGGGGTCGCAATTGCAGCTAAAAATTGCTTTGCCATACGAGTAATAACATGAATATCATTAGTATCTGCCATAACTAAGGCAAATTCATCACCCCCTAAGCGGTAAAAAACATCATTCTCACGGGTTAATTTATTTAATCGCATAGCCAGTTTTGCTAATAGGCTGTCGCCTAGCTGGTGGCCTAATGAATCATTAATCTTTTTAAAATTATCTAAATCAAATACCAAAAGGGCATGGTGGGTATTTTGTTTTACTAGCTTTTGAAGGTCGGTAAAAAATAAATTTCTGTTAGGTAAACTGGTCGTACGGTCTCTATTTGATAAATTATGCAGTTGCGATTGTGCATTTTTACGTTCGGTTAAATCTGAATAAACCACTACATAGTTTGTTATTTGGTGTTGATCGTTTTTTATCTCATCAATAGAAATCTCTATGGGCAGTAACACTCGCTCACTATTGCGCAGTTTTACCTCTTGTTGAATTCGCTCCCGCTCTCGCACTATATTTTTAATGTTTTCTGTGTAGCTTTTATCGTAACCAGGTAAGTTAAAAGGCTTTTTGAGATATTGCTCTCTAACGCCACCAAAAAGCGTTAAAAAGCTGGGATTAATATCAACTAAGTTAAAGTTTTTATCATATATAGCAAGTGCATCAGTGAGTGATTCTACACACTTAGCAAATAAATTGAGGCGCTCTTGTGTTGATTTTAACACTGAAATATCGCGCACTGTGCCGGTCATTCTCAGTGGCGCTAAGTTGGCATCTTTTTCTATTATTTTTCCGCGGTCTAATACCCAGTGCCAGTGGCCAAAGGTGTCTTTAATACGGTAAGTGGCTTCAAAAAAAGCAGACTTTTGAGCAAAGTGTTTTTTTAATAAATGCTCTACTGAGGCAATATCGTGTGGGTGGATCAAGCTTTTATTTGGCGGAAAACCCATTAACGTTGTTGAATCCATCATGTATTTATCGTTAATACGAATAACTTCGCCTGTTTTTATATTCCAATCCCAAAGCGTATCGCCACTGCCTTCAACCGTGCTTTTTAAGCGTTTTTCCGAGAGGCTGTGCTGTAACCGAGAGCGCTTTAATTTATAAATTACAAATAATAGGTATGGCAAAGCCAGCGCAAGTAGGGCACTGGCAATAATTAAAACGGTGTTGGTATTTATATTAAAGGCGTGTTCAAAGGCAACCGCTGCGGGTGCTAGGCTTAGCAGCAACCAGTAAAAACCACATTTTATTGTTGTTATTTTTATCATTTGTTTTATTACTACTAATTAACAAATGATAATTTAAATCATGCCACTTGCAGAGTCAAAGAGATTGCGAGCAAAGCGGCATTTTTTGCGATTTATTTACTTTTGCGCTACTTAATAACTCATACCTTGGCCTATCTTTAGAAAAAGTAGCTGTGGCATAGCTTTTCATTTCTTCTAGGCTGAGGGCGTGCAGTGCCTCTAGCAGGCGTTTTTGCATATGAAAGTCATGATCTTTATTGCCTATTGCCAGCCAAAAGCGCTGTGAGCGTAACCGTAAGTTTTTATCTTTTTCAGCAATATGAGTTGTCAAACCTTGTTTATGCTGCTGCCATGTTGTTTCATCCAGGGAGTCTAGGTTAGCAATAAATTGGCTTACAAAATGATTATGCCTGTGCAGTAGAGTCTGAGCTTCAAATTTTGGTGATTGAATATAAAAAGCAATACCGGCGCGGGTGTTAAATGGCGCATAGCCAGAGCCAACTAAGTAACCTAGCTGTTGTGTGGTTCTCAGCTCGTTAAAATAGTCTTGGTTAATTATATGATTAAGTGCCATTAATTTAACTTTTTCATCCACTTCTGCACTTTGTGCTTGGTAGTAAATGACCATGGCGTTATCACTGCATGACAGTTCAAGTTCGCAGCGAGTCACTTGGTCTATCTCGTACAGCGGGCGTGTTAAATCTTCAATAGCCGTGGCGTTTTTTAAATGCTCTGCCACTTTTTTATGAAATACCTTCGCGTCTGTTTGTTGCCAATTACCGTGTAAAAACGACTCAACATGTAGGGCTTTAAAAAAATCGGCTCTAAATTCGTTAAACTGCTGAAAACACGTATTTTTAAGTGCAGTGGCTAACTCGTCGGGTTGTGGGTTCCATGGCATTATTTTGGCACCTAACACACTAAATAATTCACTCACCGGTTTATTTTGGTTGCTGTTGCGCCAGTGCCTTACCAATTGCTTTTTGTATTCGGCAAAGCGGCGCGCGCAAATATCAACATTAAATAGCGCATCAAGTAATTGCTCCACCAACTCTAGCTGACTAGTCGATAGCCCAGCGGTGTGCAACGTAAGCCCGCCTTGATGAGAGGTTAAATGATAACTTAAACCTGCCAATTCTGCGGGGTAAAACTGCTCGCCAACACTGTCCATAAATAAATCACTAAAAAGGCGCGTTAATGCCATGTGCTTTACATCTTTTACTGCAAAATGCGAGTCCATTGCTAAATAAAAATGACCTTTGGCCACTCTAAAGGTGTTGTCTTGTTTAAACCAAAAGTCAAACCCTGGCTCTTTAACTAACAGTAAAGGCTTGGTTTGAGGTTTTTCGACTTCGTATAGCACCACTTCTTTTGTTAAATAGGGGTTTGCTGTCGGCAGCAGCATAGTGCTCAGCGGTTTATTTATATGCGCAAGCGACTCCAGCCAATGCGGCGAAATTGGCTCAACTTTGTAAGGGGTGTTGTACCACGCGGTGGTGTGCTCTGCCTCTACGCCTGGATGAATAAGTACTAAGCGCATATTATGCGGGGTAAGCCATTGCATCGCCATTTCGTGAGTGGCTTTATTAAAGCCCTCCATTAAGTAATCGCCTTGCACATAGTTAGCTTCGTCATAGTGCTGCATATTAATGCTTAGGTTACTTACCCAATCAATTAAGCGCGATTTTTCTTGGTTATCAAACGCAATTTGTAACAGGTTTTTTTTATCTTGATACAGGCGTGGTAGTTTGTCGGTGTTATCGTTGATTAGGCAAATATACTCAAACACAATTTCTATTATGTCTTCAAAGTATTCAATGCCTTCATCGGTAAGCGCCATGCTAATGTTAAAATCTTTAAAGTTACTGCCATTTATACCGCCGCCGGCAGAAAGTGCGTTAATCCACCCTTGTTCTTTTAAAATTGAGTACAACGAGCCTGCGCCTTCGTAGCCGAGTAAATGGGCTATAAAGCTGACGGTTTTGTGGCGATAAAAGTCATCGATATTTGGCATAGCAAAACTAATAATGAGTTTTTGCATGTGCTTGTGTGGTTCAATGTGCAGTACTTTGCCAATATCTTGCGCGCGATATAATGGCTCCTCAATAGGGGCTTTAAGCGCACCTTTATGGCCATTAATGCCACTAAAATAGCAATGTGTCCACTGCGCGAGTGTATCAAGCGGTTCGTTGGCACAAATTACCAGTGTCATCCACTGCGCTTGATAGTGCTTATTAAAAAAATCTCTTAACTCGTCACTTATGCAGCGCTTTCTATCGGCGAGGGTATGTAAATTACCCACCGAAAATTTAGCAAAGGGGTGGGCTGGGTTTACGGTTTCTTTATGAGCCTGATAAATACGACGCCCATCATCTTTTATTTTTAATTTAAACTCAGCCTCTATGGCATTACGTTCTTTTTCGGTTTCAGCTGGGTTTAATAATGGGGCAATAAAAAAACGGCTAAATTGCGCAAGTGCTTTTTCAATGGCTTGGTTATTAATATCAAAGTAATAGCACGTATGCTCAGTGCCGGTCCAGGCGTTGGTGTTCCCGCCCGATTGAGACACAAAATTATTAAAGCTTCCAGAATCAGGGTATTGGTCGGTACCTAAAAAAAGCATATGCTCTAAAAAGTGTGCAAGGCCTTGCCTCTCAAGGGGGTCATCAAAATGGCCAGCGTTAACGGCCATAGAAGCAGCGGCTTTAGTTGAATCTTTATCTTGCACTAATAATACTTTTAGCCCATTGTCGAGTGTAATGGCGCGGTATGCTCTGTTATCATTGCGGCTGATATTCAAATGATGCTCCTGAAACTAGACGTTTACTTGTTAACAACAGATGATAGCTTCAGGACAGCGAAAAAATAGCGAAAAGATTTACCTGAATATCATGAGAGAATTATTCTTTGGAATAATAGTTAATATAGCGGACAAATGGGCAAACTGGCTACTGTTTTATATTCATTAATCGGTTGATTTTTTATGAAAACAATCTTAATTATGCGCCACGGCGAAGCGACACCGATGCAAGCTAACGACGCAGCAAGAAACCTAACACCGAAAGGCCATGCAGAAGCAGAAAAAATGGGCTTATGGCTACACAAACACTTTTCTGTTGATGCGTTATTGGTAAGTCCTTACTCGCGCGCGCAGCAAACGGCTAAAGAAGTTGAAAAAAACAATGTATTTAAATTTAGTGAAACCTGTAGCGACATAATCCCCGAGGGAAAGCCACAAATAGCAGCTGATTATTTAGAAACACTTATTGCCATGCATCCTCAGTGTAATACCTGGTTAGTGGTCGCCCATATGCCTATTGTGAGCTATATAGTTGATCAGCTCAGCCCGGGTAATATGCCTATTTTTAACACCGCAGCGGTTGCTGTAATTCAGTATGACGAAACATCACAGCGCAGTGAATATGTAAATATTAACGCGCCTGCCAACATATAGAGAAAAGAGATAATAATGAGTATAGAACGCCTTGAAACGGGTGCGCGCATGAGCCGTATAGTTAAACATAATGGTACCGTTTATTTATGCGGACAAGTATGCAGCGATGCAGAGCAAAACATTACAGAGCAAACGCAAACTATGCTCGACAAAGTAGAGGCCTTACTTGAGCAGGCGGGGAGTTCTAAAAAGCATATGCTAAGCGCAACTATTTACGTTAAGAGCATGGAATATTTTGCCGATATGAATGCTGTATGGGATGCATGGGTGCCAGAAGGTTATGCACCAGCACGCGCCTGTGTTGAAGCTAAAATGGCGCGCGATGCGCTATTAGTAGAAATTTCGGTAGTGGCCGCACTTAAATAAGCGATTTTATAAAAGCACTGCAAGCCAAAACGAAAAGCTTACAACACTAAGCACCGTTGAAAGCACCACTGCACCGGCGAGCGTAACTTGATGCGTATTTAATTGGCTTGCAATTAAATACGCATTAACGCCAACAGGCGAGGCGCTTAGCAATACCAGTACGTTACGAATTTGCGTATCTAGTACAAACACCCACGTAGCTGCTACACACACAGCAGCAGGCAAAATCAGTATTTTTAACAGTGAAGAAATAAGGGGCGGCTGCCAATTTGCTGCCACCTTATAAAACACCAAATTAGCGCCTAACACAAATAAAGCACATGCAATAGCAGGGCTGGCGAGTAGCTCTAAGGCATTGGCTAAATTCGCAAATAATGTAATTCCCGACACATTTAAAAGTAATCCACAGCCAATACTTAACACTATAGGGTTAAGGACCATGTTTTTAGCAAATTTTGCCCACGAGAAGTCAGCTGTGTTTCCTTTCGCGCCTATTAAATAAGTTAACGCAAAAAGCAGCGTGCTATGAAATGTGATGATCATAAAGGCGATAGCAATCATGTCTTTGCCAAGTGAAGCAATAACAATGGGTATACCTACTAACACCATATTTGAATAGCTACCGGCAAGACCAAACACACTATGCTGTTGATAATTTCCAGCATTGGCTTGTTTAGTTAAATAGTACCTATCAATAAGTATGCCCAAAGCAAATACCGCTAATACAGGAATATAAAAGCTTAAAAATGCTTCGAGGCTAATACTTTGATGCAAATTTATTTGCGACATATTGAGCATTAAAAAGGCGGGTAAGCTCACATAAAAAGTAAATTTACTTAAGCCGGCAATATGCTGCTGATTAAAAAACTTAAAATAACAACAGGTGTAGCCCAGTGCGACAATAAAAATTAAGGGAAAAATAATCGAAAAAATTTGCACGTATTCTTCCTTTAATTAGCGTCTAAACTCATCGCTTTGTGGTAAATCAATTAAAATCAGCACGGCACCGCGCCCGCCGTATTCTAGCGGTGCTTGATGCATGGCAATTACATCGGGGTGCTGTACCAAATACTGCGGTACTTTGTGTTTTAAAACACGCTCGCCAATGCCATGCACTATGCACGCGCAGTAATAATGCTGTTTTTTGCACTCGTGAATAAGTCCCGCAAGTTCATCTTTTGCACGTTCTTTATTAAGCCCGTGCAGGTCGAGTGTTAAATCGGGCGGATAGTCGCCGCGTCGCAACTGTTTTGCTAAAAAAGAGTCGTGGCCATTTTGCACGTAATTAATGGTGCTATTTGTGTCTATATCGGGAATATATTCGTCAGAGAAGAAAAATTCAGACTCAACCTGCTTTTTTTGCTGGGCAAATTGCTTCGCTTGTGACACCTTAGGTTTTGTATCAAACCTATGGGTATCTTGTTTAAACACCTTAGCGCCTGTAATTGTTTGGCGAAAAAGGTCAATGTCGTCATTGCTTAGGGACGATTGTGATGAGATGTCTTTTTTCATAAATTTTACCTAAACAAAAAAACGTAAAAACGCAGCGCAAAAGGCGGTACAATATAAAGGTGAGGGGCAATTGTAATTTGCTCAGCACAGTTAGGCAATGCAATCGTCGCAAAGACTCAAAACAGTCAGTTAGCTAAAACAGGTAAAAAATATGAGTGATTTACAAATAGAAGAAGCAACACTTGATGAAGCTGTTGCAGAACTGTCAACGTTACATGACTGGTTACGCTGGACTACAAGCCAATTTGCAAGTAGTGGAATATTTTTTGGACATGGCACAGATAACGCGTGGGATGAAGCAGTTAGCTTATTACTTCCCGCACTAAGTTTACCTATTGATGCCCCCAAAGAGTTAATGCATGCGCGGTTAACAAGCACAGAAAAAAACCGCCTAGCAGGGTTAATCGCAGAGCGTATAAACGACTGCACGCCGGTTCCTTATTTAACAAACATTGCTTGGTTTGCGGGCATGCCATTTTATGTTGATGAGCGTGTGCTTATTCCGCGCTCGCCATTTGCTGAACTTATTGCTAATAAGTTTTCACCGTGGCTTGAGCAGCCGCAAAGCGTTAACCGTATTTTAGATTTATGCACAGGCTCTGCTTGTATTGCTATTGCGCTTGCTCAGGCGTTTGAAACGGCGCAAGTAGATGCGGTTGATATTTCGTATGAAGCGCTTGAAGTAGCAGATATAAATATAAATGACTATATGCTAAGTGACCGTGTACTGCCTATTCAGTCAGATGTATTTAGTGGAGTGCCAGGGCAAAAGTATGACCTAATAGTAGCCAACCCACCGTATGTTGATGCTGAGGACATGGCTGATTTACCACGAGAATTTCATCATGAGCCTGAGCTTGGTTTAGCATCTGGGCATGATGGCTTAGACGTTACACGTACTATTTTAGAGCATGCTAGCAATCACCTAACTGATAACGGTTTGTTATTTGTAGAAGTTGGTAACTCTATGGTACATATGGATGCTTTGTATCCGGGTGCACCATTTGAGTGGGTTGAGTTTGAGCAAGGCGGCTTAGGTGTATTTGTAATAAGCAAAGCGCAGCTTGATACGTATTTTGCAAAATAAATTTTAGGCCGAGCGTATGCTCGGCAACTTTTGTAGTCATTAGGAATGAGGAAAGTTAATGGCAGGTAATAGCATAGGGCAGTTGTTTAAAGTGTCCACCTTTGGTGAGAGCCACGGCGTTGCCCTAGGCGGTGTTGTAGATGGTACTCCCGCAGGCCTTGAGATCACAGAGGCTGACTTACAAATTGATTTAGACCGTCGTAAACCTGGGCAAAGCCGCTATACAACGCAGCGCCGAGAAGACGATCAGATAAAAATTCTTTCAGGTGTTTTTGAAGGTAAAACCACAGGTACCAGCATTGGCTTACTTATCGAAAATACCGATCAACGCTCAAAAGACTACGGTAAAATTAAAGATGTGTTTCGCCCAGGTCATGGCGATTATACTTACTGGCACAAATACGGCCTGCGCGATTATCGCGGCGGTGGTCGCTCTTCTGCGCGTGAAACCGCAATTCGTGTAGCGGCAGGCGCAATTGCTAAAAAATACTTAAAGCAGTTTCATGGTATTGAAGTAAAAGCATGTTTAAGCCAACTTGGGCCAATAAAAGCCGAAAGTTACGACTGGGATGAAGTTGAAAACAACTTATTCTTTTTCCCTGATGCAAGTAAGCTAGAAGCGCTTGATGAGTACATGCGAGACCTTAAAAAGCAAGGTGACTCTATAGGCGCTAAAGTTAAGGTAGTGGCGAGCAATGTACCTGTAGGGTTAGGCGAACCTGTATTTGACCGATTAGATGCTGAAATTGCGCATTCACTAATGAGCATTAACGCCGTTAAAGGCGTTGAAATTGGTGATGGCTTTGATGTAGTAGAGCAAAAGGGCTCAGAGCATCGCGATGAGTTAACCCCTGAAGGTTTTACCTCAAACCACGCGGGTGGCGTACTTGCTGGTATTTCTACAGGGCAAGATATTATTGCCTCTATTGCGCTTAAGCCTACATCAAGTATCACTATTCCAGGTAAAAGCATTAATACTGAAAACGAAGCAGTGGAGATGATCACCAAAGGGCGTCACGATCCGTGCGTTGGTATTCGTGCGATTCCTATTGCTGAGGCAATGATGGCCATTACCTTAATGGACCATTTACTGCGCCAGCGCGGGCAAAACCCACATGTTAACCACGAACATGGACCAATTAACGGCTCTGTTTAACCGTTAATATTTAAAAAAGCGCGGAGTACCGCGTTTTTTTGTGCCTGTAATTTGCTTTTAAGCCTTTCAGGGGTTGTTCAAGTTTGCGCTATATACTGTTTTAAGGAGGAGAGTAATTATGAGCGATAATAAGCACGATAACACACACCTTGAAACCCAAGCTGCTATAGCAAGGCTAGAGCGCTTTAGTAAGCTTACAGACAGCAGCATTGGCATCCCTTTTACTAAATTTAACATAGGGCTAGAGGCGGTGATTGGCTTAATACCCGTAATAGGGGATGCTGCAGGGCTTATTTTATCAAGCTATGTACTGGTAGAGGCGCAGCGATTAGGCGTAAGTAAACGCATAAAAACGAAGATGATCATTAATATGCTGATTGATTTTGTAGGCGGCTTAGTGCCATTTTTTGGCGATATATTTGATGCTTTTTTTAAAGCCAACACCCGCAATACCCGTTTATTAAAAAAACATTTAAATGCGCAGTTAGCTAATTGATAGTAATACTGTTTATTTTAGAGGCTTTAAATTTAGCATTAAGAATAAAAAACAAAGTGTTGTTGGTTGTTTAATCACCTAGTAAGGTAGGGAAGCCTATTCACTTTGGTATATACAAAATGCAATTATTTATCGGTAATAAAAACTATTCTAGCTGGTCATTACGCGCATGGTATTTAATGAGTAAATTTGATGTCCCGTTTGACGAAACCCAGCTTGTGCTCGACACCAGTGACTTTTACGACGAACTAAAACAACACTTCCACGTTCAAAAAGTGCCGGCGTTAATTGATGGTGATTTGCAGGTGTGGGACTCGCTCGCAATTTGTGAATATATTAACGATGCCCATTTATCGGGAGCAGGGTGGCCTAAATATATTACTCAGCGAGCTACAGCGCGCGCATTAAGCGCTGAAATGCATGCTGGCTTTATGGCACTGAGAAACGAAATGCCGATGAATATAAGAGCCACACGTAAAGTAACGCTATCAAGTGCTGCACTAAAAGATATTCAACGTATTGATGAGATATTTTCCCAGCAGCAAGATATGTTTCCTAATGAATGGTTTTTTGGCGACTTTAGTATTGCCGATGCGATGTACGCCCCCATTGTACTTCGTTTAAAAACGTACCAGATTACCTTATCCCCAGCGGCGCAGCAGTATTGTGATTTTGTGATGCGTTGCCCTGTTTTGCAAAAGTGGATAACCCAAGCACTTACAGAAACCGATATAGTTCAGTGCGATGAGGCGGGAGTAGAGGTATAACTCGCTCATCACTTTTACTTTAAAGGTAAAAGCCCGTACAATTCGTCTCGTTTTTAGTGCGCTAATTTTGCGCTGTAACCGAGACGAATTAATCAGTTTTTATGCATCACATAGCCGATCTTATATCTATTTTCGATAGTGTTTTTTATCAAAGCCATAACACTCGCTTAGTAAAAGGCGATGATGAGCCTGTTTATCTACCTGCCAATAATACCCATGGTTTTAATCAAATTGTATTTGCACACGGCTTTTACGCCAGTGCCCTACATGAAATAGCGCATTGGTTAGTGGCTGGCAATAAACGCAGAGAGCTTGAAGATTATGGGTATTGGTACTGCCCAGATGGGCGAGATAAACACCAGCAGGCTGAATTTGAAAACGTAGAAATAAAACCACAAGCCATAGAGTGGCTGCTCAGCACCGCTGCTGGCTTTGATTTTAATGTGTCGGTAGATAACTTGAACGGTGAGCAAACTTGCCGGTTTGACTTTCAGGCGCGAGTACACCAGCAAGTATTGATGTTATTAGAGCAGGGAGTTAACGCACGTACCCATGCATTATTAAAAGCGTTAAGTGATTTTTATAAAACACCGTGGCCGTTAACCGCTCAGCAATTTAATTGGCAACACCCTCAGGAGTTACAAAATGCAGTTTAAGTTAGGCTTAATTATTAACCCTGTTGCAGGACTTGGTGGCAGCGTTGCTTTAAAAGGCAGTGATGGCGAAAACACTGCTGCAAAGGCAATTGAGCTGGGTGCGCAAGCCAAAGCTAACAGCCGCACACAGGCAGCCCTAGAAGTACTTGTACCCTATAAAGAGCAGTTAACAATTTATACTGTAAATGGTGATATGGGCGAAAAAGCAGCACGCGCACTAGGCTTCAATGTTGAAGTAATTTATACCGCAAATACCGTAACAAGCGCCGATGATACAGAAGCTAGCGCAAAGCTACTTAAAAATTTAGGCGTAGATTTAGTCCTGTTTGCTGGTGGCGATGGTACTGCGCGCAATATTTGTCATGCCATAGAAGATACCGTACCAGTGCTGGGTATACCTGCTGGCTGTAAAATTCACTCTGGCGTATATGCAATTACACCTAAAGCAGCAGGGCGCGTAGTAGAAATGCTGGTAAAAGGCGAGCTAGTTACACTTGCAGATGCCGATGTAATGGATATTGATGAAGAGGCGTTTAGGCAAGGCACCGTAAAAGCTAAGCGCTACGGTGAAATGCAAATACCAAGCGAAGTACGTTATGTACAAGCGGTTAAAAATGGTGGTAAAGAAACAGACGAATTAGTACTTGCCGACATTGCAGCGCATGTGGTGAGCGAAATGGATGAAGACACCTATTACATTATGGGTAGTGGCTCAACTGTTGAAGCGATAATGCAAGAAATGGGGCTAGATAATACTCTATTAGGCGTAGATTTAATTAAAGATCAAACCCTAGTTGCGCAAGACTTAACTGCTAAACAGCTACTTGAGTACACGCACGGGCAAGCTACTCAATTAGTTATTACATTAATAGGCGGGCAAGGCCATATTTTTGGTCGAGGGAATCAGCAGCTAAGCCCGGAGCTTATTCGCACCATTGGCAAAGAAAACATTATTGTGGTGGCAACTAAAACCAAATTACACGCGTTGAACGGGCGTCCACTTATTTGTGACACCGGCGACAGCGCTTTAGATGATGAATTAACAGGTTACATTAAAGTAACCACCGGCTATAACGACCATATTATGTATGCTGTCGGTTATGAAAACCAGGAGAAGTAACACAATGAGTTTAGTGAATTATATTGATGCTGCGCAGCAATACTTTGATGATTTAGTAATTAAAGCAACAGATGATGAGCTGTTCGCTGGTGGTTACTTGCGCGGACATTACGACCTTGCAGTAGGCTATGCAGAAGTAGAAGAGCTGACAATCTCTATTGATGAGCTCAACGAAACCGTGGAGCAAAGCTTAGTTAAAGCATACCGCAATGGCGAGCTAAACGAAGAAGATAAAACCTTGGTTGTTAGGCTTTGGGAAGAAGTGAAAGCCCTCGCTTAATCGTTGTTTAGTTCACAATTATAAAAACGCGGCGACGATAACGAAGCCGCGTTTTTTTATGCTCTATTTGTGCCCATAATAGATTTATTGGTTAATTTACTGTTACACATTAATAGTATATTGTTACTTAAACCTATTTTGGGAGCTTTAAATGAACAATAATAATCAAGCTGCGGTACCTACAGGGTTAATCGCGCGTTTTTTAAACTTTGTGGAGCGAGTTGGTAACAAACTTCCCGATCCGGCGATTATTTTCTTATTCGCTATGTTACTTATTTGGTTGTGCTCGTGGTTACTGTCGGGGGTGAGCTTTGACGCGTTAGACCCACGGACAGGTCAAGCCATTGTTGTAAATAACCTATTAGAGGGCGACTCACTTGCCTCGTTTTTATCTTCCATGGTAAAAACCTTTACAGGCTTTGCACCGCTAGGGGTGGTACTGGTTGCCATGTTAGGTGTGGGAGTGGCTGAGCACTCAGGTTATATCAATACAGGCCTTAAGCTAATGCTTAAAGTTACCCCAAGGCAACTGCTTACCCCTTCAGTCATTTTGGTAGCTATTGTAAGCCATACAGCAACCGATGCTGGCTATGTATTAGTGATCCCATTAGCGGGTGTTATTTTCTTTGCAGCAGGGCGACACCCATTAGCGGGTATTGCAGCCGCATTTGCTGGTGTGAGTGGTGGATTTGGCGCTAACTTTATCCCATCAGGAATAGACCCATTACTGCAAAGCTTTACCCAAAGTGCAGCGCAAATTATTAACCCAGATATGTCGATTAACCCCCTTAATAACTGGGCGTTCACTTCTGCCTCGAGTTTATTTATTGTGTTATTAGGCTGGTATATCACTGACAAAATAATAGAGCCTCGGTTAAAAAACACAGCACTTAATGAAGACACCCAAAACTTACCCGCGTTTGATGAAGCTAAAAGTGATGAAAAACGCGCTTTTTTTATAGCCAGTAGCGTAATGATTGCAGGACTTGCTTTACTTGCGTTTGTATCCGCTCCTGCCGATTCTGCAATGCGCAGTGCCGATGGCTCACTGACTAATTTTAGGTCGCCCCTGATGCAATCTATCGTGCCTTTAATTTTTTTATTATTTTGGATACCCGGAGCCGTGTATGGTTTCACCGTTGGTACCTTTAAAACCTCAAAAGATATGATAGATGCGATGAGTACCGCGATGAGTGGCATGGCCTATTACATTGTAATGGCGTACTTTTGTGCGTTGTTTATTGCTGCGTTTTCCAAGTCTAACTTAGGGGCATTAATGGCCATTGAAGGGGCGCAGCTTTTAAAAGCAATGGAGTTGCCCAGCGCCGTAACGGTTGTGGGTATTATATTTTTAACCGGCTTCGTAAACTTGTTCGTTGGCTCAAGCTCAGCAAAATGGGCATTACTGGGGCCTATTTTTGTACCAATGTTAATGCAGCTAGGTATATCACCCGATTTAACCCAAGCGGCTTACAGAATCGGAGACTCTAGCTCAAACATTATTACCCCACTTATGCCGTATTTCCCATTGGTTGTGGTGTACTGCCAAAAGTACGTAAAAGATACCGGTATAGGCACGCTCATCGCGCTTATGATCCCTTACTCAATCGCGTTTATGATTGGCTGGAGTATTTTCTTGCTAGGGTATTGGGCACTCGGTATTCCGTTAGGGTTAGATGCGAGTTACGTTTATCCGGCGTTACCTTAACTTAAACTTTAATTTATGAACCTCACTCACTTGAGTGAGGTTTTTATATAAAATTGCTGCAATGTAAAAAGTAGTGTTAATTACCTTTCTAATTCTCTCACTATATAGCCAAACAAACTGGCCTCACCAACAATATACACATAATCGTTTTTGTTATTCATTATTGTAGACTTATCGTCGTACCATCTAAAGTCGTGTGTTTTGTTAGTTGTAGGGTCTTTAAAGTATAAACGAGTACAACTATCTTCATAATCAGACCCACATTCTTGTACATCAGTGAGGATATATTCCTTATACCAATAATCGCCTTGCGTGTAGTAAGCCCATAACTCAATGGGGGCAGAGAGTAAAAAATAGAGAGTTGCATAGATTAACAAAGGGAGTAATGGGTAGGTGAAGATTAATGATAACTTCATTTTTGTATCTGAAAAGCTATCTTTAAGGTGCTCTCTATAGTCACTGCAACGTCTATATTTTTTGATTACAAGTACTTGGAGATAGATAAATGATGCCCCGCAAAAAATAGGCAGCGCTATATAAAAAATAGCCTCATAAATTTTATTTTCGATAAATGGCGGATCGGTAAAATCCATTAACATAAGCATGGCAATGCTCAGTATTGGAAAGCTTATTATTGCTGCAAAGAGCAAGTTGTCAGAATATTTTTTCAATTTTAATTCATCCGTGAATTATAGTTTTTTCTTAGTTTACAGAATTTTTATTTTTTACAAAAGCAGTGGCTTTAAAACAAAAAAACCTTGGCACTTTCGTGGCAAGGTTTTTTATAACGTAAGCTATAAAGCTTAGTTAGATGTGAAGCTCACAGGGCGACGTTCTTTACGAGGACCGCCACGCTTATCACCGCGTTGGTTGTCTTTGTTAAAGCTACGCTTTTTATCACCACTTGGGCGCTCAGCGCGTTCACCACGTGGCTCAGCTGGGCCTTGATCTTGTGTTAGTGTCATACCCATTGGGCGTTTACAAATAAACACTTTTTGGAAGTGATCAAGTACATCTTTAGGCATGTTTTGCGGTAATTGTACCGTACTGTGACTGTCGTGTAGACGAATGTCACCAATAAACTTGCTTGAGATATCAGCTTCGTTAGCAATCGCGCCAACAATGTTTTTAACCTGTACACCGTGCTCACGACCCACTTCGATACGGTAAGTATCCATAGGGCCTGCATTGCGGCTGTTACGCTCGCGAGGTTTACGCTCAGGGCGGTCACCACGTTCGTTACGACGACGGTCATTACGATCGCCACGCTCGTTACGTGTATTACGCTCGTTGCGAGGTTGAATCTTAACTTCTTCAACTTTAATTGGCGACTGTTGCTGTGCTAAACACAGTAATGCACCCGCTAGGTCTTCTAAAGATAAGTCTAGTTTTTGTGCCATGCTAGCAGCAACTTCATTGAAGAACGTAATGTCTTTGTTTTCAAGAGCAAGCGTAAGCTTTTCTTTTAACGCATTAATACGTTTTTCTTCAACTACTTTAGCTGTAGGTAGCTCAACTTGTGCAATTTCAGACTTAGTATGGCGAATAATATTTTTAAGCAAGTAACGTTCGTTATGCTTAACAAATAAAATTGCTTTACCAGTACGACCAGCACGACCTGTACGGCCGATACGGTGAACGTAGGCTTCTGAGTCTTGTGGAATATCGTAGTTGATAACTAAGCTTAAACGGTCTACATCAAGACCACGTGCTGCTACGTCTGTTGCAATAACAACGTTTAGCATACCGCTTTTTAAGCGATCTACCGTGCGTTCACGTGCTTGCTGGTTCATGTCACCATTAAGTGGCGCAGCAGAGAAACCTTCGCGCTCTAGTAACTCAGCAAGTTGCACAGTGTCGTTACGTGTACGTACGAAAACAATAGCACCTTCGTATTGCTCTGCTTCTAAGAAACGAACAATGGCTTTGTTTTTATGTACGTGTGCATTCCAAAACACTTGCTCAACAGATGATACAGTTGAGTTACGCGCAGATATATGAACCTGTTCAGGGTTATTCATATATTTGCTGCTGATGTTTTGAATTTGCTTAGGCATGGTCGCAGAGAAAAGACATGTTTGCTTTTCGCGCGGTGTTTTTTCCATGATGTTTTCAACATCATCGATAAAGCCCATACGTAACATTTCATCGGCTTCATCAAGTACAAGTGCTTGTAAAGCATCAAACTTGATAGTGCCACGGTTTATGTGATCGATTAATCGACCCGGAGTAGCAACAATAATTTGTGCGCCACGACGAAGTGCGCTTAATTGAATGCTGTAGCTTTGGCCACCGTACAGTGCTAATACTTCAACACCACGAGTACCTTTTGCATATTGTTCAAATGCCTCAGCAACTTGGATCGCAAGCTCACGTGTTGGTGTGAGTACAAGGATCTGTGGCTGTTTCACAGACGGGTCAATATTGTTTAGTAACGGCAGTGCAAATGCTGCAGTTTTACCTGTACCCGTTTGTGCTAGTCCCAGTACGTCCTTTCTTTCTAGCAATAACGGTATACATTGAGCTTGGATTTCAGATGGTGTCTTGTAACCCAACTCTTCAACTGCCTTTAAAATTGCAGGAGAAAGATTTAGAGATTCAAACGTGACTGGTTCTGACATTAATACGCCTCAACGAATTTAAAGAGGCGCGCATTGTATAGGAAATACGAGGCAATTGCTTGTATAAATTACAACTAATTTGTATGTGCTTGATGTTGGTCGAAATTTAACCAGTTTAAATTTTTGATTTTTTAAACTGGTTAACAAGCTATATACAAAGCGTTATTTATATAGGCCTAGATTTTCTTTTGCGTAAGCTTCAAATTCAGTAAAACCACCAATGTGAGTTTGATCTACAAAAATTTGCGGCACAGTTGGGCATGGTTTTCCTGCAGACTTTTCTAAATCCGCTTTGCTAATGCCTTCTTTGATAATATCGATGTAACGAAACTTAAAATCATCACGCTCATTTGATAGTTGCTCGGCAACGTCTTTAGCACGTACACAAAATGGGCAGCCTTCGCGGCCAAAAATTACTGTAAGCATAATACTCTCCTCAATTTAGTTGGGTTCATATTAAACGATTAATTAATAATTTAAAGCGCAAAAAATCGATTGGTTAATTCTGTTTTACTGTTAACTCGCTTAATTACTCATTTGCCATGCATTTTGAATTGCAATTTGCAAAAGCGCATTTATGTAAAGGATGTGTAATTTTTAAATTTAATGAATTCATCGTATTAGTAAAGGCGCTGCAAGTGGCATGTAAATTGATATTTAACTACAGAGCCATTCTTATTAGGAACGATGATGAGTAATAACAGCCATGTTTTAGAAATTATTCAAGGGGTAATTGCACGCTTTTGCAAAGCAGATAACACAAATGTGGCAATTACACTCATCAACAAATTACAGTGTAATTATATTTGTTTACAGGTGTCTCCTGAGCAAATGATTATCCAGTGTGAAGCGTTTATTTTACCTTCGCTAAAAGCCGCTAAAAGCCATTTTGTGCTAACAGTAGAGGCCAATTTACAGGGTATTAATTTAAATTACTGGGTAGATTCGAATCCTGAAATGCACACCATTGATATACACGGTTTACTTGCAACCCGTGAGCCAATTTCATCGGTAGATACAAACAAAGAGTTTATTAGCGCAGCCAATAGTAAAGACGACTTAGAGCAAAGCATTCATTACATAGTTAATTTAAGTGCGCAAAACTATGGTTTAAAACTCGCCGACAGCAACCACACCAACGCTTTAAAAATTGAAGATGCGCGTCACCTATCTGCAGAGCAACTTGCGAGTGATTTTTTAAATAATGGGGCTTCTCAGAGTATAAAAATTTGTGCATTTGATGCGCTCAGTGAGCTGCAAAGCCATCACGCTATTTCTCAACCTGTATTGGCGTGGCCGTTTTTTGATACTGACTTAGTAAATGCGGTTAATAATTTAAATACCCACAGCAAATTATCTGTATTGGTTGCTGATGACAGCTTGCCAAGCCAAGTTGCGACCAAAGTCATGCTTGAAATGCTTGGTTGCGCAGTAACCTGTGCAGAAAATGGCTCAAGTGCCTTACTTATTGCCCAGCAAGAACCTTTCGATTTACTGCTGTTAGATGAGCGTATGCCAGGTATGTTTGGCAGTGATGTGGCTCAGCAGCTCATTAAACAAAACACCCCAAACGATAACACGCCAAAAGTTATTTTAACGGGCATTACTGAGGAGCAACAAATTGCTCAGTTGTTCGAAAAAGGGGTGACGCACTATCTTCAAAAACCGGTAACAAAAGCTGTATTAGAAGAGTTTATTAAGCCTTGGCAAGCTGCCTAAAGGCCCGTTTAGGAGAACGTTATGAACGATTTATCAAAAACAGCTTTACTGCTCATTGGTTTTCAAAATGATTACTTTTCGCCTGATGGCATTTTATACCAAGTGGTTGAAGAGTCATCAAGAGTAACCGGCGTGGTAAATAACACGTTAGCGCTGCTCGACAAATACATAGATAAATTTGCATTAGTGCTCAGTACGCCTATTCACTTTACACAAGATTATAGCGAGCTTAAAAACCCAATTGGTATATTAAAAGTGATTGCCGAAGTAGGGGCTTTTAAAGCCGACTCTTATGGTGCTCAAGGCATTAAAGAGTTTGATAAATATGGCAAACGTATTATGCAAATACCCGGTAAACGCGGGTTAAATGCGTTTACTCATACAGAGCTTGCAAATGTGCTTAATAAAAATGGCATCACTAACATTGTTTTAGCAGGCACGGTGACCTCTATTTGCATTGACTCTACGGCGCGCTCTGCGGTAGAGCTTGGCTTTAATGTGACGGTACTTAATGACTGTACATCAAGCAGAACGCCGTTTGAGCAATCATTTTACTGTGAAGAGGTTTTTCCGCTTTATGCCAAGGTGTGCAGCCATACAGAATTAGTAAATGAATGAGGCGCATATGGAAGAAAAAGACGAGCTACAAGTACAAGTTCATTACGCGCTAATAGAGCAGCTTTCTGCAAATACCCGCAGGCAGACTAAGTTACTTGCCTTACTTGATGAGTGTGTATTTGAATGTGATAAACATTTAGTGTTTAGCTACGTGAACGAAGCATGGCTTAATAAGTTGGGTTTTACGCCGGCCATGCTCATAGGTAAAAAAATCACATCGCTGTTAGAGACCAAAGACTCGTTAAAGCTGTCAGCGTATATTGAGTCTATTTTTGAAGGCGTTTTTAGTGCCAGTATAGAGCTGCAAGTAAAAAATAATGACGGCCTTACTAACTGGTTTGAAATGCGCTTGGCCTGCGACGATAGCGGCGGGTTTATTGGCTCGTTACACGACATTCAACGACATAAAGATTACCAATACTTACTCACCCAGCAACAAGAGTACGCTAAGCGACTTTCGTTAGTGGCAAGCCACACCAATAATTTAGTTATAATTACTGACCGATTTGGCAAAATAGAATGGGTTAATAAAAGCTTTGAAACGCTTACTAGTTATAAATGTGAAGAAGTCATCGGGCTTAGCCCTGGCAAACTGTTGCAAGGGCCTAAAACAAGCCTAGAGTCGCGCCAGTTAATGGCTAAAGCGATTAAAAATGCCGAGCCTTTTCAAATAGAAACCGTTAATTATGATAAAAATAAAAACGAATACTGGGTTGCTATTGATGCCACCCCCGTAAAAGATGATGACGGTAATGTTAAGCATTTTATAGCCATAGAAACCAACATTACCCAGCGTGTAAAAGCTGAACAAGCCATGGCTGAAATAGAATATAACTACCACTCTGTGGTCGATAACATCCCTGATATTGTATTGAGGTTAGATGCGCAGGGCGGGTTATTGTTTATGAACAAAGCATGGCAAAATTTTTTCCAAACAGACATAAATAAACACCTTGGCTTACCCATTGCTAATTTTGTAATGGGTGAGGATGTGGAAAAGCTAAACACAGCTCTTACAGGCTACAGTAGTGGCAACCGAGAAGTTAAACGTTTGGATATTAGGTTAACCAACGCGCTTAATGAGCCAAATTGGGTTGAAATGACCCTCACACCCATTACCTCATTTAATGGCACACACTTAACGTCTATAGCGGCGACCGTGGTTGATATTCAAGAACGTGTGATAGCTGAACAAATACTCTTAGATGCTAAGCACCAGGCTGAATCGTTGGCTGAGTCTAAAAGTCGCTTTATGGCCAATATAAGCCATGAAATACGCACACCTTTAAATGCAGTGATTGGCTGTGCAGATATCTTACACGACACGGGTCTCACAACAGATCAAAAACGTTACACCCAAATGATTAAAACAAGTTCAGATGCATTATTGAGTATTTTAGATGACGTGCTGACCTACTCACGCTTTGAAGCGCAAGCAATCTCAATAGATAATCAGCCATTTAGCCTCGATATTTGCTTAGAAGAGGCTATTGATATTGTAAGTGAAAGCGCCGTGCAAAAAGGCCTCGAACTTATTTTTGATCTGCACCCTGATGTTCCTGCGCAGGTGGTGGGCGATCATGGTCGTATAAGGCAAATTGCAATAAATTTACTCTCAAATGCCATTAAGTTTACTCAAAAGGGTTCACTTATAGTGACAGCACAGTGTGTTGAGTTTGAAAATAATAAATTTACGTTGCAGCTTAGCTTTAAAGATACAGGAATAGGGATTGCGCAAAACAAGCTCGAGAGTATGTTTAAGCCGTTTATACAATCGGATAACTCTATCACTCGGGAATATGGCGGCAGTGGCTTAGGTTTAGCCATATGTAAGCAAATATGTGATGCTGCAGGGGGCAGCATTACTGTTAACTCGCAGTTTGGTAAAGGGAGTGAGTTTATTGTGAATTACCCTTTATTAATAGATACAAGCGAGCAGGTGCAAAGAGAAGGCTTTTCAGCCAGAGCCAAAAAGCCCTATGTGTGTGTGATAAGTAAAAACTTGCCACTAAACAAGGCGGTAGAGCATATGCTTACTCGCCATTCGATAGATTTTTCACGCCTTGAAAACATCGAAAAGCTAGACAGTATCAATACGCCCGACGCTATTGTTACCACTAATAAAGCCGATTTAGACGCAGCGCAACAATTTTTAAAAAGTTACAAGAGCCTAAATAAACCGTGTTTATTACTCATAGACCTACTGGGTAAAAACCAAAAAACAGAGGCGCCGAGCTCTGGTATGTTGATGTTTAATGGGCCTTTTAAGCCTTCGCATTTACCCAGAGCGATTGCTGCGCTTGAGGAAGAGCTTTTTCATCTTGATATTATTTTTACTAATAAAAAAGAAACTACACTAAACACAACCACTATTAATGCTCAGCCATTTAAAGGTACGCACGTACTCGTGGTTGAAGACAATAAAAATAACCAAATTGTGATTCAGCAATTTTTAGAGCAGCAAGGGTGCTTAGTTAAAATAGCCAGTAATGGGCAAGAGGCGATTGAAAAAGTTAAAACGCAAACAATAGATTTAATATTTATGGATATTCAGATGCCAATTTTAGACGGTATTTCTGCCACTAAAAAAATCAGAGAGTTAGCTATTGTCACCCCTATTATAGCGTTAACAGCGAATGCGATTCATGGTGATAAAGAGCGTTTTATTAAAGCAGGAATGAATGACTATTTAGCTAAACCAATTATTAGCGAAAAACTCAATTTGCTCTTAAATCAATACTTACCAAAACTTAATGACGCTAAACACTCTAAGTTAGAGCGCATTAACGAAATTTGGTCATTATTAAAGTAACATGCAATGCAACCGTGCTTTTAGGTAAATAGTTATAGATGGCCTTAAGGTATTTATGATTAAAGTTTTTAGTTGTTAAGTAAACAAACATAAATAGTGGGTTTAGCAAAAATTTAACCTCAAAAGGTTAAAATTGACTGTTTTCTCAAAAAAAGCGATGGCATTGAGTAATGCGTAGTCAATTACTTTTACTGCCTAAAAAGCCTTAATATATTAAGCAAAACTGTAAATAATGCTGAAATACTAATCCTTTTTAATTGATTGGGTTGTGTAGTTTGGTTCTTAATAATTATTTTTAAATTGGTTTGCATTTTGCAAATCAAAATGAAATTGAATCTCATAATGCAAATATCCGCTCAGCTATTTTTTATTATCCCTATCAAAGTAATTCATTTACCCATTGATTTATAAAGACTTAAATTTTTTATCATCATTAAATTTATTATGGCATGGCTTTCGCAATATAAACACCAAGTAGAGCGAAGTTATCATTGATATAAATTTGCTAAGTAGTTAAATAAATTTTAAGGGTGTCCATTATGCAAACTAATACTAAAGTTAAACAGCAACCAAAAAAAATGTCTTTTGTTCTTACTCCAGAGTTAATGGTGCTGTCTATTATTATTGTTGCAGCTGTTATTGTTGGTGCAACAGCACTGCGAGGCACCGTTACTATTGAACCTGTTAATAAAGGTAATACCGAGATGTTCACCAATAAATTTAGTAATAGTGATTTAGATAATGCCACTATTGAAAGCAACACATTAAACTACGCTCAAAACATAGATGAGCAACCTGCCCAATCAGGCACACAAGGTTTAAACAACTAAACAATACTTCTCCTTTAGTATTTATTTCGGCTGACTCTAAGCAATTAGGTCAGCCTTTTTATTTTTAAAGCCACTTTATACCCAAACCATCGCTTACTCCTGCTCCCACTTTAAATCAGCTTGCGTGTCAGTGTGATTTGCAAAATGCAAATATACCCATCAATAATTTTTGACTAACAGCCCGCCTTTAACTAATTGAATTTTATGTATTTATTTTTTATTTTGACGGGTCGTTTTGGTCTGCAATTTGCAATTTATGTAACAAGCTTACGGTGAGCCCTTATTTGTGGAGAAATTTATGAATGCTTTTAAAAGTTTAGAGCCTATCAATACGGTCAACATTGCACGCTGGCATGAACTTGAGCAAATTATGGCTCATGCAATGAAAAACCATTGTTTTAATATGGTGTACCAGCCGCTTGTATCTTTAACAAGTGGGCAATTAGTTGGCTTTGAATCATTAGTACGCTGCGAATCTTCACGCTATGGTGTTGTTGGCCCAGATGAATTTATTCCGCATGTAGAACAGTCAGGTATGATTTTAGATTTAGGTGATTGGATTTTTAAGCAAACCCTAAGCGATTTAAGCCAAATGAGAAAAATAGGTATGAATGATATAACTATTTCATTGAATATTTCGCCGGTACAAATTATTGAAGGGGATGTGTTTTCTAAAGTAATGAGCTTACTTGATAAGTATCAAATAGACCCCGCAGCCATAAAAGTAGAATTAACAGAAACAGCATTAATAAAAAGTCCGCAGCGTATTGCTAAAACATTTGAGCATTTTCATAAAGAAGGGGTAAAAATTTGGCTAGACGATTTTGGAACGGGCTATGCCTCTTTAGGCCTTTTAAGGCAGTTTAATATTGATGGGCTAAAAATAGATCGCAGCTTTATAAGTGGCATTACAACGAACAATGAAGACTTTACTCTGTGTAGTGCAATTATTGCTATGGCGCAAAGACTCGGGTTAGAAACCATTGCTGAGGGGATTGAACAGCGCGAGCAATTACAAATATTAGAGCAGCTAGGGTGTGATGTAGCACAAGGTTACTTACTCGGAAGACCAAGTAGTTTAGCTAATAATACGGCGACATGGGTAAAAATGTACACTTAACTTAATGTTTAGATTTGCAAAATGCGAAAAACGACTTACTCTAAAAGTATAAAAGCTTTGTATCACAATAATAAATAAAGGCCTAATATGCCAATACCTGAAGAATATATTGATAACACCATCACTCAAGCTCATGTGCTAGCGCAATTAGAGCAAGATGTTGGCTCACTCACTTTAGTAAGGCTGGTAAACTTATTTATTAATGAATTAGAAGAAATGCGAGTTCGTCTTAAAAATGCAATTGATGAGCAAGATGAAGATAATATTAAAGATATAATGCACGTACTTAAAAATTCTGCGGCGCTATATGGCGCATTAACTTTGGCAGCCCTTGCCAGTCAATTACATGATTACCCCCCCGTTACCATTGATGAAAATATTCACGCTGCTCAGATCGTTCAACATAATCTAGAAAAAACCCACGCTGCATACCAAGTTATTGCTAATAATATTACTTAAAAGGCTCTGCCATGAACGATTCTCAAAAAAAATCACTGGTTTATATAGTAGAAGACAGCATTGCAAGCGGGGCTCTTTATGCGAGTCAATTAGAGCAAGCAGGGCACGAATGTAAACACTTTACCGATGGCTACTCTGCCTTGGTAGGTATAAAAGAGATGATGCCTGATGTCATTGTCCAAGATGTTTGTTTACCCGACATTAGTGGCTTAGAAGTGCTGCAGTTTGTTAAAAAGCAAGAAAAGCCCGCTAACGTAGTCATGATCACCTCAAATAGCTCTATTGATGTTGCAGTAGAGGCAATGCGTTTAGGTGGTTTTGATTTTTTAGAAAAACCGTTTTCAGGCCAGCGCTTAGTGAGCGCCGTAGATAGCGCGCTTTCGCAAAAAGCACCTCCTGCAGTTAAAATTCAAGAACAAAAAGCGCAAAACACTTCTGGGTTTATTGGTGAATCGTTAGCAATGCAAACGGTGTTTAGGCTTTTAGATAGTGCAGCGCGAAGCAAAGCATGTGTTTTTATTACAGGTGAGAGTGGCACAGGTAAAGAGGTGTGCGCGCAAACTTTGCACGACACTAGCCCACGAAGTGAAGGGCCATTTATTGCAATTAACTGTGCTGCTATTCCAGGAGAGTTATTTGAGTCAGAGTTTTTTGGCCATGTAAAAGGGGCCTTTAGCGGAGCGCTAAGTGACAGGAAAGGGGCTGTAGAAGTTGCAAACGGTGGTACTTTATTTTTAGATGAACTGTGTGAAATGGAGCTCAACCTACAGGCTAAGTTATTGCGTTTTTTACAAACGGGTGCGTTTAATCGGGTAGGCAGTAGCGAGGTTTTACACAGTAATGTAAGGCTAGTGTGTGCAACAAATAGAAGCCCTGTAGTCGAAGTTGCCGAAGGGCGTTTTAGAGAAGATTTATACTATAGGCTTAATGTTATTCCTGTAAAGTTACCTCCGCTACGCGAGCGAGCTGGCGATATAATGTTGCTTGCAAAGCATATTTTAAAGCAAAAAAGTGAAAGTAACGCTAAGTTATTCCATCGCTTTTCAAAAGAAGTTGAAAACCTTTTTTGTAACTACGATTGGCCAGGTAATATCCGTGAGCTGCAAAATGTTATCGAAAATATCGTTGTTATCAACGAGGGTGACGTAGTTGAGTTAGATATGTTGCCAAGCTCATTTGGTGTTAATTCTGCTATTCCAATCAAAAACAGCAGCTCGTCTCAATCTGCGGAGCAAATACAAACTAACTCGCTTATGGGCGTACACGACATAGAGCCCCTTTGGCAGGTTGAAAAAAGGGCAATAGAGTCGGCAATAGCCGTATGCGATGATAACATTCCACTTGCTGCGGCCTATTTAGGCGTAAGCGCCTCGACTATTTACAGAAAAATAAAAGGTTGGAGTTAGCTTTACGTTTCTTACTTACACCTGCTTGGTGTTTATACTGTGCTAATGCTACTTAAAAAGAGCAAGGTGCCTGTTTTATCTAACATTTTATTATTCTGCTTACAGCTTATAATTCTCCTAATCACATTAAACAAGGCTACTTAATAAAAGCGAGTCGCCTGCCATTTCGTTCTCAGTTACATTTTCATGGTTGAAATAAACAAAGATACCCTAAGCTCTATTACTACACCCTAAGTTTAATAGTAAAAGGAGATCATAATGAGTAACGTTAATTTACAGCCAGCGAGTGTAATGCAGCCTTTAGTGGTAAGCGATTTAGATAACAATGACGTGAATTTAGTTGACCGCGTAAGCGACAAACCTTGGAAAATGATAGTGGTGTACAGAGGCCAGCATTGCCCTAAATGTACCGAACAACTCAATGAGCTTGCAACAATGCATGACGATTTTGCCAGCGCAGGTGTAGAAGTTGTAGCAGTAAGTGGCGATAGCGAAGAGCAGCTTAAAAAGCATCTTGAAAAAATAGACGTAAATTTCCCTCTTTATTACAATTTAACCATTGAGCAAATGACTGATTTAGGCTTATACATTAGTGAACCGCGCAGTGATGCTGAAACAGACCACCCATTTGCTGAGCCTTGTATTATTGTCTTAAACGAAGATAACCAAGTACAGATGCTTGATAAATCAAATAGTCCATTTGTTCGCCCAAGCCTTAAGCAGGTGCTAGGCGGTATTAAATTTTCACGCGAAAACGACTACCCAATTCGCGGTACTTTTATTAAGTAACGTGTATTGAGTAATTTGATGAATATACGAAGAGGGCACTTTTTTGTGCCCTTTTTTATTTTTTTTTCACTTTTTTTAATTTAATTACTTGAAAACTATTTTACTGCCCATAAATAGTTTAGTGAGGACGCCTGATGGGTCCCAAAAAATACAGAAGTTATTGAAATTTATATTATTAATTTAATTATGTTGTACTTGTTCAAACGAAAAGTAACAACATTATATCGCTTAAATATGAGGATATTATTATGCGTACAGTAGACTTATCACCACTTTATCGTTCATTCATCGGCTTTGATCATTTAGCATCTTTAATGGATGCGGCAGCTCGTACAGACAAGCAGCCTAGCTTTCCTCCTTACAATATCGAAGCACTAGATAAAGACAAATACAGAATCACTATGGCCGTTGCTGGTTTTAGTGAAAATGAACTGACCATTGAGTCAGAGAACAACACTTTAAAAGTTGCAGGCACTAAACCAAACAAAGATGAAAATGAAGAGCGCAAATTTATTCATCAAGGTATAGCTGAACGTAACTTTGAGCGTAAGTTTCAACTTGGGGATCATGTAAAAGTACTCGGTGCCGATTTAGCCAACGGTCTGCTTAGCATTGACCTGGAGCGCGAAATCCCAGAAGCACTTAAACCTCGTAAAATTGAAATTGGCGGTGGAAACCTAATCGAAGGTAAATAATCGCTAATAAACATTTTCCCTGATTGTAGCCGCCTCAACTGAGGCGGCTTTTTCGTTTTTATAACTCGTTTATATGCGTTAAATAATAATTTGCTTGGGCTAAGGTCTGCTGTTGAAGTTGGGGTGTTTGTTTATCCCAGTTTCTATAAACCATGCCAATGCGTGGGTTTTTTTCAAGTAATGCGCGGTGTTTATCCATAAATTGCCAATATAAGCTGTTGTAAGGACACGCCTTCTCACCTACTTTTTGCTTAACATCATAATGACAGTTTTTGCAGTAATCGCTCATTTTATTGATGTAATTACCACTGGCTGCATAGGGTTTAGTGGCGATAATAGCATCATCTGCAAATTGGCTCATGCCACGGGTGTTAGGCATTTCAACCCATTCAATGGCATCAATATAAACCCCTAAATACCATTGGTCGACTTCATTAGGGTCGATGCCTGTTAATAAGCAAAAATTACCAATGATCATTAATCTTTGAATATGATGAGCGTATGCGGTGTCTAAGCTCTGCGTTAATGCATGGCTTAAACAGTTCATTTTTACATTACCCTGCCAAAAGTACCCCGGTAACGACTGGTTAGCCTGTAATTGGTTTTTTTGTGCATAGTCGGGCATGTTTGCCCAATATATACAGCGAACATATTCACGCCAACCTAAAATTTGCCTAACAAAGCCTTCTACTTGAGAAATCGAAATTGTGTCGGGATGAGCATTAAATTCGTCAATTACACGCCTAATAACGTACAGCGGGTGGATTAACTTGGCGTTTAAAGCAAATGATAAACGGCTATGGTACAAGCTAGCGTTATTTGTAACTTGGTCGGTCATTGCATCTTGAAACTGGCCGAAATTTTTTAGTAGGTGGATACAAAAATACTCTAAACACGTTTTGGCTTGTTTGCGAGTGAGCGGCCATGGCAGCTGCTGAGGATTTATTTCACCAAAGTAATTTACGTTATGTTTTTTAAGTCTGCTAATGATAGAGCTTACATCGTTATTAAATAATTTTGGCGGGGGGATAGCGTTTAAATCTGCTTTTTTAAATTTGTTTCTGTTATTGCTATCAAAGTTCCATTGCCCTCCTTGCGGGCTACTCCCATCCATAAGAATAGTGTATTGCTTGCGCATAGCACGATAAAAGTGCTCCATAGTCACATGTTTGTTTTTTTCAAACCGATCGTTAATTCGCTCAAATGGCAGCATAAAATGCTCGGTGTCATAGGCTTTAACAAGAAGATCAGACTCTTTTTTAAATTTACTTAGCTGTGCTTTGAGGCGAAATTCATCAGGGTATTGATAATGTATTTCACTGCAATGATACAGTTTAGCTATGCGCGTGAGTAAATCAGGCAAGGTTTTGTCTTGGTGGGTATCATCAAGGGTAAGGTGAAGTGTGCTGTAATCCGCGCTTTGTAAAGCTGTAGCAAAACGCTCCATCGCATAAAAAAAAGCACATAACTTTTGCACATGGTGCTTAACGTAATTGGTTTCTTGTTTTAACTCGGCAATTAAATAAAGCGTATCAGGCTCTTTTTCTTTAAACCACGAATGCGAAGCATTGAGTTGATCACCTAAAATTAGGCGCAACACTTTATAATGAGCCATAAACCACCTAAATTTAGTTGTACGTAAAAAGCGACAACGTGGATCTAGGTAGTTTGCTCATACGTGCATAAAAGCTAAAGCTTGTATTACTTAAAGCTTACTTGTGCGAAGTTGAGTGATTTTTTGCTCAAGCGAAATAACATTTGTTTTGTTAAACAAAGTTGTATTAGCAAAACTTTCAAAATAACGAAGTGCTTTTTGCCAAGCAAACTGTGTTTGTGCGGTGAATAAACGCCCTAAGTGCTCGTTTAAGGTATCGTAAAAGGCATCGCACAGTAGCGATATTTCTTTTGGTGTAACGCCCATCTTTTTTAAGTATTGCAAGTGAAAGGTTAAAAATGGGGCAACTGAAGATGGGTTATCTAAATGCCTAACTATACGTTCTAAAACACAATATAAAATATAACTTTTTTCGTTAAAATAAGCGGCACTTGGGTACTGCATTGTTATATTTGACTCCTCAAGCTTTGCATGAAAGCGCGCGGTAAACGCATGAAAGTTTGGCTTTACTATATGCAAACTTTTAATTAACTGTGGCTGATAAGTATTCATTAGCAATCTCATTAAATTTTGTAATTTTTATTTTTATCCACATCGGTGAGCTTTTAGTATAGTGCGTTGCTCAAATATCGCACGTAATCTAAACGTAAAAAGCACAAAATTGTATCAGTTTTATGAATTTTAGATATTTTATTTATGAATATACGGCTTTTTACGTACATATTAGTGACGTTACGATTACCATTTTAACGTCTGCATAATCATAGTACATACTGGTGAAGCTTAAAATGCGGGTTCACTGATTTTATCAAACTTATTAGTTATTATGGTTGCTAATTACCCCGTATATCCTTATAATAGCCGCCATTGTTTAGCGGTTGATTAACCACTAACAGCGATATTGAATTTTAGGTTTAATATCTATTGGCGCGGGATGGAGCAGCCTGGTAGCTCGTCGGGCTCATAACCCGAAGGTCGTCGGTTCAAATCCGGCTCCCGCAACCAATTTTTATAGTAGGTATATCCTTACTAATTCTATATCGCGCATTCTAAGTAATGCGCGTTTTGCGTTTAAGCTAATGTAGTTTAATTTGGTCAGTGTAATGACCCGCAGCCAAGCTTGGCCTGAGGCCACACAGTTTTATGCTTTATTGGTGTGACGCCCCGCTTGGTTCGGGGCGTTGTTGTATCTGCACCATTGATTTATGGCTTTGTCATTAAATCAAAACTTAAACTCAGTATTTTAGGGCTATAAGCCCTTTTTTTGTTTGTATGGAGGATTTTCGTGACAAAACTTGAGCAAGATTTATTAACCATGCTTACGCCTGCAGTAGAAATGTTAGGCTTTGAATTACATGGTCTTGAGTTTGTACAAGCAGGCCGCCATTCTACCTTAAGGGTTTATATTGACCATGAGGATGGAATATCTGTTGATAATTGTGCGGATGCGAGTCGCCAAATTAGTGCGATTTTAGACGTCGAAGACCCAATTACAAACGAATATGATTTGGAAGTATCGTCTCCTGGTGTTGATCGTCCATTATTCAAACAAGATCACTACGAGAAGGCGCAAGGAGAGGAAGTACGCGTGCGTACTAAGCTTCCACAAGACGGTCGCCGTAATTTTAAAGGCGACTTAGTAGCAGTTAGCAGTGATATGATCACACTTAAAAGCGATGGCGAAGAGCACTTAATCATGCTTAGCAATATCGAACGTGCGAACATCATCGCAAAGTTTTAATTCGAGTGCGAAGGAATAGGGCAAGCGAGGCATTACCCATGGCAAAAGAGATATTATTGGTTGCTGAAGCCGTTTCCAATGAGAAAGCGGTTCCAAAAGAAAAGATTTTTGAAGCGTTAGAGTTCGCTCTAGCAACAGCGACAAAGAAAAAACACGATGGCGAAATTGAAGTACGTGTATCAATCGACCGTAAAACCGGTGATTACGACACGTTCCGTCGTTGGCAGATTGCAGAAGTTCAAGAAGATGGTTCTTTAGAAAACCCTTACAGCGAAATCACATTAGAAGCAGCTCAAGTTGAAGAACCTGACTTGCAACTGGGTGATTATGTTGAAGAACAGATTGAATCTATCAAATTCGACCGCATAACTACACAAATGGCAAAGCAAGTTATCGTACAAAAAGTACGTGAAGCTGAGCGCGCTTTAGTTGTAGAAGCTTATAAAGACCAAGAAGGCGAGCTAGTAACAGGTGTCGTTAAAAAAGCAACACGTGATGCAATCGTACTTGATTTAGGTAACAACGCAGAAGCGGTTATTTACCGTGACGATATGCTGCCACGTGAAAACTTCCGTCCAGGAGATCGTATACGTGGTCTTCTTTACGAAGTTAAACCTGAAGCACGCGGCGCACAGTTATTTGTAACGCGTTCAAAACCAGAAATGCTGATGGAATTATTCCGCATTGAGGTGCCAGAGATTGGCGAAGAAATGATTGAGCTTCGTGCTGCAGCACGCGATCCGGGTTCACGCGCTAAAATCGCCGTTAAATCTAACGACAAGCGTATTGACCCAGTAGGTGCGTGTGTTGGTATGCGTGGTGCACGTGTTCAAGCTGTATCATCAGAACTTGGTGGCGAGCGTGTTGATATCGTACTTTACGATGACAACCCAGCGCAGTTTGTTATTAACGCAATGGCACCGGCTGAAGTAGCTTCAATCGTAATGGATGAAGACACTCATTCAATGGATATCGCTGTAGAAGCTGATAACCTAGCACAAGCAATTGGTCGCAATGGTCAAAATGTTCGTTTAGCAAGCCAATTAACTGGCTGGGAACTAAACGTAATGACTGTTGAAGACATGCGCGCTAAAAACGAAGCAGAGTCAGATAAGTTAATTAACTTATTTACTGAAAACTTAGATATTGATGATGAATTTGCATCATTACTTATCAACGAAGGTTTCTCAACACTTGAAGAAGTAGCGTATGTGCCAGCTTCTGAGTTTTTAGAAATCGACGGCCTAGATGAAGAAACGGTTGATTTACTGCGCTCACGTGCAAAAGATGCATTAACCACTAAAGCGCTTAAAACGGAAGAAAGCTTAGAAGGTGTAGAGCCTGCTGAAGACTTACTTGCGCTTGAAGGCTTAGAGCGTCATCTAGCATTTGTTATGGCAAGCAAGGGTGTAATTACACTTGAAGACTTAGCTGAGCAAGGTATTGATGAATTGGTAGATATTACAGAGCTAACACCTGAAAAAGCAGGTGAGCTAATTATGGCTGCACGTAATATTTGTTGGTTCGCAGACGAGTAATTTATTAACGGAGGTATTACACACTATGGCAGAAGTAAATGTTGAAAAACTAGCCGGCGATATAGGTACAACTGTTGATAAATTGCTTCAGCAATTTTCACAAGCGGGTATCACTAAAAAAGCAGGTGATAATGTAACTGAAGCTGAAAAAGCACAGTTACTTGATCACTTAAGCAAATCGCACGGTGGTACTGGTTCAGATGGCCCAGCACGTATGACTTTACAACGTAAGAGCAAAAGCACATTAAGTGTAACGGGCTCTACGGGTAAGGCAAAAGCTGTTCAAGTTGAAGTTCGCAAAACACGTACTTACGTGAAAAAGAGCGCAATGGAGCAAGAGCAAGAACAGCAACGTCTAGCCGCTGAAGAAAAAGCGCGTATCGAAGAGCAGCAAAAAGCTGCACAAGAAGCCGCTGAATTAAAAGCGAAACAAGAGGCAGAACGTAAAGCAAAAGAAGACGCTGATCGTAAAGCCAAAGAAGAAGCTAAACGCAAAGCAGATGCAGAGCGTAAAGCTAAACAACAGCAGATGACCCCAGAGCAAAGTGCTAAGTCTGAGAAAGATCGCATCGAAGCTGAGCGTCTGCAGAAAGAAGCAGAAGAGGCCGCATTGAAGAAAGCTGAAGAAGAAGCGAAACGTCAAGCAGAAGAGGCAAGAAAGCTAGCTGAAGAAAATGAAGCTCGCTGGAAAAAAGAAGAAGAAGAACGTAAGAAACGCGAAGAAACCGCGGATCACCATCTTACGACTTCTACTTATGCACGTGAGGCAGAAGATGTTGCCGATGCACGTGATGAGCAAGGTTCACGCCGCGCGAAGAAAAAGAAAAAAGCCCCAGCAAAAGATAAATTTGCAGGCGCTAAAGGCCGTAAAGGCAAGCTAAAAGCACCTACATCGTTGCAACATGGTTTCCAAAAACCAACTGCCGATGTTAAAAATGAAGTGCGTATTAGCGAAACAATTACAGTAGCTGAGCTTGCATCACGCATGGCTGTTAAAGGCGCTGAAGTTGTTAAAACAATGATGAAAATGGGTGACATGGTTACCATTAACCAAGTGATTGACCAAGAAACAGCTCAACTTGTTGCTGAAGAAATGGGTCACAAAGTTATCATCGTTAAAGAAAACGAATTAGAGCAAACAGTACTAAATGACCGTCATGAAGATGGTAAGTCTGAGCCGCGTGCGCCAGTAGTAACTGTAATGGGTCACGTTGACCATGGTAAAACATCAACGCTTGATTACATTCGTTCAGCTAAAGTTGCATCAGGCGAAGCCGGTGGTATTACACAGCACATTGGTGCATACCACGTTGAAACTAACGGCAACATGATCACTTTCTTAGATACACCAGGTCACGCCGCGTTTACATCAATGCGTGCACGTGGTGCTAAAGCGACAGATATCGTAATCCTAGTGGTTGCAGCAGACGATGGTGTAATGCCACAAACTAAAGAAGCGGTACAGCATGCTCGCGCAGCTGGCGTTCCTTTAATCATTGCTGTAAACAAAATGGATAAAGAAGGCGCAGATCCAGATCGCGTTAAAAACGAGCTAGCTCAGCTAGACGTTATCCCTGAAGATTGGGGCGGCGATACGCAGTACGTTCATATCTCAGCTAAAACAGGCTTAGGTATTGATGACTTACTTGAAGCTGTTCTTATGCAATCTGAGCTTTTAGAGCTTCGTGCTCCATCAGAAGGCATGGCAGCAGGTGTTGTAATTGAATCTCGTCTTGATAAAGGACGTGGTCCGGTTGCTTCTATCTTAGTTCAATCAGGTACCCTTAACCAAGGTGATATCGTACTGTGTGGTCTTGAATACGGCCGTGTTCGTGCAATGAAAGACGAAAACGGTAAAGACATTAAATCAGCGGGTCCTTCTATTCCTGTTGAGATTTTAGGTCTATCTGGTATTCCGGCTGCAGGTGATGAAGCGACTGTTGTTAAAGATGAGCGTAAAGCGCGTGAAGTTGCTTTATACCGTCAAGGTAAATTCCGCGACGTTAAATTGGCTCGTCAGCAAAAAGCGAAGCTTGAAAACATGTTTACTAACATGGCTGAAGGCGATGTATCAGAAGTTAACGTGGTACTTAAAGCAGACGTTCAAGGTTCAATCGAAGCAATTTCAGACTCACTAACTAAGCTTTCTACTGATGAGGTAAAAGTGAAGATTGTTGGTTCTGGCGTAGGTGGTATCACCGAAACTGATGCAACACTTGCTGCTGCATCTAACGCAATCGTAGTTGGCTTCAACGTTCGTGCTGATGCATCTGCACGTAAAGTGATCGATACTGAAAACTTAGACCTTCGCTACTACAGCGTAATCTACGCGCTAATCGAAGAAGTTAAGCAAGCCATGTCTGGTATGCTTGCTCCTGAGTTTAAGCAAGAGATTATTGGTCTTGCTGAAGTACGTGACGTGTTTAAGTCTCCAAAAATTGGCGCAATTGCTGGTTGTATGGTTACTGAAGGTACTATTAAACGCAGCGCACCAATTCGTGTACTACGTGATAACGTGGTTATTTACGAAGGTGAGCTTGAGTCACTACGTCGCTTTAAAGATGACGTTCAAGATGTTCGTAACGGCATGGAATGTGGTATCGGCGTTAAGAACTACAACGATGTTCGCGTTGGTGACCAAATCGAAGTATTCGAAACAGTTGAAGTACAACGTACACTTTAATTGCTTGTAAACTAAGATTGTAAATGGGGGCTTTGCCCCCATTTCTGTATCCATTATTTAATTAACTTATTATTTTAATTCAGTAAGTTATGATTTTAGGAAAACAATCATGAGAGAATTTTCTCGCACTGATCGTGTTGCTCAGCAAATTCAAAAAGAAATTGCTGTAATTTTACAACGCGAAATTAAAGATCCGCGCTTAGGCATGGTGACAGTGTCTGCGGTAGAAGTATCGCGCGATTTATCTTACGCAAAAGTTTTTATTACGGTGTTTAATACCGAAGATGAAAACAAAGCAAAAGAAAGCGCAAAAATACTTAACGAAGCAACGGGCTATATCCGCTCGTTACTGGGTAAGCGTATTCGTGCTCGTATAATGCCTGAGCTTAAATTTGTAGTAGATAACTCACTAATGGAAGGGATGCGTATCTCTAACTTAGTGGACTCGGTTATTCGCGAAGATAACGCTAAACATGTTGATGATGAAACTGATAGCGAAGAAGGCACTAAAGACTAATGGCAAGACGCAGTAAAGGCCGTCCGATTGATGGTATTTTGTTGTTAAACAAACCTCAAGGCATTTCATCGAACAAAGCCCTACAGCAAGCTAAAGGTATTTATTTTGCCCAAAAAGCTGGCCATACCGGTGCGCTAGACCCACTGGCCACTGGCATGTTACCTATTTGCTTTGGTGAAGCGACCAAGTTTACCCAATTTTTGCTCGATACAGATAAAACCTATGTGGTAAGAGCAAAGCTAGGTGAGCGCACAACGACCTCTGATTCAGATGGCGAAGTGGTTGAAACCCGTGATGTAAACGTTACCACTGAACAGTTAGCCGCAGAAATTGAAAAGTTTTTAGGCGAGTCAGATCAGTATCCATCAATGTACTCAGCGCTTAAATATGAAGGTAAGCCTTTATATAAATACGCGCGTGAAGGTATTGAAGTACCGCGTAAATGCCGAAAAATAAACGTGTTTAGCTTAACGCTTGATGAGTTTGATGAAGCAAATAACGAAGTACAAATGACCGCCCATGTATCTAAAGGGACCTACATTCGTACTATTGTTGATGATTTAGGTGAAAACCTAGGCTGTGGCGCACATGTTATTATGCTGCATCGCTCAGCGGTTGGCCATTACCCTAAAGATAAAATGGTATCGCTTGAGCACCTTGAAACCTTATTAGCCAAGGCCAAAGAAGAAGAGGTTGCCCCTTCTACATACCTTGATGAATTACTATTGCCAATGGATAGTGCATTGGTTGATTTACCCGTTGTAGAAATTAGCAAAGAGCAGGGTGTTTCGTTTAGCCATGGCCAAGCAGTCGTATTAGGCACTGATTTACCCGAAGGGGCAATTAAAGTTCTTGCTGATGGTGTATTTATTGGCACCGGTGAGCGCAACCCTGACGGGCATTTAAAATCAAAGCGTGGCTTGTCTAATCAGCAACCCGAGTAAACTTTAACTTGTAGTTATTCTCATAGTTGGTAGAATACGCCCGCTTAATCGTTTTGGCTGAATTAGTGATCGGCTAAAGCACCTATTAAATTTAACTTTTGGAGTTATTATGTCACTAAGCAATCAAGAAAAAATCGATATCATTGCTAAATTTGCACGTGCTGAAGGCGACACTGGTTCACCTGAAGTACAAGTAGCTTTACTTACTTTTGATATCAACAAGCTTCAAGGTCACTTTGCTGACCACAAGCATGACTTCCACTCACGTCGTGGTCTGCTTCGTAAAGTAAGTACTCGCCGTAAATTGCTTGATTACCTTAAAGGTAAAGATATCTCGCGTTATACTGCGTTAATCCAAGAGCTTGGCCTACGTCGCTAAGAACTTGATTACGAGAAAAGGAGCTTTATAGCTCCTTTTTTTGTGCCTAAATTTAACGCTTCACACCCCATCGTTAATTTAACCTCCCTTTAATATAAATAACACAACCTTGTGCTAGCACTTAATAAATAAGGCTAGGCAACGCTTGCAACCACTGCGTTAAAATTATCTTTAAGAACAATTTAATAGCGAATTATTCACCTAGCTATCTAAAGGTTTTTAATAGCTAAAAATTCCACGCTTAATTAAACGCCTTTCTATAAAACAATTAAAAAATAATGTGGCAAAAGCGATTACGTTTTATCTTTGGGTAGGCTCGCAATTTTACGTCGCTTTGGTATATACTATGCGCGTAGATAAATAGGTTATCTGCAGTCATTAAAAACTTTGCCAATTGTAGTACTTAATTGATTTCCAACTGAATACAATTATGTACTGTAATTGGCCCTTTTAATGACACTTATTAATGAAATATAAAAACATTTAAGGAATATTTTAAGTGCAAGCAATTATTAAAGAATTTCAACTAGGTCAACACACAGTTACCCTAGAAACAGGTGCAATCGCACGTCAAGCAGACGGCGCAGTATTAGCAAGCATCGGTGACACGTCAGTATTAGTTACTGTCGTTGGTAAGCGTGAAGCTCAACCTGGTCAAGACTTTTTCCCACTAACAGTTAACTACCAAGAGCGTATGTACGCTGCGGGTCGTATCCCGGGTGGTTTCTTAAAGCGTGAAGGTCGTCCTAACGATGGCGAAACACTTATTGCACGTCTTATTGACCGTCCAATTCGTCCACTTTTCCCAAATGGTTTCGTAAACGAAGTACAAGTTATTGCAACCGTTGTATCTGTAAACCCTGAAATCCAACCAGATATGGTTGCGATGATTGGTACATCAGCAGCACTTGCTATCTCTGGTATCCCATTTAGCGGCCCAATTGGTGCGTCACGCGTTGGTTACATCAACGGTGAGTACGTACTTAACCCAACACTAAAAGAGCTTGAAGAAAGCCAACTTGATTTAGTTGTAGCGGGTACTGATAACGCAGTACTAATGGTTGAATCAGAAGCTGACGTACTAGCTGAAGACGTAATGCTAGGTGCGGTTGTATACGGCCATGAGCAATCTCAAGCTATTATCAACGCAATTAACGAATTTAAAGCAGAAGCGGGCAAGCCTACATGGGATTGGTCTGCACCTGAGAAAAACGTATCGCTTGAAGAAAAAGTAGCTGAACTTGCTGCTGATAAAGTAGGTGAAGCTTACCGTATTACCGATAAAGTAGCGCGTAAAGAAGCATTAACTGCAGCAAAAGACGCTGTAATTGAAGCGCTTACAAGCGAGCTTGCTGAAGATGAAACACTTGATAAGCAAGAAGTAGGTAAAGTATTTGGTTCTTTAGAGAAGAAAATTGTACGTGGCCGCATCACTGCTGGTGAAAAACGTATCGATGGTCGCGAACCAGACATGATCCGTGCACTAGACGTAATGACAGGTGTATTACCACGTACTCACGGTTCTGCAATTTTTACTCGTGGTGAAACTCAAGCATTAGTTACAGCTACACTTGGTACAGAACGTGATTCACAGTTAATCGATGATTTAACGGGTACTCACAAAAACCACTTCATGCTTAACTACAACTTCCCTCCATTCTGTGTAGGTGAAACTGGTTTTGTAGGTTCTCCTAAGCGTCGTGAAATTGGTCACGGTAACCTAGCTAAGCGTGGTATTTCTGCTGTAATGCCTACACTTACTGAGTTCCCTTACTCAATTCGTGTTGTATCTGAAATCACTGAATCTAACGGTTCGTCTTCAATGGCATCTGTTTGTGGTACGTCACTAGCACTTATGAACGCGGGTGTACCAATTAAAGCGTCTGTTGCGGGTATCGCGATGGGTCTTGTGAAAGAAGATGAGAAGTTTGTTGTTCTTTCAGATATCTTAGGTGATGAAGATCACTTAGGTGACATGGACTTTAAAGTAGCAGGTACTACTAACGGTATCACTGCACTACAAATGGATATCAAGATTGAAGGTATCACACAAGAAATCATGCAAATTGCGCTTAAACAAGCAAAAGCTGCACGTTTACACATTTTAGGTGTGATGGATGAAGCGATTTCTGCTCCTTCTGAAGAATTATCAATGTTTGCTCCTCGCATCTACACTATGCAAATTCCTGCTAAGAAGATTGCTGAAGTAATTGGTAAAGGTGGCGCTACAATCCGTCAACTTACTGAAGAGACAGGCACAACAATTGAAATTGAAGACGACGGTACAATTAAGATTGCTGCAACAGACGGTGAAAGCGCGCAAAACGCAATTACACGTATTGAGCAATTAACAGCAGAACTAGAAGTAGGTACTATCTACACTGGTAAAGTTGTACGTATTGTTGACTTTGGTGCGTTTGTAAACATTCTTCCTGGTAAAGATGGCCTAGTGCATATTTCTCAAATCAGCACAGAGCGTGTTAACAACGTAACTGACCACTTAAGTGAAGGTCAAGAAGTTAAAGTTAAAGTACTAGAAGTAGACCGCCAAGGCCGTGTACGTCTAAGCATTAAAGAAGCAATGGAATCAGCAGCACCTGCAGCTGATGAGTCAAAAGACGCATAATTGCTAAACTTTAACCCGTTAATATACGCGGGATAATAAAAAAGGGGCTGTTTAGCCCCTTTTTTTATGCTTTAATGAAACCTTATTAGACAAGGTCTGTCTTATTTTTATTGCGATATATCTTGGTATTAAGGATTTTAATGATACTCAAACATTTAGCTTTGGCATCTTTTGCTATTTTGTCTTTAAGCGCTTGCCAAACCACGACTGAATCAAAACCTACGCCGATTGTTAATGTGCCTTTTACTGCACCCCTTGCATCTGACTTTAGAAGTGAAATTGCGATTGCACGTTACTCTGAGCTATTAAATAGAGCCGATTTAAGTACCGAGCAACAAGCTAAGCTTTACTATGACCGTGGGGTATTATTTGATAGCTTAGGAATGACCACGTTATCGCGCATTGATTTTAACCGCGCTATAAAACTAAAGCCTGATTTAGCTGAGGTGTATAACTTTTTAGGTATTCAGCACACTTTAATGCAGCAATACGAAAAAGCGTATGAGTTTTTTGACTCAGCCCTTGAGCTTAATGAAGAGCATGAATACGCTTATTTAAACCGTGGTATTGCACTGTATTATGGTGAAAGAGCAAACCTAGCGCAAAGTGACTTTGATGAGTTTTTAGCACGTTCACCAAACGATCCTTATCGTGTGTTATGGCTTTACCTTGCACAATCACAAGAGGATAAACAACAAGCATTAGCGGCTCTTAAAACAAATGCTGCAGCCCTTGATGAATCGCAATGGGCGTATCAGTTAATTTCGCTTTATACCGGCGATATGAGTGAGCATACGTTTTTATCGGGTATTAGCGAGGGCGTTAAGTCAGAGCAAGAATACGCACAGCGCTTGTGCGAGGCGTACTTTTATTTAGCCAAAATGCACCAAGCAGCCGGGGAGCAGTTTTTAGCTGCTGATTACTTTAGGTTGGCATTATCCACTAATGTGCATGAGTTTATTGAATACAAATATGCACGTTTAGAGCTTGAGCTTATGGCTGGTGCAGACGCTAGTTAAATACCCGTGTTATCTGATTGGTTTGCTATTTAGCCTGTTTATTGCAGGCTCTAGCAACCAGTTAAGCAGCATTAGCTTTTGGCATGTACTTCACGCTCAGGCTAATCCGCTGCAAAGTTATTGGCAATTTCCCCGTTACTTTTCAAATAATATTGCGCATCTTCCCGAGCTGACCTTAGGCTTTTTAGCGCGTAAAAATATCCCATCAGCCCAGTACAATTATTCTTTAAAACTGATTAATGCAAGCAAAAACGAACAAGCAAAGTTATTTTGGCTACAAAGTATTGAGCATGTTGGGCATAACAAGCGCCAACAACTCGCGCATGCTCTTTTAAAGCAAGGTCGCTGGAATGACCTTCAACTATTGTTAACCCAAAACTTACTGCCTAAAGGCGCGGCATTTAACCATTTAGCGCTGCACAAAGGGAGTGACTATGAGCAAGTTTCGCCTTCCTTTTTACATCAACTTGGTTTTGCAGCGTTAAATACACGCCCGCCGATTAACAATAGCTGTAGTTACAATGTGCTGCTATTGGGTGTAAATAGAGAAGCCTTGTTTAAGTTATCAAGTTTTGCCGCGCAGTATAATAAAAAACCTGAGCCGCAAAGCGGGGCGTATTGCTTAAGTAAACCGGTTTACGCTGGGGGCGCAATTGACTGCGCTACCACCTCGGGCATGGCTAATTGCCTATGGCAAAACGCGCACTTAAAAGCGCAGTCTACTAACGGCTATGACTACACTGTAATTATGGGCACGAGCGGCAGCGCCAATGTAACAGGTAAAAAAATGCAGCTAAGTACCCAAGCAAACTATAATGTATTTTTGCATGAGCTAATGCACTTTAGTGGTTTTGAAGATGAATATACGCTACCTATTTCTAAACAGCGTTGGTTGTGTAAACGCCAAGGATACGTGGCCCCAAATTTATATATTTCGCAAGGTGAGGCTGCGCCAAATGGATGGCACAAAAGCTTAAGTTGCCAGCAAGGCGGCGTGGCATATAAGCCAGCTAAGCAATGGTCAATTATGCAGTATCAACAACTCGGTTTATCAAAGCGGTACAGGGCTTTGTGGGTTGATCAAATCAATGCTGCTAAAACCGCTCAGCTTGATTAAATTTAAATCGATTAGGCTTGCTATCTATAGACAAAATGGCCGTTTATAAGTATAACTGTACGTATTAATGTCGTTTAAAAACAGACAGTAAAAGCATCTTTTCGTGATGTATAAAACGTAAGGATAAACTTATGATTATAAAAGGCCCTACATTATGACTTTGCTCTGGATACCTTTGTTATCCTTAATTGGCAGTGTTATTTCTTCATGCACCGGCAAACTATCCCGTACGCAAGCTGCAGCTGTCACTGTACTTGCCCCTTTAGCAGCATTAGGTATTACGCTATACCACACCCCCGCTATTTTAGCAGGTGAAACGATTCGTTATGCTGTAACGTGGATCCCCGCTGTTGGACTGGACTTATCATTTCGTCTTGATGGCTTGAGCTTACTCTTTATGTTTATGATTTTAGGCATAGGCATACTGGTAATTACCTACGCACGTTATTATCTGAGTAAAAACGACTCCTTAGCTAAGCTGTATAGTTACTTATTGCTGTTTATGACCGCAATGCTGGGCATTGTTATGTCTAACAATGTTATTCAGCTTTGGCTGTTTTGGGAATTGACCAGCATTAGCTCGTTTTTATTAATTAGCTATTGGTGGCATAAAACAGAAGCACGAAAGGGCGCTCGCATGGCGCTAGCTGTTACCGGTGCCGGTGGCTTAGCATTGCTGGCAGGTTTAATGTTAGTGGCCGATATAGTTGGCAGTTACGACCTAGATGTAATTTTAGCTAGCAAGGCAATTGTTCAATCACATGATTTATACGAAACAGCACTGGTATTAGTTTTGCTAGGTGCATTTACTAAATCGGCACAGTTTCCATTTCATTTTTGGCTTCCTCACGCTATGGCAGCCCCAACCCCTGTTAGCGCGTATTTACACTCTGCGACTATGGTAAAAGCAGGTATATTTTTATTAGCGCGTTTTCACCCAGTACTTTCAGGTACAGATACTTGGTTTTTACTGGTTGGTTTAACCGGTTTAACAACGCTTTTATTTGGCGCTTATATCGCCTTATTTAAACACGATTTAAAGGGTCTGTTAGCGTACTCAACCATTAGCCATTTAGGGTTAATTACCCTGTTATTGGGCCTAGATACTGAGCTCTCTACTGTGGCGGCAATATTCCATATTATTAATCATGCCACGTTTAAAGCCTCGCTATTTATGGCAGCAGGTATAATTGACCATGAAACCGGCACTCGTGATATGCGTAAGCTTAATGGTATGTGGCGGTATTTACCGTATACGGCCACACTTGCCATGGTTGCGGCTGCTTCAATGGCGGGTGTGCCATTGCTTAACGGCTTTTTATCTAAAGAAATGTTTTTTGCCGAAACCTTACATCAGCAAGTGCTTGGCTCTATGTCGTGGTTAATCCCGGTGTTAGCCACTATTGCAGGGGCGTTATCGGTGGCTTATTCGTCGCGTTTTATTCACGATGTATTTTTTAATGGCGAGCCAATTGATTTACCACGCCAGCCGCATGAGGCTCCGCGTTACATGCGACTCCCTATTGAAGTATTGGTTGTGCTGTGTGTGCTGGTTGGTTTGTTCCCGCATTTTTCAGTCGATGGCATTTTATCTGCTGCGTCTTTGGCTGTACTTGGTCAAAAGGTACCAGAGTACGAACTGGCTATATGGCATGGTTTTAACTTACCGCTATTAATGAGCGCCATGGCGGTAGTGGGTGGTTTGTTTATTTATATAAATCGTAAATACCTATTTCAATTTCAAGCATCATTACCGCCACTTAATGCTAAAAAAACCTTTGAGCTAATTGTGCTTAAAGTTATTAATTGGTGCCAAAGCAGGGTAAACACTATCGAAAACGGCTCATTACAACGCTACATTTTTGTAATGCTGGCGGTGGTATTGTTATGTGCCGGTTGGCCATTATTTGAAATGCAACAATTAGCGGGCAGTATGCCGCGTATTCCGGTTGATGTTCATAACGCAATAGGTGCAGGCCTACTGATTATAGGTGCTTTTGCTACCGTTATTTGGCATCGCTCACGCGTAGTTGCGTTACTAATGATTTCTATTGTAGGGCTTATGGTGTCGGTGGCGTTTACGCGTTTTTCTGCGCCCGACTTAGCGCTTACGCAATTAACGGTAGAAGTAGCAACCGTTATTTTATTAATGTTGGCGTTGTTTTTCTTACCACAACATACGCCTAAAGAGTCTAGTTCGTTACGAGTACTCAGAGATTTAGGGATAGCCTCAACATTAGGTGTTGTGGTGGCAAGTATATGTTATGCATTACTTACACGGCCACTCGAATCGATATCAGATTTTTTCATAGCCAATGCCAAAACTGGAGGTGGCGGTACCAATGTAGTGAACGTTATTTTGGTTGATTTTAGGGGCTTTGACACCCTAGGCGAAATAACCGTATTGGGTATTGCAGCGTTGGGTATATTTAAAGTGCTTTCTCGTATTCCATTGTTCATGCCAGCAAGTGATGGTGAAGGGCGCCCATGGGCACGCGAACGACACCCTATACTACTTGCCAGTATTTCGCATAGCTTATTACCGCTTGCATTATTAGTATCGGCTTATATTTTCTTACGTGGTCATAACTTACCTGGCGGCGGCTTTATTGCAGGTTTAGTAACATCAATTGCCTTTATATTGCAGTACATGGCTCATGGCTCAGCTTGGATAAGCGAGCGCTTTGCAGTCAACTACCGGAAAATTATTGCATCAGGTATCGGTATTGCCTTGTTTACTGGAGTCGGTAGCTGGTTCTTTGAACGGCCGTTTTTAACTACGTGGTTTGATTATTTCGATATCCCATTTATTGGCAAAACAGAACTTGCAAGCGCAATTGTGTTTGATTTAGGCGTTTATTTAACAGTGGTTGGAGCCACGTTAATGATATTAGCAAGCCTTGGCAACATGACAGCAGATACCCAGAAAAAAGAGGTAAATATTTAATGGAGCTATTGTACGCATCTTGCGTTGGTGTATTAGTTAGTTGTGGTGTGTTTTTACTGCTAAGAGCCCGTACGTTTCCGGTAGTGCTTGGCCTTACTATGATTTCCTATGCCGTTAACTTATTTTTGTTTTCTGCGGGTCGCTTAACCATAAATAAAGCGGTTGTGCTTGGTACAGGGGCTGAATATGCCGACCCTTTACCTCAAGCACTAGTACTTACTGCAATAGTGATAGGGTTTGCAATGACTGCGTTTGTGGTTATTTTGGCTATACGTGGTAGAGCCGATTTAGGAAGCGATCATGTTGATGGGCAAATCATCAAAAGTGCAGCCGATAGCAAGGAGCAAAAATGATTCAACATTTAACCTCTTTGCCTATTTTATTACCTATGTTGGCAGCGGTAATATTGCTTTTGCCACCCTGTGGTAAAAGTTTACGTATTCGCCGTATTGCCTCATCAATCATGGCGGTGATCACATTTGTTGTTAGTGCATTGCTGTTAATCCATATATATAACAGTGGTATCAATGTATACGCTATTGGTAATTGGTCTGCTCCTTTTGGCATAGTGCTTGTTGCCGATATGCTTTCTACTTTATTGGTTGCACTCACATCCTTTTTAGGAATGGGAGTCATTTTATATGGCTGTGCCGGCGATGATGCAAAAGGAAACTTTTTTCATCCATTAGTTCATTTTTTAATATTAGGTGTTAATGGGGCATTTTTAACGGGTGACTTATTTAATGTATTTGTGTTTTTTGAGGTGTTGTTGATTGCCTCATACTCACTACTTATGCATGCCGGTGATAAACAAAATACCCGTGCAGCGCTCCAATACGTCATATTAAATTTGGTTGGCTCGAGCGTATTTTTAATTGGTCTAGGTATTTTATACGGCGTACTGGGTACATTAAACATCGCTGATATGACGCAAAAAGTAGCCCTGTTAACGGGCGATGATGTCTATTTGGCGAAGGCCGGCGGCTTACTGCTGTTAGTTGTATTTGCTTTAAAAGCCGCATTGCTCCCTTTGCACTTGTGGCTACCAAATACTTATGCCAGTGCAAAGCCTGTGGTTGCCGCTTTATTTGCTATTATGACCAAGGTGGGTGTATACGCCATGCTGCGCGTTTATACCGTTATTTTTGGTGAGCAAGCCGGTGAGCTTGAACATATGGCGCAATCGTGGTTATGGGGCTTAGCCATTGCTACTATAGTGGTTGGTGCAATTGGCGTAATGGCTGCGCAAGATTTACGTAAGTTAACGGCAAATTTAGTTGTTGTATCAGTGGGCACGTTAGTCGCTCTAATTGCACTGCAAAACGTAACTGCAACAGCTGCACTGCTTTATTATTTAGTACACTCCACCTTAGTCAGCGCTGCACTATTTTTATTAGCTGATTTAATTGCCACACAAAGGGGCAAAGTAGGGGATAGACTGGTTGCCGGACGAGCCGTAAACCAACCTTACTTATTAGGAGCATGCTTTGTAATTGCTGCATTAACCGTAGTAGGTATGCCGCCGCTATCTGGATTTGTTGGAAAAGTTTGGATCCTCAAAACAACCTTAAATAGCGAGCAAGCCTTACTATTTTGGCCTGTTTATTTAATTGCTAGCTTTGTTTTATTAGTTGCACTTTCTCGTGCTGGTACAAGTATGTTTTGGGAAAGAAAAGGCAATAAAACAGAAAGCGCCGAGGGCGAAAATGCTCACCCATTACAAGTGATGATAATTGTAGGGCTACTTGCGTGCTCACCTTTGTTAGTTGTTTTTGGCGGACCAATAAGTGAATACATGGTCAGTGCTGCTACGCAATTGCATGATATAAGTGGTGGCATTAATGCAGTTATGAAGGGAGGTGAGTAATGAGGTTACAAGCCCGTTATCGTTGGTTGCCAACGCCGTTTCGTAGTTTGTTTTTATTTTTAATTTGGTTGTTGCTTAATAATAGTGTATCCGCAGGGCATATAGTATTAGCTACGTTTTTTGCGATATTTATACCGCTATTAAGTGTTTCATTACGTGACCCGCAACCTTTAATACTAAAACCAGGTTTGGCACTAAAACAATTACTCATTGTACTTTACGATATAGTGGTTGCTAATTTACAGGTAGCCTTATTAATCGTTGGCCCAGCTAAAAAGTTACGCCCTGCTTTTGTTAAAGTGCCTATAGATTTAATACACGATATGCCCATTACAATTCTTGCCAGTTGTGTATCTCTTACACCTGGTACAGTAAGTGCCGAGGTATATCCTATTCCTGAGTCACTAGAGGAAGGCGAAAAGCCTAAACAGCGCTATTTACTTATACATGTGCTTGATTTAAAAGATGAAGAGGCACTTATTAAACAAATTAAACAGCGCTACGAAGCTCCCCTAAAGGAGATATTTCAATGTTAGATACTGTATTACTTATTGTATTTGCCATGATTGGTTTATCGTTACTGTTAAACCTATGGCGATTAATTATAGGCCCCTCAGTGCCTGATAGAGTTTTAGCCCTAGATACTATGTACATTAATGTTATCGCGTTAATTATTTTATACAGCATTAGTATGGGCACTGGTTTGTACTTTGAAGCCGCGTTATTAATCGCGATGCTTGGCTTTATAAGTACTGTTGCAGTATGTAAGTATTTACTACGCGGCGACTTAATTGAATAGGATATTAAAATGATAAGCGAGTGGGTTGTATCAATATTACTACTTTTTGGTGGGCTATTTATTTTAATAGGGTCGCTGGGCTTAATTAAATTACCTGATTTTTACATGCGCTTACACGGCCCTACTAAAGCAACAACACTGGGTATGGCCAGCATATTAATTGCTGCAATGGTGTTTTTTGCCACGTCGGTGCACACCATAAGCGTAAAAGAGATTTTAATTACCGTGTTTTTATTAATTACTGCCCCTATTAGTGGGTATATGTTAATAAAATCAGCGATTCATCATAAGCTTAAAGCAAAAGAAGGCACAAAAGGGCTCGATAACGTAGAAGACGATTAGCCCCAGTGCACTGATAAAAAGGCCAAATAAACATGTTTTATTTGGCCTTTTTAGTATGGATTTACACATTTACAAACTATTTTATACCCATTCGCATAATTAAGTAATTTATTCTGAGGCTGGTAAAACGTGTTGATAATTTAGTAAAAAAATTAGCTATTTAGTTGTTCAGAATGAGCATTTTTTAACGTAAGTAACGGCACGTTTAGTCCCGTAAAATGAGTAAGTATTATTGCGGATTGATATTAATCATGTGAGTATGGTCTTACTTTTTATATTTAAGGATATGACAATGGCTAAGGCACTATTACTTTCGTTACTTATATTTTCTGGCAGCGTATTGGCTGACGAGGCAACTAAGCAGCAAAAAATAGACGAGCTAATAAACGTGATGAACATGGATGCTATGGTTGACTCAATGTACGGGCAAGTTGAAGGCATGATGAAAAACATGTCTGCACAAATGGGTGTTAAGCCCTCTGAGCAAGCTATTTTTGATAAATACTATGCAGATATGACCAACGTACTTAAAACCGAAATGAGCTGGAAAAAAATGCAGCCGATGATGGTTAACGTTTACGACAAACATTTTAACGAGCAAGAAATTGCCGACATGCTGGCGTTTTATAAAACTGAAACAGGGCAAAAAATTCTTCAAAAAATGCCTGTAGTAATGCAAGAGTCTATGCAAATGTCGCAAAGCTTAGTGCAAGATGCAATGCCAAAAATTCAGCAAATAGCCGGTGAGCTAAGTGAAGAGCTAAAAGCCTCTCGCCAACAAGAAAATTAATCTCTCTGCCTCTTTTTAGGCGCGCTCATTAGCGCGCTTTTATTTTATCAGCTCCAGTAAATTTAAATTATGCTTTAATGCTCCCCTCTATTGACCTGTGTGTCACACATAGGTTTACAATTGAGCTCTAAAATCTAAGGGGGCTAAATTATGTATGTTAAGCAATTAGCGAAGTTAATGGGTGTAACGCCTGATACAGTTCGTCATTACACACGAATAGGCCTTTTAACGCCCATACGTAGCCAAAGTAATGGTTATCAACAATATACAAAAGCAGACCGCCAACGTTTACAGTTTATTATAAGCGCCCGAAAGCTCGGGTTTTCCCTAAAAGATATACAGCATATCATTGGCGAGTCAGAACAAGGGCATTGCCCATGCCCACTTACACGGCAAATTATTGCAAAACGTTTAGAAGAAACCGAAGCCTTGTTTCAAGAAACCCTTAAATTACGAGTGCGTATGCAAGCGGCGTTAAAGCAGTGGGAAACATCGGCAGATGGCGCTGTTGCAAGTGATGTGTGTAGCTTAATAGAGACGTTTGTTGACCCACTTGTTGAGCCAAACAAAAGCGGAGATGTGCAATGAGTAGCAGTAAAACAACAGAGCAAAACTTTATTATTGAAGGTGCTAATTGTGGCAGTTGTGTAGCCAAAATAGAAAAAGCCCTCAATAGTGTGCAAGGCGCAAACAATGTCGAAATGAACTTTGCAGATCGCACGGTACGCGTAGAGGGCAGCGCGCAGCAAAGCACATTAATTAGCGCCGTTGAAAATATAGGCTACAGCGCAAAACCTATGGATAACACATCAGAGCAAGATGCGCTTGATGAAAAAGCCAAGTCAGACGAGGCACATTACAAAAAGCTAATGCGCAACATGATGCTGGCTTTAGGTGTGGGCGTACCGCTTATGATTTATGGGCTTATTTTTGATATGAGCGTGACAACCACTAACCAGCGAATTGCATGGGGTGTGGTCGGTATTATCACGTTTGTCGTTATGGCTGTAGCAGGTAAGCAATTTTATAAAGGTACTTGGCAGTCATTTAAAAATCATGGGGCTAACATGGATACGCTTATTGCTTTGGGAACGGGCACTGCGTGGTTATATTCAATGTTTGTTGTACTTGCGCCTAGCTTACTACCTGAGGTTGCAAGGCACGTTTATTTTGAAGCTTCTTCAATGATAATTGGGTTAATTAGTTTAGGCTTGGCTTTTGAAGTGAAAGCGCGTGGACGTACTTCGCAGGCTATTAAGCGTTTAATTGGCTTACAAGCAAAAACAGCCCGTGTAATACGCGATGGCGCAGAGCAAGATATAGACATTAGTGATGTGCAAAAGGGCGACCATGTAAGGGTACGCCCAGGCGAAAAAATCCCGGTAGATGGTAATGTGCTCGAAGGTAGCAGCAGATTAGATGAATCTATGCTCACGGGTGAGCCTATGCCAGTGAGTAAACAAGCTGGCGATAAAGTGGTTGCTGGCAGCATTAATAAAAGTGGTACATTATTATTTGAAGCCACACATATAGGCCAAGAAACAACCCTTGCCAATATCATTAATATGGTAAAACGCGCGCAAAACTCTAAGCCTTCAATAGGGCGATTAGCCGATGTTATATCGGGCATTTTTGTGCCCACAGTAATGATAATTGCGATACTAGCAGCCCTTGCATGGTTGAATTTTGGCCCAGCCCCTTCAATTGCTTATGCGGTGGTAGCGTTAACCACCGTGCTGATTATTGCATGCCCGTGTGCGCTGGGTTTAGCAACGCCTATGTCGGTAATGGTGGGAATAGGTAAAGCCGCCGAGTTTGGCATATTAATTCGCAAAGGCGAGTCACTGCAAACTACCTCTAAAATTACTACCATGATTTTAGATAAAACCGGCACCATCACCCAAGGTGCACCACAGGTAACAGATGTTGTAACGTTTAATAACGCAGATGAAAATAACGTAATGCAATTAGTTGCAAGCCTCGAGAGTAGCTCTGAGCACCCACTTGCGGAGGCGATTACACAGTACGCTCAAAAACAAAACGTAACCTTGAGTAAAGTTACCGACTTTGATGCGATTACCGGTAAAGGTGTAAGTGGAACGGTGAATGAGCAAACACTGTTATTTGGCAATAAAGCGCTTATGGATAAATACGAGATTGCAGTTGATGACGCCACAGAGCAAGCACACACCTTTGCAAATGATGCAAAAACCCCGATGTACTTTGCCTGTAATAACCAACTTATGGCCTTAATTGCGGTGGCGGACCCGCTAAAAGGAGACTCAGTACAGGCAATCAAGCGCCTGCACAATGAAGGTATTCATCTAGTAATGCTCACTGGCGATAATAAAGCGACCGCACACGCTGTGGCTAAAAAAGTCGGTATTGATGATTTTATCGCAGAAGTGTTGCCAGAGGATAAAGTAAACGAAGTCACTAAACGCCAGCAGCAAGGCGAGATTGTAGGTATGACGGGTGATGGGATCAATGATGCCCCCGCGCTTGCTAAAGCAGATGTCGGTTTTGCAATTGGCACAGGTACAGATGTAGCCATAGAAAGCGCCGATATTACCTTAATGCGTGGCTCACTGCATGGCCTTGCCGATGCTATTGCCATTAGCAGCGCAACAATTAAAAACATTAAACAAAACTTGTTTGGTGCCTTTATTTATAACGTTGCGGGCATTCCTATTGCAGCCGGAGTGTTGTATCCGTTTATTGGTGTACTACTAAACCCAGTAGTGGCGGGCGCAGCTATGGCGCTTTCATCACTGACAGTAGTCACCAATGCTAATCGCTTACGTTTTTATAAACCCAATAAGCGCTAAGGAGTCGATAATGTTAATGATAAATTTACTTGGTGCAGTATTAATAGTGGCCATTATTTATTGGTTTTGGCTTTATAAGCCAAAGCAAATACACAGTAATGATAATACGCAAACTATAGTGGTAGATAACGGCGTTTATCAACCAAGTCATATAAAGGTGGCGGCCAATAAAAAAGTCACACTTACATTTGATAGAAAAGACAGTGCACCGTGCGCCGAAACTATGGTGTTCCCGCAGCTTGATGTAAGTGAAAGCCTTGCAATGGGAGATAATAAAATCACTTTGCCTGCACTTAAAGCAGGTGAGTACGACTTTCATTGCCAAATGAAAATGTATAAAGGTAAGTTAATCGCTGAGTAACCAGTGAGTTGATGAAGTAACATTAATACGGGCTAACTTTATGTTGAGCTAAACAACGGGTTATGTCGTATTAGTGTTAATTAAGCACACTAGATTATTTAATGAATAAGTTAAACCCTAAAAAATTACTAAACAGTAAGTGGACTGCCACTCCAACTATCAATAAAGAAAAACACTTTATCATTGTAGAAGTAGAATACGATGAAGAGGGTAATGTAATTGAATGCATTACCGAGTCGGTATTTTCTAAAAATCAGTACTCAATACGCTGGCGAGATTTAAAAGACACACAAAAATGGCGTCAAGGCTGGAAGTAGTTAAATTGTTTTTATACCTTAAATCGCCAATTTGTTATGCCCAACAAAATGCAATGCGCTCCCTTTTTAATCCCTTCCTTTTACTAAATTCGCCATTTGGCAACAAATGCCTGTTTTTTACAGGCTTGCCATGCTTTTAAAAAATAAACGCTAAAAATTTTATAAATATCAATATATTTCAATTGGTTATGTTTTAGGTTTTATGACGTTTAATTGTTTTAATTAAGCTGTTCAGCTTTAGTTTATTCTTAAACTTCCCCACGTTATGTTTTTAGTTAGCTTTTAGCTCGTGTGTGGCTTTTTTATAAATCATAAGTTGTTGATTTTAATGGTTTATTTTAAGTAGCTCATCTAGCTGTTGCTAAAAAGCAACAAAAATACCCCTCGAAACTTAATTTTTTCATATACTTATCGTATAACTCATTGTTTATTAGGTGAAAATAAAACATGGCACTGAAGTTGTAATAGCTAAGCTGTATTAAGCAAAACGTGGGTAACGCCAATTGGCTACTCCCCTAACCCTATGAAGGATTTCATTATGAAAAAGGCACAATCAACATTGGTATTAATGGCTTTAGCCTCTTCATCAGCGGCTTTTGCAGTAACAGATTTTGACACACTCGATAAAGATGGCAGTGGCACATTAAGCCCGTTAGAAGCATCTGCTGATGCTGAATTAATGAGTCAGTTTACAAAACTTGATACTGACAAAAACAACGAGCTATCTAAGAGTGAGTTCGACAAAGCATAAGTGAGTGCTTTGAGTAGTTAACGCCCAGTGGCACGTTAATTCTGAGTTGCCAAAGACAACCTAAGTAGGCAAGGGAGCTTACCATAAAGAATAACAAGGATAGTGTAATACACAGGGCACTTTATTATAAACACATAGCGAAGGAATCGTTATGTAAAAGCGATACCCAACTTTGCTTGCAATAGCGCTGGTATTTTCTGGCACATTTGCAAAGTTTGACACCAACAAACGGTAAACTTTTTAAAGCAGAGGTTTTACAAGCGTAGATGATTAATGCGCTGTGGTGTAAGCATGATTCTGAGTTGCCAAAGACAACCTAAATAGGCAAGGGAGCCTATTAAAAAGAATAACAAGGAAGTGAATTGTAACCACCTCAGTGCAAATTTATACAGGTAATGCATATTATTGAAGGATTACATTATGACTAAGCTGAAAACAACACTTGTACTTATCACCTTGGTGTCATCATCGGTGGTATTGGCAAATACAGAGTTTAAAACACCTATGCAAGGCGAAGGTGGTTTAACAAACCAAAGTGATCAATCAGCAGAACAAATAATGCAGCAATTAAATATGCAAAGCCGAAATGGCCTAACCGAAAACGATTTTTTTGAATACAAATAACCGATTCTCCCTTTATGGATCTCAGAAAAGGATTTCTTCCCCTTTGCCAAGCACTTAGCCTAAGGAAATGATTATGAAAAAATTTATCGCACTTCTAGCACTTGCCTCTTCATCAGCGGCGTTTGCCGCGGTCGACTTTAACAGTTTTGATGCCAATGGCGATGGCGTAATTAGCAAAACAGAAGCACAAGCCAACGCACAGTTAGCACGGTTATTTGATAAGCTCGATACAGATAAAGATGGAGAGCTTTCACAGCAAGAATTTTCTAAAGTACAATAATTTTATGGCGTAGTTTTACACTTAAAATTTATCAGGTCATACTCACAAAGCAGTTAAGTAACATTTACTTAGCTGCTTTTTTTGTGCATGGCGCAAGCATAACGGCTTTTTCACCAAAGAGGTGCAAATGAGCGCAAGTTAAAACCTTAACCTTATGAATAAAAACACTTTTTACACTTGGTTTTAAACTTGCTTAGTTAACGCTATAGCAACTGAGTGAGTACACAATTATGGCGCGAATGAGTTATATAAGTAGTGTTGAGCGCTACCATGAGTATGAGCAAGTAATACACAGCTTGCTTGACTCTATTTTAATGAGTATTGAAGATGGGCTTAACAAAAATCGAGATACGCGTTTTTTAGTAAAGCAATATCCCTTTTTAGAGCTGCAATATTGTTTAAACGAATCTGGGCTTCAGCAAGGCAATAACGTTTGCTTTAAGCGTGCCTATAAAAAATTGGCTGAGCAAGGTAATCAGCAAGACTTAAGTGAGCGCCCTTACTTTTTACAATCTAAACAAACCGATTCGGTGTGCTTTACCGATCCGTATATTTCTATCGCAACTAATCATTTATGTATTTCGGCTATTAAAGAGCTAAAAAAGCCAATTAACCAGCAGCATTATTTAGTGTTAGACGTATGCTTAACCCAGTTAATTGAGTTTGTAATGGGAGACAGCGCGCGTGCCGGTATTTCGCCTTATTTTAAAGCGGGTTATGGGGTGATTGTGGCGTGTTTATTTACTTTGGTACTCTTTTTACTGAGCATAGTATTTAACGATATATATGCATTATTAACCCACTTTGACTCAGCGTCTGATCCCCTCGAGCCCTTTAGCATTATTATATATATTACATTAGCGTTGGCCGTGTTTGATTTGGGAAAGACCATTCTCGAAGAAGAGATTTTAATGCATAAGGATATATTTAGGCACTCTTCTACACGGCGCACAATTACCCGGTTTATATCTACCGTGCTAATTGCAATATCTATTGAGGCGCTATTAACCATGTTTAAGGCAGCGTTGGGGCAGGCTGAATACTTATTACCGGCCATTGCGATGATGCTTGCGGTGGTAGGGCTTTTAATAGCCTTGGCTATTTATGTGTATTTAGGGGCAAAAGCCGAAACCTTACTAATGCGGGCGCGCTCAAAATTAAAATCCTCCAAGTAGGAGGATTTTAATGCGATTGGTATGATTATTATTTAGCTTTAAACTTTACCTGCTAATGCGGCTTATCTTGCTCGCGCTTTGCTTTAAAGTCTGAGTCACTCGTCCATGTAGGCCAATCGCCATTGTTAGCAAGCTTTGTGGCTATATCAACAATAAGCTCTATGTCTTGCTTTACGCCACCTAATGACCACTGAGGCGAGTAATCGTCGGCTTCTTTATGGTATTTATGCGCAATGTAATCAGGGTCGGTATCGCCAAGGCTCATAAATAATAAACTCGGCACACCTTGCTTAGCTAAAGAAAAATGATCTGATCTAAAAAACAAACCGTTTTGCGGGCGAGGGTCCATTTTAACAACGCGACCTTGCGCTTTTGCCGCGTTTGCTAGGTAGTTTTCTAGGGTGGATAAATCGTTACCGTATTGCAAAATGTAATCGGTGCCATCTAGCACGTTCATTCCGTCAATATTTAATAGCCCGACCATTTGTTTAGTGGGCACAACGCCACCGGTTGCAAACTCTTGCGAGCCAATGAGGCCAGTTTCTTCTGCGGTAAAATTAGCAAATAAAATAGAGCGTTTAAACGGTGTTTGCTGGTGGATTTGATTCATAATGCGGGCAATTTCAAGTGTGGCCGCTGTGCCAGAGGCGTTATCCACTGCACCGTTATAAATTTTAGGGCCGCTGTCGGTTTGCTTGGTACCAAAATGATCCCAATGAGCACCTATTACCACGTACTCATTAGGGGCGTCGCTTCCTGTAATTTGCGCAACTACGTTATGTGATTTGGCATGCGATACTTCGTTTTTAAATGAAAGGTTGGCTGTTAAATTAAGCGCTGTGGCTTTAAAGTCATCACTTAAAGCCTTTTGTTTTAAATTTTGATAGTTAAGCTGTGCGGCATTAAAAATTTGCTCAGTAGTATTAAGTGTTAGCCAGCCCATAACTGGGAGCTTAGAAGCGTTTAGGTTATTGTCCATCAGGGTGTATTTAGTCCCTGTGTTTGAGCTTTCAACCACGCCCCAAGGGTAAGCCGCAGGGGCAGTTTCGTGCACAATAAATACCGCTTTGGCACCTTGGCGTGCGGCTTCTTCGTATTTGTAAGTCCAGCGGCCGTAGTAGGTCATAGCGTTACCTGTAAATAACGCATCGTTTTGTGTAGCAAAGCCAGGGTCGTTTACCAATACAATAACGGTTTTACCTTCAACATTAATGTTTTCGTAATCGTTCCAGTTGTATTCGGGGGCATTAATACCGTAGCCCACAAATACAATGTCAGAGTTTCGTACATCTATTACTGGCTGTAATTGCTCTGTACGGGCGGTAAAATCGTTACCTGCTTTAAACTTTAAGTCGCCCACCTGCAATTGCATATTTTGATTGGCCGTGACCATTGCCATTTTTACCGGCTGTAAAAACTTGCCATTGTACGCCCCAGTTAAACCCATAGCTTCGTATTGCTCGCTCAAGTAACCCACTGTTTTTACTTCACCATGAGTAAGTGGGCCGCGACCTTGAAAGTCATCAGAGGCGAGCGTTTTTATATGCTGTTTAACGTTATTTAGGCTTACGCCGGGCGTATTTTCTAAAGAAGAGTGCTCGCTTGCAGGTTCAGAGCAACCAAAGAGAGCGACTAGCAGGCTTAGGCTAGCGCTTTTAAAAAGAGTAGAGGCCATAGTTTTCTGAATAGTTTTAAAAATTGGCTTTTAATATAAAGGAAGCACTGATGTGAGTCGAATATTTATCATCTTGCCAGTTCTATTTTTCAAAAATTGAAAATTGCCGGTGTAGGGTGTATAAATAATCGACAACAATAAATGGAGCACACACAATGAGCCAATCTAAAAAAAGCGGATACCTGTTTATAGGCAGCGGCGTAGCATTTTTTGCAGCAGCTTTGCTCGCACAGCAAGCGATGTTTTTTGCTTTAGCTGCATCTTTTGTAGTGTTAGGTACAATTAGTATAAAAAAAGCGGCTTAATAGCCGCTTATTTAATTAACACCTTGTAATAAATACCTTTAAAACACCTACCAAATTAGTTTTTCCACCATTTATGGGTTATTGCAGCGTCGGTAGGGGTAAATATTTGTCCAAACTCGGGTGTACTCAATGTTACGTTATTTATGTTGCTTGCAGCCGTTACTCGTTCAAATGGGTCAACCCAAGCATGAAACGCCAAGTCAAACGTACCGTTATGAATAGGCACTAAAGTTTTACCTTGTAAATCAATATGAGCTTGAACCGATTGCTCTGGTGTCATGTGTATATCGGCCCAATCTTTGTCGTAGGCGCCTGTCTCAATTAGGGTTAAATCAAAAGGACCGTACTTGTTACCAATTTCTTTAAAGCCTGCGAAATAACCCGAATCACCACTAAAATAAACACTTTGCTGGGAGGTTTTAATAACCCACGAACCCCAAAGTGTGTTGTTTGCATCACTTAATCCACGGCCCGAAAAATGCTGGGTAGGAGTAAAGGCAACTAATGCATGTTCGGTTTGTAACTCCTGCCACCAGTTAAATGTGCTAATTTTGTTTTCATTCACTCCCCACTTAACTAAATCGGTATCTACACCAAGTGGCACATAAAACTGCTTAGTTTTTGCAGACAGCTTTTTAATAGCTGATTTATCAAGGTGATCGTAATGGTTGTGCGAAATAAGCACCTTATCGATTGGTGGCAGTTCGCTAATACTAATAGGTAATTTAGAAAAGCGCTTTGGCCCTACAAAAGAAAAAGGAGATGCGCGCTCACTAAATACCGGATCGAGTAACCAGTATTCGCCATGCACTTTTAAAAGCACGCTAGAGTGGCCAAGTTTAATGACATGCACAGTATTATTTGCAAGGGAGTTAAGCATTTTTGCTGTAACACTTTTAATTGCAATGGGCTTTTTAGGTGTAATGTTGGTACGCTTTTCTGTTATGTAACGCCCTAAAATTCCGAGTGTTTTCTTAAAGCTATTCGGCTCAACCTGTTGATGGTTATGAAATCTACCATTTTCGTAGTTATCTACATTAGGTGCTTCATTAACACCTTGCGCAACTATCTGTTTATTCACGCTACAACCTCCAAAAACAATGATGGCGATGATCACAACTACCCATCTTATAAATGTCATCGTTAAACCTTAAAGTAAACTAGTGAGTGTAGTTTTTCATTGTTTTGATGAAAAGTAAACTATACAGTGCATTTTTTTATTGTTTAGTTAAAATGTAGCTATTAACAATTGCAGAACCCATTATGAAATTATCAGAAAAAAAACGCATAAATATTCTTCAAGCAGCAGAGCATCTGTTTTTTGAAAAAGGTGTAGAGCACACTAGTATGGATCAAGTTGCTGCAAAAGCGGAGGCTTCTAAGCGAACTGTTTATAATCACTTTGCGACAAAAGAAGAGCTATTTCAGGCTATTTTAACGACTATGCTGGCTAAAATTAATCATGGTGATGTTATTTACTTTAATAAAAATCAACCAATTGATTTGCAGCTTACTGCTATTGCCGAGCAAGAAGTGGCTATGCTTACATCGCCTGATTTTTTACGTTTAGCTAAAATTGCCTTTATGCAAATGCTACAAGAGCCGCAGCTAGCAAAGTCTTTAAGTAATAATACTATGGGGTGTATGACTTATTTAGAAGATTTTTTAGAGCAAGCTAGAACAGCAGGTGTTTTAAAAGGTGATGAGCTAAATATAGCTGCTAAACAGTTTGTGTATCAATTAAAATCGTTTGTGTTTTATCCGCTACTTTATGGTTTTGAAACAATAACAGAGCAGCAAAATAATAAAGTAATTGAACAAACAGTCAGCTTATTTCTGGCTAAATATAAAGCATAAACTTAAAACGTAAAAAACCAGCAAATAGCTGGTTTTAATAATATAGCAAGTAACTAATTACTCATCTGCGTATTTTACGCGAATTTTGCTTTTATCAACGCTTAATTGATTAAGTGCTTTAATAGCGCTTCTACTTTCTATGTCGTTTGGCATTTCTACAAAGGCAAAACCTTTTGATAAACCAGTATCTTTATCAAGCACCAAGTTACAGGTAGTTACTTTACCGTGTGCTGCAAACAACGTGCGAAGGTCTTGCTCTGTGGTAGCGCGAGACAAATTACGAACTAATAATTTCATATATAACCTAAATAAGGGGTTCGCTGCGGATTATCTCAAGTAACTTGGTTTTAACCTAATTTTATTTTAACCCTTTTATTTAAAGTTGTTTTTCACAAATAGCTCAGCTAACAATTATAAAACCATACTGGTAATAAAGATCTAGTTATTAAAACGAATAATTGGTAAGTTATATTTTACTTTATTTACTTACCATTAACCTGGGCTGGTTGTTTATGTCAAAGTTTGGCTTGCGTGTTTTAACTATTACTTGTGTTTGTTCTTTGGGTATTTTAGCTGTAGGGTGCGGCAGCTCAGGGTCAAAAAGTGAGCCTGTAAATGCATCGGTTGTAGCGCAAAACGCCGCAGTAATTAGCGGTCAAACAGCTGTAAGTATTGAAAATACCCGCGATATAGCAATTACAGGTGAACTATCTATAACGGATGCACAAGCCAATGAGGCAGTATTTAAAACGCAAAGCAATAACACCACAGCTTATGGTTTATTTAGCTTAACTGAGGATGGTAATTGGTCATATACACTTAATGGCGAGCATGCCACTGTGAGTGCATTAAACGAGGGCGAAACCTTACTTGATGAAATAACCGTCACATCGGCAGATGGCACCGAAGCGACAGTGTCTATAAGCATTATAGGCACTGCAGGCCGTGATGATTTTATAGTAACGCAAGAAACAACCCTCAATGCCGATGGCGAAAACACAGGGCTAAGTGCTTATACATTAATAGAAAATGCGTTTAGTGAAGGTGCAATTGAATCGCCTGATATGTATAGCGGGAATCATCAAGATGTTGTGCATATTATTGAAGATACTGACTCAACTGTAGGTAATCACTTTGTGTTTTTAGCACATCGTGATGAAGACCAAGATAAAGATAAGGGCGAAACTGACCGCCAGCGCAACGAAATAAAAGCCTTTGATAAATCGCCCGCCGCAACACTTGCCTTTAAAGACGAAACCGTACAATACAGTTGGAAGTTTAAAGTCTCTAGCGAGCTTGAGCTAAGTAGTAAATTCAGTCACTTTTTCCAAATAAAAGCCCGTAACGATAGCAACGACAATACCAATGGCAACGACGACCAACCTATTATTACGCTCTCTGGTGCACAAAAAAACAGTACAGGTAATCAGCTGCAAGTACGTTATAGCGCAGGCTTTGATGAAAACGGTAACAGCACAGGGCTTGATAAAAACCTTATCGAAACCGACTGGTCACTCATTACTGATGAATGGATAGCGGTATTTGTACAAGCTACTTTTAGTGAAGCGGGGCAATTTGAAATGACCCTAACCCGCTTAAGTGACAACGAAGAGCTATTTAGCATTAGCGAGCAAAACATAGATATGTGGCGTGGCTTTAGCGATGATGACTTTGCCCGTCCTAAATGGGGTATCTATCGTTCAATAGTCGAAACCGATAGCCTTCGCGCTGAAGAAGAGCAGGTACGATTTGCTGATTTTGTGATTAAAAAAGGCGTTTTAGCGCAGTAAATATTTGCCTAGTTTTTTATCGTGGCTACTTACACGTTGTTGAATAATAGCCACTATGTGGCGGCGTATCCACTGCAAACCGGCATCGTTGTCTTGGCGCTTATGCCAAATAACAGAGACGGGTGTTGGTGGCGTATCAATAGGGCTTTTTAAAACCACGAGCTTATTGGTAAATATTTCCTGCTCAAGCGCTATTGAGGGAATGACACAAATAAGATCGGTATTTTTAAGAATATTAGGTACATTTGCCGCGTTATTTACCGTCATCGCTACTCGGCGTTTTAACCCTAATACTCTTAGTGCTTGATCAGATGGCCCTAAAATATCGCCCGTAATTGATACTAATAAATGATCTGTATTAGCAAAGTCAGTAATACTTAAAGGGGCATTAGCAAGCGGGTGGTCAGGGCGCATAAGTACAACATATTTCGGCTTTAATAAGTGCTCGGCTCTAATAACGTTTTCAGACAGGGTGTAGCGATTAATTGCCAGTTCGGCTTCGGCGTCTTTAAGTACATTGGCAGCCTCTACCGCCCGATTAGGGATTGCATGGATATTAATACCTGGGGCCTGCTGCTCAATAATTTTACGAAGAGGCCCCCATATCATTTCTACAAATATATCAGCGGCAGAAATACGAAAAGTGCGCTGCGCTGTCGCTGGGTTAAATTCACTTTGGTTTATAGCATGCTCTAATGATCCAAGTGGCCCCTGTATTTGCCCCCATAAATTGTTAGCAAATGCAGTAGGTTGAATATTTCGGCCATCTTTTATAAATAACTCTTCTCCCCACGCTGCGCGCATACGTGCAAGCGCGTTAGATACCGCAGGTTGTGTCAGCGATAATTGCTCTGCTGCACGAGTGATACTGCCTTCAGTCATGATGGCATCAAAAATCATTAGTAAATTAAGCTCTTGAGGACGCATATAGCACCGTTAAAAATTTTAAATGTTAGATTATTTTACATCATTTTTAGTGATGTGTTTTATACAATAATATAATTATTTTTATGCTTTTACCGCGTTCATAATATAAGCAGATTTTAACACAACTCGTACAGCAAGAGAGTTAACCATGTCAGCTATATATAAATTTACATACACGTTTATTATTGCGCTATTAGCGATAATACTGGGTGCATGCAGCGATAAGCCAAGTTCTATTCAAAGTAATGATGATTCTACGCAAGGGGTGTCCGTAGAAGTGGCCGAAGTAATAAGTCAGCGAATAACCGAGTGGGACAGCTTTACAGGGCGGCTAGAGTCGCCGCAAATAGTGTCTTTGCGTCCTCGCGTATCTGGTTATATTGAAGCGGCAGTATTTGAAGAGGGTGAGCTGGTAAATAAAGGCGACACCTTATTTTTAATTGATAGCCGCGAATTTAATGCACAAGTAAACCGCCTAACAGCGCAACTTGATGAAGCAAAAAGCCGCTTAAAACTAGCAAAGCAAGATTTTAATCGAGCTAAAGAGCTATTTAAAAGTAAATCAATATCTAAAGAGTTATTAGAGACCCGAGGCGCAGAGGTTGACCAAGCAAATGCCTACGTAGCACAAAGTAATGCATCCCTTGAGCTTGCACAGCTAAACAAAACCTTTACACGCGTAGAAGCGCCTATTTCTGGGCGAGTGTCTCGTGCGTTAATTACCGAGGGCAACTATGTCAGTGCAGGGCAAACTGTAATGACCTCTATTGTCTCTACTGAGCAAGTATATGCCTATTTTGATATTGATGAAGCAACATGGCTTAACTATCAACAAGCACACCTTGATAACAATCAATCTACCGCGTTACCTGTGGCGATGCGTTTAGCGAATGAGCAAGATTACCAACACTGGGGCAAGCTTGATTTTGTTGATAACCAAGTAAATACCCAAACCGGTACATTACGCGTGCGGGCTGTATTTAATAATCAAGACGGCGCGCTTTTACCTGGGTTATTCGCCCATTTAAAGTTAGCAGGGGGCAATACTGAGCAAGGTATTTTAATTGCTGAGAAAGCCATTGGTACTGATTTAAATAATAAATACGTTTTAACGGTTGATGAGCAAAATAAAGTGCAATACCGTGCCATTACTTTAGGCGACAAAGTGGGTGAGCTACGAGTTATTAAACAAGGTTTAAAAAGCGGCGAACGCATAGTAGTTAATGGCTTGCAGCGCGTGCGCTCTGGCGTACTCATTACGCCAGAGTTAATTAATATGGCAAAGCAAAGTACTTTAAACGAGTTACAAGCTTGGCAGCAAAAGGTTGATAATCAAAACCGCTTAGCCAATGCCGAGCCAACACTTGAAATAGGCATGTAATAATGAATTTTTCTCAGTTTTTTATTCATCGACCTATTTTTGCAGCGGTTTTATCTATTCTTATTTTTATAGGGGGTGCCATAGCTATATGGCAGTTACCTATTACAGAATACCCAGATGTAGTACCCCCCACGGTTGTTGTTACAGCTAACTACCCAGGTGCAAATCCTAAGGTAATAGCCGAAACCGTGGCCACAGTGCTTGAACAAGAGATAAACGGCGTAGAAAACATGCTGTACCAGTCATCGCTTGCAAACTCTGCCGGCACCATGACATTAACAGTCACCTTTGCGATAGGGAGCGATCCTGACGAAGCAACTACTTTGGTACAAAATAGGGTAAATAGAGCAATACCTCGCCTCCCAGAGGAAGTACAAAGGCTAGGTGTGGTCACCGAAAAGTCATCACCTAACCTTACCCTCGCGGTACATATAACTTCGCCTTCAGGGCGATACGACAGTTTGTACCTGTCTAATTATAGCGATCAATTTATAAAAGATGAGCTAAAGCGCATTAATGGCGTGGGCCAAGTACGTGTATTTGGCGCAGGCGATTACAGTATGCGTGTGTGGCTAGAGCCTAACAAATTAGCGGCGCTCAATTTAAATCCAAGTGATGTAGTCAATGCTATTCGCTCGCAAAATCAGCAAGCTGCGGCAGGAAGCCTAGGCGCACAACCCATAGGCACCAGTGAGTTTCAATGGCTTATCAATGTAGAAGGGCGCTTAATAGAGCAAGATGAATTTGAAGAAATAATCGTAAAAACGGGCGATAACGGCGAAATTACACTGCTAAAAGATGTTGCTAGAGTAGAGCTAGGTGCAGATAGTTATACCCTTAGGCCACTTCTTAATAATGAATCCATTGCCGCTGTGCCTGTTTTTCAAGCGCCAGGCTCTAATGCATTACAAATTTCTGACGATGTGCGCGCTAAAATGGCTGAATTGTCGGCGCTATTTCCAGAGGGCATGAGCTATGAAATAGTGTATGACCCTACCGTATTTGTAAGGGGCTCTATTGAAGCCGTAGTCGATACATTATTTGAAGCGGTTTTATTAGTTGTGTTGGTCATTGTGCTGTTTTTACAAACATGGCGAGCATCTATTATTCCGCTGGTGGCAGTGCCAATTTCATTAGTGGGCACCTTTGCTTTTATGCATTTAATGGGATTTTCACTTAATGCGTTGTCGTTATTTGGCTTGGTGTTAGCAATCGGTATTGTTGTTGATGATGCCATTGTTGTGGTCGAAAACGTTGAAAGGAATATCAGTGAGGGATTAAGTCCTATTGATGCAACCACTCAAGCAATGAAAGAAGTAACAGGGCCTATTATTGCCACTACTTTAGTGCTTGCTGCGGTGTTTATTCCTACTGCGTTTATGAGCGGTTTAACAGGGCAATTTTATCGTCAATTTGCTCTTACAATTACTATTTCAACAGTGCTTTCTGCCATTAACTCGCTTACGTTAAGCCCCGCGCTGGCTGCGTTATTACTCAAACCTCATGGGCAAGACAACGATTGGTTAAGCCGTGCCATTAATAAATTATTTGGCCGTTGGTTATTTGCGCCTTTTAACAAAATGTTCGATAAAGCCTCGGGTAAATACACAGGAGCCGTTGGCCGAATAGTGCATAAGGGCGGCATAATTGGTGTGCTATACGTTGGTTTACTGGCCTTAACGTGGCAGCAGTTTGAAAATACGCCAACAGGGTATGTTCCACCGCAGGATAAAATGTATCTCGTCGCTTTTGCGCAATTACCTAATGCAGCATCGCTAGATCGCTCTGAAGCAGTGGTTCGCCAAATGTCAGAGATAATCAGGGCGCACCCAGGCGTTAGTGACGCTGTAGCCTTTGCAGGTTTAAGCATTAATGGTTTATCTATAAACCCAAGTTCGGGGATGATGTTTACACCGTTAGAGCCGTTTTCAAAGCGGCAGGGCCCGCGCATGTCGGCAGCTGAAATAGCGGAAGATTTAAATAAACAACTTAGTCAAATAAAAGGCGCTAATGTTGCTATATTTCCGCCTCCTCCAGTAAGGGGAATGGGCACTATTGGTGGCTTTAGGCTGCAGCTTGAAGATAGAGGCTCATTAGGGTTTGACACCTTGCAGCAAGTAACAAATGAAGTCATTGCTAAGGCTAAAGCCGATCCCGCTCTTGCTAATGCGTTTACCAGTTTTACAACCGACGTACCGCAGCTAGATGTAAAGGTAGACCGTAAAAAGGCGCTAAGCTTAGGGCTTGAAATAAACACCTTATTTGAAGCAATGCAAGGCTATTTGGGCACAGTTTATGTGAACGACTTTAATTTATTTGGTCGCACGTATCAGGTAAATGTGCAGGCCGATGCACCCTACAGAGAAGATGTAGAGCAAATTAAGCAATTAAAAGTGCGCAATAAAAATGGCGATATGATCCCCCTTGGCGCAGTGCTTAGTATTGAACATAGTTTAGGGCCAGATAGAGTAATGCATTATAACGGCTATGTTACGGCTGAGGTTAACGGCGTACCCGCACCAGGGTATAGCTCTGACCAAGCTAAAGCCGCAATAGAAAAAATACTCGATGAAACATTGCCAATGGGTATTGCGTATGAGTGGACAGACATAACCTATCAGCAAATTTTAGCGGGCGATACTTCAATGTATGTATTTCCACTTATTGTGTTGCTTGTATTTTTGGTTTTAGCAGCGCAGTACGAAAGCTTACGTTTGCCTGTCGCTATTATTTTAATTGTGCCTATGACATTGCTAAGTGCGCTGATTGGTGTGGCTATTTATGGTGGTGATAATAATATTTTCACCCAAATTGGCCTAATCGTGTTGTTTGGACTTGCCACTAAAAACGCTATTTTAATTGTTGAGTTTGCAAAAGAGCTGCAAGATACCGGTATGGATGCATTTAATGCCATTAAAGAGGCGAGCCGGTTGCGATTACGCCCAATATTAATGACCTCAATAGCATTTATTATGGGGGTTGTGCCTATGGTGTTCTCATCGGGAGCAGGCTCTGAAATGCGCCAAGCTATGGGCGTTGCGGTATTTTCTGGCATGATAGGCGTAACGGTATTTGGCTTAATACTTACACCTGTGTTTTATTATATACTTAAACGCAGTGGTAAAAATTAAACCGACAAAAAAGCCCTTAGCAATTTAATTGCTAAGGGCTTTTTTAATGCGTTTTAAAAAGTAACTATTTTACTTCTTTACCTGCAGCTTGTTGGTCAGCGTGATAGCTTGAACGAACAAATGGGCCAGAGGCAGCATGCGTAAAGCCAATTTCATCAGCGTATTCTTTTAGTGCGTCAAATTCCGCTGGTGGCACGTAACGTTTAACTGGCAAGTGATGCTTAGAAGGCTGTAAGTATTGGCCAACGGTAAGCATGTCAACGTTATGCGCACGTAGGTCACGTAATACTTCTTCTATTTCACTAATTTCTTCACCTAGGCCAACCATTAAGCCAGACTTAGTTTTTACCTCTGGGTGCGCTTCTTTAAAGCGACGAAGTAATTCTAACGACCATTTATAATCGGCACCCGGGCGCGCAAGCTTGTACAAACGCGGGGCAGTTTCTAGGTTGTGATTAAACACATCAGGTGGCGTTTCAATTAAAATCTCCAGTGCGCGGTCCATACGACCACGAAAATCTGGCACTAAAATCTCAATAGTAATGGTTGGATTGTGCTTACGGATTTCGCGAATACAATCGGCAAAATGCTGTGCGCCGCCATCACGTAAATCATCACGGTCAACCGAGGTAATAACCACGTAGCTAAGCTTCATGTCTTTAATTGTCAGTGCAAGCTTTTCAGGCTCTGCTGCATCAGGTTTTAGTGGGCGACCATGGGCAACATCACAAAATGGGCAACGACGAGTACAAATAGCACCTAAAATCATAAAGGTAGCAGTACCGTGGTTAAAACACTCAGAAAGGTTAGGGCACGAGGCCTCTTCACATACTGAGTGTAAGCCGTGCTTGCGCATAGCTTGTTTTATACCGTCGATACGCTCGGTAGATTTTGGTAAGCGAATTTTAAGCCACTCTGGCTTGCGCAACATTTCAGTTTTTTCTGTAGGTAAAACTTTAACGGGGATCAACGCCATTTTTTCTGCGTCGCGTAGTTTTACACCTGGTTCCATTTTGACTGGTTTATTCATTCGTTTTCAAACCCTTCAGTATGCTTAACCTGTGTTGCATTAAGCTTCTTTATCATGTGTTTTACCAGCCCTTCACCTGCTTGTGCTAAGTTTTGAGGGCCGTTTAATTCTTTCGTTTGCACCATGTTCATGCCGGCATAACCACACGGGTTGATGCGTAAAAACGGGCTTAAGTCCATGTTAACATTTAATGCTAATCCATGAAACGAGCAACCACGACGAACACGTAATCCTAATGATGCAATTTTACTGTCGTTTACGTACACACCGGGTGCATCGGCCTTTGCGTAGGCTTTAATATCATACTCATTAAGGGTATCAATAATGCACTCTTCAAGCCATGTAACAAGCTCGCGCACACCAATTTTTAAGCGGCGCAAGTTAAATAATACATACATCATTTGTTGGCCGGGGCCATGGTAAGTAACTTGCCCGCCACGGTCTACCTTTATGACTTCTATGTCACCAGGGGCGAGTAAATGCTCATCTTTACCAGCTTGGCCTTGTGTAAATACACTCTCGTGCTCTACAAGCCAAATTTCATCTGGCGAGCTGTCGTCACGGGTGTCGGTATAGGCTTGCATTTTTTGCCAAATTGGCATGTAACGCTGACGGCCTAGTTGGCGTACGATTAAAGTGTTTTCGTTCACAACAAGTCTCAACTATGGCTTAAAGCATATGGCGTACGTCATCAATGTTGCTGATCACGTTGTAAATTTCTTCTATGTGTTTACCGCTTGTCACTGTGGCAACAAACGTTACCGACTCATAATTGCCTTTACTGCTTGGCTTTACTTTTGGTGCGTAGTCACCAGGTGCAATAGGTTGTAATTTAGCTAAAATTTGTTCCGTAAGGTTAACGTTTGCTAAACCCATAACTTTAAATGTGAACGGACATGGGTACTCAAGGTACTCATCAAATTTAGTATTTTTAACAGGTTGAACCACGACGGTGACTCCTCAAACAAAAATGTTGGCTACGTGAGATAATATCAATCCGCAATAAGACTTAATCATTTTACGGGGCTAAACGTGTTGCTACCTGCGTTAAAAAATGCTCATTTAGAACAACTAAATAGCGATTTATTAGCCAAGTTATCAACACGTTTTTCCAGCCTCAAAGTAGATTACTTAATTAACCGAATTGGTATAACGCTAAGCGTGACTGGCAGGTTTAGGGTGATCCTGCTTATATGGGGCGCATTCTAGCATTTTTCAAGCAAAAAAAAACGCCTCATAACAGAGGCGCTTCGTTTAACAACCCATCGACTGTCGGGTTATTTTTACGTTTACATAATTTGTAAACGTAAGTAGTCGTAAATTTTGCTAAAGAAGCTGCCTTCTTCCACTTCTTCAAGTGTAACTAGTGGGTATTGTGCAATGTCTTCGCCCTCTAGTTGTAAGAATAACGTACCTACTTTAGTGCCTTTCGCTAATGGTGCTTCAAGCGTGTTGTCTAGCTCAAAGTTAGCTTTAAGGTTTTTATGTTGACCACGTGGAATGGTAATTGGGGTATCTTCTAAAATTCCTAACGATACATTTTCTTTATTACCCATCCAAATACGTTGCTCTGCAAAGCTGTCGCCTGCTTTGTAAGGTGTAATTGTTTCAAAAAAGCGAAATCCGTAGTTAAGTAGTTTTTTGCTTTCTACTTTACGTGCGCGCTCGCTTGATGTGCCCATAACAACCGCAATTAAACGCATGTCGTTTTTAGTCGCAGACGTTACTAAGCTATAACCTGCCTCTGATGTGTGACCCGTTTTAATGCCATCAACATCTAGGCTTTCATCCCATAACAAAGAGTTACGGTTATATTGTTTAATACCGTTGTAAGTAAACGATTTTTGCTTATAAAGTGCGTACTCATCAGGTACATCACGAATAAGTGCAGCGCCTAGGGTCGCCATATCACGTGGGGTAGTGTAATGCTCGTCTGTATCTAAACCGTGGCTATTAATAAAGTGGCTATTGCTCATGCCTAATTTAGCGGCATGGGCATTCATTAAATCAGCAAATGCGCTTTCGCTACCTGCAATGTGCTCAGCCATGGCTACACACGCATCATTACCAGATTGAATAATAATACCGTGATTAAGCTCATCAACACTTATTTGCTTGCCTACTTCAATAAACATTTTTGACGATTCAGGGAAGTTTTTAGCCCAGGCTTTTTCGCTCACTGTAACCATATCGGTTGGTGCAATGTTACCGGCGTTTATTTCTGTACCAATTACATAACTGGTCATCATTTTAGTTAAGCTTGCAGGGGCTAGCTTTGTATCAGCTTCACCTTCAGCAATAACTTTACCTGTTGTAAAGTCTACTAAAAAATAACCTTTTGCATTAATTTGAGGTGGAGCCGGAATAATTTGGGCGCTGGCTGAAAATACGGCGGCTGTGCAAACTAAGCCGCATACACCTTTGAGGATTTTATGTTTAATTGATTTCATCATACTCATTAATGGTTAAAGTTAAAAATTCGCGTTAGTCCATCTTATACCCAAACTACCCCGAGATGCGAGCGTCGTTGGAATTAAAAACAACTTAGACAAGGCATTGATTGTCAATAATAGTCACTCTATTGTTCAAATCAATAACGCAGTATAAATCGTTTTTAAACCACGCTTTAGGGCGTTTCACTGAGGCTGATTTTCTGTGTTGTTATTTTTTAAAAGGGATTGCCATTTAAAAAATAACACCTAGATTTTAAGCCCCAATACAACGCTGAATCCTACATTTTGGCGTGGTTTAGGTATTTGTCTTACTGAGTGTAAAGCAAGAACGCGTTTTGAAATTGGTTTTGTTTTAATTTTTTTAATACGTCTTGTGCATGCTGGGCATCTTTAATCGGGCCCAAATGCAAACGATAAATGTTGTCTGCTTTTACTATATTAGTAGGTACTTGATACTGCAGGCGTAATGTAGAAGCTAATGCTTCAATATTGCTAAGCGTACTACCCGCAGCTACCTGTATATATGTTTTACGTGCAGGAATGCTGTCGAGCGTAATCGCCTCTAGCTTAACCTTGGCTGTACCGTGAGTGTAATAGCCTAATTTATAAGCAGCAGCATACGAAAGATCTATTATTCTGTCATCATGAAACGGCCCACGGTCGTTTACACGTACAATCACCGATTTATTGTTGGCAGTATTAGTAACGCGTACAAAGCTTGGCAGGGGTAAGGTTTTATGCGCAGCGCTCATGGCAAACATATCGTAAATTTCACCGTTTGAGGTATGGTAACCATGAAACTTACGGCCGTACCACGAAGCGATCCCTTCTTCTGTATACCCTTTTTCATCAAGCATTGGCGTATAACGTTTGCCTAATACCTCGTAGGGGCGACTTGCACTGGCACTTTTTTTAACATCCACCACAACGGCATCTTGCATTTCAAGTGCGGTTGGCGCGCGTAAAGGTGCGGCGTCGTGCTCCATATGATAACGACTATTAGAGCCGCTACTACATGCGCTTAACATAAATATTAAGGCTGAAATAAATAACAGCTGGGTAGGCTTATTCATTATTTTAAAAGCATCCTTTTATCTGTCGCAATTGACATAATAATGCCAAATCCGGCCATTAACGTCACCATAGAGGTGCCGCCATAACTAATAAGGGGTAAAGGTACACCTACAACAGGCAACAAGCCCGATACCATGCCTATATTTACAAAAATATAAACAAAAAAGGTGAGGGTAAGGGCGCCGGCCAATAATTTACCAAACGCATCTTGCGCGTTTACCGCAATGTATAAACCACGGCCGATAATAAATAAGTACAGGCTTAATAAAACACACACACCAAATAAGCCAAACTCTTCACTTAATACCGAAAATATAAAGTCGGTATGGCGCTCTGGTAAAAATTCGAGTTGTGATTGCGTGCCTTGCAACCAGCCTTTACCTTCTATACCACCTGAGCCGATGGCTATTTTGGATTGAATAATATGATACCCCGAGCCAAGCGGATCGCTCTCTGGGTCTAAAAACGTTAATACGCGCTGCTTTTGGTAGTCGTGCATACCGTAGTGCCAAAATGGCCATGCAGCCAGTGCGACAATCGAGCTTAAAAAGCCAATTAAACGCCAGCTTAAACCCGATAAAAACAACACAAATATTCCTGAGCTGGCAATTAAAATTGAGGTGCCTAAGTCGGGCTGTTCTTTAATTAATAAGGTAGGCAGCATCACGATGACAAAGCCAATAATTAGGTGTAATGGACGTGGCGGAAGTTGGTTTCGGCCAATATACCAAGCCACCATCATAGGGACTGCCAGCTTCATAAGTTCTGAGGGCTGAAAGCGAGTAATACCTAAATTTAACCAGCGCTGAGCGCCTTTTGAGCTCACGCCAAATAGCAATACGCCCACCAACATGAGTAACCCAACACAGTAAAGGGGGATCACTAAGCGTTTAAGAGTCGCGGGGGAGAACTGTGCAAGCACTATCATGCCTATAATAGCGCCGCCCATACGGGTGATATGGCGGATCATCATGGCCGAGTCTTGGCCGCTTGCGCTATATACTATGGTGATACTGCCTGCCATCATAAGTAATAAGGCAATTAGTAACGGTAAGTCTAAATGCATGCGCATCCATATCGAGCGCTGGGTGTTTAATACGGTCATTGCGCTGTATTCCTAGCAACTTCTATTGGGTTTGCTGCAAAATAGTAATCCATTAGCTCACGTGCAATAGGTGCACCCACAGAGCTTCCGCCACCGGTGTTTTCTACCACAATTGAAACCACAATTTTAGGGTCGTCATACGGAGCAAAACCAATATAAATCGCGTTATCGCGTTGGCGCTCCTTTAGTGATTTTGCATCGTAACGCTCACCTTGGGCAATACTCACTACTTGCGCAGTGCCTGTTTTACCCGCAGGGTCATAATTAGCGCCTTTAAAAGCACGGTGGGCCGTTCCTGTTACTTTTTTTACGGTATTGTGCATGGCATCGAGCGCGATACGCCAGTTATCAGGGTTATTAAGTACCACAGGCGGTTTTTCTTCGTTATTAATTTGCGTCACTTGGTCTTCTTTTTTAGCCACTTGTGCTAAATGCGGCGGGTGGTTTATGCCTTTATTAACCAATATGTTAGTCGCGTTAGCAATTTGAATAGGGGTGGCAGTCCAATACCCTTGGCCAATCCCCACTGAAATAGTATCGCCACGCCACCAGGACTCTTTAAAGCGGCCTTCTTTCCACTCTTTTGAGGGCAGTATGGCTGTGGTTTCTTCGTGTATGTCTATTCCCGATAAGTCACCAAAGCCAAAGCGGGCCATAAAATTACTAATTTTTGTTATGCCTAAGCGGTATGCCGCATCGTAAAAGTAAGTATCGCACGACTCTTCAATCGCTTTGTAAACATCTACGTGGCCGTGGCCCCAACGTTTCCAATCGCGCCATTTATGTTCAACATTCGGTATTTGAAAAAAACCAGGATCCCACACCGAGGTGCTTTCACTGACAATGTTTTCTTCAAGTGCCAGTATGGCCATATGTGGTTTTACAGTGGAAGCCGGCGCATAGCGCCCTTGAGTGGCACGGTTAATAAGAGGGCGGTCGGGGTTTAGCAGTGCTTTATAATCTTTACTGCTAATACCATGGACAAATAAATTAGGGTCGTAACTTGGGTTTGAATAAAGTGCTAATACGCCGCCATCTTTGGCATCCATTACTACAACCGCGCCGCGCATATCTTTAAGCGCATGTTGGGCTATTTGCTGTAAACCTATATCTAAGGTAAGCACTAAATCACTGCCTGGCTGCGGGGGGGTCATACTTAATGTACGAATAACACGGCCGCGGTTATTCACTTCAACGCGTTGAGAGCCGACTTGGCCATGCAAAAGCTGCTCGTAATATTTTTCTATGCCAAGCTTACCAATATCGTGCGTTGCGCGGTAATTTGTGGCTTGGTCTTCTTGTTCTAACTTATTAAGTTCTTTGCGGTTTAGTTTTGCAACGTAGCCTAATGCATGGGTTAGCGTATCGCCATATGGGTAAAAGCGTGCAAGGCGCGCCTCAATGCTAAAGCCCGGAAATTTATGCTGATTAACCGCAAATTGGGCCACTTCGGTTTCATCTAAGCGGGCTTTTAGTACTTGCGACTTAAAACGACGCGTATGCTTTATGTCATCAATAAAGTCTTTTTTTTGCTGCTCGGTAATCGTAATTATTTTGCTAACTTGCTCAAGCGATTTAGCTAAATCGTCGACCTCTTCAGGAATAACCTCGAGGTTATAAACGGGTTTGTTTTCAGCAAGCAGTACACCATTGCGGTCGTAAATGAGGCCACGGTTTGGCGCAATAGGAATGACTTTAATACGGTTATCGTTAGAGCGGGTTTGATAGTCGGTGTGTTCTTCTACCTGAATGGTATAAAGATTAGAAAGCAAAATTGCCACTAAGCCTAAAACAAAAATAAAACCCACAAATGCGCGCCGTGCAAATAAGTTTGCCTCAGCGGAATGGTCTCGTATTGTGGGTCTTTGCTTAATCATAACAAGGCGCTACTCGCGATGATAAGGATGGTTGTTATTTAAGCTCCAGCCTCGGTATAGGCTTTCGGCAACAATAATACGCACTAAAGGGTGCGGTAACGTTAAGTTAGATAACGACCATTTTTGCTCAGAGGCGGCAATGCACTCAGGGGCTAACCCTTCAGGGCCGCCAATAAGCAAACTAACGTCGCGGCCATCGAGCTGCCACTTTTCCATATTTTTAGCAAGCTGGTGAGTATCAAGTGGTTTACCTGTTACCTCTAGGGTAACAATGCGATTGCCTTTTGGAATAGCGGCTAAGGTTTTTTCACCTTCGGTGTGTAAAATGCGTTTAATATCGGCATTTTTACCGCGTTTACCGGCCGGAATTTCTATTAACTCAAGCGCCATATCTTTAGGAAAACGGCGTTGGTACTCTGCAAATCCGGTTTCTACCCACGCTGGCATTTTTGTGCCAACGGCAATCATTTGTATTTTCACGTAATACTTCCAAGCTCAATTAAAAAATAGTGGCGCTTAGCCCCACAGTTTTTCTAGATCGTAATAGCTACGTGCGTGATCTTGCATCACGTGTACAACTACATCACCTAAATCTACCAGTACCCATTCGCCTTCGTCTTGACCTTCGTAACCTAAAGGTTCTTCGCCAGCGTGGCGAGCTTCTTTTGCTACGTTATCGGCAATTGATTGCACATGACGCTTAGAAGTACCCGAACACACAACCATGTAATCGGTAATGTCTGAGCTGTCACGTACGTCTAGTTGTACCACGTCGCGTGCTTTCATATCGTCAATTTTGTCTAGTGCAAAGGCAAGTAGTTGTTTCGAATCCAAGGTATTGTCTCAATTTTAAATTTAATAGCGTGCATTTTAACATGCTAGGGGGTTTTAATCATCACTTTGATAAAGCTGGTGTTGCTTAATGTAGTGACTGACAGGTTCGGGTAATAGTTCATTATTTTTATTGGTTTTTTTTAAATGCTCTCGAATAGTGCTTGAGGCGGCATCAAGGGTCTCACCAGATAAAAAATAAAGCTTACCAAAGTTGTGTGTGGCAAGTTGCTGTGGCGCTTCAGTGTGGGCATTACTGACATAGCTTTTAAGCGCCTTATTTGGGTTACATGTTTGCCCCGGGCGATGATAAACCACTATATGGCATAGCTGTGTAATTGCTTGCCATTCATACCATTTGTCGAGGTTATTAAATGAGTCCATGCCCATTAAAAAAAGAATTGGCGTATCTGGGTGCTCAGCTCTTAGTTCTTGTAAACTTAACAATGAGTACGAGGGCCCAGTACGATTAAGCTCTCTTAAATCAAGTGCAAAATGAGGGTAAGGGGCAATAGCGGCATTGAGCATATTAATACGGTGCGCTGTACTTATACCTGGCGCAGCTTTGTGCGCGGGAAGTGCACAGGGCATAAAGTACAACGTGGATAAGTTAAATGTATTTACACACTGTGTGGCCATATTTAGGTGGCCTAAATGCACAGGGTCGAAGGTGCCGCCAAAAATTGCAATCATGTTAAAAATCTTTAGTTAAGTGCGTGGCAAGGCACTGGAATATCAAGCGGCTGGCAAAACTTAATACAAATATGGGCAAGCGCTTGGTAAGGCGCAATTAAGTTACCTTGTTTGTAGCTTGAATCAAACAGTGCAAGCTCACTGCTTATTTGCTCAAGGGTATTAATATTTAAGCGGTTAATCGCATTTTGCACAGGCCCTTGCTGGTTTTTCCAAATACCATTTTTTTTAAATAACTGTGCGATAGGCTCGCCATTTAAAAGCCCTTGCTGAATAGTGAGCAAACTGGTGAGCTCTTTATTTATAGCCCATAAAATACTCACCACTTCGGTGTTATCGCTGGCCAGTTTATTAAGTACCTTAATTGCTTGCTTGGCGTGGCCATTTAATAGGGCATCACTTAAGTCAAAAATATCAAACTTGGCTTGATTTAATAGCCCTTGCATCACGAGTTGCTGGGTTATTAAGGCATTACCATGCAGTAGCGAGAGCTTTTCGAGCTCCTGAAAACACGCTAATAAATTGCCTTCGGTAGCGTTAATTAAGCTCAGTTTTGCTTCGTTTTGCATATTCAGAGAAAGGCGCGCTACTTGTTCATCTAACCAGCGTTTTAAATGATTCCCTGCAAGCGGGTAGCACGGTACAAATACACCGTGTTTATCGAGCGCTTTAAACCAGGCGCCACGTTGTACGTCTTGGCTGGCTTTAGCCCCTTTTACAATTAAAATGGTATCAGGGTTAATTAACTCGACTATTTTTTTAAAGGTATTACTACCTGGGGTGCCAGGTTTTTGTTGGTTTAAATCAAGCTCAATTATAGTGCGCGCACTAAACAAAGACATGCTTTGATATTGAGCTATAATTTCTTGCCAATCAAACCCTTGCATTAGGGTAAATTTAATTACCTCATCAAAGCCTTGGGCTTTTGCTATGTCGCGTATTTGCTGCACACATTGCGCTTCTTGAAACGGTTCTTCACCAAACACTAAATAAAAGGGTTTCAAACCTTTATTTAATTCACTCGGTAACTGATTAGCATAACAGCGCATTATAGTTGCGACAGCTCTCTAACAATACGACCACTGGCTTGCTTACGAATTTCGCTAATAAGCAGCTCAAGCTCTTTTGCTTTTGCAAGTGCGTGATCGGGGTCGTCTTGGTAGTTACGATAAAGCTCAAAGCGTTTTTCTATGGCTTTTTCGCCTGGGCGTTTAACAACATAGCTTACCCCGTAGGCAAGCTCGTATTCAGCCACCTGACCATTTTGAAACAACGACAAGGTTTGGCGCTCAATGCTTTCTTTGCGTAAGTAAAGCTGGGCAACATTTTTAGCCGAAGGTGTCAGTTCTACGTTACTGGCTTTAAGCTCTTTTTTAAGGTTTAAAAATAACGATGATTTTTCATCATCACCTTTAAGTGTAAGCGTTTTAAGGTTATCAGGCAGGCTAGAGGCTTTCTTTAAATGAAAGCCACAGCTAGATAACACAAAACACATTAGCACTAAGGCTAATGTGTTTTTAAGGGTGTTAAAGCTAACCATTTAGTTAGCTACCACGTTAAGTAGTTTACCCGGTACGTAAATAATTTTACGAATGGTTGCGCCATCAGTAAATTTAGTTACGTTAGACTCTGCAAACGCAAGTGCTTCTACCTGCTCTTGTGTTGCATCGGCGGCTACAGTTAGCTTAGCGCGTAGTTTGCCGTTTACTTGTACGATGATTAATTTTTCATCTTCAACAAGGGCAGACTCGTCAACTTTAGGCCAGGCTGCATCTAAAATGTCACCCTCTTTACCAAGCTCTTGCCATAACTGGTGCGATAAATGCGGCGTAATTGGCGCAAGCATAATAAGTAGGGCTTCTAATGCTTCGTTAGCAATAGCAACATCTTGCGTATCGTTTAACGGCGCTTTTAATAACTTATTAGAAAGCTCCATAATGGCAGCAATTGCAGTGTTAAACGTTTGACGACGCTCAATATCATCGCTCACTTTTGCAATGGCTTTGTGTAGCTCACGACGCAGTACTTTTTGTGGGTTACTAAGCGCTGATTTATCAAGTGCTTGGTAGCCAACTGTTTTCACATCTACTGCGTATTTCCAAATACGTTTTAAGAAGCGGTGCGCGCCTTCAACGCCTGAGTCTGACCATTCAAGCGTTTGCTCTGGTGGTGCGGTAAACATCATAAATAAACGCACAGTATCTGCACCGTATTGGGCAATTACTTCTTGTGGGTCTATACCGTTGTTTTTAGACTTAGACATTTTGCTCATGCCCGATGAGAACACAGGTTCACCATCTTCTTTGTGCCATGCTTTAGTTACGCGGCCTTTTTCGTCAGTTTCGGTATTTACATCGCTTGGCGAAATCCATACGTCACCGCCTTTTTCATCTTTACGGTAGAACGTTTCGGCAAGTACCATGCCCTGACAAAGTAAGCGATCGAATGGCTCGTCTGAATTTACTAAACCAAAATCACGTAATAACTTATGGAAAAAACGCGAATACAATAAGTGTAAAATAGCGTGCTCAATACCACCTATGTATTGGTTTACTGGTAACCAATAGTTAGCTGCTGCTGGGTCTAGCATGCCTTCATCGTGACGCGGGCTACAGTAACGTGCGTAGTACCAAGATGACTCCATAAAGGTGTCAAAGGTATCTGTTTCGTGTGTTGCTGGTACGCCATTTACCGTTGCTTTTGCCCATTCTGGGTCTGCTTTGATTGGCGAAGTAACGCCATTCATAACTACATCTTCTGGTAAACGTACTGGCAGCATTTCTTCGGTGGCGGCTAATTCGTTACCGTTTTCGTCGCTCAGCATTGGGATTGGTGAACCCCAGTAACGCTGGCGGCTAACACCCCAGTCACGTAAACGGAAGTTAACTTTACGCTCACCCACACCCAGTGCTTCTAGTTTGTCGGCAATAGCGTTAAATGCGCCTTCAAAATCAAGGCCATCAAATTCGCCAGAATTAACTAACACGCCTTTTTCAGTGAATGCTTCTTCTTTTAAATTTACTTCAAGCTCTGAGCCTTCAACCGGTGCAATTACTTGTTTTATGTCTAGGCCGTATGCTGTGGCAAATTCATAGTCACGTTGGTCGTGAGCAGGTACTGCCATCACCGCGCCTGAGCCGTAATGCATTAATACAAAGTTAGCAACCCAAATTGGAACTTGCTCGCCCGTTAATGGGTGAGTCGCGTAAAAGCCTGTTGCAATGCCTTTTTTCTCCATAGTGGCCATGTCTGCTTCGGCAACTTTGGTGTTTTTGCATTCTTCAACAAACATTGCAATTGCATCGCTGTTTTTAGCGGCTTCTTGCGCAATAGGGTGGCCACCGGCAACGGCTAGGTAAGTTACACCCATAAATGTATCTGGACGTGTAGTGTATACGCTAAACTTTTCATTGTTGTCGGTACGCGTAAACTCAATGTCTAACCCTTCAGAGCGACCAATCCAGTTGCGCTGCATGGTTTTAACTTGCTCAGGCCAGTCTTCTAACTTGTCTAAGTCGTCTAAAAGCTCTTGTGCGTAGTCAGTAATTTTAATAAACCACTGTGGAATTTCTTTTTGCTCAACCACTGCACCAGAGCGCCATCCGCGGCCATCTATAACTTGTTCGTTAGCAAGTACAGTTTGATCAACTGGATCCCAGTTAACCGTTGACATTTTTTTGTACACTAAGCCTTTTTCGTACAGCTTAGTGAAAAACCATTGTTCCCATTTGTAGTATTCTGGGTGACACGTGGCTATTTCACGATCCCAGTCGTAACCAAAGCCTAATTGCTTAAGTTGGTTACGCATGTAATCAATGTTTTCGTACGTCCACTTAGCTGGCGCCGTTTTGTTTTTGATAGCGGCGTTTTCTGCAGGTAAACCAAACGCATCCCAACCCATTGGTTGCATTACGTTTTTGCCTTGCAGGCGCTGGAAACGAGAAACAACATCACCAATGGTGTAATTACGCACATGACCCATATGCAGTCGGCCACTTGGATACGGGAACATAGAAAGGCAGTAATACTTTTCTTTGCTCTCATCTTCGGTGACTTTAAATACCTGGTTTTCTTCCCAGTAACTTTGGACTTTTGACTCTATGTCTTGCGGGTTATATTGCTCTTGCATCTATGATTCCAGACTTCTTGCAAACTAATAAAAAATTGCCGATAGGATACCCCAAATAAAAGCCTAATCACAGCGTATAAGCACGGTTTTGTTAAAATCTCACTTTCAGTGCAGGTTAACCTATACTTATCTATGTTAAAGGCCAACACGCCCTTGATTTTGATGGAGTATAAAATGGCAGATTATAAAACATGGCTTAGCGATTTAACTAATTGGTTAAAAGATGTAAAAGATCACGAAGTAAAAGATGCAATGACCCGATTTGTTGAATCTGAGCAAGCACTTAAAGACCTAGGCAAAGAAAAATACGGACTCTATAAAAGTTATTTGCAGCGCGACATAGAACACGTTCAAGAAAACGAATCGCACTATAATTCGCTTGCATGGCAAGAGCTTAAAGAGTCGTTATGGTATGAGCTTTCACACATAGAGGACAAAACCCAGCTTGAATGGCAGTCCCTTAGTCAAGATTTTAAGCACAATGGGATGTATCACGCAGGCGAATGGATAGCCATGGGCACATTAGTATGTAAGAATTGCACCCATAGTTTTGATATTTATCACGCTACACAAATTACACCGTGCATTGAATGTGATGGTATTTATTTTAGCCGTAAGGCATTACAACCCTAAATATATGTATTAAGTGGCTTGTAGGCCACTTAATACGCCCAAAGCCAGCGAGTATGTTGGTACAAAAAGAAGTTAGAATGACGAAAAAACTGCTGCCATTATCTGTTTCAAAGCTCGCACCGAGCATTTCTACTAATCACGTTAGCACGTGTATGAGCAATCCATACCCAGAGCAACTTACCTTTATAGGCCAACAACGCGCCCAAAGTGCGCTCGACTTTTCACTTGGGATGGAGCTGCCAGGCTACAATGTTTATGTAATGGGTGAGGCCGCGCATGGCCGATTTACACTCGTAAAAGACAAACTTAAACAGCACGCAAAAGATCGCCCCACACCTAACGAGTGGTTGTATGTTAATAATTACGACGACCACCGCGAGCCAATTGCGCTATTTATGCAAGCAGGGCAAAGCAAGCAATTAAGTGACGACATAGACTCATTTTTAGATGAAGTACTCGACACCTTTCCGGCAGCGTTTGATAACCCAGCTTATCAACGCAAAAAAAAGTCAATCGAGAGCGAATTTAACGACGCTTACGACAGCGCTATTACCGCAGTAGAAGAAATGGCGCTTGAGCAAAGCGTAGCGCTAATAGAAGAGAAAAACGCCGTAGGTTTTGCGCCTTTAGTTGAAGGCAGACAGTTAAGCGATAACGAATTTGCCGCCCTAGATGAAGAGCTTCGTGATGAGTTTTTTGAAAAAATAGAAAAACTAGAAGATGCCTTAATTGAAGCGCTGATTGAGCTGCCACGCTGGAAACGCGAATCAAAAGAAAAACAGCGTAATCTAAAAAAGGCCACAGCCGAGCAAGCTACAAAGCCATTATTAAAAGACTTAGAGCATAAATACGCTGCACATATTGGAGTGCTGCGCTACTTAAAAGATATTCGCGTAGAAATAATTGATGCAGTACTTGAGTGGCTAGACGATGAAGATGAAAGCGAAGAAAGCAAAGAAGACTTTGACCGTAAAGGCATGCTTACCGACTTTTTTGCGCCTAATATTTTAGTTGAATTTAAAGAAGACGATGCCGCACCTGTGGTGTATGAGCCAAACCCAACCTTTGGCAATATATTTGGCAAAATTGAGTATTCAACATCGCAAGGCTCGCTTATAACCAGTTACCGCTCTATACAGCCTGGTGCATTGCACCGTGCAAATGGCGGTTACTTAATTATGGATGCCGAAAAAGTAATGGCCAACCCGCAAGTGTGGGATGGCTTAAAGCTTTCGCTTAAAACGCACCAAATTAAAAACGACCTACCGTATCAAGACAGCTCAGTAGGCAGCAGCTTTACACTGCGCCCGCAATTAATTCCTCTTGATGTAAAAATTATTTTATTAGGCTCGCGCGATTTGTATTACACCATAGGTGAGTACGATGAAGAATTTGCAGAGCTGTTTAGAGTACTTGCCGACTTTGATTACTATTTACCAAGTAGCGATAAGCTTCAGTACCAATTTATTACTAAAGTGAGTGAGTACTGCCAGCAAACGTTAAAGTGCACAACCACAGAGGCCGCCATGGTGCGGTTACTTAAATTTAGCTACCGCCAAGCAGAGCACCATAATAAATTATCGGCGCGCTTTGCCGATGTGCTTGAACTGGTGGCTGAGGCCAGCTTTTACGCCAAGCAAGATAAGCAAACACTGATTGATGCGCATCATATTGATGAAGCCATTGAAGGTAAGCAGTACCGCACCGGCCAAATAAGCGAAAACATGCTAAGCGATATAAAAGAAGGCCACACGCTTATTGCCACACAAGGTCAAGCCATTGGTAAAGTAAACGGCTTAACAGTGCTGCACATTGGCGATACGTCGTTTGGTACACCCGCACGCATAACCGCCACCGTATATGCCGGCGCCGATGGTGTAATAGATGTTGAGCGTGAAGCCGAGCTAGGTAAAGCAATTCACTCAAAAGGTGTAATGCTACTTACCGGTTATTTAGGTAACAAATACGCCCAGCACTTTAGTTTAACGCTAAGTGCTAACATAGCTATAGAGCAAAGCTACGGTTATATAGATGGCGATAGCGCCTCACTTGCTGAGTTATGTGCGCTTATATCGGCTATTACCAGTTTGCCTATTAGCCAGTCTATTGCCCTTACAGGCTCTATTAACCAACACGGTGATGTGCAAGCCATTGGCGGCGTAAACGAAAAAATAGAAGGCTTTTTTAAGCTGTGTAAAATGCGCGGCTTAACAGGCGAGCAAGGCGTTATTATTCCAAAATCTAACCAAGTTAACTTAGTACTTGATGATGAAATACTTGAAGCGGTTGAGCGCGGTAAATTTAATATTTACGCAGTAGAAACTGTAGACCAAGCACTTAACTTATTAATGGATATTGATGCCGGCGATATTATTGACGGCGAATACCCAGAAGATTCTGTTAACGGTATTGCTTTAGCACGCTTAAAAGATATAGCCGACATAGTTAATGGCGATAGCGAAGAAGATAAAGAAGCCGATGAAGATGAGGAAAAACACTAAATGATCAATATAATTTTAGCGGTGATCATCGCTATATTTTGTTTTTTAATTTTTCAAAATAGTAAAAAAGCAAAGCAACAAGCTGGCATTAACGCGCAAATTGAAGCCGACTACCTTGTCGCTAACGCAAAAGTAGAGGGCGTAATAGAAACCGCCTCAGGCTTACAGTACAAAGTGCTGCACAAAGGTGAAAGCGAAAATACACCTAACCCTACTAGTAAAGTAAACGTGCATTACCACGGCACGTTAATAGATGGCACCGTATTTGACAGCTCAGTAGAGCGTAAAACGCCAATAAGCTTTGGTTTAAATCAAGTTATTAAAGGCTGGACCGAAGGCTTACAACTTATGAGCCCAGGCGATAAATACATATTTTATGTACCGCACCAATTAGCCTATGGCGAAAAGCGAGTGGGCAGTATTCCACCTGCATCACTGCTTATTTTTGAAGTAGAGCTTTTGGCTATTGAGTCTTAATACACGCGTAAAAAAGTGTTATTAACTTTATAAAAAACCCGTTAGCTAACGGGTTTTTTATTGCGTGTTTTTTTAAGTTATTTAAGTTATTTAATATTAAAACCAATTCGCTTAATTAAGTATTATTGCGGTTTGGTATAACTTTAATTATTTGGCCACTGTTGCCATAGAAAGCTTATTAAGCACCACAGCTATTTTATTAAGCACTTCTTCGCAGCCTTTTATATTGTGGCGTTCTTGCAAATAAGTGGGGCTGTTGTAGGTAAGCCAAACTTGGCCATTCTTGTCTTGAGATATATGTACTTTTTGCGGTAAGTCTATCGCCACACTTTGCTGGCACTGCATTAACGGTGTGCCTACCTTTGGATTACCAAAAATAATCACTTCACTTGGGGCCAATTCCATATCAACATTTTGAGCGTTTTTTTGATGATCTACCCGCGCAAAAATGGTTATCCCTTTGTTACTGGCTATTTTTTCAAAACGGTTAGCCGTTTCTTGAACAGAATAATTACTTTGAAAACGTACTAAGCTGTCGTTCGCACTCGCCACGGCCGTGGCCGAGAGTAAAATAACCCCTAAAAACAGTCGGTTTAACATGGTTTGCTCCTCATAAAAAGGCTGATACCAATTCGCTTAATTAAGCGGTTTATTTTGAGGCTGGAAAAACGTGTTGATAGCTAGGCAAAAAATTCGCTGGTAATTGCTCCTGTATTGCGCTACCTTCTGCATCCATGCAGTCGTAAATGAGCATTTTTTAACGCAAGTAGCGACACGTTTAGCCCCACAAAATGATTAAGTATTAATGCGAATTGCTATTATAAAGCGTATGAAAAATACACACTATCTGAGTTCTTTATTTGGTTCAACACTGGGCAAAGGGAATATGTATAAAACGTGAGCATAAAAGTCTTTAAGTACCTATTTTAGTTGCGATTAATTCGAAAAATAAGGATGAATATGAAATTATTTGCATTGCATATGGTAATGATAGTCGTTATCATTCGCGGCGTTTTATACACCTCTTTTCAGGATCAACATGTTTAACCAAAAATACTTGGCGCTTAGTATTGCTGCGTCTTTTTCTGCTTTTTCTAATGTGGCATTTGCCGAGCAAAATAACGAAATTGAAACAATAGAAGTAACAGGCCGCGCTCAGCAGTTTTACCTAGAAACCGAAAGTAAAATTGGCACTAAAACGGATTTAGATCTTATTAAATTACCGCAATCTGCGCAGGTATTAACCGAGCAGCTTATTATTGACCAAGCCGCGCGCGATATTACCGATTTATACCGCTCAATAGCCGGGGTAAGTGAGTACAGTTATTCGGGCGTTACTTTTCGTGGATTTAGAGACGATGCCAATGTATTTTACGATGGCGTACGCGGCGACCCGTACTCGGGCTTTGGTGTACCACAATTATTTAATGTTGCACGTGTAGAAGTATTAAAAGGCCCTGCCTCTGCGTTATATGGTGGTGGTGAGCCAGGCGGTATGATCAACTACGTGACTAAAAAGCCAAGTTATACGCAAAGTAAAGAGCTAAAACTAACGCTTGGCAATTACAACACACATGGTGCCTCACTTGATATGACCGGCGGTTTAACCGACACCATGGCATACCGAGTAGGTGGTTATTATGAAGAGCAAGACAGCTTTCGTAATAATGCAGATTCAAAAAACAGTGAGTTTACCGCTGGTTTATTATTTGATTTAACCGATTCAACCACACTAACCACCACAGTTGATTACATCAAGCAAGACTTAGGCGGTAATCGTTTACGTGGTGTACCGGTAGATGACAACGGCAACTTTTTAGTTGACCCTAGTTACAACGCAAATGAAGCATTTGACTACCAAGACATGGAAGCGTTAGTGCTGCAAGCCGAGTTAAAGCATTACTTTAATGATGATTTTTCTGTAAGTAGCACACTGCGTTACATGGATAACGAACGCGACCAAGCCTACCATGAGTCACAAAGCTGGGTAGATGTAAACGGCGATGGTGAAGCAAACATTGATGACGAAACCATTAAACGCGAATACCGAAAGCAATACCGCGCCAACGAAGAAACAAGTTTAACCACCGACTTTATTTATAGCTTTGAGCAAGGCCAATTAGCACACCAAGTATTATTTGGTGGCGACTACCACATAGTTGATACAGAGTACGATTACTTACGCGCCCGTTATGAAGCGGATGGCGTGGCTAACTTAAACATATTTGACTTAAATTACGGCGAAACCGACCCAAGTACTTATAACCTTACCGACATGAACCGCGATGGTGTTGAATCCGACCGTTTTGGCGTATACGTACAAGATGTTGTAAGCATTAACGAGCAATGGACCGTGATTGCTGGCCTGCGTTACGATTATTTTAAAGAGCTAAATAAAGAAACTGGTTACAGTTACTCAGATAACGATGTAACACCGCGGGTGGCCGTTACATACCAACCTGTTAAAAATACCTCGTTATACATAAACTACTCAGAAAGCTTTAACCCAGTATCGTCGGGTGACCAAGAAGATGTAGAAGGCGAGGGTAACTTAACGCCAGAAACCGGTAAACAAACCGAAATTGGTATGAAAAACCAATGGCTAAATGGCAAAATTATGAGCACCTTTGCTATTTACCAAATTAATAAAGAAAACGTAGTAATGAGTAACCCCGACGACACTGGCGCGGGTGACGGCATTGCAGCACTTTTAAATATTGGTGAGGTAGAAAGCCGCGGGTTTGAAACAACGCTGGTGGGCGATTTAACCGAGCACTGGACGCTAACCGCTAACTACGCCTACAACGATACATTGGTTGTTGAAGGTGTAACCGGCGATACTATTTCAAGCACCTACGGTGATGGCTCTCGCTTTGCTAATGCGCCGCGCCACCAAGCTGGTTTATGGTCGCGTTTTGCGCTTGATAGCATCGACTCGTCTATAGCATTTGGCGCAAATTACGTAAGCGAGCAAATAAGCCAAGATGGCCAAAAAGTTAAACCCTTTACTGTATTTGATATGAGCTGGACTACGCGCTTTGACGATGTGTTATTAAGCGTAAATATTAATAATATATTTGATAAAGAATACGCAGTAAGTGGCTTTAGTGAGCGTAACGGTCACTTCCCAGGCAGCCCACGAGAAATAGTAGGCCAAGTAACCTATAAATTTTAAAGCAATTTAAGCGCGAGCTTATCTCGCGCTTATTTTTTATCGCTATTAAAATTAGCGGCTTCTTGCGCTGTGTTAATAGCTGTAATAGGGAAGGGGATCACAATACCTTCTTGGTTATAGCGTTTGTGTAGCGCTTTAATAAAAGCAGATTTAACCCAAAACCGATTAAAGTACTCTTTTGCGCGCAGCATTACGGTAAAATTAATGCTTGAGTTATCAAAGGTATTGTAATCATCAACCCCCCATTCATGGTCAATTAGTACTTGGCGCGCAACTTCTAGCGTTACTTGCTCTACAAATTCTAGGTCTGAGCTGTAGTGAACGCTTACATCAACAGGTACACTCAGTTCTTTTTCGGGATAAAAGTAATTAATAATACGCGATTTAGAAAGCTGACTATTAGGGATAATAATCATATTATTTGGCAGCATTTTAACCCATGTAGAGCGCCAACCAATTTTCTCTACAAAGCCTTGCTCCTTTGACTCAAGCTCAATAAAATCCCCCACCCGTATGGGTTTATCTATAACAAGTTGTACGCCCGAAAAAAAGTTTTCAAGGGTGGGCTGCAGGGCAAGTGCCACCGCTAATGACGTAATACCTAACGAGGCAATTATAGGCGTAATAGAAATACCCAAGGTGCCTAACAGCACTAAAGCCCCGACCGATAAAACGCTTACCCTAATAATGCCTTTAATAATACTTTGCGAGTTAAAAATTACCGCCGACTCTTTGCTGTAGTAATTAATGGTGCCCACAAAAAAGCGGTCAAAAAATAAAATAATAGCCACTAAGCCCAAAATAATATTAATGGTCGAAAACGAAATATAGCTCGCAACCGGCTCGCCTTGTATTAACAACCCTTGCTCTATAATGGTGAGTAGCACAATAATTGTGCAAAGGGTGAGCGGTTTAGAGATAGAGGCGATAAGTAAGCTATCGAATATAAATTTAGTGTGAGAGGTCCACTTTTTAAGCCAGTACATTATAAAAAAGCGGATGCAAAACAAAGCTATAGTTATAGAAACTAAACAAATAGCAATAACAACCCAAGGTTGCTCTGTTAGGTTGTAAAAAGTAGTAGCAGACATTACTTACCTCTCTTTTATAAACTTAAAAGAGTAGGCAGCAAGTTATGTACCTATATGAATAGTTAGCCAAGGCAAGGAAAGAGAGGCTATTTAAATAGCGTTAAACTGGCAAGCTAATACCTGCCAGTTTTAATGAAGGACTAAGGCCGTATATATTTCGAAGTTAAATTTATACTTTTTTAGCTATCCACATACCGCCAAGTACGGCTGCAAAAAATAACCAAAATTCCATTTTAAGTGAAGTAAGTTGCACAAGGCCCGGGCCTGGGCATATGCCGCTTAATCCCCAGCCCAAACCAAACAGTACAGAGCCAGTGATTAGCCGAGGGCTAATGTTTTTGACATCACTTAAAGTAAACGTTTCACCAAGCAGTGGTTTATCTTTTTTGGCAACCCAAAACCATGCCAGCATCATTATTCCCATAGCCACAGCCATTACAATAATTAAACTGCCATCCCATTGATTTTGAAAATTTAAAAAGTTAAGTACTTTGTCGGGGTTTGTCATACCACTAATGATAAGCCCTAAACCAAATATAAATCCTAAAATAACATGAATTACTGCTGTCATTTTTTTAACCTACTAGGTTTGCTGTAATTATAGCCACGGCCATAAATGTACATGTTGAAACCCACGAACGGGTAGAAAAACGCGACATACCACATACGCCATGGCCACTTGTACAGCCATTAGCTAATGAGGTGCCCATACCGACAAGTAGCCCAGCTACAACTATAAGCACAGGCGATAAGCTCAGCTCACCTTCTAATAAAGACGGCGCAAATATACGCACCGCAATACCGGCTAATAATAGCCCTACAATAAAGTATAATTTCCAACGCGACTCAGCCGTTTGCTTATTAAAAACAGATTTAACAATGCCTGATATACCGGCTATTTTTCCGTATAAAACCAGTAATAGTGCGCACGCTATTCCTATTAAAGCACCCCCTATAGCTGCCGCTATTGGCGTAAACTCTGTAACCATTTTATATTCCCCAAACAACCGACACACCTAGGCCTGATTGCTCCATTTCAATTGATACTTGTTGGTTTGGCGCTAAGTAGTTAGCACCCGATACTTTTTTAGCTGGCGAGTAAAAAGCCATTGCATTTAATTGTACCGTGTTACTAATAGAATGGCTAAACCCCGTAGTAAAATGCCATTCTTGCACACCTGGCGCTAAAATATTAAGTAAAACGTTTGATGAAGGAATAGGTTGCTCTGTATACGAAATACCAAAGCGAATTTTTTGTTTTGCTGTACGCTGCCACTGATAGCCAAGTTTATAAATGGTCATATCGTCCCAACCAAAACCTGCGCCTGCATCGGCACCTAGTGGAGCCGACATTAAATTATCAATCGGGTTAGCAATGCTGTTTACTTCACTGTAATTAATTTTTTGCCAATCAAATACAAGCTGGTTGTTTGGCGTAATTTTATAAGCTGCGCCAATTTGAAGCGAACTAGGTAAATCAAATCCACCTTGCTCTGCAAACAAACCTTTATAGCTATCAAACTCTTGCATAGATACTGATGAGCGGTAACTTGCTCCCCAGCTTAATGACGAGTTTATATCTTGGCTAATACCTAATTGAATACCTAAGCCTGTGCTGGTGTCGGTACCATTATTGGTAAGGGCTTGGGGCGATTGCGAAAAAGGCGCAAAGTTTCCTAGGCCTGTAGCTTTAAACTGCTGCACTGCATAAATTGGTGATACACCAAGGCGTATTTGCTCGTTAAGTTTGTAGCTTATTGTTGGGCTAATAAACATTTGCTTTAAATCAACACCCGTAGTGCCAGCATAAAATGTGCCTTCAGGCTCTGAATCGGCGCTGTAGTCGGTGTTCATACCGCCATTACCATAAACTAATAAGCCAATACTTACTTTGTCATTAAGCTGGTGGCCAATAGCAAATTCAGGAATAGCAAATAAAGTGTTATCACTTTTTTGGGTTTTTGCTTGCAGGTAGAATGCGTCAGGGTAAAAGGTATCTACATCGGATGCTGAGTATTTTCGATCAGGCGAAAAAAGCTCTAAGCCCACAGATAATTGCGTGCCATTTGCTAAAAAGGTAGCAGGGTTATTAGCGCCAGACATTAACTCTTCAGATAGCGCAACACCCGCACCCGCCATGCCTTTGTGGGTCATGCCATAACCATGAGTAAAATACCCATTGGTAGCAAATGCGTTAAACGAACCTAAAGTAAGGGTTAGGGCCAAACCAGATACTAACTTATTTTTCATTTTGATAGACATACGTAGTGGGAAAACGCGGACAATAGCTAATTTTCTATATTCAAAAAAGGAATTTAAATCGATTACTTATAGTAAAAAGGAATACTGAACGAGAGGGGTAAGCCAATGTTTAGTGCAGTAATTATTAGATGGTTTAATACTGATATTAAATCAATCATTTACCTAAAAAACACAAAGCGGTGAAAAGGGTTCACCGCTTTCAGGACTAATTACATAGACTCAAGTGTTTTACCACGGGTTTCTGTAATGTATTTAGCCACAAAAAATATGCTAATAAGTGCCGATAAAGCATAAAAGCCGTACGCACCTGCAAGGCCAATGTTAGCCAGCATAATAGGGAAGGTCATGGTAATGGCAAAGTTAGCAATCCACTGCGCGCTTGCAGCAACAGCAAGCGCTGCCCCACGAATACGGTTATTAAACATTTCGCCTAATAACACCCACACAACAGGGCCCCAACTTAAACCAAAAAATACCACAAATAAATTAGCCATAATAAGCGCAAACGTACCCATGTTATCGCTAAGTACAAGCTTGCCTGCTTCATCAAGGCCTGCGCTGCCAAATATATAAGTAAGCGCGCTTAAGCTGATAAACATACCAATACTGCCTACTAATAGCAGCGGTTTACGGCCAATTTTGTCAACAAGGGCAATAGCAATAAAGGTCGATACAATATTAGTCGTCCCCGCTAATACATTTATAAATAACGATTGCGACTCATCAAACCCAGCAGCTTGCCAAAGCTCAGAGCCGTAATAAAATACCACGTTAATACCTACAAATTGCTGAAACACACTCAGCGCAACACCCGCCCATACAATCGGGTGTACTTTTTTACTGCCATCAATAAATAAATCGCGAATACTTGGCTTTTTATCGCTGCGTAAGGAGCTTTTAACATCGCTTATTTGCTCAGCAACGTTGTCGTTCGAAATTTTACTAAATACTGTTTTTGCATCGTCTACTTTACCTTGCGCCACTAAATAACGAGGCGACTCAGGAATAAACAACACACCCACTAAAAACAGTATTGCAGGCACAAGCTCAGCCCAAAACATCCAACGCCAAGCGGCTATATCAAGCATTAAAATATTTTGCGCACTACCTGCTGCATCAGCAATTAAATAGTTACTTAAAAATGCAGCAAATAAACCCAATACAATAGCGAGTTGTTGTAATGTAGCTAAACGACCACGAAGGGCTGGTGGTGCAACCTCTGCAATATAAGCCGGCGCTAATACCGATGCAGCACCAATACCTAAGCCACCAAATAAGCGGTAAAAAATAAACTCGGCCGAGCTTTCGCTAATGCCCGAACCAAACGCACTAATGGCAAAAATAATCGCGGTGATGATCATAATTGCACGGCGACCAAACTTATCAGCCAGCGGCCCCGCAGCAAGTGCACCTAAGGCACAGCCAAGTAATACAGACGCTACGTTAAAGCCCGTAGCCACACTGCTTGAATTAAACGCATTACCCAGTGCCGACACCGTGCCGTTAATAACACCCGAGTCAAAACCAAATAAAAAGCCACCAATAGCAGCCACGGCAGAGATAAAAATTACGTAAAAAAGAGAGCATGTGCCCAATGTGTGCGCCGAGCTATTACTGCTCGGCGAGAGAGGTGATGTCATAATTGTGTGTCCTGGTTTTTATTATTGTGTACTTTACTATATTGAGACGTGTGGTGCTGCGTATTTTAAACGAATTTTATCTGGGCTAACTCTTTCATAAGCAATATTAAAATTATTGTTTAATACTTCTAGCAGTCCTTTAATATCGCCCGTTTTGAACATGCCAGCTACTTGTACTTTTTTGAGACGGTCATCCTCTGAAAGCTCGAAATCTATATTTGTATAGCGGCTGATTTCAGCCATGGCTTCAGCAAGTGATTCACCTCTAAATATTAAGCTACCTTTACGCCACGATAATCTAGCGGCTACATCCATAGGATCAACTTTTTCGGCCGCTTTAGCAATTTTGCCTTTGAAGCTTAAATCAAGTTTTTCTCCCTTTGACACCGAAGTTGAACTATTTGATAAATACTGACCTTGTTTATTAGTCCCTTGGGAAAGATTTGGTAACGGTTTGGTACTTTGCTCTGCAACAAGGACTTTGCCATCTGTCACAATCAGTTCTATTTGCTTTTGACCTACTTCTACATTAAATGCAGTACCAACAGCCTGAATAACTTTATCACCAGCGATAACACTTAAAGGGCGCATTTTATCGTGAGCTACGTCTATATGAATTTCGCCACGCAGTAAATTTATTACGCGAGCGTGTTGGGTGTACCTCACTTGAACAAAGCTATTTGTGTTTAAGGTGATTTTACTTTTATCAGAAAGCAGTATGTCCTTACTTTCACCTACGTCGGTTTGAAAATTAAGCTGTTTAGCAACCACAGCTGATTGATTAACCGGGTAAAAAAATGAAAAGTTAAACGCTTCTTGAAAAAAGCTAAGTGCAACAGCTAATAAAATAGATGCAGCTGTTGCACCTAACCACACAGGGAGGCGTTTTTGTTTTACTGGTGTTTGTGGAAACAGATCTGACAAGCGGCTGAGGTCGTCCATTTTGTCCCACAGCTGTGCTACTTCAAGTAACACCTCTACATTTTTATAAGATTGTGACAACCATTGCTTTAACGCTTGTTCTTCGAGCTTAGACAGTCCACGATCAAGTTTAGCCAGCCACTCACTTGCTTTATCAAGGCGCGCATCGTCGCTAGTGTTTCGTTCGTTTATAGGATGAACATTACTCATTCCTCCCTCCTGCATTTAGCTGCGAAGAAGTATTTGGTTGCCCATAAACACTTTTTGTAGATTGACGCATAAATTGCGTACAACGTTTCATGCCTGTTGCTATATGTTTTTCCACGGTACTTTCACTAAGGTTTAATTGAGCAGCAATCTCTCGCTGCGAATAACCATACACTTTTTTTAATACAAACACTTTACGGCACTGCACGGGTAAAAGCCGTATGGCTTCACAAAAATTAGAAAATTCACTATCGGTGAGTGCTTTTTCGTACATTTCGTCTTGCTGGTGTTCCGCTAAGAGTTGCTCTAACGCTTCCATGTTGTCGATCCCATCGACTAGGCGTATATTGGCTTGCTTTTGGTAATCGAGCGCTAAATTTCGCGCCGTTTTATAAATAAAAGATTTTGGTGAGCTTATGTTTTCAGTGTTTTTAATCTGACAAATTCGCACATAAGTTTCTTGCACTATATCTTCAATTTCATGTGGCGGCACTATACGTGCAACTACATTTGAGAGACTTTTGCGCGAGGCCAAATAGACCTTATAAAAAAGTGTGTCTTTCGTCATTTAGTGTGTGTCTCGTGTGTGTGTTTACGGCAATTATTGTTATTGTTTTGCCAATACAAACTAAGACGAATGGTAAGAAAAAATCCGCCATTAAATTTAAAAAATAAATAAGTTTTTTTATTTTTAAATTTAATGTTCACTAACCGCAAAGGGCATAAAGCTTGTAATGTAAAGGCGAAGTGTACTACAGTTTTTGCCATTATAAATACCTTACTAGGTACTGACTCTGTACTTTAGAAACTTTAACTTTTTAATTAATAAGTAAAAAACTGCAATGTGGACTGTATTTTTAAATGTTTAAAAATACAGTTAAAAGCGCAAACAATAAAAATAATAAAGGCATAAAAAAAATTAGCATGGCTAGTCAAAAAAATAATTTATTAAAAAAAAATAAAAAAAAATTATGGAGGAAAATAAAAAGTCACTCGTCTTTGTTCTGTGTATGGCCAAAAACTATACACAAGGAATATTTACATTTGCCGCTATGTTTACCGCTTTATGCGCTGGTTTTTAGCTTACTCACCACCGAGGTAAAAGCGAGCGCTGTAAACGATAAAGCTGTGTTTAATATTCCAAGACAAAGGGCCGATTTATCGCTAATAAATTTTGCCGAGCAAGCCGATATTACTTTGCTTTTTCCGCTGGATAAAATTCAGCAGTTACAAACAAATACTATTGCTGGCGAGTATTCAATAATAAACGCATTACAGATTTTACTCGATGGCACAGGGTTGCAACCGCATGTTAGCGAAGATGGGCAAATATCTATTTTAATAGACCCAAGTTTCGAGAGAACTGACAACATGGCTAACTATAAAAAAAATGGCGTGTCCAGTGCTGTACTAGCTGTACTAAGCACAATGGCAACGCTCCCTGCAGTGGCAGAGACAGCAGCACAAGAACCAGAAATAATTGAAGTACGCGGGATCAGAGGCTCGCTTGGCCGAGCTATGGATGCCAAAAGAGAAGCGGGCGGCGTGGTCGACTCCATTTCAGCAGAAGATATTGGTAAATTTCCTGACACAAATTTAGCTGAGTCTTTACAGCGAATTACGGGGGTTTCAATAGACCGTTCAGGCGGTGAAGGGCAGCTTATTACGGTGCGTGGTTTTGGCCCGCAGTTTAATACTGTGCTTGTAAATGGTCGCCAAATGGCCTCTGAAAATCAAAGCCGTGCGTTTAGCTTTGATACTATTGCATCAGAGCTAGTTAAAAGCTTAGATGTATTTAAAACCTCAACAGCCACTATGCAATCTGGTGGTATTGGCTCAACAGTAAATGTAAATACTGCGCGACCATTTGCGATTAGCGGTTTTAAAGTGGCAGGTAGCGTTAAGGGTATTTACGATGAAAATAGCGAAGAAACTACACCTGAAATTTCTGGATTAATTAGTAATACATTTAATGATGACACATTGGGTGTTTTGTTCGCTGTTTCTCGCCAAGAGCGCGAAACACGCTTAAACCAGGCGCAGGTAGACGGCTGGTTAGAAAATGTGGGCGTCCCAAACCCGCAAACTCAAAGCGGGCAAGCATACACCGGTAATATTTTTTCGCCGCGTAATTACGATCATAAAGTAACAACAGAAACACGTACACGTACCAATGCAAACTTAGTAATACAGTACGCACCTTCAGATGATTTAGTTATCACTGCTGATGCGCTCTATTCTGATTTTGATGTAGAAGCAGACACAACGTCTTATGGGCATTGGTTTACAGCGCCAAACTTAGAAGGCTTTGGCGGCGCTGCAGGGCCAACTGTTGATGAAAATGGCACTGTGGTTGATTTATATCAAGAGGTAGGCCTTGCCACCGATATGCACGCTAAAAAGTTTGATCGTTTAACTAACTCTAGCGCATTAGGTTTAAACTTTGATTGGCATGTAAACGATAACTTAAATATGAAGTTTGATTTAAGCCACTCAAAAGCTGAGCGTGAGGCTAATAATGGTGGCGGGGATCAGTTATCGTTGATTGGCTATGCTAACCGAGTTCGATTTGAAGTGGATGGCGGTATTTTACCTTATGCGAGTGAGTTTGCCTCTGCTAACCCTAACATTTATAGCGGCCAGCAAGAGCTGGACGGTGTTGCTTATAACCCTGCAGTTACACCAGATGGCGTATCAAACCATTTAGATACAGCCAATAGCCGAGCACATGTAATGCTACGCCGTGGTTGGGCTGTAGAAGATACCGTGGATCAGTTTCGTTGGGATAGCATTTGGCATAACGATGGTACATCAGGCCTAGTCTCGGTCAAATTTGGTGCTATGTATTCAACTGAAACTAAAAACCTTGATCGTTGGGATAACGAAGGTGTTGGTATTCACTGTACTTTTTGTGGTTACCCAGATAACCCAAGTATGGATGGCTTAGCGCAATTTGTATTTGACGCAGGGGATGACTTTTTATCTGATGTGAGCGGCAGCGGTCGTATGCCAACGTCATGGCTTGCACATGATGGTGAGGCAAACTTTGCGTACCTTGAGCAAATAGCTGCAGCGAATGGTCAGCCTATTAGTTTTGATGCAGTTAAGCGTAATAAGTCGTTTGAGATAACTGAAGATACTTTCTCGTTTTATACAGAATTTGATTTTGAAGCTGAACTTGCAGGCATGCCTTTATACGCAACAGCCGGCTTTAGATACGAAAGCACCGATGTAGAAGTAAAAGGCACAGACGAGCCAGTTAGTGCATTAACGATCTTAGATAAAACGGAAATGCTTGCTAACTTTGGCGCCGTAGAAAATATTTCAGCAAGTTCAGATTACGAAGCGATTTTACCTAACTTTAGTGTAAAGCTTGAAATAAGTGATGAGCTAATAGCACGTGCTGCTGTATCACAAACAATTACACGACCAACACTCGATAGTATGTCGCCTGTAACTGTAATCGAAACAACTCGGCAGGGGGGCAATTTAACATCAAGCTCTGGTAACCCTGAACTTGAACCGTTTACCTCTGATAACTTAGATTTATCATTAGAGTGGTATTACGCTGATGCCAGTTATTTATCCGCTGGTTACTTTAGAAAGAATGTTGCTAACTTCATTATCAATACCACTGAAGATTTAACCTTTGAATTGTCTGGTGGCGGATTGTTGACTGACCCTTCAACAGGTAACGATGTAGATAACCCTGATGCAGCCGACTCAACGGCTGTATTTACAAACACCTTACCAAATAATAGCGAATCGGCGATTGTTGATGGCTGGGAAATAGCCTTACAGCATAGTTTTGACAGTGGCTTTGGCTTTATAGTTAATGCAACATTTGTAGACAGTGATGCAGAGCTAGACCCTGCAGATATAACTCAAGTATTTGCATTAACAGGCTTAAGCGACTCTTATAATGTGGTTGGCTTTTATGAGAATGGACCATTTCAAGCGCGTTTAGCCTATAACTGGCGCGATAGCTTCGTACAGTCACTTACACAGCTAAATGGTGATGGTGTGACAATTGTGGAAGATTACGCACAACTTGATGCTAGCGGCAGCTATGACATTACCGAAAATGTATCGGTATTTTTTGAAGGTATTAACTTAACCGAAGAATATGTGCACAAGCGTGGTCGTTTTTCTAATCAATTATTATTGGTTGAAGATAGCGGACGACGTTTTGCGTTAGGTATTCGCGGTAGTTTTTAACTTTAATTAATAAAGTGGCTTTTACATTTAGTAATAGCCACTTTTTAAATATGCCTTTATAGGTAACAAGTATGAACCAGCAAAATAAAAAAATAAAAACAGTGGTTGTCGTTGGTGGTGGTATAGCGGGCTGGCTAACAGCCGGACGATTAGCGGCGCACCATAAAAGTAATACCCCCAATGGTCTTAATGTTGTGCTAGTTGAATCTCCAAATGTACCAATTATAGGTGTTGGTGAAGGCACTTGGCCTACCATGCGTAGTACATTAATAGCACTTGGTATTAGCGAAACCGACTTTATACGTGAGTGCGAAGCAAGCTTTAAGCAAGGTGCAAAATTTGCCAAATGGGTGGATGGCAGCAATGATGATTTTTATTATCACCCATTAGTTTTGCCACAGGGCTTTTCAAAAACAGATATGGCAGGGCATTGGTTAAATAACACCGCTGAGTCAACGTCTTTTTCAAATGCAGTGTGTTACCAAGAAGCTATTTGTGAGCAAGGGCTTGCTCCTAAAACAATTCGCACCCCAGAATATGCTGCCTTAGCCAATTATGCCTACCACTTAGACTCGGCAAAATTTGCCGTTTTTTTACAAAAACATTGTACGCAGGAGCTTGGCGTTAAACATTTTTTAGCTGATGTAACACAGGTCAATAGTGCTAAAAATGGCGATATTGCAAGTGTTACCACAAAGCAACAAGGTGAAATTAGCGGTGATTTATTTGTCGATTGTACCGGTTTTTCATCATTGTTATTAGGCGAGCATTATAAGGTTCCTTTTATGCCTTGCGATGATGTGCTGTTTATCGATACCGCCTTAGCAGTGCAAGTCCCCTATGAGAATGAAGATGAGAGCATTGCGTCTCACACAATTTCAACAGCGCAAGAAGCAGGCTGGATATGGGATATAGGGTTACAACACCGCCGTGGGGTAGGTTATGTGTATTCGAGTAAATACAGTAGCGAAGCACAAGCACGAGAAAAGCTTAAAGAGTATGTTGGCGATAAAATAGAGTCGTCAACAATTAGAAAAATCCCTATTAAAAGTGGCCATCGCTCACACTTTTGGCAGAACAACTGTGTTGCGGTAGGGCTTTCGGCTGGCTTTTTGGAACCGCTTGAAGCTTCTGCATTGGTATTAGTAGAAATGTCAGCGCAAATGATAAGCGAACAACTCCCCCACACCCGCGATATTATGGATATTACCGCCAAGCGCTTTAATGAGACGTTTAGCTACAGGTGGGAAAAAATAATCGACTTTTTAAAGTTACACTATATTTTATCAACCCGTGACGATAACGCATTTTGGCGTGATAACAGAGACCCAAAAACGATTCCTCAAAGCCTACAAGATCTAATGAAATTATGGCAATACCGCGCCCCTGCTGACTATGACTTTACAAGTAACAATGAGGTGTTTCCAGCGGCGAGTTATCAATATGTTTTATATGGTATGGGCTTTAAAAGTGACTACAGCACAACTTCCTATATGCTTAAAGACACTGATTTTGCTAAAAGTCAGTTTGATAAAAATAAAAGCATGATAAACCAAGCAGTCACTAACTTACCTAGTAACCGAGAATTGTTAAATAAAATTAAGAGTCATGGCTTTAGCACTATTTAGCTTAAAAATTTACACATAAAAACAATAAAGAGACACGCATGGAAAATTTAGTCGCATTAGAGCAAAGTGCTCATCAGCATATAAAAATAGACACACAAAAAGCACAATCACACGCTGAAAACATTAATATGATCCCTGTTGTTATGGCAGAACTTAATCAAATTGCCGTTCAGCAGCCTATAGTTTTTGCAAAAAACTCAGAAACAGGGGAGTTTACACTCAATGCTTTATTAGGCTTTGAGCAACATGAGAACTTGTTTTATCAGCACTCGCAGTGGCAGGGAGTATATTTACCGCTTCAGTTACAGCGTCAGCCATTTTTTGTTGGTGATACTCATGCAAAGCAAACTCAATACCCTGTGTGTATTAATTTAAATAGCCCAGCAGTCATTAATAACCAAGCGCAAAGCCAGAATGATTTAGAACCAATTTATACCCAAAACGCAGAAGAAAGTGGTTATTTTAAAAAAATAAAGCAGTGTTTAGGGCATTTACTACAAGGCGAAATAGACAATAAAAAGTTAATAGATACCTTGTTACAGCATGAGCTACTGCAGCCATTATCGCTTGAGGTAACGTTTCAGAACCGTCAAAAAACAAAGTTAAACGGCTTATACACTATTAATCAAGAAAGACTCGCACAACTTGATAGTGATAAAATTACGCTTTTACATCAACGCGCTTTATTACCCGCTATTTATACTGTTATAACCTCGCTTGGCCAAATATACCCATTGATTGAGCGTAAAAATGCGGTGCTTAATTTAGCCGATGATTGATTTTACACTTAACAAAAATATGGTGTTACAGATACACACTGTTGGGGAAGAGCAAACCCCAATTATTGTTATTAATGATTTTGTAAATAATGTAGATGCACTTATTAATTTTGCTGTGTTTTCTCAAAACGCCAGAGAAACATTTTGCGCACAAGAAAGTGATTTTTATCCAGGAGTAAGAAAAGCAGCACCGCTTAGTTATATCGAGCGGTTAAAAGACCTTGCGCCAATTATTAATTCACACTTTGATATGACAGATAAAAGCGAGTTTGATGTAATACTTTCTGCTTTTTCAATTGCATGCACTGAACCTGATGAGCTAAGGCCAATACAAATGCTCCCTCATTTTGATACACCTAATATGAATCAACTTGCTATGGTGCACTTTTTATGTGATGAAACGCATGGTGGCACTTCATTTTACAAGCATAGAGCCCTAGGGTATGAACGCATAACAAAAGAGCGACTTATGCCATATAGGCAAACTATTAAGCAGCAAGCCATGGCGCAAAAGCTTCACAAAAACCCACATTATATAAATGGCAGTACAGCTTTGTTTGAGCAAGTTTACAGTGTAGAGGCAAAGTTAAATCGGGTTGTTATATACCCAAGCAACTTATTGCACTCTGGTAATATAAATGCGGCTAACGATTATGTATGCGATCCAATTAATGGGCGTTTAACTATTAGTAGCTTTGCTGTTTTACGTTAGCTTTTTATTACCTGCTAAAACTTTCAAAGTACTCTTTTTGCAATGCTATAGTCAGTGCTTTAGGGCGAATACCTTGTACACTTTATCTTTTGTGTAACCTGCCGAATTTAAAATAAGCGCAGCGACTAACGCTGTGCGGCCATATTGATATTACCCATTTTCTTTTACATTAAAAGTTGAATATATCCCCTGAAAGCTGGTTAAAACTAATTAACCAATTAGCACGCGTAATTTATAGCGCAGTTTAGCTTATTCAATTAAAGTGGCTAATTAGTTTATTGAGTATTAATTCTTTTTTGAGGCTAGATGGATGCTAGAGATTGTTGCTACTGAAGACTTAAAGACTGCCGCACAGTTTACGTTTAACAATATGAAGCCCTATTACGAAATGTATGCGGTAGATTGGGATGTAGAAGACGTTTATCAAGCTACCAAAAACCTTAAAAATTTTGATATTTTGTGTAAGGAACAACACATAGGTGTCGTGCGCTTATCATTTGAAGAAGGGCGTTGCCAACTTCGCGATATTCAGATTGCAGCTACTTATCAAAACAAAGGTTATGGTGCTCACGTTATTGCTAAAGTAGTTGATATGGCTCGTCAACAAGGTGTCAAATTCATAGATCTCAAAGTATTTCAGCTAAGCCCAGCATTTAAGTTATATAGCCGTATTGGATTTGCTGTCGATAGAAAAGATGATCGTTTCTACTACATGAGCTTGCGAGTCTAATAGCAACAGTATTAAGAGGCGTAAAGTACTTGGTTTCACTACTCTTTAGCTAACTTTAGTCAAGTCCGACTGTATTGCCTTATGCAGGCATTAGTTTTTAGGAAAGCGAGGTGTTCTTAATTGCTGTGTGGTCTGCTCAAAAATTTAAAAGTACATTTATGCCTGCAGGTTTTGGCTCATTCCTATTTGGTGTTTTTTTGGTTTACATAATTACGATTAGTTACCGTTAATAAGTGGCTAAGCTTATAAAGGGTAACTAATAATGAGCGTTAACATATTCCCCTCACACCTCAAAGTTATTAAAGTATTCTTTTTGTAGTTCTATAGTCAGTGCTTTAGGGCGAATGCCTTGTACTAGGCTGTATACTTCTTCTTTTGTGTAACCTGCCGAATTTAAAATAAGCGCAGCAACCAACCCTGTGCGGCCAGTGCCGCCTTTGCAATGAATGGCAATGGTTTGTTTTTGCTGTATAGCTTGTAGTATGTCTGCTTTGTGGGTGTTCCAGCTTGATATAAAAGGCTGTTTGGGTGCTTCGTCGTCATTTATAGGTAAATGAAACCAGGTTATATCGTGCTTTTTGCACTCACTATTAATTGTTTCTACGTTGTTTTTTTCAAGCTCCTTTTGCGGCATAAGCGATAGTAGCATGTGAGTGCCAGCGGCTTTTAATGTAGCGATTGAATCCGCTAGGTTTTGCGTTTTTGTACCAGGGCAAGGCGTAAAAATAATATTTGCGCCGTTATTGAGTGATAAAACATCGTATGGGTGCGCGCTCATGGTAAGTCCTTTATTTTTCATAAATTTACTTTTATACGCTCACTATAGCGTGTTTTAGTTACAAGTTTAAGATTGAATAATAAGCACAAATGCTAGATACTGTTTTTATATACAGTTATGGCGATGTTATGAAAAAAGAATTACCAGCAAAATACTATTTAGCGCATTTTAGAGAGCTTATTGAGTTTGTAACAAGTAAATGTATGCATTTACTTGAGCCCAAACACAGCCAATTTATTAGTAAAATTAACCAGCTAGATGAGCAAAGCCAGTGCATGTTGGCGCGTGTGTATTCGCGTAAGCCTTATTTAGTGCAGGCGCAATCGCTCAATTATGAAGAAATAACTTCGCCGCATCAGGCTATTTATACGCTAAAAACAGCGGGTATTTTATATGAGCCAAACGCACAGCATTACAAGCAGCTTATTGCGCATTTAACCAAGCCCATGTTGGTGGAGTTACTCAGTAATTACAGTGAGCAAGTAAGCTTTAAAAAAAGCGCAGCTAAAGGGGAGTTGGTCACTATTGCGTGCCAATTTTTTAGTGAGCGCGCAGATGATTTAGCCCCTTTATATAGCCAATATGTGATAAATAACCGTGAAGATTATTACGAGTATTTTGAGTTTTTATTTGCAGGGCGCTTAAGTAGTGGCGATGTAAACCATCAAAACCGCTTTGTTATGCGCGATTTAGGGTTAACCGCTACCCGCAAAGGGCACAGCGAGAGCTTGTCGCGCTTTAATACCCTCGCTGAGGCGCAATCTAATTACGTTTTAAATCGTTACCGTTTAGCGTTTAAAAACATTGGCAAAACAGCCGGTAATATAAAAGATGAAACCTTTGATGACAAAGCCCCTTACACCGAGCTTGCGTATTTAGTATTGGCGCAACCGGCGCATGGTGCACAAGCGCACGACATTAAAAACAAACTGCTGGTTAGGCTGTATAAACAACTTAAAAATACCGATAGCAAACTTGCCTTTAGCTTACTTGAAGGCTGCACCGATTACGCCGAAGCCCAAGAAATTCAAATAAGAGAGCAATACCGCTTAGGTAATAAAGAGTGGGTAAAAGCACAGCTAGAACAAATAATAGAAAACCCGCTCACCGACGATTTACTGTATTTTGCTGACGACTTTTTAATGCGTAAGTTTAATAAACAAACGCGTTCGCGCTTAAGCACTATGCTAGCCGATACCCAATGTGTGCTTGAAATTGACGAAATTTACCGAGGCGATGTAGAGCAAGGCGTAAATGAGCATTACACCGCAAAAGGGTTAACGGTTTTTAATACGGAAAACACCTTATGGCAAAGCTTATTTGGTTTAGTATTTTGGCACGAGTTATTTATAGAGTCGCCGTACCCGCCGTGTAATGAATTTGATATTTACCCGCAAGTTTTACAGCTTGGTAATTTTTATGAAGCACAAAGCACGCAAATTGACGCACGTTTAAAAAGCTGTAGCACTAATCAGGCGCTGCTTAATTTGGTATGTAAACATGCCGCGCAATATTTTGAGCAGCCCAATGGTTTATTTAGATGGCGCAGCAATTTATTAGAGCCACTAGAGGCACTAATTTTAAACAGCCCGCTTGAAGCGTTAATTGCGCATTTAACGGCCATGAGTAAACAGTATTTGCAGCTAAAAGATGGCTACCCCGATTTAATGGTCATTAATAATGGGCAAGTACATTTTGAAGAGGTAAAAGCCCCAGGCGATAAACTTAGGCGCAACCAACTTACCACTATTGATAATTTAAAAAATGTAGGTTTTACAGTACATATTGCTGCAGTTAAGTGGTTTGTAGACCCTAACCGTATTTACAGCGTGGTTGATATAGAAACCACGGGTGGCTTAAAAGGCGGTAACCGCATTACCGAAATTGGCATTGTTAAAGTGCAGCACGGTAAAGTAATTGATACCTGGACGACACTTATTAATCCGCAGCGCCATATCCCAAGCTTTATTACTAAATTGACCGGCATAAGCGATGGCATGGTTTACAACGCGCCTGTGTTTGCCGAAATAGCAAAGCCACTACTAGATAAGCTCGCAGGCAGTATTTTTGTAGCCCATAACGTAAACTTTGATTACGGATTTATTAAAAAAGAGTGCGAGGTTGCAGGGCACTTTTTTAAAATGCCAAAAATGTGCACCGTGGTTGAATCGCGCAGAGCGTTTAAAGGCTTAAAGTCGTATTCGCTTGGTAACCTCAGCGCGCATTTTAATTTAAACTTAACCAGCCATCACCGCGCATTGGCCGACGCTACCGCCACTGCCGAGCTGTTATTGCTGATCCAAAACAGTGAAACGCTTACGCAGTAAACGAGTAATTTATATTTAAGAGTATGAAACTTAAATAATTAAGTAACGTTATTATAATTTTTTAATTATTTTTGGAATAAAGTGTTTTTGTAAATCGTCTTCTTTATGTCAATCCGACAAACTAGAGGACAAAACAATGACTAAATTAAATAAAATTGTAAGCGTAATGATGTTAAGCGGTGTGTGTACTTTTACAGGTGCAGTGCACGCCGCTGATATTGAACTATCTCAGTCAACGTCGGCGCAGCAACAAACATCTACATCTATTGCGCTTTCACAAAATGGTTTAACAGCCAGTGGTAGCAACGAGTCAAACGTATCTAACGATACACAAGTAACGGCTGATGATTCGCAAAACACAGATTCAACGGCGAATAATACGCAAACTCCAGCGCAAGAAAGCAGTGAGGCCGCAGAGCCTGCAAATACATTAGTTGCATCTGCAAGCGGATCTTTAAATAATGCATTAAATGCACCGGCCTCGTCTTTAAATGCCACAGGCAATTCCACAAGCAATACCACAGCCAATACAGCGCTCGATGCAACAACGCAGTTAACTTCATCGGCGGGTAATTTAACAACCGCTGTGAGCCAGTCGTCATTACTTTCTGTTACCTCTGAACACGGCGCTCAGCCAGATACTACCGATACACCATCAGATGCCTCGTTAGTTTCAAATGTGAGTAGCGCTAGCGATTCAGTAACACAAGCTGATGCAACAAATGCGCTTAATGCGGGTGAGCTTACAAACCAATTAGCAATTACTAATACGGCTACAAACTCAGTGAGTTCTGCACTGCAAGTGGGTGATGCAATTAATACCAGTAATGAAGTAGTAAGCAGTGTTCAGCAATCTTTAATTGCCAGTGTGCAAGATAGTACGGTTACCAGTTTACAAAGCACGGTACAGCAAAGTGTTAGTGGGCAGGTGAGTGCAGCGGTCACTGATCAAATTAGTAACGATGTAGCACTTAGCACCGCAAGTGAAGTAGTAACCAACATTACTAACGATTTAGACCTAGGCCTTTAGAGCGTGTTGAACTTTGCAGATTGAAATTTGTTCAATCTAGGGGCGATTAAACTGAGCAAAGCTTCCGCATCTTGCTCTCGCTCTTTATCTGCATCCATGTAGGCAACAAATAGCTTATCGCCCCTAGACAGAACCCGAAGGGCAGCGCATGTTTGGCATTTATGCTGCGTTATCGCCTTGCCTAAAAACCAAACATGCTGCTGCAAATTCAACCATCAAAGATCAACACGCCCTAAGCGTACTTGCAAAATGCCGAATAGGGAAACCTATTCGGGCTGTTGGAGAATAAATATGAAAGCAGTTATAACCGCCACATTGTGTGTTTTTAGTGCCCAAGCGGTGCTTGCACAAACCAACCACGTTAAAACACTTGAGCAAACTAAACCCTTTAAAAGTAGCTTTGAGCTAAATGCAGATGCAGAAGTTGGGGTATTGAGAAACTCGGCGCTCTCTGTTCAGGAGCTTGACGATATTTCGTCGCAAAGCGACAGCGGCATAAAAACCGCAGCCGGTGTTAATGCAAAATGGCAATTAACTAAAAGCGCTAAATTAACTTCAAGCTATAAGTTTGAACAACAAGACTACGATGAGTTTGAACAATACGATTTAGGCCTGCATCAATATGGTTTAGATGGTAGCTACAGCTTTAATAGCCATGAAGTAGGATTTCGTTACGATGGTGCAAAAGCAAATGTAGATGGCGAACCATTTTTACATTTTAATCAAGCCAGTGCTTATTATGGCCATTTTTTAAACCCGTATACGTATTTGCGTATGAGCATAAAAACCAAAGCTAAACGTTTTGCTACTGCAAAAGCACGTAATGCCGACGGCGTAGGTGGCGATGTAGCGCTTTATCATTTTATAAATAATGGCCAAACCATGCTAATGGCATCGCTAAGTGCCGATAAAGAAAACGCCGACGACAACCAATACGACTTTAACGGCTACGGCTTTACGACTAAAGTTACACACAAATTTACGGCCTTTAATGTGGCTAACAAAGTGGGAGCTGGCTGGCGTTATCAAAATAAAGATTACGATGAGCAAACAACGGATGATTTTTTTGAGCAAATACCGTCGCGAGATGAGCACCGAAATGTAGTTAATGCGTTTTATAACGTAGCTGTGTTTGAGCACGTAACGCTAATAGCCGAGGCTGAATATGGCGATTATCAATCAAAGCTTAGTAGTAATACCTATACGCAATCGGTTTTATCGGCGTCAGTTAAAGTGCACTTTTAGGTGGGTAAATGGCGCCATAACCAAAGGTGGTGTCTTTGCCTTGCTCGCCTAAATCGACGGCCAGCGATGTAAGCTCGTTAAGTGCTTTGGTTTTATTATTCCCATGCTTTAACAATAAACAACTTAATGCCGCGCTTACATGCGGCGCCGCCATTGACGTACCCGATTCCCTCCCAAATTTTCCATTGCCTTGGCTTGTAACAACATTTACACCAAGGGCTGCAAAGTCTATGTAATCGCCTTTATTTGACCATCTATAAATGTGGTTTTTTGAATCAATAGCACTTACCGCTATCACGCTTTTATACGCGCCTGGGTATAACGGCTGCGACGCTGGCCCTTGGTTACCTGCAGCAGCTACAATTAACACGTTTTGTTTTATTGCAGCAGTAATACTTGCTTCTAAAACTGCGTTATTTGGCCCTGTTAGGCTCATATTTATTACGGGTATTTTTTTACTAACTAACCAGTTAAGTGCCTCTACTATGGCAAATAATGTAGCCCCTTGTGCATATTCAGATTGCCTATAAAACACCTCGGCACTGTAAAGCTTGGCATTGCCTAAAAGCGGGCTAAGTTTTGCTCCTTTACCTGTAATTAGCCCTGCAATGGCGGTGCCGTGTAAATTTGGCGAGCTTAACCCTTGTGGTAAAAAGCTTTGCGTAGTGATATTTGCACCTTCAAAAGCACTGTGTTTGGTATTAATGGCGCTGTCGATCATGCCAATTTTTACGCTTTGTGTGCAGTAGGGGGCAATAGAGTTATTTGGTGTTACTTTTTCGGTAGGCTCGCCAGTTTGCGCCTGGTATATGTGGTTTCGGTCAAGTATTGCAGACTCATCTAAGTTAAGCGCTTTTAATAACTCACTCTTAGAATTAACACCTTGGGGCACGTTAAAGCGCACTAAGCTCATATTAAGTGCGTTGTAATTTTTTACCGATACAATGGTTACATTTTGCTGCTTTAGGGTATTAAGTTGTTGGCTATTTGCCATTAATAACCATTGGCGCTCTATTGCTCTAAAGCCGTTTTCTAGCTCTACTTCAACAAATGCGGTGTTTTGGCTATTTATATTAATGTTAAGCACATTGGGTAAGCTGCTAATTGGCTCACTTATTTGCGCTTTTAGTTCAAGTTCATCAATCGAAACTTGTGGTTCAGGCACTGGAAGCGGCAGGCGCTTTGCGCGCTCTATAGTTTGCTCAATACGCTGCTCTATTGGGTTTAACTGCCCAAGCACTTGATCGACTCTCACTATATTGGCAGAGCTCGTTGCGCTAAATATGCAAAGCGAAGTGGCTATTATGTGTTTAACGCGTGTGTTTTTAATATTCATAGTGGGTTACTTCTATTAAATTTATCATGCTGCTTAGTTAACGTTTAACACATAGAAATATTTCATTATTCAAATTATTTTGATTATTTGGGAATAAATGTTTTTTTGAATCGTCTTCTTTATAAAAGGGGTAAAAATCAATGAACGAAACTCTAAAAACCTTATTGCCCATGCTTAGGCGCTTTGCCTATTCGCTAACGGGTAGTAAAGCAGATGCAGACGATGTAGTGCAAATAACAATTGAAAAACTATTAGTAAAAGGTATTCCAGATGACGTTGAGCCTGCTAAATGGGCGTTTAAAATTTGTCGCAATGTGTGGATAGACGAATACCGCTCACGCAAGGTAAGGCAAAATACGGCCCAGGCCGATGTTTTACCAGAGCCAATTACAAGTAATGAGCACCAAACACTCGAAAACAAACAAATGCTTAAAAATGTAAATACAGCACTTGGGCAATTACCCGAAGAGCAACGCGCCATTGTATCGCTGGTGGCAGTGCAGGGCATGGCCTATAAAGAAGTAGCACATACACTCGACATACCTATAGGCAGTGTAATGAGTAAATTATCGCGAGCACGCAGTACACTTTATAATTTAATAAAACCCGACTTTAAAAAGGAGCAAGTATGAACATTAACGACGAAACACTTAGCGCCTTTTTAGACTCAGAGCTAAGCGAGCACGAAATGGAGCAAGTGCGCAAAGCCCTTGAAACCGATGATGAACTAGTAATGCGACTTGCAGAGCTAAGCGAAGTAGACATGCGAGTAAAAGAGCACGCAACAAGTATTGATGACGCACCCCTTAGTGACTCATTAGCTAAAACGGTTGCAAAGCTTGATATGGCAACGACAAAAAACACGTTAAATAGCAATGTAGTAACGTTAACGCCTTGGCAAAGGGTTAAGCAGTCGGCTAATAAAAGCTTAGCAATAGCTGCAAGCGTTGCCGTGGTATTTGGTATTGCAATGACTAGTTATTTACAACCCAATGAGTCGCAAAATTTAGTAGCCAGTAACATAGTATCAGCACTTAATACACAGCTAAGTAGTGGTGAGTATAAGCAAAGTGATGGCTCAGTATTTAGCGCGCAGCTTAGCTTTAAAAATCAGCAAGGTGAGCTTTGTAGGCAGTATGCGCTAAGCTCAAACAATACAACGCAAACAAGCATTGCTTGTAAAACGCAAAGCGGCTGGCAAATTAAAGCGCAAACAGCCGTGCAGCAAAGTGATAATGGCGCGCAATATCAAACGGCGTCTAATAACAGTGAGTTAGATGCTGTTATAGATAACATGATCAGCGGCGCACCACTAGATAGAGCGCAAGAGCAGCAAGCAATTAGTGCAAAGTGGCAGTTAAACCAATAATAGTTTTTATAAAACGAGGTGAATGATGAAAACATCTATTTTAATTATCAGTATTTTACTTATGGCGGGTTGCGCATCTAAACCCGACTACCGCCCAGCTAATAATGGCTCACAAGGTTATAGCGAGCAAAAAATTAGTGACGATCAATACCGCGTCGAGTTTAAAAGTGTGTCAAACAACGTAGCCGATGCAGGTGACTATGCATTGTTACGCGCGGCTGAGCTTACCCAAGCACAAGGCTACGACTGGTTTGTTGTAACTAACAAAGAAACCTTTGTTGAGTCTAAATCGCAAGCGCCCGCGTCATCTATTAGTGCATCACATAGCCAGCAATATGAGCGAAACTGTGGTTTATTAACCTGTGAAACACGTGTACGCCCGAGCAATAGCGTAGGCGTACAAGTGAGCAACAATGATAAACGCAAAGAAGTACACACCCTGATTGATATTAAAATGGGCAAAGGCATTAAACCCAGCGACAACAGCTATAGCGCACAAGACTTAATTGAAAACTTAAGCAAAAAGACACAAAATTAATTATGAGAATAGTTATTAGCTGTCGCTATTTTACATGTGATTATATTTAAGCTATGCGCTTACGCTTTAATCTTTAGTGACAGTGGGCACTTAATTATTAGTTGGTTAGGTGCCTACTTTAAATGTGATTACACACCCCCTTTGGACTTCGAAGTCTTTTAATCGGTATCTCCTCTACCATACTTCTTTCTTTGGTTGTTATTGCTAAATTAAACAGATCAAACCAGTGCTTTAAAGAATAAACTTGTAAAATAACTTTATAATTTTAAAGGGTTTATTATTATTTAAATACTCTGCTTCGCTTTTAGTGTTATGAGCATGTAAAACTTTCACATAATCTTTATTGCATTCGAATGCAAAAAGCGATAGTTTTTATAAGTCGAAAAAATAGGCATTTAAATCGCGCTTTTAATAATTATAAATACTAAAAATTCGGTAGCGGGTTATTTAGCCCTTAATTGCTTAATAAAATAACTTATATCAACAGGTGGAGAACTAATCTCATGGCCGTACATATTTTACGTAAAACACTTATTTTTGCTGCAGTAAACACGGCGATATTGGGCTCAGCCTCGGTATACTCGCAAGAGGCAAAGTTAAACCCTAACAAAGAGTTGGAGGTTATTTCGGTCACCTCTACTAAGCGTGTTAAAAGTATTCAATCAGTGCCGTTGGCTGTGACAGCTGTATCTGCTAAAGATTTACTAGAAAATGGCGTTACTGATATCTTAAACCTTGATAGCTTAGCGCCAGGGTTAAAGTCGGGTGTGTCGGGCAGTGATGCTCGCCCAGCTATGCGCGGTGCTAGAACAGAGCAAGTAGAGGCTAACGATGTTGCCATCGCGTTTTATTCTAACGGTGTTTATCGTCCTCGTCACGGGCAGGCGCTTGCTGGGTTTGTTGATTTAGAGCGTGTTGAAGTATTACGCGGGCCACAAGGTACATTGTTTGGTCGCAACTCATTTGGTGGCGCGATTGATGTTATAGCTAAAAAACCAGAGCTAGATATTACCGAAGGCGGTATGGCCGTTACATTTGGTAATTATGGTCATTTACGTGGTGAGGGCTTTTTTAATGCAGCGCTTACTGATGACACTGCGGTGCGATTTACTGGCGTTCGAGAAATAAGAGATCCCTACGTTGAAAATACATTTAATGAAGATGCAGGCTTAAAAGATGCTGATATGTATTTTTTACGTGGCCAAGTTTTTACTGAAATTAACGACGATATAAATTTAAATGTAAAAGTAGAAACGTGGCAGGATGAATCAAATGGCGGCGGTGCTTTTGGCTACCATATTTTAGGCGTTCCTATAAACCCTACAACGGGTAAAACAAGTTTGTCGGCACCATTAACTGAGCGAATTGGTCGTGACGATGTGTGTGGCAGTAATTGTGGCCGCTTTGGTGCAGGTTTAGATAACGTAGCAACACCAGGGCTTGATACAGCACAGGCGGTTTCGTCAGACCCATTTACTCAGCAGTTTGACTATAAACCATCGCGAGATGTAAGTGATGTAAGCATTAGTGCAGAGCTTAACTGGTCATTAGAGTCGGTAGATTTGAAAGTGATTGCAGCCTCAATGGATTACGAAGAAACGCGCCTTACTGATGGTGATTTTTCGACTTATGCAACCACGGTTGATGGGAATGCGATTGAATCAAAAACAAACTCGTTAGAAGTGCAGGTTAGCTCAACGTATGAAAGCGACTTTGAATGGGTAGCGGGTATTTATTTGCTTTCAGAAGATTTAGACAACGCATTTTTAAATGGCAGCTATGGGGCTGTGGTTGATAATGTGCCAGATACAACGCAACCCCAAGAATTTCAGTACGCGTCGTGGTTAAATCAAATTCAGTTAGAAACAAGATCAGCTGCCGCCTACTTTCAAGGTAATTACACATTTAATGATGATACACGCGGTATAGCCGGCATTAGGTATACAAATGACAGCCGTGAGTGGGATATTTACGGCCAAAACCCAGATGATTTAAGCACGCTTGATTTTTCTGTACTTGAGGTTGATAACGCAGACGATGATTGGAGTAAAGTAACCTGGAAGCTAGGTCTTGAGCACGATTTGGCAAGTTCTCAACTGCTTTATGCTACAGTTTCTACAGGCTTTTTAGCGGGTAACGCACAGGGCGCTTTTAATGGCGAAGATAGCTACGATGAGCAAACAGTAACGGCTTACGAGCTTGGCTTTAAAAGCATGCTGCTTGATAATTCATTAAGATTTAACGCTTCTTTATATTACAACCAGTACGAGGACCTACTTTCTACTCGTTTTCAAAACGTGGGTGGTACGGCGGTGTCGTTTTTTGGTAATGCCGGCGAAATTGATGCTGCAGGTCTTGAGTTAGAAATTGATTGGCAGGCAAGTGATGCATTGCGCCTAGGGGCACGCGCCGCGTTTACAGACTCAACGTATGGCGACTTTGTTACGCCAAATGTATTTGAAGAGGGTGGGGAGACCATTAATGGCGTAGATAACTTACTGCAACTAGATGGTAATGACGTGCAACTAAGCCCTAAATACAATATTACACTATTGGCCAGTTATGAGTTTGATTTAGGTGATAAAGGCCGCGTTGTGCCTGCTACCAGTATTCAATTATCGGATTCGTATACAACCAACGATTTGCCTTTTTCATTTGGTACTCAAGAAAGTTACCAAAAGTACGATGCTAGCCTTGCATGGTATTCGGCAGATAATGAGTGGTCTGTACGTGCGTATGTTCAAAACGCAGGAGATGAGCTCATACTACTTAGGACAGTCCGCTTTGGTGGTAATGTGGCTGCGGCCGATTATGCTAATCCTCGCACTTATGGTGTAAGGGTAGGCTATAACTTTTAGGCATTTTTCAATAATGTATTTTAAGGGTTAAGTAAAAGTGTAAGTTTGTGCATTTTTCTAAAATATAGCATTGAAATTTTAAATTAAACAATCGCTTACATAGAGCCAGTAATAAATTATTACTGGCTTTTTTTGTGTTTCGAAATCACTTTATTTTCATTTTAATATATTGTTTTATTTAGATTAATTTCGATAAGGTTATTATTCGAGCAAAAAGTTGTTGATCTTTTTGACTTCGAAGTCTATTTTAGTTCCATGCATTTTCAATTGATACAACTTGTTTACTGTAATAATTGAAAATGTAGGTTTGGGGAGAACTAAATACGTTTTATACTGGGGAGAATAACTATAATGAAAGCTAAATTTACACGGACTCTCGTTCATTTTGCTGTAACCACCGCTATTGCAGCAACCACAATGAACGCACACGCTGCGCAAGAGCCAGAACAAGCACAAGCGCAAGAACAAACCGCAGAGCCCGCGATAGAGCGTATAGCGGTTACGGCAAACCGTCGCTCACAAGACCTACAGGAAGTATCATCATCAATAACAGCATTAGGGGAAGGGGACATTGCCCGCGCTGGTATTATTGATGTTACGGGTCTTGAACAAGTGGTACCAGGCTTACGTATGGGTTCGTCGGGTGGTGAAGTTAGACCCGCTATGCGTGGTGCTCGCACCAACGAAGTAGGTGTAGCAGGCACCGGTATTGCTGAGCAAATTGTAGGTATATTTCAAGATGGTATTTATGTGCCGACTACCTCATCGGGCTTAGGCGCGCTGGTGGATGTTCAACGTATTGAGGTATTACGCGGGCCGCAAGGTACGTTATATGGCCGAAATACGTTTGCGGGCAGTATTAATATTATTACTAACCAACCTGTTTTTGACGATTTACTGGGGAGTATAAAAGTTGAAACAGGCAGCTATAACCGCAGCGCTTATGAAGGAATTATAAATATTCCAGTAAGCGACACCGTGGCAACCCGTTTTGTAGTGGCCTCTGATCGTCACGATGGTTATATCAATAATTTAGTTGTTCCAGGCCCTTCAGATGACTTGCGCGAGAAAAACCAGTTTTATATGCGTAACGTTACTAAGTGGGAGCCAAACGAAAAGTTTAATGCCACTGTACGCTTTGATTACTCGCGTAAAGACTCAAACTCAGAAGCTATTTGGGGTTACCAACAAATAGCGGGCTACCAAATTGAAGAAACCTCGCCGGGATCGGGTGTATTTAACACTACGCCTACAATAACCGAGGGGCATATTTATCAGCCAAGTGATGCGCAGCACGAAGACCTTGGCCCGTACGATGTTTACCGCAATGGTTTTTCACTTGATAAGCAAGAGAGCTTTTCGACCACATTAGCACTTGAATGGTATACCGACTTTGCTGATATTAAATGGACCACCAACTACTCAACGCTTAGTGGTAAGCAATATTACGATAACGACTACAGCGACGGTGGCATTGATTTTGTAGGTGGTTTTGGCCGTGAGGATGACCAAAAAACACTCTCATCTGAGCTGCAATTTTCATCTAACGATGAGGGTGATTTTTCGTGGATTGGTGGCCTTTACTACTTTGACCAAGAAGCAGATTGGAGCTGGTTATCACATGCAGATACCACAGGCGATGGTGTGTCAGACTCTGTTGTAGTGCCTTCGTGGGGGAACCCGGATTACGACCCGCATACGGCTAAATCTATTGCGGCGTATGGGCAATTACGCTACCAAGTAACAGAAGATTTGCGCGTGGTAGGTGGATTGCGTGTAAACCAAGACGACAAAACATTTACCGGCGATACAATACCAGATTGGGATGACTCAGCACTGCTTTATAAAGCGGCTGCCGAGTACGACATTAATAACGATATTATGGTGTATGCAAGTGTAGCGACAGGCTACAGAACCGGTGGCGCAAACGATTCGCGCGTTGTAGCTCGCGGTGCTGACCCACTTTACGATAACGAAGATGTTATCTCTTACGAAATGGGTATGAAAAGCTATTTGCTTGATGGCGCAATGCGTTTAAATCTTTCGGTATTTATGAACGAATACGAAGATGTAAAAGCACAGTTATTTGCAACCTCATGTAACGATACGACCACTGGCGATACTGTTTTAGAGTGTGTTGCAGCAGGCACTGCTACCACCTTTGAATACTACGAAAACGGCGGCGATGTAGAAACTGTGGGCCTAGAAGCCGATATTCAATGGGTGCCAATTGATAACCTAACACTAACCGGTACTTTATCTCTGCTTGATAGCGAATTTGCTGATGGCTATGCGGTAGGTAATGAGCAGCTTCGCCCATTATTAGCATTAGGTAACTTAGAAGGTCGCCAAGATATAAACGACAGCTCGAGTCAGTTTAGTTTTGAAGGCTGGAGCCCAGCTATGGCGCCTGAGTACAGTGTAGGTTTTTCAGCTCGTTATGAGTTTAGCTTAGAGGGTGACTCGTACTTAGTACCGTACATTCAACTAAATTACTTAGACGATTACTACGCGTTTGATACGAACATCCCAGAGGTGCAAGTAGATGCACACTTAATGGCTGATGCACGTTTAACCTGGTACATCAACGACAGTGTGCAAGTAGAAGCGTACGTTAAAAATATTGGTGATAAAGCGATTTTAACTCGTGGTGTAGTGCACTCACAAATCGTTGATGGCTTACCTGCAAACTCAGTACAAGCTAACTGGAACAACCCACGTACGTGGGGCGCAAGCTTAAAATATCAGTTTTAGAATTTCCTAAAATGGCCGCTACGGTCATTACTTTCAGCCAGCTATTTATTAGCTGGCTTTTTTTATTTTAAGCTTGTTAGTTAGCTCCAGTTAGCCTTACTATTGTATTTACCCCACCTTTACTGGCATTTATTGAGTGCGCTTTTATTGACTTTAGATTGTAAGCTTAACCCCTCTTACCTGACCTTAATTTGAGTTTGCTAAATGCATAAGTGTATTTAAGCCATAAGTGCGTAACTTACAATGGGGGGCTTGGCTGTGAGTTGCATACTCGGGCTTTAGTAAGGCGAGGCTGATACTTTATTTACTGCCTTTAACTATTTTAAAGCGGTATTTTTTAAATAAGTAATACCCACTCGCTTAATTAAGTGAGCTATTTTAAGTTATAAAAGCGAGTCATTAATAGGGTGAAAATTGCTTAAGTATGATTACAGGTTGCTACAAAGGCCATCTATAAAAAAAGCGCTCAGTGAGCGCTTGAAGGGAAGTGGAAAGGTGACCTTATAATGCAAATTGCTGGTTAAGTGCCAGCGTGTCGAATTGCATTACTTCGTGGGTTATTTGATTATCGCTGATGCTAATAACGCTAATTAGTTGTTGGCGTACACGTACGTTTTTAGCATTAAAGCTGCCATCGAGAGTCCAGCATAGGGTGGCTTGGTTTTGCTTACTGTCATACTCAACGGTTTCTAGCTGGGCATAGCGTCTGCTTAGCGATTGCGTAAAATCTAAGTGGCAATCAAGCAGCGCGCTAATAGGTTGTGGCTTTGTGTTACCTGCAAGTACAGCCGTAGCGCTTGGAGTATAAAGGGTTTCAAACTGAGCCAAGTTATTAGTTTGCCAAATTTGCCACCAGTTATCTAAAGTACGAGCAGTGTGAGAGGGCAGCTCGCAAATAGCGCTGGGGGTTGCATGAAAAGTAGTAGGGTGCAGCTGGTTATCTAAATCGCTAACAATAATCGGGTCACTTTTTGGTAGTTTAGGAATAACCGAGCTGTTATTTACCGTTGTATTTACATACTCGTTATTGGCTAGCGACAACGTATCAACCACACATTTTACTGACTTAATAAAAGTCCCGTTGTGTTTTATTACAAACGTTAAACGCACTGGGTTTTTAAGCTTTTTAGGCTGTAAAACCAGCTGTAGGGTTTCACATTCTGCGCCTACACTATGGGTGTGCGATACACACTCAGACACACCATGTTGAGCTAAAAAGCTAAGCCACAAAGGCTGTGCCTGCAAAGCACCCATGGCGGTAAAGTGGTGCTGCTGCCAACGGCTACTGCGAAGCAACTTGCTGCTTAGGCCTTCAATGTCGGCTTTAGTGTATAAATCGATAATAGCGTTGATCATGCATTTTCCTCCCACTGTGATTTGTTGACTAATGCATGTGCTTTAAATAAGTTTGCATAAAGTGCTACTTCATCAAAAACGGTGATCTCTTCGATGATTTTTTTGTTTTTAATACGCAAATGCGATGCGCCTAAAATAAAGTAAGGCTGCTGTTTAAGCTCACTTAGCTCGTTATTTTGCGGGTTGAAGTGGCCGGCGAGCGACCAACGTATCGCTACATCTGTCGTGGTTTCGTCAAATGGGGTAATAGCTATATGATCAATCGTTAATTTGGCGTCGGGGCAGGTTGCAAAAAATTGTATAAATACGCCGTTAATTTGTGCAAGTCCGGTGGCCATTCTGCCGCTAGGCCATTGCTGTGTGGCCGTTAAACTGTAAAATTCGTGCACTTTAGCAAACTGTTTTTGATTAAATAGCGTGTCTAACCAAGTATGAGCAAATGCCGCAAGCTCACCCTCTACAATGGGCGTACTTGCAACGCGGTGATCTATTGCAATTACACGGTTAAATTCATCGTTTAGCCACTGCGTGTGTTTTTCTTTACTCGGAATGTTTGCCATGTGTTTGGCTACATTAATAATGTTTAAGCCAAGCTGCTTAACTAAAAAGCCGTTGTCGCGCACTAGCCACTCTTTAACTATTTTGTTTTCAAAGCATACGCAGTCGGCAATGGTTGTAACACGCCCTGTTTTATGTGTTGCTGGGCCAAACTCAGAGTTACCTGTGTTAGTCATTACACTGCTAATTAAGTGTGATGAGTAATAGTGCTCGTTGGCTTCTTCTGAAAACACCACGTTTTCGCCAATTAGGCTTCTGTCGGGGAAGGCGGCAATAGTTTTAAGGGTGCCTTGAATAACATCTTCTATGTTTTCACCATAGGCGCCAAGGGTAAAAACAGGGCATACATCGGCGTAATAGCGATAGCATAAGCCAATGTTTTTTTGCTCCCAAATACGGTGCGTTATGCGCAAAATGTAATCAACGATATCAACAAATTCGTCATCAAAACCGATTAAAGGCTGTTGTTTGTTACCTTGCGGGTTTAACACGCTCGATAACGGCAGCCAGTAAGGTTGGGTCATATTATTGTGTTTGTTCATGCTCACCTCTTAATTAGCTGCGGCTATTTTGCGTTGCATTTGCTCAAAAATATCAATGCCCATTCCATCTAATAAATGAGGGATATCAATAGCGACCCAGTTTTCTTTTAATATGCCGTTTTCGCAGCGCCAAAAGTCCATTACACGCGGGAACAGCTTATTGCCAGAAGGCGGTAAACCTAACCAGTCTTCACCAGTGTGGGTGCCATACATGTGAGGCCAGCCGCCGGTAGCAACAAAGTTATCGTGACTTACTAAACACAGTGTTTTATTAATACCGCGATCAGGAAAGCCTTTTAAAAACGGCCCTTGATGGTGCTCTCTAAAGCCGCTAATTCCGCGGGTTGTACCAATGCCTGCTGGGCCATACCAAATAAAGTCTGGGTGCCAGTATTTTTCTAAATTAATGCTGTATAGGTCTTTCCCATCGTAGCGGCCAAGCTCTGTGAGCATATCAACTACAAGTTGCTCGTTGGTTTTGCTAAGCGTTTCGTTTTTATCACCTGTTGGTACGCCATCAAGTGTGGTGGGGGGCATAACTAAACCTGGGTAACCTAAGCTTGGGCGTAATGGGTTTACGCCTACTTGGTTCATTACATCAATTAAATCTAAAAATGTGTAAACATTAACCACTTGGTTGTTTTCTATTTGCGCCATTTCGCTGTAGCGAATAAACACACTTTTGCCGCTGGCAGGAATACCCAATAAAGGCTGTGTAAATGTGCCGGTAAAATACCCTGTTGCACACACCCATTGCTCACCTTTGTAGTCGCCCTGGATAGAGATAAACGGTTTGCGCTCTATGTCAGGTAACGAATGTTTAAGTACGCCAAAGTAGTCATTAATCACATTTTGCTTTGTGCTAATAGGCTCAAAAGGGTGGCTTACCTGCCATTGAACGGAGTCTGCAAGCAATGCTTGATTTGGCAATTCTGCAGCGCTGAAGTTTTCGAAAAGTTGTTCTAAAATGTTCATTTATTTCACCTTACACAAAATATTCAAATAACATGAGAGAGGCAAAGCTCAGTACAAAAAAGCCAAGTAACCAGTAATTGATTGAGTCAAACTTACCCGGAATTAAGTACCAGCCGTTTTCTTTTTCTGGACGTTTTTCATCTTTAAATGCTTTTAACTGACCTTTAATGGTGTATGCGTTGTAATCCTCTTGATAGCCATCAAATGCAATACTTAACGCAATGCTAAATACAAGGCAGGTTATTGCCCCTATGGCGCAGTACCATGGCCATGCAATGTCGGTAAACAGTGCGCACACAGCAACGGTAATAAACGACACTAAGGTGCCTATTAATAAGCCTTTTTCGGTGGTGTGCTTAGAGAAAAACCCAAGGGCAAACATGCCAAGCTGAGCACCTACAAAGTACGAGCCTACTTTAGTGAGTATTTCTAAAATTGAGCCTTCGCTGTATAGGTGATACATAATGGCCGGAATAATAATGATCACCGCCCAACCTAGCGTAAATAAGCGAGTAACATTTAAATAGTGAGCGTCGTTTTTTTCAGGCGCAAAGTACTTTTTATAAAAATCGATAGTACTTATGGTTGAAAGTGAGTTAAGTGCTGAGTCGAGGCTCGACATAGATGCTGCCATTACCGCTGCGGCAATAATGCCCATTAACCCCGGTAAGCCATAATCAGCTGCAAACTGTAAAATAATTAAGTTGTCGTTTTCAAAAGTGCGCCCGCCGTAGTAGCTATAAAACAGCACGCCCATAAATATAAAGAACAAGTAAATAAAGAACGCGATAAAGCCCATTAGTAAGTAGGATTTTTTAGCATCGCCAATATTTTTAGCGGCAAGGGTGCGTTGCACCATCATTTGGTTAGTGCCATACACTGTAATGTGATACAGCGACATAGCCAGCACACCAGACCACACGGTAGTTACTTGGGTAAAGTCGAGCGAGAAATTAAGTGGGTCTAATTTACCTTGGCTTTTTAGCTCGCTCAGTGTTGAGCTAAATGAACCATCCATTGAGGTGATAAGGGCATACATAATAATACCGGCCCCTATAAATAAGATGGCTGACTGAATTACATCGGTCCATATAACGGCGGTTATGCCACCTAGCATGGTATAAATAAGGGCGATTATGGTAACTAAAAATATTGCAGTTATAACATTTATATCGATAATAAAGGCCAACACCAAGGAGGTTGCATACAGCACTGCGGCTGAACCCATTGTTTGCGATATTAACCAAATAGTAGAGATAAGTAAGCGGGCCTTTTTACCAAAGCGGCGCTCTTGGTATTCGTAAATAGAGGCCACACCCGCGTTGTAAAAAAACGGAAAAAACAAACACACCACCGCCACAATAACCAGTGGGTAGTTAAGGTGTATGGCAATAACCGAGAGCCCCTCTTTGTAAGACCACGCTGGCGCACCTAAAAAGGTGAGCGCACTTACATAAGTAGCAACAACCGATATACCAATAGCCCACCAAGGTGTTGTTTTTCGACCTATGTAAAAGTCGTTAGCACTACTGATCTTTTTACTAATTACAAACCCAAGTATTAGGTTGGCAATTATGTACCCGATGAGAATGCTCCAATTCAACAATCCAAAATCATTCATAATTAATCCTGTTAGATTAGGTTTTACGGGCTTGAGAGCCTATTTGTATTTTTTATTTTGAATCATCATGAATCACTTTGACTTCGAAGTCAATTCTCATTAGTATTATTTTAAAGCAATTTATAACTTACTATTCACAGGCTTTTAATTACTCTTTAAATGCAATACATTTTGTTAAAGTGTGTTTAACGGCGGTTTGAAGACATTAATTTGACTGCGCAAACAATGAGGAATAATCATGGCAGATATACTTAAAGATAAACAACTAGTTCGTCAATTTCATACTGCATTAGAAAAAGCACAAGGCAATGATTTACAAGCCGTATTTAATGAGTTTATGGCCAACGAATACAGCTTTAAAGGGGTGCATCCGTTTAATGAGCTTGAGTGTGCGAATGATGTAATTGCCCAAGTTTGGCAGCCATTATTTAGCTCGTTTAGTGCGCTGCAGCGCCGTGAGGATATTTTTATTGCAGGGCAAAGCGAAGCCGACGGTGGCCAGTGGGTGATGAGCATGGGCCATTTTATGGGCTTATTTGATAAAGATTGGCTAGGTATTGCGCCAACCCATAAGCTTGCCACTTTGCGCTATGCCGAGTTTAACTGTGTTAAAGACGGAAAAATAATTCAGACCGGTTTTTTCGTCGATATTATTGGCCTTATGATGCAAGTAGGTTTAAACCCGCTGCCGCTCTCTACTGGGCAATATTTTACGTATCCCGGGCCACGTACGCACGATGGTATTCGTTTAGGTAAAAGTAGCGATGAGCAAAGCGAAAAAACAATGGCGCTGGTAAATCAAATGATTGATAACCTAACCGCGCTTAATAAAAGTGGCGTTGATACGTGCCCGCCCGAAGTGCTTGGTAAAACCTGGGATGAAAACATGGTGTGGTATGGCCCAGCAGGCATTGGCGCTACTTACACAATTAAGCGTTATCAGCAGCAACACATGTATCCGTTTAGAGAAGGGCTAACGGGTAAAGTATTTAACGGCCATATTTGCCGGTTTGCTGAAGATGAGTTTGCCTGCTTTTTTGGCTGGCCTAACTTAACTAACACGGCCATTGGGGGCTTTTTAGGCCTACCGGGTGCTAATACCCCAGCAGATATGCGCGTGGTGGATGTGTATCACCGCGAGGGCGATAAACTGGTAGAAAACTGGGTCATTATTGATATTCCTTATTGGTTAAAACAACAAGGCCTAGATATTTTAAAGCGCACGCAAAGTATTGCGAACCCTGGCGCATAGCCTATTTAAGTAATAAAAAAGCTCTGTTTTACAGAGCTTTTTTGTTTATACGCCCTAGGGCGCAAAGTTTAAATAGCGCGCTTTGGTAAGCTCTTTCATGCGTGCGAACACATCTACCCCAATTTGATGGTAAACATCAAGCATATCTATCAGTACCCAGTTTTCGCGAATTAAGTTATTCTCGGCACGCCAAAAGTCGAGACTACGCATGGTTATTTGCTGATTTGCAGGCGCAATACCTAACCAACCATCATTACTAATAGTCATGCTCATACCCGGCCATGCGGTAAAGCCAACATAGTTTTCATCGGCAAATAAATAGCCTTTACTTGCATCACCTACTCGGTTTGGCAGTGCATTTAAAAACGGAATTTGATGCCAGTTTCTAAACCCTTTTATACCTCGTGCAGTGCCTATGGTACTTGGCCCATACCAGCTACAGTGCGGGTGCCAAAATTGCTCAAGCTTCATGGCCTCTATACCGCCTTTGGCATAAAAACCAAGGTGCTCACACATGTCGCCCACAAGTTTTAAGCTTTGTGCTGAGTGCTCTTCATTGTAATCGTTTGTGATTAATCCATCTTGCGTTGCAGGGCCTGGTACATGCCACTCTTTCCCTAAGCTTACCGAAAGCGGCCATACATTAGCTTGCATCATTACTTCGGGAATATCCCAAATAGCTTGTACTTCTACCACTTTGTTATTTTTAATACGGTAAAATTCATGAAAACGCATGCTAACTTGGTGTCCAGTAGGGGGGATATCAAGCCATGGCTTTTCAAACGAACCCGTATAATAACCGCAACAACCTACCCAGTCTGAGTCGTTAATTGAGCTACCAGCCATAACAATTGTATCGCGGCGCTCTAGGCCAACAAATGCCTTGCTAAGTGGTAAATAGGCTTGTTCAATAAGCGCATTAGGGTTTGTAAGTGTTTCAAACGGGTAACATAGCTGAATGAGTGCGTCATCGCTAAACACGGTATTAATTTGTGTATGTAAGGCGTTTATATCAAAGTTATACAGAGCCTGTCTAAAGTCGTGTATTAACGCTTTATTTTTATTATGAATGTTCATTGTTTTGGGCTCCTGTTGCTGTTTCAAATTGGTCTCGCAATTGCTTAGCGCCACTTAATAAAAAGCTGTGATCTGAGCCTAATAAATAAAAGCTCACGCCTAATGATTGCCAATGGCTCAGCTCGCTCAAATTACCTACAAACATGCCACAGCATTTATTATATTTAGACGCTGCCTTGGCTATTTTAGTAACTGCCTCAAGTACAATAGGGGCGCTTGGGTTTGTTTCGCCAAGGGAAATCGTTAAATCCATACGGCCTATAAAAATGCAGTCTATTTCATCTATTTGGCACAGTTGCTCAATGTTATCCAGTGCATCGGCATCTTCTATTTGCGCAATAATACAGGTTGATGACTTATTGCTTGCTAGATTATCGGTTAGGGCATGGGTTGTGTAACCAGCAAAGCGGCTTGAACCGGCATAGCCTCGGCCGTTATTGCCATAAAAGCAGTTTTTAATAATTGCTTTTGCTTGTTCGTGGGTTTTTATATGCGGCAGCACAAGGCCATCTGCGCCTATATCTAAGCTACTTAATAAAGTGGCGTGGTCTGTATTACTAACACGTATAAGCGTGGGCATATTTTTAGTACGTGCTGCCATTATGCAGCTATCTAAATCGCCTCTATCAAAGGGCGCATGCTCTGCATCAAGGCACAGAACATCAAGGTTAGTGTGAGCCAATACTTCTGTATTATGATAATGCGTGCTTTTAATAAAAGTACCTAGCAGTAGCTGTTTTGCATTTAACTTTTGCTTTAAATTCATGATAAAGACTCCAACCAGTCTAATAAAATTGCGTTTACCGTATTACTTCGCTCAAGCGGGGCAAAGTGAGCGCAATGACCAAGCAGTACAAGGTCACTATTAGGCGCTGCTTCATGCATACTTTGCTGAACACTTGCCGGGCATAACGGGTCATGCTCGCCCCCAATAATGAGTAGTTTTATTGTACTTTGCTTTATTACGCTTAACGTATCTTCGCGGGTGGCAAGTGCACTCAGCTGGGCGCTAAAGACGTTAATACCAAGATCGTTTGCCATGCTAAGTACGGTCTCTTCATGGGCTTTATTTGGTTGGTAAAAGTAGTGCGGCAAAAAGTCACGTTTAAGCAGGGCTTCTAAACTGGTGCTTTTGGCGTGTTCAATTTGTTTGAGCCTAATTGCAGGGCGCTCAGGTTTATCGGCTAAATAATTGCTCGACATTAAACACAAGGAGGTAACTAGCTCAGGGTTTGATTTTAACAGGGCAAGCGCAACAATTCCGCCCATGGAAAAACCTATAAATGGGCCCGGCTCTTGTGCAATTTTTTTGCAAAGTTCTACCATTTGCAAAATGCTAGATTGCTCGGTGAAGGGTATTACACATGGTGTATAACCTGCATTTTGCAGTGCGTTAATTTGCGCTGCAAACATGCGGTCATTACACAGTGTACCAGGTAAAATATAAACAGGATTTTTGGCCACAAAAATTCCTTAATTTAACGTTTTTTAATAGAGTTCCCTTCAATTAATGAACCAGTAAATACCCGAACTTCTGCAGCCGCTTGAGGGTTTTCAATGCGCTCCATTAAAATATCAACAGCGGCTTTAGTAAGCTGTTTCATTGGCTGTTGTACTGTGGTTATTTGATAGTTGTACCACGAAGAGGCATTAATACCATCAAATCCTACAACCGACATGTCATCGGGCACTTTAATGCAAAAGTTTTCTTTTAGTTCATCAATTACGCCAATTGCCATAGCGTCATTACTGCATATTATGGCATCGGGCTTGGGGTGTTTTTTTAACCATTTTTTAAGTGCGTCGCGTGCCGATTTATACCCATAATCACCATAAATAACCGGCGTGTCTTTAACGCCTAGGGTTTGTAAATAATTTTCGGCTATTTCTCTGCGCTCGTTTGCAACATCTGAGTCGGTAGGGCCGGATATAATTAAATACGATTTATGGTTAGCTTCGTGTAATAAATCAATTAACTGTTTAATGCCTTTGTCGTGATTACAGCAAACGGTGTTTGCATTCGACTCAGGCACATGGCGGTTATAAAGCACAATAGGCGTACTGTGTTTAGCAAATAAGTTTAAGCTTTTACTATCAAAGTGAGCAGCTAGGGCAATTACACCATCAACCTGAAAGGTCCATATGTTTTCGAGTAATTCATCTAGCTCTTCTGCGTTATCAAGTGTAAAGAGCAGCACACGTTTATTGTGCAGTGCCAGCTCTCTGTTTAGCTCAGAAAGCACCTCTGGGTAATTCAGGTTTGCTTGCGATGACAATATAACCGCAACCATACCCGATTGTTTGGTGATCAACATACGGGCAATAGCATTTGGGCGATAGCCCATTTCATTGGCCGTTGCGATTACTTTTTCACGGGTTTTTTTAGACACACTAAAACCGGGTCTAAAAACACGTGATACCGCCGATTGCGATACGCCCGCTACTCGGGCAACATCGTATGAGGTGACTCTTTTTTGCTTCAAGATTTACTTCCTATATCGTCTTACACGAATGTCTGCTTGTTCTTTGTGGCCTGCGAACCCTTCTGCAGCACATAATCGTGAACAATACTCACCAACAACCACCGAGGCTTGCTCTGTTACTTGCTGAAAAGTACATGTTTTTATGAATTTTCCTACCCATAGTCCGCCAGTATAACGCGCAGCTTTACCTGTGGGTAGTGTATGATTTGTACCAATGCATTTATCACCATACGAAACATTAGTTTGCGGACCTAAAAATAAAGCGCCAAAGTTTTGCATGTTCTCTTTAAAGTAATCGGTATTGCTGGTCATCACTTGCACGTGTTCAAACGCTAAGTCGTTGGCAACTTGCAGCATTTCTTCGTAGGTGTCACATACAATTACCTCACCGTGATCTTCCCATGCTACGCCTGCAATATCGGCGGTGGGTAAAATAGTAAGCTGCCTTTGCACCTCAGCGATTGTATCTTTAGCTAGTTGCTCTGAGTTGGTGAGTAAAATAGCCGGTGAAGTCGGGCCGTGCTCTGCTTGGCCGAGTAAATCTGCCGCACATAGCTCGCCATCTACACTGTCATCGGCAATAACGAGGGTTTCGGTAGGCCCAGCAAATAAATCAATGCCAACACGGCCAAATAGCTGGCGTTTTGCTTCGGCAACAAACGCATTACCTGGGCCAACGATCATATCTACTGGCGCAATAGTTTGTGTACCAATTGCCATTGCCGCTACCGCTTGCACGCCGCCTAAACAATAAATTTCATCGGCGCCTGCCATATCCATCGCGACTACAATCTCAGGTGATGGCTTGCCATTAAACGGCGGAGCCATGGCTATTACGCGTTTAACACCCGCTACTTTAGCGGTTAATACGCTCATGTGCGCAGAGGCTAATAGCGGGTATTTACCACCTGGCACATAACAGCCTACGCTATCCATAGCGATATGTTTATGGCCAAGGGTTACGCCAGGTAAAGTTTCTACCTCTACGTCTTTCATTGAGTCACGTTGTATTTGTGCAAAATTACGTACTTGGCTTTGTGCCCATTTAATATCGTTGATTAATTGATCATCAAGTTGTGTATAGCAGGCTTTAATTTCGTCTTCTGAAAGTTTGAAAGACTTCGGAGTCCAGTTGTCGAACTTTTCAGAGTACTCTCGAATGGCTGCGTCACCTTCGGTTTCAACATGCGCTAAAATATTTTCTACAATATCTCTTACTGATTGATTTTGTTTTTGTTTTGAGTCAATTGGTTGACCCTTTTTTAAATGCTTTATCATTGCTAATGTCCTTAGTGAGTCGTTGTTATATACACATTTGATGAGACGTATTGGTTAAATAATGTCTTGCATCTAACTGCACTCTAATTAATAATGACTTCGAATGCAATATAGAATTTAGGTGAGCAAATGGGATTTGATAAAACGCTTTTAGTGGGTAAAACCATTTTGGTGACTGGTGCAGGTAAAGGTATTGGTAAAGCATGCGTAGAAAAATGCGTAGATGCAGGGGCTCAGGTTATTGCAGTAGCACGTACCCTCAGTGATTTACAAACACTGCAGCAATACGCGCCTGAGCAAATAGAAATTTGGCCGCTAGATATAAATAGCGATGCTTTTTTTGAGCGTTTAAAGGCGCTAAAAACACTCGATGGGCTGTTAAATAACGCCGGTATAAATCGGGTTGCGCCAATGCTTGAGCAAACAGATGAAAATATTGATGACGTAATTGCGATGAATATACGCAGCGTTTACAAAATTAGCCAAGCGGCACTGCCAGCGCTAATAAATTCTGGCGCTGGGGCGGTGGTTAATATGTCGTCGCAAATGGGGTTTGTAGGTTCACCTAAACGTACTTTGTATTGCATGAGCAAACATGCGGTAGAGGGGTTGAGCAAAGCAATGGCGGTTGAACTTGCCGATAAAAATGTGCGCGTGAACACCGTAGCCCCCACCTTTGTAGAAACCCCAATGACCAAACCCATGCTAGAAGATGCGACGTTTAAGCAGTTTGTTTACGACATGATCCCACTGAAAAAAATTGCCCAAACCGATGATATTGCCAATGCTTGTGTGTTTTTACTAAGCGGCCTTTCGGCAATGATCACCGGTACAAGTATTAAAATTGATGGCGGTTGGACCGCACAGTAACCAATTTAGGAGAGAGTAATGAGTGTATTTGCAGATAGGTTAGTACGATACGATGATTTAATTGCGTGTAAAAATGCCTTTATTGATACACGCTCGCCGGGGAGCGATCAAAAAGAAAACTTTACAATTATTGGCCCAGGCGTTGCCGAAAACCCAAATCAACATGTGCATATTTCTATTCCTCATGGGTTTAATATTGGTGGTGCGCGCCAACCTGCAGGGTGTTTAAATTCGCAGCATAGCCATTTAACTGAAGAAATTTTTGTAGTACACAGTGGTACGTGGGCTTTTTACACTGGTGTTGACGGTAAAGATGCCAAGGTAATTTTAAATGAAGGCGATATTATTTCGATCCCGATGGATATATTTAGAGGGTTTGAAAATGTTGGCGACGGCGTAGGCTATTTATATGCGGTACTTGGAAGTGATAACCCTGGTAGAGTACTTTGGGCTCCGCAAGTATTTGACATGGCAAAAGAATACGGACTAATTTTGCTAGAAAATGGCAGCTTAGTAGATACCACGTTAAATGAAACCATTCCCGATGGTGTAAAGCCAATGGCAGTCACCAGCCAAGAGCAAATAGCGCAGCACAGAGTAATAACCGATGAAGAGCTGTCACAAACAGTGGTTAAAGCCAGCAACTTTAACTGGAATAAACGCTCGTACCTTAGCCAGTTTGATGGCGTATATGAAGCGCCATTAGTCGGTAATTTAAACGCCAAAACATGTATTCAAACACAGCTAAATTGGCCACATGGCTTTAATATTTCTGCGTTAAAGTTACAACCTGATGCACTGGTTGCGCCTCATACTCGTTTTGAAGAAGAGGTTATATTTGTTCATCAAGGAAGCGTAACAATAGACTTAGGTGATGAAGTATTAACGCTTAACCAAGGTGATACTTTTTCAGTGCCTATTGAGCACGTAAGAGCCTATAGCAATAATAGCCAAACCGACTGTGTGCTTTATATAACGCGCCGCCACGACGCGCCAAAAGACCCACAATTTATTTAAACTATAATGCTATATAAAATTTAAGGCACTTTGCTTGTTTTAGCTAAGTGCTTTTTTCGTGGTAAAAAACCAGTAACCAGCATAGTACCCACAATAACAAATAATGCGCCGAGTAACGTATTTGGTCCTATTTGCTCATCTAAAATTAAATGCCCCCAAAAAATGCCAAATAGCGGAATTAAGAACGTGACCGTTAAAGCTGAGGTTGGGCCTATATCGTCAATAAGTTTAAAAAATAAAATATAAGCAAGTGCGGTACACACCACGCCAAGTGCTAATACGCCAAGCATAACGTTGGTACTAGGTACTTCGCGCATTGGCATAAAAAGTATAAGGGGCAGTACTATGAAACTGGCTGCCCACATAGAGCCGTGTGCGTTATCGAACGGGGCAAGCTTAGGGGCATTTTTTGTATAATGGGATGCAATGGCATAACACAGGGAGGCGCTTAGCGCTGCTGCAATCGCAATAAGTGACTGACTATTTAATACAAAATGATTTTGCCCAACTAAAATTGCCACGCCTATTAAACCCAACAGCAAACCTAACACCATGCTTTTAGTTGGTTTGGTTCTGCTCCAAATAATGCCCACCACCGCGCCCCATATGGGCGTTGTAGAATTTAAAATAGATAAGGTAGAGGCGCTAATTGTTTGCGCGGCATAAGCAAACAGTAAAAAGGGGAGGGCGGAGTTAAGTGCGCCAATTATAAAAAAGTGCTTTGTGTGCTTAGTAAACGCCAAGCAGCGTTTTAAATACAGCGCCACAATAAAGAGGGTGAGTGCGGCAAAGCCAACTCTAAACTCTATTAACACCGCTGGGCCTAAGCTGTTTGCTGCCATTCGCATAAATAAAAATGACGCACCCCAAATTGCAGCCAGAAAAAATAACCGAAGTAAACTTGCTAAGCTCATGATAGTATTTTAATTATACAAATTAATTTACAGAGTAACAGGCTTTGCATTAACTGTAAGCCAGATTCGGTACTCGCATATAAAAATAATAAAAAAGGAATAGTCATGAGCCAATATTTACTGATCACAGCAATAATGGGAGTGGGTTTATTAAGTGGTTGTGGGTCTACGCCTATTAATTTATACGATGACATAACCATGAAAAAACATGAGTACAATGGCATAAAAGCGTATAAAAAAGGTGATTATAAACAAGCTTTTATGTACCTAAAAGACCCTGCAGCACTTGGCTATAAAAGCGCGCAATACACATTGTCGTTTATGTTTTTAAAAGGGCAGTACTTAACACAATCCACTAACATGGGTATGGGGTGGCTAGGCGTTGCAAAAGAGGCTGGAGTTGAAAGTTGGCAGGCGCAATACAATACCTTTTATAACGCAGCCACTTCGGCGCAACAGCTTAAAATAGACGAAACCGTTGCGTTGTACATAAGCCAATATGGTAGTAAAGCTCAAAAAATGACGTGCCGTCGCTCAACAACCCCAAGACGCACGTTTGGCGAGATTAAAATTGATTGTAACAAACACGAGGGCACTGTGACTAAATACGAAGTGCAAACAAAAGAATAATACTAAGCGGTGGCTTGTTTTTGTTCAAAGTCACTTTTTACAATTTCGAGCGCTTTTAATACATCCTCTGGAGCAACTTCGTGCTGCTCCAAAAGCATAATTAAATCCACTGCCAGTTTTACATGTGTAGGGGCGTTATCAAGTGGGCTGGTCATATAAATCTTTCTTTTTTGAAATTTGGCTAATAGCAACATCAATAGCGGTTTGTACGCGCTCTTCCATGTGAATACGTTCACTTTGTGGTAAATAAAAGGCCATATCTACATCGTATCTAATATAACGTGGCGGCAATTGATTAAGTACCGTGCAACAAAAATCGGCCATTACATCTTCACTGTAAACTTTATCTAGTTTACGTTTAATGATTTCTTCAACCACAATTTTTTCGTAAAAGTTATGTATGTCGTCGTGCAGTCGCATCGTGCTAGCGCCTTTTATAGAGTCCGTTTATTTGAGTGTATACTAAGCACTAAAATAAATCGATAGCAGCTTTAAATAGTTGTTTATGAACATTAATTAACGCATTTAAATTACGCTGATAACCGCCACCTAAAGCGCACATAAGTGGGATGTTATGGGCTTTGCAGTAGTTAACAATAAAATGATCGCGCGCATAAACCCCTTCAAGCGTTACGTTAAATAACCCTAGCTCGTCTTTTTCGTAAATATCAGCCCCTGCGTTATATAAAATAATGTCGGGGTTATGAATACGCACGCAAAATTCGAGGGCTTGTTTTAGCGTTGTTAAGTACTCGGTATCTGATGTGTTGGCAGGTAGGGCGAAGTCGTAATCAGAGTGTTGCTTTAGGCGCGGAAAATTTTGCTCGCAATGAATAGAGCAAGTAACTATAGCGTTATTATGTTGCGTAATTTGTGCCGTGCCATCGCCTTGGTGTACATCACAATCAAATATTAATACGGTATCGGCTTGATTTGTATTGATTAAATGCGCGCTAGCCACAGCCAAGTCGTTAAAAATACAAAAGCCACTGCCGTAATCGCTATATGCATGATGATAGCCACCACTTAAATTAGCGCAAAAACCATATTTTAGTGCGTATTCGCTGCCTTGAATACTTGCCCCAACCGAAAGTAGCGTACGCTCTACTAATTCGCGTGAATACGGGAAACCCATCTTTTTAATTGCTTTATTACTGAGCGTGGCGTTTAAAAAATCATTTATGTAATCTTGGCTATGGCACAGTGCAAGCTGCTCGGGCGTTGCTTTGGTTGGTGTATTAAACTGTGTAGCCCCAAAGCCCAAGCCTTCTATTTCTGCTTTTAGCATTTGGTATTTTTGAATAGGAAAACGGTGGCGCTCAGGAAGCGTTAAAGCACTGTAAAGCGGGTGGTAAAAAAGCTGCATTAGCGTAATTGTTGTTTTTCGACTTGTTGAATTTTATCTTCGGTGGCCGAAATAGCTTTACGGCAGCGGCCTAAACGCGCATGCGTGGTTAAAATTTCCATATTAAGTTTTTGTGCTTGCGCTGGGCTGGCTTTTTCCATTTGTAGTTTACGCTCTTCAATCATTAACACTAAGCGTCGTTCAAACTCATGGTTTTGTTTAAGCTCGTCGTATAGCTCGTGCGACGATTGCATTATTTTTTTTACGGCTTGCTTATAAACCGTATTTCTGGGTCTAGGTTTGTACTGGCTTTTGTTTTCTTTTGCCCAGATGGGGGTCGATTTAATAACACTAAATACAGCTTGTACTTGATTACCTATGCGCTCGAGTGCATAAGCATAAGCATGGCGATGATCACTGGGTGGTAAGCTGGTAATTTCGTCTTCAATTTCTGTTACGTAGTCAGTTAAGTTCATGCTTTTAGTACTAAATACGCCGCGGTCAAATAAACTAGGCTGCGCCTGCATATAGCGGTTTTTAGAAAACAACTTTGCGCTATCAAATTGCTCAGCTTGTTGTTTAAGCGTAGCAACTTGTTGGCGTAATTTATCTAACGCGTGGGTTTGCATTTACAAATAAGCCTCGTAAATCAGTTTTAATGCTAGGAGTATAACCATAGTGTTAAAAACAGGGCGAATAAACTTACCGCCAAAGCGAATGGCTGAGTGAGCACCAATCCAAGCACCTAACATAATAAAAAAGCCCATGATAAGGCCTAATAAAAAGTTTACATGACCAAGTGCCACAAAGGTAATAAGCGATATAAAGTTAGATACAAAGTTCATTGAGCGGGCTAAACCACAGTTAAGCAGTAAGCTCATTTTATAAAATAAACTATTAGATGCGGTCCAAAAAGTACCGGCGCCTGGGCCTGCTACGCCATCAAAAAAACCTAACGCTAAGCCCTGTAACCACTGCTTTAGTTTAAGTATTGGTGTTACTTTTGGTAAATCATCGCCCTGTGTGGTGCTTAAACTACCAAACAAGCTATAACAAGCCACCATAATAATAATGATAGGCAAAAGCTTATTTAAAAATTCAATACTTAAGTGATCGACTATTAACGTACCAATCACAGCGCCTATGGCTGTAGCAAAAATGGAGTTTGCCCAAAATTTTGGACTAAATAGATTTTTTTTATAATATGTGTAGCTGGCCGTTAATGAGCCAAAGCTTGCCGCAAGCTTGTTGGTGCCAAGCGTTACATGCGGTGGCAAGCCTGCGGTGAGTAGTGCAGGGACTGTTAATAAGCCACCGCCGCCGGCAATTGCATCAATAAAGCCAGCAGCAAGGGCTGCGGCACATAAAACTGCCAGTGTTGTGGGTTCTAAAGCAAGTTCAAACATTAATAATCTATTTGTCTTTTAAAAGGTGGTAAGGTGTCGAGCATGGCTTTGCCGTAGCGCTTGGTAATTAAGCGTCTATCGAGAATGGTTATACGGCCTTCATCGCTCTCTTTTCGCAGCAGTCTACCACAGCTTTGTACCAATTTCTTTGCTGCATCGGGCACCGTAATAGACAAAAATGGATTACCGCCTTTACTTTGTACAAATTCGGCTTGGGCTTCTTCTATTGGTGATGTAGGTACTGCAAACGGTATTTTTGTAATTATTAAGTTTTCTAAATATTTACCAGGTAAATCAAGCCCTTCTGAGAGGCTTTGCGTACCAAATAAAATACTACCTTTACCGCTATCAATATTTTGGGTGTGTTTTTTTAATAATGCCTCGCGCGACATTTCGCCTTGCACTAATAAGCTAAAACCTTTTGTTCTAAGAAACTTAGCCACATGGTCCATTTGCCAGTACGATGCAAACAACACCAAATTAGCTTTTTTTGTGTTTAAGTACTCTGGCAAGGTTTGCGCTATATGGTCACTAAATGCTTTGTCGGTTGGCTCAATTTTACTTACCGGAATACGCAAGGTTGCTTGTTTAGGGTAATCAAAAGGTGAGGGCACTTTAATAAACTTAACGCCTTCTTCTTTTGCTAATCCGCTTTCATAGGCAAAGTGGTCAAACGAACCAAGAGCACTTAAAGTCGCCGAGCATAGTACCGCCCCTGCGCATTCATTCCATAGTTTGTCTTTTAAGTAGTAGCCAACTTCGATAGGGCAATCACTTAATAGGTGATCGTGATGGTTTTTATATTCTAAACGTTTGATCCACCTTGCGTGAGGTGTACCTTCGCCTTTATTTGCATAGCTATACCACAGCTTATTTAATTGCTCTAAGCGGTTTATATAGTGCCCGCTTTCGGCTAAGACAGGGTCGGCAACGTAAGGTTTTATATCGCCATCACTTACATCTTGAGTGAGGGTATCGTGCATTTTGTTTAAACAACGCAGTGCATCTAGTGTGGCGTCACTTATATCTTTAGCTTTGTTGTGCAATGATTTTGGTATTTCGCCATGCTCAAAACGATATGTATCGTCTTTTGAGTATTCAAAGTCGGCATTATCAAGAAGATCACGCACCACTTTTAAGTCTTTATTAGCATCGTTAATGCTATCGCACAATTTGAAATTTTGACCAATGGCCTTTTGACCCACTAATACCTTAGACATTTTGCCACTAAATTTGGTGAGCTTATCTAGCCAATCAATGGTGCCTTTAATAGTGGCCGCTGCCGATGAAAAGTCGCGGGTAATATGTGCAAGGTGGTGCGCTTCATCTATTACATAAATGGTGTTATCAGGTTCGGGTAAAATTTTACCGCCCCCTAAATCCAAATCTGCCAGTAGCAGTGAATGGTTAATAACAAGCACATCCATTTGCATAAGCTGATTACGAGCAAGCTGAAACGGGCAGGTTTGATGGGCTTTCATTTGGCGTTGGCAAGCGTGTTTATCGCATGCGATTAAGTTCCACACTCTATCGGGTATGGTGTCGGCCCAGCTATCCCTGTCGCCTTGCCATTTTTTATTTACATAGGCATCGTAAAGGCCTTTTAAGCATTTAGTTTCCATATCACTTAGCGGCGAGGTAAGTGTGGGCATAAACTCCATTTGGGTTTGGCTATCGCCATTAACAGCGTTATGTAATTTATGGGCACATATATAGCGTTGCCTACCTTTTACTAGGTCAAACTTAAAGCCGAGGCCTGAGTGTTTTTTAAAAAAAGGCAGCTCTTTTGCTATTAATTGCTCTTGTAGGGCCACGGTAGCAGTAGATATAACCAGCTTCTTTTTTTGAGCAAGGGCAAGCGGTAACGCGCCCAAACAATAAGCAAGTGATTTACCAGTCCCTGTGCCAGCCTCAATAACACATATTCGCTGTTTTTTATGGTATTCGCCAGCCAGTGTTTTTGCTATTTCGGCAACAAGGTAGTTTTGGCTACTGCGTGGGCGGTAATCAGTAAGGTTACTAGCCACATGCTGGTGTACTTGCCTAATTGTTTTTTTTAGTTGGTCAGAAAGCATGGGGAGATAAACCTAAAATATGTATATAATTACAGTGTATGGATTTTAGAGTTATAACCGTGTAACTACAAGCAAGGATGAAATTAATTTAGTAAATTAATGCGGCGATTTTTTAAGTTTATAAATTACTCCCTATTATGGCCTGTTTATATCTTGAGGTTGAACAATTTTCAATCCTTAACGTTCATGGCCCTAAAGTAGAAAAACAAAATATAAGTAAGGTTTATTGATAGTGTATTTAACATCTGGTTTTGTACTTTCTGCACAAGCGCACGATAGCGCTCAGGGTTTACAATATGAAATTTGGTTTGCTACCGATAATGGACCAATAAAGACAATTTCTGAGAATGAAACCGCACTATTTTTTATAAAAAACTCAGATACAAAAGCAGCTAAAGCCATTTTATCTGCCGAATCACTAAACTTTTTAATTAAACCTCTTTCACTTAAAAATTTTCAGCAGCAAGATATGTGTGGCTGTTACTTTTACTCACTCAAACACTTTTATAGCGCGAGCAAAGCGTTAAAAAGTCGCGGTATTACACTTTATGAAGATGATATAAGGCCCATTGAGCGTTATTTAATGGAGCGCTTTATTAAAGGCGGGGCGTGGATCACGGGTAAACGAGTGGATCATGCACATTACACTGAAATTTTAGATGCTAAATTAAAAACCAACGCTGACTATACGCCTGTGCTTTCTAAGTTGTCACTTGATATAGAGTGCAATGAAAGTGGGGTGTTGTTTTCTATTGGCTTGGTAGGCTGTGGTTTAGATTGCGTAATCATGATTGGAGAGCCTGAGCATCACGACCCAGTGATTGGTTATACTATTATATGGTGCGCAGACGAGGTTGCACTATTACAGCAACTTGTAACACTTATCAAGCAGTGCGACCCAGATATTATTATTGGGTGGAATGTTATTGAGTTTGATTTTGCAGTTATTTATGAGCGCTCTGTGGCACTTGGGGTAAAACTATTACTAGGAAGAGGAAACCTTCCTTTATATGTTCGAAAAGGCCATTTTACACGGGTTTCTATTCCCGGGCGCTGTGTAATTGATGGCATTGATACTCTAAAAAATGCTACTTATAGTTTTGAAACTTTTTCACTTGCTAATGTAGCTAAAGAAATTTTAGGCGAGTCTAAATTAATTGAATCTAGTAACAGCTTACAAGAAATTATTCGTCAATTTAATGAAGATAAACTCGCGCTCGCTAACTACAATCGGCAAGACTGCATACTCGTTAATAAAATCTTCGATAAGCTAAAACTTCTCGATTTTGCTGTTATTCGCACACAATTAACAGGCCTTGAGCTAGAAAAGCGCGGCGGCTCAGTGGCGGCTTTTGTAAACATGTATTTGCCTTTATTACATCGCAGCGGTTATGTAGCACCTAATATGGGCGACCATGGGCTGACGTTTGAAAGCCCAGGTGGTTATGTTATGGAGTCGGTACCGGGGCTGTATAAAAATGTCATCGTGCTTGATTTTAAAAGCCTGTACCCCAGTATTATGCAAACCTTTTATATAGACCCGCTTGGACTAATAGAAGGGATTGAAAACCCTGAAAACAGTATTGAAGGTTTTAATAACGCATTGTTTTCAAGAGAGCAGCACCATTTACCAGCGCTTATAAAAAGCCTAGCGCTACAGCGCCAGCGGGCAAAAGATAATCACGATTTAATGCTATCCCAAGCGATTAAAATAATAATGAACAGTTTATATGGTGTATTAGGCTCACAAGGCTGTCGTTTTTATGACCCTCGACTCTCAAGCTCTATTACTTTGCGTGGTCATGAGATAATGCTGCAAACTAAAAAGTGGATTGAAGAGCAAGGTTATAGTGTTATTTACGGAGATACAGATTCGACCTTTGTAAAACTAACGGATGATTTAAGTGTTGAGGCCTGTAATAAAATAGGTAAACAGTTAGCTAAACACATAAACACATTGTGGCAGCAAAACATACACGCTAAACATAATTTAACTAGCCATTTAGAAATAGAGTTTGAATCGCTTTACAGCCCATTCTTTTTACCCACCATAAGAGGTAAAAGCGTGGGGTCTAAAAAACGCTATGTGGGGCAGTTAATAAAGCCGGATGAATCAAAATTGGTTTTTAAAGGCTTAGAAACCGTAAGAAGTGACTGGACTAGACTGGCTCAACAGTTTCAATTTGATTTATTTACCCTCCTTTTTGATCAACCAGAGCAAATAAATGACCTTGTACACGATTACATTAGTAAACTTTTACGCGGCGAATTTGATCATTTGCTGGTTTTTAAAAAACGTTTAGGTCAAAACTTAACCGACTATCAAAAAAATATCCCTCCACATGTGCAAGCAGTAAAAAAGTTTCAGAAACAAAATAGTGAATTTACGCTAAAAAGAGGTGAATTTGTTACATTTGTTTACACAACCCACGGTGTTGAGCTGTATCAAGGGCTGCATAGCTACGACTACCCATTGTATATAGACAAACAAATTGTACCTTTATTAGAAATGGTTACGCAATTTGTTAACGTTAACGTAAACAGTTTCGAGCTAAAACAGTTCGAACTATTCTAACTTGTACCTATTAATGCAATTTTTGATTACATAATCTACGCTTTAGCTTTATTTTTGTACAGTTATTCCTCATCTAAGCTAAAAAACAATAAAAAACCCTTTTTTAATTAATATTTGGTTAACAGTAGTTGGCTTTTAGATATTTTTTGTTTAGTATTTGGTTTAGTCGCTGTTAACAAACTGTGACAACAAAAAATAATTAAATAATAGTCGCTTCTAACAAGTGGTGACCCAGGGAGAATCAAATGTTAAATAATAAAGTTTCAAAGGCAGTTCGCTTAGCGATTGCATTTGGTGCAGTATCAACAGCTGCATTTTCGTCAAGTTCATTTGCTGCAGAAGAAGAGTCTGCAGAGAAAGTAGAACGCATCCAAGTAACTGGTTCACGTATCAAACGTACAGATTTAGAGGGTGCTTCTCCGGTAGTATCTATTACTTCTGCTGATATCAAGCTAGAAGGTGACTACACAGTTGCAGATGCACTACGTTCTAGTTCATTAAACTCATTCGGTTCGTTCTCAGAGCGTTCTGGTAGCTCAGCACAATCTCAAGCAACTATCAATTTACGTGGTGCTGGCTCACGTCGTACTTTAGTACTTTTAAATGGCCGCCGTTTCCCAGGTTCACCAACATTAGGTGGTGCTTCTGCTAACCTTAATGCTATTCCAATGGCTGCTGTTGAACGTATCGATATCATGACTGAAGGTGCATCTTCTATTTATGGTTCTGATGCAATGGCAGGTGTTGTTAACGTAATTATGAAAGAGAACTTTGAAGGTTTAACTTTCAACATTGGCGCGGGTCACCGTGACCAAGATGAAGGTACTACTTCTACAGAGTTTTCTGTAGTTGGTGGTGTTTCAAACGATAAAGGTAACATTACATTCTCTTTCGATCACCAATCTCGTAAAGGTATTTCAGATGCTGACCGTGACTACACTAAAGCTCAGCTTGGTGATTTAGACGGTGATGGCGACATTGAAGCTTACACTGCAGATACTGTAGGTTGGTCATACTTTGGCGCTACTGTACTTTCACCTGATTTTTCTACAGCGTCAGCTTCACTTTTATGTGATGATTTAATCTCTGAATACGGTGAAGATACTTTCCGCCGCGTTGATGCAAACGAAGATTGGGGCCCAGGTTCTGAGTACTGTATGTATGCATTCGCTAATGTATCTTACAACACAGCATCAATTGACCGTAACACATTATATGTTAGTGCTAACTACGAGCTAACAGACGACATAGAGTTCTTTGCTCAAACAATGTTTGTACAAAACTCTTCATTTGGTCGTTACGCTCCACCGGCTGCAGCATGGGAAAACATGGCAGCTGATAACCCGCATAACCCATACGGTGAAGACGGTGCATATGGTTTATTCCGTTGGGTAGGTATTGGTACACGTGATGGTAACGTAGATGATTACAACCAAGATTTAACAGCTGGTTTACGTGGTGACTTAGATTGGAACAACGCTTCTTGGGAAGTTTACTACCACCACAATAAAGCAGATAACAAATCTGTAGGTGAGTACTACCTTTCTTACAGTGGTTTAGCATACAACGAAGCTAACGATATCGATTTAGGCTCTGATGAAGGCATTGCCAACATGAAGTCGACTACGTTACAAAACTCAGGCTCTACTTTTGACCAATACTTTGCTGGTTTAGGTTTTGACTTATTTGAACTACCAGGTGGTGCTGTTGCTCACTATGTAGGTGTTGAATATTTTGAACAAACTTACGAAGATATTTACGATGGTCAATCTGAAGCTGGCTTAATCGGTGGCTCTGCTGGTAACTCTTCAATGGGTGACCGTGATGTGACAGCTGTTTTCTTCGAATCAGTACTACCAGTTTCTGATGCAGTAGAAGTGAACTTAAAAGCTCGTTACGATGATTACTCTGACTTTGGTGACAACGTTGCTCCAGCAGTATCTGCTCGCTGGCAGGTTGCTGATAACGTAGTGATTCGTGGTTCATACTCTGAGTCGTTCCGCGCGCCAGGTCTAGATTTACTTAATGCAGCACGTACATTCTCTGCTGAATCTGCAATCGATTATAATAACGGTTCTACTACATCACGTCAGTACAACACATACTATACTCAGAACTCAGAACTTGAAGCTGAGACTTCAGATTACATCAACTTAGGTGTGGCATGGGATGTAAACGATAACTTAAGCTTTAAGTTAGATTACTTCCAACTTTCTATTGATAACGTTATTCAGTCTAAATCTCTACAGGGCTTATTATCTGATGAGGCTGCTGGCCTAATCACTGCAGTAGGTGTTGATACAGATACGTCTGATGAAACTTTCTACCTTAAGCGCTCTGCTTCAGGTACGCTAATCGAAGCAGGTACTTCTTACTTTAACGGTGCTGGTTTTGAAATCGAAGGTTTTGATTTCACTATTAATGCAAACGTAGAGACTGATTTTGGTGACTTCCGCTTTAACAATGTTAACAGTGTAACACTTTCATACGATTCTGAAGTGGGTGGTGTTGTACAAGACACTGCTGGTTGGTCTGGCCAACCTGATCTTAAGTCAGTAGCAACAATTTCTTGGTCACTTGATGATCATACAGTATCTTGGAACTCTACTTACACAGCAAGCACGTCTGAAACTGAAGTTGATGAAGATGGCGATGGTTTCTACGAGCAATCAGGTGATTTAGACAGCTGGTTAATCCATAACTTAACTTACAGCTACAATGCAGGTCCTTACGGCGCTGTAACATTTACTGTAAGTAACTTAACTGACGAAGACCCAGTTCTTTCTTCAGCTGGTACATGGGATAACCAAGACCTTTACAACAACTTTGGTCGTGATTACCGTGTAAACTACTCAATTAGCTTCTAATATTAATTAGAAACAGGTTGATATATAGGGCTGAATTTATTCAGCCCTTTTTTTATGGGGATTTTTTATGGAAAATTATTGGAGTGAGTATTGGTCTCAAGGGTATTTAACTTCATTTGGGCAGGATATTAAGAAAAACTATACAGGCAAGCTCAAGCAGAGCTGGACAAGTTTTGCTACTGAGCTTAGTCCACAGTGTAAAATACTAGACATAGGAACAGGCAATGGTGCACTGATACAGCTTATACACGATAGTAGTAAAGATCAGCTGAGCTTTATTGGTATTGATAAAGCAACAGTGGCAAAGAGCGTTACAGGCGTGCCCGACTCTAGTATTTTATCAGATGTAAGTGCAGAGTCCTTACCTTTTGAAAATAATGAATTTGATGCGATAGTGGCTCAATTTGCAATTGAATACAGTGAGCTTTCGAAGAGCATTTCTGAATTATTTAGAGTATTAAAACCGGGTGGGTTATATCAAATTGTTTGCCACGAAATAGATTCAGATATAGTTAAACCAAATGTGCTTATATTGGAGTCTGCTGTACGTGTACGTAGTGACTTGTTAACTCCTTTAAAGCAGCTAATTGATGAGCTGAAAAAAGATGATAATGCTCAGGTTAATAGCTTGATAAAAACAATAAATAACCTTATCCAGCTTGAAAGACAAGTACACCCTCACGCAGTTAATGGAACACAGTATCCCGACTTTTTTCAGTTTATTTTGAATAATAGAAAAATTGATTTAGAACGCGCTTATCAATTATTTACTCAAGAGCTCGAAGGGCTGATCTTTAGGTTAAGTGACTTAAAGCAAGCGGCGTTAAACTCTCAGGATATTAGCCAGTTGTTATTGTTAGGCGATAAAACATTTAAAGAGGCTCTAGTTGACTCTAATAATGAATATATCGGAACGCTTTACAAAGGACGCAAATAGCTAGCCCCATTACTAAAATTTGTTCTGTTCTGCACATTAATAATCTAGCAGCTTTGATGGTATTCCAAAGGCCATACGAGCTGCAGCTCCCGATTCCTTTGCTTTTTGGCGACTTGTTAAACATTGTTCTTGGTCACCTTGTCATTTATAAATTTTAAATTACCTTGTTAACACCTTTAAAAATGTAAATAAGTAGAAGTATTTTACGTTTTATTTTCAAAAATGCATTGTTCCGGTTATTGGTATATTCATACTTTATTTTTTGTCCCCTTTATCGAAATAAACTAATATTAATTATATTTAAATTGATGTGAATTATTGGTTTTTAATATGTTGACTATGTTTATATATTGATACTAACATTCACAAAAGAAGCGGTACTTTCACTTCTTAAGCTATTTATTTAATGGCTAAAATAATAAATATATAAATAAAATTATTTCAGGGAGAATCCAATGTTAAATAACCAAGTTTCAAAAGCGGTGCGCTTAGCGATTGCTTTTGGTACGGCATCTACAGCTGTATTTTCAGCAAATTCAATTGCTGCTGAAGAGGGAGTTGAAAAGGTAGAGCGTATAGAGGTTACCGGTTCACGAATTAAACGTGCAGATCTTGAAAGCGCTTCACCAGTGAGCATTATTACTACTGAAGATATGAAAGTTCAGGGTATTTCAAATATTTCCGATGCGTTACAAAACCTTACCGCTCAGTCGGGCGGATTAACTGCTGCTGTAAATAATGGCGGTAATGGTAATGCAACTGTTAACTTAAGAGGTATGGGTTCATCACGTACATTGGTACTTGTTAATGGACGCCGTATGATTGCCTCAGGTACTGGTGCATCTTCTACCGTGGATCTTAATGCCATTCCTTTTAGCGCTGTAAAACGCATAGAAGTTTTAAAAGACGGAGCATCAGCTGTTTACGGCTCTGATGCTCTTGCTGGTGTGGTTAATATTATCATGCGCGATGACTTTGAAGGCTTTGAGCTAGATGCCAGCTATGCAGAGACAGGTGAAGGTGACGGTGAAGAAGCTAGCTTAAGTAGCACCTTTGGTGTGAGCAGTGATAAAGGTAATGTTGTTGTAAACGTTGGTTTTTACGACCGTGGTACTGTACGTGCTAGCGACCGAGATTATTCAGCATGTCCATACGCTGAAAGTGGCGGTGAGCGTTTTTGTGCCGGTTCTGGTAACTCTTTAGGTATGAATGCAATCTTAGATGATGGTAGAAGAGTTCAGTTTGAGCCTGGCGGTAACGGTTCATCAACTGATACTGGCTATCACACATATGTGGGTAGTGGCGAAGGCAACGATACCTATAACTACTCTTCTGCTTCATACTTATCTACGCCTGCAACTCGTTATAATGTGAGCGTGTTAGGTAATTATGAATTAGCAGATAACTTAAACTTTTTTGCAGAAGCGTACTATACAAACCGTACCTCAACGCAACAAATGGCACCAGCACCTATCAACTACACATACAGTGTTGATGGTCGTAGTTGGGTATTAAGTCAAAACCCAGAAGTTTACCCATTCTCAGGCTTGTATGATTTTGCAACTCCTGGCGACAATGTAGACATGTTACCGCTGCGTCGTATGTCAGAAATGGGTGGCCGTGTATTCGAGCAAGAAGTAAATACAGCACAATTTACAACTGGTTTAGAGGGCTTTATCGCTGATCAATACGCTTGGAATGTGTTCTATACATATGGTCGAAATAGCGCTATTGACCGTTCTAAAAACTACATCAACGTAGACAAAATGATAGCGTCAGTAAATGAAAACTGTGAAGGTGTCTCGGTTACAGGTTCGCCTAGTGACTACACGGTTACAGGCAACGATGCATCTGCTCCATGTATTAACTACTTCGGTGAAGGCGCGCTTTCACAGTCAGATGCCGATTACTTGCGTTACACCGATCAGGGTACTTCAGGTACAGAAATGCACCACTTAGGCGCTTCAATTTCGGGTGATTTATTTGAAATGCCTTCTGGTGTTGTTGGCTTTGCATTTGGTCTAGAGCACCGTGAAGAATCAGCATTTAATCAACCAGATGCATTCTCTTCATCAGGTATCGGTTCAGGTAATGCTGTACAGCCAACTTCTGGTGGCTATAAAGTTGACGAAGCATATGTAGAGCTTGTTGTTCCACTATTGAATGATTTACCACTGGTTCAGTCTTTAGATTTAGAAGCTGCGCTTCGCTACTTTGACTACGATACATTTGGATCAGATACTACTTATAAGTTAGGTCTAACTTGGCGTATGACAGACGAAGTTATGCTTCGCTCTGTATTATCAACAGCATTTCGCGCACCAAGTGTAAGTGAGCTTTACGGTGGTCAGTCAGATAGCTTCACCAATTATACAGACCCTTGTACTGGTTTTGGTGGTGCTGGCTTTGATTCTAGATACCAAACAGCCTGTGCTTCTGATGCAGCAGCCGGCCTAATTCCTTCAGATGGTACGTTTGCACAAAACAGTGGTCAACTTCGTGCGGTTGTTGGCGGTAACCCAGACCTAGGTCCTGAAACTGCTGATACATTTACAGTTGGTCTTGTTGTTGAGCCAATTGAAGGGCTAAGCTTTACTGTTGATTACTACGATATTGAAGTAGATAACGTAATAAGCTCTGTTGGTATTACGACTAAGCTAGATAAATGTTATAGCGCGGGTGAAGAAGGTGGACAAGGTGGTTCTTTTGCACTTTGTGAAGGTGTTGTACGTGATGCAACGGGTAACTTTGATGGTACTCCATCACTTGATCAAAACCTTTCTACTTGGAACCTATCGGGCGTAGATTTCAACGCTCAATATAGCTTTGACGCTGCTGGCTTAGCGTGGAGAGCTGATTGGGAAGCTTCTTACATCTCTAAATGGGAAGTACAAGAGTTTGCTGGTGAGCCTATTCAAGATTACGTAGGTGTTGCATCAAGTGGTTCTGGCTCAATTCCTGAGTGGAAACATAATGTAAGCTTACGTGCAGCCGGTGATGATTGGACTGTTTCATACAAAGTGATGTATGTAGATTCGCTTGTTACAGAATCAGTTGCATTATTTGATGGAGACCCTGCGGATTACTATTCACCAGAAGCTGACTCGTTTGTATCACATACACTAAGTGGTACTTACCAACTTAACGAGCATGTTTCGTTACGTGGTGGTATAGATAACCTAACAGATGAAGAGCCTCCATATTACAGCGATTATGATGATGCCAATACAGATACTACGTTGTATAAGTACATCGGTCGTAACTTCTTTGTAGGTACAACTATTTCATTCTAAGCATAAGCTTTAATGCTAAGGCCGGTATATTATCGGCCTTTTTATTATTTAAGAGAACATATGCAAAGCCAAGGCATGTCATTTCAAGATGTAAGCAACTTAATCCTTAAGGAAATTAATAATAATAATTTCCTTAAGGCATTAAAAATTGCTAATTCGATTAAAAGTAATGAATCGAGTATTGTAGCGCACCTTCATCACTTAAAATCTATAGCATACCAAAAGAAAAAAGATTATATATTATGTTTAGCCGAGATTGAAAAAGGTATTAAACTAAGTCCACGTCATTTTCATTTAAATGTAAATAAAGCAAAATTATATAACTTGTTGGGTGAACCTGATAAGTCAATAAAACAATATTTAAATGTATTGGCTATATATAGTGACGATATAGAAACACTTTATAATATCTCTGTTTTGTACTTTAAAAAGAATGAATTTACTAAAGCAAAAGAATACATTGATAAAGCATTTACACTATCCCCTCAAAATGCAGTTATTCTCAGTGCAAAAATAAAAACAGACTTAAAGCTTGAGAAGTTTACTGAGGTCGATAGGCTCACAGATGATTATATTCGCAATTTTGGTGCTGATGCTAGTATTCTCAATAGTAAAGGGTTGGCTTTAAAAGCTTTATGCTTTTGGGATAAAGCAATTATAACTTTTGAGCAAAGCTTAAAATTAAGCCCTGGTTTAGTTGAAGCTAAAAAAAATATGGCCAGCTGCTATCACTTAGCCGGTAAGTTTAAAAAAGCCAAAGCAATATATACAGAACTAACAACTATCAACCCGCTAGATTTAGACAGTCATCATTGGCTAAACCAAATGCTATGGGAAACTGCAGACTCTGGTTTTTTATCCTCATATAACCATGCTTTAAAAATAACTGGAAAAAATACTGCACTGGAAGCTGAGCTTGCACAAAAGCTTTATACATCGGGTAAGCAAACTGAGGCTTACAAAATAGCAAAGCAAATACTCTCTCAAAGCAATTGCCCACAAAAAGCGTTTTCTATAGTGGGTGATTACGAACGTGAAAACAGCTTATTTGATGAATCTTTAGAGACCCATTTAGCTGCCAGTAATAGGTTTAAGAATAATCACGCGTACATAGAATTAGCCAAAAGCTATATTGCGATAGATAAACCAGAACACGCATTGAACATTATAAATAAGTTATTAAATCAAGACGAATATAACCAAGAGTACTTGTGTATTAAAAATACAGCATTGAGATTACTAAAAAGCGAGCTGTACTCATATTACTGCAATTATGATTTATTTGTTATGCAGGAGAAAATAGCAACACCTTCTGGCTTTGCTTCTATAGATGATTTTTTAACTGAGCTTAAAGGTACGTTAAAACAGTATCATTATTATCAAAACCATCCTTTAGAGCAATCTTTAGTGAATGGTTCTCAAACCGCAGAAAAGTTATTTGATTATCAACTGCCGATACTAAAAATACTAAAGCAGGAGCTATACGAGTTAACGTCATGCTTTTTATCAAGGCTTCCAAAAGATAATCAACACCCTTTTTTAAAAAGAAATGTTGGTGATTTTAAAGTAACTGATTCATGGTCGGTAATTCTGAAAGGTAAAGGTTTTCATAAAAATCATTATCACAGCCAAGGTTGGATGAGTTCACCATTTTATGTATCTATACCCACGCTGATATCTGAATCAACCAACCAAGAAGGGTGGTTAAAGCTAGGTGAGCCAGGATTTAATATGCACACTAAGCTTTTACCTGAGACAACATTAAAACCAGAGGAAGGCAAACTTATTCAATTTCCATCCTATTTTTGGCATGGGACTAATACCCTAAATAGTGAAATGGAACGAGTAACAATTGCTTATGACATACTCCCTCAACACACTTAAATTAAGGATAAACAATGAAACATCTTTGTACCGTATTATTAGTAATTTTAGCTTCAGGTTGCACTAGTGCAGCAGCACTTAAAGCCAGTGAAAGCGATGGCAAAATATGTAAACTCGAAAAAACCACAGGTAGCAACATTGCAACAAGAGTGTGTAGAACACCTGAACAAATTGCTTACCAAGAAAAATTAAGCCAAGAGGCAATGAGAGAGATGACCCGTGGTAGTGTAAAAATTGATAAATAGACTTTAACTTTATAAGTTTATTAACCTCTATTAAAAAATTAATAGAGGTTAAATATTTTTTATTTGATATTAAAGTCCATTACTATACTTATTCTATGCTGATTTCTCATGCTAAAGTATTTGCTTTTATACCTTTTGCTATGGAGTAAAATTGCTCATGGTAAAAATATATTGTTGGGTTTATACTTGCTTTGAAACTAAAAAGTTAACTCCAACAAGCAAGAGAGATATAAATGAAAGAAGTTCGATCTTTTATTAAAACAGCATCATTAACTGAGCTAGAAAAAGCACAACAATTAATCACTGATGCGATTGCAAAATATACTGAGCAGCTACAAGCTAAACAGGAAGTGTTGGATCTTTTAAAAGAAAAAGGACTTACGTTAGAAGATTTACAAGACGGTACAGCAGATAAACGTACTAAAGTAAAAGCTAAGTATCGTATTGAAGTAGATGGCGAAGTGATTGAATGGACCGGTCGTGGTCGTCGCCCTAAAGCGTTTGAAGGTGTTGATTTACAAAAGCACCTAGCTTAATAAAGTAACAGAGAAGCTACGGCTTCTCTTTTTAATGGCGTATAATTTAATAACTAAACTTAGGCTTACGCTTTGTACGCGAGATTTAATTGGCCAAAACTTACCTTAAACTCCCCGCAGTCGCTTAGTATTTGTTAAACTGCATTTCTGGTTATTCTATTTACTATTTTCATGAGCTATAAATTAAGGCCGTATCAGCAAGAGGCCGTAGAGCGCACTGTTTTACATTTTCGAAAAACAAATGATCCTGCCGTGATTGTACTGCCTACCGGTGCGGGTAAAAGCCTTGTTATTGCAGAGCTTGCGCGAATTGCTAAGCAAAAAATTTTGGTGCTTGCACATGTTAAAGAGTTGGTAGAACAAAACGCACAAAAATATAAAAGTTTTGGTTTAGAAGCGAGTATATTTTCAGCAGGGTTAAAAGAAAAATCACTCAGCCACCAAGTTACCTTTGCCAGTGTTCAGTCTTTATCGCGTAATTTAAATAAATTAAATGAGCATTATTCTTTGCTTATTATTGATGAGTGCCACAGAGTAAATGGTGATAAAAAAAGCCAATATGGAAAGGTTATAAATGCGCTCAAAGAATATAATCCTCAGTTAAAAGTATTGGGTTTAACAGCCACACCTTATAGATTAGGAATGGGGTGGATATACCATCATCATTACCATGGTTTTGTAAAAGGTAATAAAGAAAGTCCATTTAAAAACTGTATATTTGAATTACCGCTCAGGTATATGATCAAACATAATTACTTAACGCCGCCAAATGAAGTGGACGCGGCAATTAGTCATTATGATTTTTCGTCCTTGGCTACTAATGCGTTTGGTCAATATACGACTGATGACATGAATGCGCTTTTAAAAAATAGTGAGCGCGCAACGCAAGCTATACTGAAGCAGGTAATACAATACAGTGAAACCCGCCAAGGCGTGATGATATTTGCGGCAACGGTGATGCACGCGCAAGAAATTTTAACTTATTTACCCGCAGAGCAAAGTGCCCTTATAACTGGCGATACCCCAAATGCAGAACGCGATAAATTAATAAATCAATTTAAACAAAAAAACATAAAATACCTCGTTAATATTTCTGTTTTAACTACCGGATTTGATGCTCCGCATGTCGATTTTATCGCTATTTTACGCCCCACCGAATCGGTTAGCTTATACCAGCAAATTGTTGGCCGTGGGCTTAGGCTAAATGAAGGAAAAACAGACTGCTTAGTTATAGATTACGCAGGCAACGGCTTTGATTTATTTCACCCTGAGGTGGGCGATAAAAAAGGTGATAGCGATAATGAGCCCGTTCAAGTGCTTTGCCCTGGGTGTGGGTTTGCAAATATTTTTTGGGGAAAAACCGATGCTGATGGCAGAGTAGTTGAGCATTTTGGCAGGCGCTGCCAAGGTTTATTAGAAGATGACGAAGGCCATAAAGAGCAATGCGATTATCGGTTTAGGTTTAAAGAGTGCGAACAATGCGGCGCTCAAAACGATATAGCAGCTCGTAAATGCCATGATTGCGGCGCAGTAATGGCCGACCCCGACGACAAGCTACGTAACGCCCTTAATTTAAAAGATGCGTTAGTACTGCGCTGTAGTGGGTTATCAGTGGTAAAACTTAAAGATGATTTAATTAAAATAACCTACTTTGATGAAGATGGTGCAAGTTGCGATGAGGTATATAACCTTGCCAGTAAAGGCGGGCAGTATATTTTTAATAAACAGTTTGGTAAACGCCTAGGGCAGGGGCAAGCGCCTGTCGAATTTAAAAGTGCTGAGCAGGTTATTAAGGCACAGTTTGATTTAGTGCATCCCGATTTTGTTATCGCGCGTAAAAGTAAAAAGTATGGCTGGAAGGTATCTGATAAATTATTTGATTACTCTGGCAACTTTAGAAAAGCTAATCAGTTAAGCGGTTAAGCTTAACTGATTTTTGTTAAGCGGCGTCTTCGTCCATTAAACCCCAGCCATCGCCATAGCCATTATAACTATTAGCAATACTTTCAAGGTATTGCTCTGCTTGGCCAAGCAATGTGTGCTCTGGCACCATTTGTACATGAGTAATCACTTCCCACACGCCTGTGTCTTTACACTTTTCAACGTTTGCGCTTTGTACTAATGCATCAGAGATTATTTCTTTGGCAAATTTTTCAGCATCAGCTTGTTGTTCAAATAAAATGAAAAAATCGATTTGGTGCATTTTGCTTAAATCAACGCCAGCAGCGGCTATTTCGGCTAAAAGTTGGCCGTTATCATCATCAGGGAATTGCATTAAAAACTCATTTAAAATTAATTTTGTATTCGTAGTCACTATTGTAACCAAAATATTGCTTTAAAGCGTATTAATTTTAACTTTATAGGCTTTAAAGGGGAGTGAAATTTGGTGCAAGATTACCATTAAGTTAATGTGTTGCTCATTATGGCTATGGTAGTATGCAACTCATTGGTGGTTAAATTTTAAAGAATAAAAAGTAAGGATATTTACTTGTTCAAACAGTTATTACGTTTTGTGTTTTTTTTAGCTTTTTTTATAAGCACTCAAGCCAGCGCTGAGCAAAGGGTAATTGAAGATTACGAAATTAAAGGGATTAGTGGCGAGTTAGAAAGTAACGTTGAGCTCTATTTAAAACAACTGGTTGGCGAAAAACCCACCAGAACCTTGCGCCGCTATGCCAAAAAGCAAGTGCAAAGCAGTATTAAAGCGCTGGGGTATTACAACCCAACGGTAGACATTGAGTTTGATAAAGACGATAAAGAACTTATCGTTAAAGTAGAGCGCGGCCCTGCAACGCGCATAGAAGCTATTAATATAACGCTTAATGGTGAGGGTAAAAACGACTCGCAATTACAAAACGTTATTAAAAATTTAAATTTAACCCAGGGCGATGTTCTTAATCATGGCAGGTATGACTCAGCTCATAAAAAAATAGAGTCAATGCTATTAGAGCTAGGCTATTTTGATGCTAAATGGCCAGCCCGAAAGCTTGCGGTATCGGTGCAAAAAAACAGTGCCGTTATTACATTTAATATAGATACCGGCGTGCGCTACACGTATGGCAATATAATCATTGCCAGCGAAACCCCCGCAGAAAAATACATTCGTTCACTTGCACCTTTTACCCAAGGGCAAGCTTATAAAGCCACACAAATTGCCGATTATAACCTTGAGCTCTCAAGCACACCGTATTTTGCAAGCGTGCGTATTTATGCCGATATACCAGCAAGAGCAAATGGCCAAGTGCCTATTAATATTGATGTGCTACACAAACCTGCTAATAGCTACGAAGTAGGCGGTGGCTTTAATACCGAGCTGGGCCCGAAAGTGCGTTTTAAATGGAGTAAACCCTGGATCACAGAAGACGGGCATTATCTGGAAAGCAATTTAAATGTAGCTGAGAAACAGCAAGATATTTCTATGGCGTACACCATTCCGGTAGATGACCCTAACGACGATTTATGGCGTTTATCAGTGGGTTACAAGTTAGAAGATGAACTTGCCGATGATATATACAGTGAAATACTGACCGGCCAACTGCAGCGCCAATGGTTAACTGAAGATAAATGGGTACGCACGGCCTTTTTACGTCGAGACCAAGAAACATACCGCATTGGTGATGAACCAGAAGAAAGCACCGAAATGCTTATGCCCGGTATTAGCTATGCCCGTAAAAAGTCAAAAGGAGGCACAACGCCTTATTGGGGTGAGCAGTGGCTAATTTCGGCTGAGTTTGGTTTAGATGATGTACTTTCAACCACAAACTTAGTGCGGGTGCAGCTGCAGCATGCGTGGCTGCGAACCTATTTAGATAAACACTTAGTTTTTTTAAAAGCAAACGTGGGCGCCATGCTGGTCGATAATATTGAAAACGTACCTTACTCGCTGCGCTTTTATGCCGGTGGTGACCAAAGTGTGCGTGGTTTTGCTTATCAGTCTATTTCTCCTGAAGATGAAGACGGTGATTTAATCGGTGGTAAATACTTACTAACCAGTACTATTGAATACAATTACCAATTTGCACAAAATTGGCGCGCCGCTTTATTTGTTGATGGCGGTACCGCTACAAATGACTTTTCGGACGACTTTGAAGTGGGCGCAGGCTTTGGCTTTCGTTATTTAACACCCATTGGCCCCGTAAAAGTAGACCATGCATGGGGGCTTACTAAAGAAAGTAAAAGCACACGTTTAAGCATTACCATAGGGCCAGAAATTTAATGTCAGTATTTAAAAAAATATCCGCCGCAATCATCGGCGTTTTAATCACGCTTGCCGTTATTATATTTTGTTTGTTATTTACTGCGCCCGGTAATCAATTTATTGCTTATAGTGCCAATAAAATGGTGGACGGCTTACATATCGAGATTAAAAAAGGGCGTTTTTTATATAACAACCCGTTTAATGTGAGCTTTAAAAACCAAAGTACAGATTTTAAAGCGCAGCAGCTTAAAATAGATTTATTTTGGTGGCAGTGCGATGGCCTATGTATTGAAAATGTAAGTGCGCGGTCAATCAAACTTGCCCTTGGCAATGCACCCGAAGCCACACAACAGAGCACCTCAGAGCCAATAACTAAAATTACGTTTCCCTTTAATATTGCCGTTAAAAATGTAGCAATAAACAAATTTGTATTAAATCATTCCAGTGCTGATGTAACCGTAAATAACTTTACCCTTGCAGCGAAAGCTGAAGATGCAACCTTAGCATTAAAAAGCCTAACTATTAGTGATGTATTGGTAAAGCTTAAAGAGCAACCCTCCTCATCTAATCAAGCAACGGCTAATCCAGGCCAGGCGCTAACAACGCTACCTGCGTTACCAGATATAGAATTTACATCGCCCCTTAATTTACGGGTAGAGCAGTTTGACGTTAAAAAGGTGGATATTGAGCAAGGTGAGCAAACTCACACAATCGAAAATATAGCGCTTGTATTAAATGTAGAAGATGAAAAAGTTAACTTACAAACGCTTAGCGCGCAGTACCAACAATGGCAACTAAATACAGAGTTAACTAGTGAGCTTGCAGGTAATTTACCATTAAACGCTAAAGTAGCGCTAAATAGCGACTTGCACCAAGCGAATTTAGCGTTAAGTGGTGATCTATCTGATTTAAATATAAATTTACACACGACTGGTCAGTACCCATTAAATTTAACGGCAACGGCTAATTTAAAACAAAAAAATTATCCGTTTGAACTTACTGGTAAAGTTGAGCAATGGTTGATTGACGCTCAAAGTAACGAGCTAAAAGTAAATAATGTTGATTTATCAGCCTCGGGTAATGCGGATGATTACACGCTAAGTTTAAAAGTGCATAGCCAATTAGGTGCCTATCCAGCTGTAGTATTAAACACGCAATTAAACGGCTCACTTAGCCAAGCGCAGCTAAGTACCTTAAGCCTAAAAGCAAACGACAGTAGTGCAATATTTAAAGGTAATGTTAATTGGCAAAAGGGCATACAAGCCGATTTCACCGGTTCGTTAAATAGCTTAAAAGCGCAGTACTTAACAGATGCGCTTACAAGTAATATTTCTGGCCAGCTAGAAGGGCGCTTTAACAGCGAAGGGCAAAACTGGCACTTGCAAATGAATAATACACAACTTGCAGGTACATTGAACCAAACACCGCTTGAATTTGCCTCAAACTTTGCACTTAACAATACGCTAAAAGCCAACATAGACAGCCTGTATTTAAGTAGCGGTGCCAATAAATTAACCTTGAGCGGGCAAGTTGACGACACCTGGCAGGTTGACGGAAAAGTAACACTTACCGGAAATGAGCAAACTAATCTGCCATTCGTTGCAAACGGTAAGGCCGATTTAAAAGTTAAAGGACCCCGTTTAACCCCCGCCGTTGATTTATCGTTATTACTCGATAACTTTATGTATAACGACATAAACGTTAATAAACTCACCCTTAAAGGTCAGCTCGATACAGCCGCAGATTGGCAAACCGATGTGAGCTTAAACGTAGGCTCAGCAATGGTTGCTGATCAGGTAATTAATAGTGTTGAGCTAACTGCCACTGGCGATAAAACCGACCATCAGCTGGTGGCCGCCATAGATGCAGAGCAAGGCGCTGCTGAACTTGAAGTAACCGGTAAGCTCAATAATGACGTGTGGAATGGCTCGCTCAGTAACATAACGCTAAGTGATAAGAAACTCAGCTTTAGTAATAGTAAAAAAATTGCGGTGATGTTTAATACCCAAACCAGCGATTTTGATGTGAGTGCGCATTGCTGGCGCTCAAACAAAAGTGAGCTATGTATTAACACCCTTGCGCAAACTAAAAACTTGGGGCAATTTAATGCTACGTTGAGCAATTTAGCGCTTGAAGAGCTTAAACACTTTTTACCAGATAACATGCGTACGCGTGGTGATATAAGCGGCGACTTTGCTGCAAATTGGAACGAGGGCGCATTAAAAACACTTCGCGCTAATTTAAATGCGCACGACCTTGTTGCTGTTCTTACCTCAGAGGAAGACCGGTTTAGATTACCCATCGAAACGCTAAAAGTCAGTGCTTACACTGATTCTCAAACGGGTAAGCTAGAGGCCGATTTACGCTCAAGTGTGCTAGGTAAAATAGCCACCGAAATTAATATTGATGATATTCAAAATCAGCAAACATTAAACGGTCACCTTAATATAGATAAAATATTGCTATCAGACTTACATCCTTTTCTCGAAACCCTTGAGCAATTAAAAGGCGATATAACAGGTAACGTGGCAGTTGCCGGCACTTTGCAAGACCCACTATTAAATGGTGAGCTAAATGTCAGTGATATCAATTTAGAAGGTGAGCAGTTGCCGGTGGTGTTGCAAAAATCTAATGTAAATATTTTATTTAATAAAACCACCGCCACAATTAAAGGTAATTTAAACGACACCCAAGGCGGTAAAATCAACCTAACCGGCGACGTAGATTGGCAAGGTACACAGCCTGAGGTAAATGTAAGCGTTAACGGCGAGCAGTTTTTTGTACGCGCGCAGCAAGGCGTGACGTTTAAAGTATCGCCTGATTTAACCATTGGACTTGCAAATAATGCATTAAAGCTGTCTGGCGAAGTGATAGTGCCTCATGGCAGGGTAATGATTGAAGAGCTGCCAGAGGGCGCCGTTCAAGTGAGCGACGATGAGATTATTGTTGATCAACAAACTGAAACGGCAGAAAACGTGCCGTTTGATTACGATGTAAATTTAAAAGTGATTGTTAAAAACGATGTAAAAATAGAATCGTTTGGTCTTGAGTCGAAAATAGCGGGCGATTTAGCCATCAAAATGAGCCAGGGCGCCCCTATAATTGCCACCGGCGAGCTAAATTTAATCGATGGTACGTATTTAGCTTTTGGCCAAGATTTAATTATTAGTACTGGGCAAATAGGGTTTAGTGGCTCGATTGAGCAACCATTTTTAAATATTAAAGCCATACGTAATCCAGACACCACAGCAAACGATGTTGTGGCAGGTGTTACGCTTACTGGTAACGTTGAGCAACCTACCTTAAAAGTATTTTCTGAGCCGGCAATGGATCAAGCACAAGCGCTGGCCTATTTACTCAATGGGCAGCCGCTAGGCGAGGGCGACAGTTCAAGCGATGCTATGCTTACTCAGTTATTGCTCTCACAAGGGGTGAGCCGCAGTGAAGGCGTTGTATCTAAAGTTGGCGAAACCATTGGTTTATCTGATGTAAGCTTAAGTTCAACGGGCTCTGGCGATAACACTAAGCTTGAAATATCGGGCTATGTAGCGCCTAGCTTACAAGTTAAATACAGCGTAGGGGTATTTGACTCGCTCAGCGAGGTCGCTATTCGCTATCAGCTGCTTTCGCAGTTTTATGTAGAGATCACCAGTGGTTTAAATCAAAATGTTGATTTACTCTATAAGTTTGATTGGGACTAAATAGGCAGTATAAGGATTATATGAAAGGACTATATTTAGCAGCACTAATAACAGGGTTAACTGGCTGCGCCCAATACACAGAGCAACACGCGGGCACTCAACAAACCCCAACCCGTAGCGCAAGCGAGGTAATAAAGCATGCTAAAGCGCACGAATGGCGAAATGTAGACAGGCAAAATGTTTTAAAAATTACGCTGCCTACAGGGGCGGCTTATGTTGAGCTTAACCCACAGCTTGCAGCTAAACATACTGCGCACATAAAACAACTTGCACGAGAAGGCTTTTATAAAAATACCCGTGTTTATCGTTTTGTTGAAGGGTTTGTGGCACAAGGAGGCGACAGCTCAGGCAATAAAGCAATTAAAAAGGCTAATAAAACTGTGCCTGCGGAGTTTTACCATAGCACCGCACAGCCGCTTAAAATTACAGAGCTACAAGGCGATGGTTACGCGCCTGTAACGGGGTTTTTAAACGGTTTTGCTGTCGCACAAAACGCCTCTAATACACAAACTTGGCAGGTACATTGCCACGGTGTGTTTGCCATGGCGCGTGGCAATGAGATAAACAGTGCAAGCACTGAATTTTTTGTCACCATTGGCCAAGGACCGCGCTACCTTGATAAAAATATTACCGTATTTGGAAGAGTGCTTGAAGGTATGCAGCACTTTAATCGTTTACAGCGTAAGCCTGTTGCTAATACGCCATTTAACCCAATTACAAACATTGAGGTGTTAGCCGATATTAAGCGTGATAAAAGCACCTTTAATGTTATGAAAACAGACTCGCAATCATTTAGAGAATTGATTGAGGCGCGAAAAAATCGTACCGAACCTTGGTTTGTATACGCCCATAATTATGTTGATGTGTGCGCAATGCCTATTCCGACTAATCGCATTGACTAGCTTATAACGGGTATAAAAAAGGAGCTTAAGCTCCTTTTTTATGGTGATATTTAAGTCGATTGGTATTACTGGCGATTAATTTTTACCGCAAAAGGCGTATCGTTATAGTGCGTTGAACGATACGGATTTATATCCAGCCCACCGCGGCGCGTATAACGCGCATAGACTTCAAGCTCTTTAATGTTTAGCTGCGTGGTTAAATCACTATAAATACGCTCTACACATTGCTCATGAAACTCATTGTGGGTTCTAAATGAAATTAAATAACGCAAAAGTGCCTCATGGCATATTTGCTCGCCAGTGTAACGAATAATTATACTGGCCCAATCTGGTTGCGAGGTAATTAAGCAGTTAGATTTAAGCAAATGGCTGTGCAGGGTCTCAGTAACTAGGGTGTCACTTTTTGATTTAAGTGAGTAGGCGTCAATATCGTAGTTATCTATTTCAATATCTAAATCGTCAATACATTGCCCAGGTAATGGCGTGCAAGGTAAGCAGTTATAGTCATCAGGTGCGTATAACGTTACCGCTACATCGCTATTTACCGCATTTGATAAGTCTTCAATTAAATGCTGTCTTACCACCTCAGTACTTTCAAAGCGGGTTTGATTAAAGCTATTTAAGTAAAGTTTAAACGACTTAGACTCAATAATATGGCTGCTTTGGCACGCAAAAGTAAACAGCGCCACGGCAACCTGCGGCTTACCTTTAGCGTTTAACCACGAAAGCTCATAACCTGTCCAAATATCTTGGCCTTTAAAGGGCAACTCGGCTTCGTCAATATTTAAAGCATCACGATTTAACTTGCGGGCAATAGGAAAAAGCAAGCTAGGCGAATATACATCTACGTATTCAGTAGATTGTCCTAACACACTACCTTTAAGGTCTGGAGAATTGCTGTAATCTGTCATGTTTGCTCTTAAATAGTTACAATAGGGACATTATATCTAATTTAAATGAGTTTCGCAGTATGTCTGTTGCAATGCAAATGGCCCAACTTCACACGCAATTTTGTGAAAAAACCGTTAAAAACACCGCTAAATATCCGCTTATGGCACACGATGAACAATGGCCTAGCCCTTGCGAGTTTGGCGAGGTAGACGCACAAGGCAATATTCAATGGAAAAGTGCTTTGCAAACCCCCGCAGGTTCATTATCAGATTTAGCTAGCGCGCTTGAGCTGAACTTCCCAGCAGGGGTTGATGAGTTTTATGGGCACATGTATGGCGGTAGCATTTTAGCCAGCATAGATGGTCACCGTGTGGAGTTATTACAAGCTTGGAATAAAGATGATTTTGACCTGCTGCAACAAAATATTACCGGTCATGTATTAATGAAACGAAAATTAAAGCAGCCAGAAACCCTGTTCATTGGTTTAACTGAGCAAGATGACTTACTGGTTACCGTGCAGGTAAATACCGGTGAGGTATGTTTAGAGTACGTAGGTAAAAAGCCGCATCATGTACTTGCACCCAATATAGAATCTTTTTTAAAAGCGCTTGAGGTTTAGATTAATTAAACCAATGTGCAGTAATCGTTAATTATTGTGCAGGATAAGCCCTTTGCAAGACGCGTTAAAGGTTGCTCAGTTATTACAGTAAAAATAACGATACTGTAGCCTTACTTGCCGCTTTTACTTAATTTAATTGAGCATTAAAAAATCAGCTTAGTGCAATGCATTAAGCTGATTTTGTATAAGGTGTGTAATTTTTATTTTGCAAAGTGCAGGCTTTTAGTTACTGAAAATCCCACGAAACATTAGATACCAACCCACACGGCTCACACCTAAAATCAAATAACCCAAACCACGGCTCTGGTAATTTCCACTCACTATTGCAGCTAGGGCATTTACGCTCAAGTTCTGAAGCTTTATCTACACCGCCTACACGGTATAAATAATAATAAACCGGTTTTTGAGTTAAAAAGCGAATACGTTTAGCAATGTCTTTACCGCGACGATATAAGTCACTTTGTGTGCTTGATATTTCTTCAAGCGCTGGAAATTCACAGCGAGTAGCGCCGTTAATTTGTATTTGATCGCAAGCTTGCCAATCTTCTTGCCATTTTATGAGTGTTTTATAATCCCCATTTGCAATGGCCGGAATAGTAAACAATGGCACGGGTAAAAAATCATCACCACAATACAGTGGGCTACAGGTATGCACATAGGTTGTGTATAAAATATAGCTTGAAGGCGATTTACAGGTATCGGCACCGTTTGAGTGAATGTCTTGGCCAATAACTTTTATTTTAGGGGCGAGTAAACCTGCACTGTGCAGCTTCTCAATACTGTGTTTTACAAAAGGGCTATTATTTAATGGGTGCATGGCGTCTTCGGTTGGGCACATTACACGGGTAATAAAATAGCCATCTTTTAGTACAGTTGGGAATTCTTCACCCATAATTTGGCCGTTAAAACGCAGCGCATTAACTAATCGGTTAATGGCTTGCTCGGCGTGCTCTAGGGTGGTGTCTTGGTAGCAGTCAAACGTTAAATCAACAACGAACATTTATAGTCTCAAATTATTTTTGCTCTAACAGGGCTAGCAACCTATCGAGTTTTTTCTCAATGCGATCGAGTTGAGATGTTTTAGGCTCAACGATGCTCTGCTCAGGGTTTTTCATTAAATTATGAATTGAATCAGGATTATTTTTATATTGGCTTACTGCGGCAATAATAACCGGCATAGGCACAGGTTGTGCTAAACGGCTTTTAGTTAGGGCAACAGTAGGGGTTTTGCCTTCATCAAGAAGGACTTTAATTGCATCAAATACAACTGCATTCATTAGATTTGTAACTCTTTAATATATAAGCGCAGCAAGTGTTTGCTGCGCGGGTGCTATAGTAGCAACAATACCAAGGCGCATAAAGCCTTGGTATAAGCAGAGGGGGGATTATACCAATTCGCAATAATACTTAATCATTTTGCGGGGCTAAACGGGTCGCTACCTGGGTTAAAAATTTTTCATTTAGAACAAGCAAATAGTGAATTTTTGCTTAGCTATAAACACGTTTATCAAACCTCAAAATAGGTCGCATAATTGAGCAAATTAGTATTACTTACCTTCTTGGCGAAGCCTCACATCAAGTTCATCAATTACTTCGCTCCACGCGCCATCTTCTGCTAGCGATTCTGCTAAAAAATGCTGCTGTGATTCATCCCAAAAAGGAGCTTGTTGTAAAAGCGTTGTGTCTTCTAGTGAGTGAGAAGCAATAAAATCGTCAATCTGTTGTTCTGAGCTAGGTAAACCCAATTGTGCAAACAACGTTTTCATATCGTGTTTTGTCGTATCCATATTATTACTCCATCTGATTAAATTAAACCAAGCTTAGAGCCAGACTATAGGCTTTGCTAGTTAAACTCTCGCTGAATTGACGGTATTTTTGCTTTAGGTATATAGTTAACTTGCAGTATAGATAAACATTTTCGCCATTCAATTGCTAATTACTTTATATACGGTAAATAGTTTGGCAACGTTGAGGGTAGTAAAGCAAAAAGGATACACAATGACAGTCACCTCTAATGAGCACACATTAAGCGTACAATACCTTGCCCCTGAAGATATAAGCACTGCAGGGAGTTTAATCTATCAGGCCTATCATGATGATCCGCTACTTCAAAATTTATTAGGTTATGATCAACATAATATAGCTACCTACGAGAAAAAATTACGCTCAGTGATACGCGAAGAGCTCAGTGCTTTTTGGCAAGAAAAACTGCCATTAATAGGCTTGTACCGCGATGATAAATTAAAAGCGGTGGCGTGTGTATTTGAGTCAAGCAGCCAATTACAACCAGAGCGTTATTGGCATTGGCGCTTAAAGTTAATGCTGAGCGCAGGGTATTTGCAAACCAACCAACTAATAGAAAAAGAGCAAACAATACGTACTGCGCTTAATGAGATTGGCGATTACTACTATTTAGCGTTTATTGCGGTAGACCCGCACGTGCAAGGCCACGGGCTTGGGCGCTACCTGTTACGAGGCTTAGATGATTTAGCAACTAAAAACACAGGGGCCAAAGGGCTTGCCGTTTTTGTTACACGCCAAGAGCATAATACGTTTTTTAAATCAGAAGGATTTAGCACTTATAAAGCACTTGCCTTTAATAAAGTATCCGGAGAGCTTCTTTTTAAACCATATGCAAAGTAAGTCTGTAAGCGATAAGCGCCATTACGGACATATGCCCGTGAGATATATCTTACATTGACGTGCGCATTATCAGTTACGGCCGTTCACAAATGCAGCTTTAAAAGGGTAAGTTTTTGTTTTATATAGAGTTTTATATTTTTTCATATATATTACGAAAAATTAATTTTGTTTACCTAGTAGGATGAAACCCAAACTCGCGTAGTATTTAACTTGTCAAGACGACATAGCTTAATGACTAAGCTACTGCCAAGGATACGGAATAGGCAACATAGCAGATGCTAGCAGGAAGCATAAAGGACAAGTTAAAAAGGACGCAAGGACGAACTAGGAAGTGCATGAAGCGCTTAGTAGTTGGAACTACTTAAGGATATTTACGGATGAGGCTACAGGAAGTAGCAGGAGCGTTAGTTTACGCAGGATGGCCAAGGCGGCAAGTGGAAAATGCAGGATGCATTTAAAGTGGCAGGAGCTACTTAAAAGGATGACCAAGGATGATGCTACAGTAAGTAGCCAAGCGTTAGTTTACGTGGGTTAGCCAGGATGGTTATGGATTTTGCAGGATGCAATGTTGAGGGTAAATAGGGTTGTTTACTCGTTCAGGGGATGATAATACGGATTTTGGGTCAAGGATAACAAGCAGGATGCTGTAAGAGTGGGGCGTAACTTTTGTTACGCCTTAGTTTTATGTATTAACTTATTTTAGTGGTTTCACTTTAACCCCACCGGTTTTAACGATTAAAGTTAAATTTTGTGTGGCGGCACAACAACGCTTTTTAGCATTTCATTTTCCATAATTAAAATACCTTGATAGGCATTTTCGCCATCACTTGAAAACTCAAACATAAATTCGCTTTTGATCCCCGGTTTGCCATTTTTTAAAATGCCAAAGCGGCGTTTTGTGCACGCTACGCTCATTAACTGAACCTGTAATTGCTCAGCTTGGCGCGCGGCATGACTGTTAGCAGCTTCTGCTACTTTTCGGTTTAGCCAAAATAAGTAAATTACAGCGCCAATGGCGATAAACGTCCACAAAGTAGCCATTAAGAGAACAACCTTCCAATTGCGCGAGCGAGCGTTTCGCTGCGGTTTTCTTTACGTAATAAGCCTAATAAATGTGGGCGTATAGTGGGTATTGCAACTAAATCAGCAAAGATACTGGGAAATAGCTCGGCAATTTGCTGGTGGTGCGCACAATTATCCATAAAAATATGTAAGCGCTCAGGCTCTTCTAGTTGAGAAAAGCATCGCCCTGCAATCGTTAAAAGTACATCTGAATCAGTGCCAACAGATGAGCTTAATGCAGCATCTACTAGTTGTGTACACAGCCCTTGGGCTTGGCCTTTTGAAAGTGAGCGCAGTGCGGCAGTTAGTGCAATTGTATCGTTATTTTCAATGGCAGTGTGGCCATAGGCGACTAAAAGCTCACTGAGTGATGGCGGTATTTCAACATGCTCAAGCATGGCGCTCAAAGGCTGCAATACCTCTAGTGGTAAATGCGGCCAAGCTTTTTGCAAGTTTGCTAAGTTGTTGTCGTTATTTAAGCGCAGTGCAAAATCGGCAATCCCTTGTAGCGCAACGCTTTGCCAATCATCAAAACCTAAAGTGCCACTAAAGTACAGCTGCGTGTGCTCGTAATATTTAGAGGCTGGTTGCTTTAACAATACTTTAAGTTGGGCGTTAAAAGCCGCTAATTTATTTGCATTAGGGGTAAACACATAAGGGTTATTATCTAGCTTACCATCGGCTTGCTCGCCGGTAATTTCGCTGCCTAGGGCTTCAATTACCATATTAGCGAAATGATCGCGGCTCGCGCTCACTAATTTACTTTGCTCATCAAGTGGAAACTTTAAAAACCATACATAAGGTTCTTTACTTGCTTTGCTATCCCAAAATTGAATAGCCAGCCATGCATGCCCCGCAAGCGGATAAGGATAAGGAACTTGCGCTTGCTCAATAGCTAAAAACTGTTTTTTATCAAGCTTAGTAATATGCCTGCCAATATCAAAAGCACGCCATTGTGTACCGGCGCCATCTAAAAGTTGGCCAAGTGTCGCTATGTGTTCGCTCATCGTTATCTCAATTGTTTTTACTGCAAAATTGCCTCAATTATACGCCATAGCAGGCATTGAGGGAACAGGGTATAATTGCCCTATAACGTAAAAAGAAGAGTGGTTATGTATCAGCAAACGCAGGCTTATTTAAACCAATTAAGCACACTTTTAAAAAAACATAAGCTGTGGCAAAGCACGCCAATAGAGGCGCATAAATTACAATCTCAAGTGCCTTTTTGTCACGATACTATGGCATTTGAGCAATGGTTACAGTTTGTATTTATTGAAAAAATGCAGCAATTAATAACGCTTAACCAACCATTGCCGCAAAATTTTGCCATTGCGCCTATGGCAGAGATGGCGTTAGTGGGTAAAACGGGCAGCGGCGAAATTATAACGCTACTTAGTGAACTTGATGCTTTTTTAGGTAAACCCCATGACTGAAAAGGGTGAACTTGTAGAGTACGGCGAGCTTAATATTCTTTACCAAGACGAATACTTTGTGGCCATAGATAAGCCCTCAGGCTTATTGGTTCATCGCTCTTTTTTAGATAAACATGAAACCCAGTTTGCAATGCAAATGCTGCGCGACCAATTAGGGCAACATGTATTTCCGGTGCATAGGCTAGATAGACCAACATCAGGTGTGCTGCTATTTGCTTTAAGTTCAGAATCTGCCCGAGACATGAACAAGCTATTTATTGAAGGCACTATTACAAAGCGTTATTTAGCGCTTGTACGTGGTTTTGCGCCTGAATCGGTGTTTTTAGATAAACCGTTAAAAGAAGATCTTGATAAAATAGCTGACAAATTTGCCACGCAAAATAAAGCGCCACAAGCGGCGCAAACGCAATTTAATTGTCTGCATCAAGCCACGCTACCAATTCCTATTGGTAAATACCCCACGGTGCGTTACTCGCTCGTAGAGTGTTTTCCAAAAACAGGGCGAAAGCATCAAATTAGGCGCCACCTTAATCATTTATCAATACCTATTATTGGTGATGTAAACCATGGTGATAACCAGCATAATCAATTTTTTAGGGAGCATTTTGCACTGAGGCGGTTAATGCTATTTGCAACGCAGCTTAGTTTTGTGCACCCTTACACGCATAAACCCATCGTAATTAAAGCGCCACTAGGTGAAGACATGCTTAGTATATGTAAGCAACTAGGTTGGCCACAGCAAGAAAAGGATTATTAATGGCACATATTAGTATTTTTGTAGGCAGCGTTAACGGCGGAGCAGAACGTTTAAGCTACGACGTTGCAAATACAATTGAAAAAGCGGGGCACACTGCGAGCGTTATTAGTGAAGCCTCACTTGATGATATAAAAAACGCCTCACATATATTAGTTGTTACCTCTACCACAGGACAAGGCGATGTACCTAGCAATTTAGCTGGGCTCTACTTTGCTATGAATAGCACATTTCCGATGCTAACTGATAAGCCATTTGGTGTTATAGCCATGGGCGATAGATGCTACGGCGATACGTTTTGCGGTGCAGGGCGCAGCTTTGATGAGCTACTACGTGACTTGCAAGCTAAGCCGGTAGGAAACCGTTTAGAAATAGATGCCTGCGAAGACTTTGAGCCATGGCCTGTAGCAGAGCCGTGGTTAAAAGCATGGCTTGAAAAATTACCAGCTTAGTAACACCAATGCGCAATAATGCTTAATCATTTTGCGGGGTTAAACGTGTCGCTAGCTGCGTTAAAAAATGCTCATTTACGACCGCATGGATGCAGAAGGTAGAGCCATGCAGGAGCAATTGCCGAGAACAACTAAATAGCGAATTTATTGTCTAGCTATTAACACGTTTTTCCGGCCTCAAAATAGAGCATTTAATTAAGCGAATTGGTATTAACTGCTTATATGTACAAAAAAAGGAGCGCATGCGCTCCTTTTTTAGTTATTAAACCGTTGGTTAACTACTTCTTACATCAACCTTAAGTTTTAACTTTTGGCCAGGCTGTAAATACTTTTGGCCGGCTAAGTTATTCCACTTAATAATTTCGTTCACGGTTAAATCAAATTTAGACGCAATACGAGCAAGCGAGTCACCACGGCGTACTTTGTACGTAATGGTGCGATTAGTACTTGCAGTTGCCTGTGGTTTACTCGCTGATTTATAAACAGTGAGCTTTTGATTTAAGCGCAATACTGAGTTTTTCTTCAGTTTATTCCACGAGGCCAGCTCATCCATGGTGACATCGTATTCACGACTAATGTCCCACAGGGTGTCGCCACTTTTAACCGTGTGCGACAACTTAGTACGGGTGGCTTTATTAGCAGCTAAACGCATTTGCTTAGGTAAATGTTCGCTATTAATTGCGCCATCGGTTAAGGGTACTAATAACTGTTGGCCAATACGTATGGTGTTTGACTTTAATTTATTAAGCGAGCGAATAGCACTGGTACTGGTGGTAAACTTTTTAGCAATAACCGATAGGCTATCTCCGCGCGCCACAGTGTATTGCTGCCAGCGTAAGCGGTCTTTAACATCGGTTTGCGCCAGCTTTTGGCTGAATTTTTCCGCTTTATCGGTGGGTAATAGTAAAAAATGCGGACCGTTAGGGTCGGTCGCCCAGCGGTTAAAGCCTGGGTTTAACCTGTATAGCTCAGTAAGAGTCATATCGGCCATATCTGCGGCCAGTGCAAGGTCAATCTGTGTGCCTACATCAACCACTTCTACAACTTGCGCGTTGATAACCGGTTTCCACTTTACATTAAACTCATCAGCGCGTTTTAATAAATCGGCAAGGGCTAAAAGCTTTGGTACATACGCGGTGGTTTCGCTTGGTAAGTCGAGGGACCAAAAGTCTGTTGGTAAATGCTTTTTACGATTTTTTTTAATCGCACGCATTAAACGCCCTTCGCCTGAATTATAAGCGGCAATGGCGTTTAACCAATCGCCTTCAAGGGTTTTGTGTAAATACGATAAGTAATCAAGGGCAGCACGCGTAGATTGCACTATGTCGCGTCGGCCGTCGTACCACCAGTTTTGTTTTAAATCAAAACGCTCACCAGTGGCTGGCATAAATTGCCAAATACCCGAAGCACTGCGATTAGAGTAGCCAAATGGGTCAAATGCGCTTTCTACAATAGGTAAAAGGGCGATTTCGATAGGCATTTCGCGCTTTTCTACTTCTTCAACAATAAAATGTAAGTAAGGTTCTGCGCGTTTTGAAATGCGGTCTAAATAAGCTTGATGACGCGCATAGTAATTACGCTCGGTAACAACAGGGCGGTTTTGCGGTACATCAATAGACAGTTGGTAGCGAATGCGCTCCCACACATCATCAAAAACGGGGGCGTCTTCGCTCTGCTCAACGTGTTGATATTGGGCGTTTACCATCAATGCATTGTTAATATCGTTAGGGCTTGCGCCTTCTAAGCGCTTATTTGCTTGGGTAGCAGCTTGTGCGTCTGAATCTACGGTTGTTAATGTTTGACAACCACTTAGCGCAAGCGCCAAGGCAATTAATAGAGGAGATTTATTCATATATACCAATACATCAGGTAAAAAACTCGGCGAATACTACCCGTTATGAGTCAACATTGCCACTTAACGACCAACTTTAACATGTTGATAAAACCATTCGCTATTTTTAAACCAATGGTTTTACCTAGGATATACCTAACCACGATGCTGCAAAATTAATTACAACAGGTCAACATATCTTAACTAAAAGTTGTCTTTGAATCGTCTCAGACTTGCAAAGTTTTCCCATGGTTCATTGTTTTTTGTAACCAACACAAATTCTTTTGGAATTAACTCTGTAATAGTAGGTAGGTCGCTGCGCATAAACGGATTAACTTTAAGCTCTTGGCCTATTGTACTTGGCAGTGTAATTTCGCCCTTAGCACGCTGTGCATCAACTTTATCGCTGTATTGGAGTAGTTCAGGGTTACGCGGCTCTACGGCTTTTGCAAATGCTAAATTGGCTTGTGTATATTCATGCGTGCAATACACTTTGCAGCTTTTAGGTAGCTCACGCAGCTTATTAAACGACTCCCACATTTGCTCAGGCGTCCCTTCAAATAATCGCCCACAGCCCCCACTAAAAAGGGTATCGCCTGTAAAAGCCAACTCTTCATGAATATAACAAATGTGATCAAGGGTATGGCCAGGGGTGGTAATAATGTTAAAACGCGTACCCAATACCTCAATACTATCGCCATCAACCAGTGTATTGGTGATCCCCGCAAACGGACTGTTTATAGGACCGTACACTGCAATGTTTGAAAACTGTTTTACAAGCTCGGCTACGCCACCGGTATGATCGCTATGATGATGGGTAATTAAAATGCCACCAAGTTGTAAGTTATGCTCTGCTAAATGCGCTATAACGGGCTGAGCGTCGCCTGGGTCAACCACCCACGCTAGGTCGCTATTATGGGTAGTTAAACACCAAATATAATTGTCAGAAAATGCTTTAATTGCTTTAACTTGCACCATATTAATTTGCTCTATAAAGTGACGGGTAACACCTAGTATAACGAGCTATAAAAATGAAACCAGCCCTTAGTTTTCAAGAAGGACCCAAACCGCTGTCATGGCAGCAGTTCCCTCATGGGGATTATTTACGTGCTGACATTGAACAAAAAATGGATCAATGGCTGCCGCGTATGTTTGGTTACCATATGCTTAAATTAGGTAATTTAAGTGGCGAGCTTAATACCAGCGTAAGCACTATAAAACACCAAGTATGTGTTGCCGAAGAGGGGCCTTACACAGGTGTAATAGCCGATATAGACGAACTGCCTTTTTATGAGCACAGTGTTGATGCGTGTATTTTAAGCCACTGCTTAGAGTATCACTCAGACCCACATCACATATTACGCGAGGCGCATCGCACACTTATACCCGGTGGTTACATTGTTATTACCGGATTTAATCCGTTTAGTTTATGTGGATTGGCGCAAATGTTGCCTTTTAGCGGCCAAAAGCTGCCGTGGACGGGGCGTTTTTTTACGCCTGCGCGGGTAAAAGATTGGCTTAATTTATTGGGGTTTGAAATTATTAGCGATGAGCGCTTTATTTACTCATCTCTTGCGCGTGGTAACAGGCTTTCACGGTTTGCATTTTGGCGCAGTTTTGCCAAACAGTATTTAAAACCTATGGGGAGTGTGTATATGCTGGTGGCGCGAAAACGCGTGGCTCCGCTTACGCCTATAAAACCTAAGTGGCATGCAAGGCCGCAGTTTTCACCTGTAAAAGGGGCTGGGCTTAGACAAACCTCAAAGCAGCACTTTAAACAGTGTGAGCAAAAAAATAATAATAGTTAAATAATGTAAGTACGCACTTTTTAACCCAGCCATGAGCTTTACATTCATGGCATTAAAAAGTGCGAAAGCTTTAACGGGTTAAGGCTGATACCCTACATCATCAAGTAGGTTGCTACTGCCTGCAGCGTCACGTGCCAAATCGTCAACTATTTCGTTATATTTATGCCCGCTATGTCCCTTTACCCATTTCCATGTAACCGTGTGCTCGCTACAAGCGCTATCAAGTCGCTTCCATAAATCAACATTTTTAACCGGCTTTTTTGCCGATGTTTGCCAGCCCCGTTTTTTCCAATTTGCAATCCACGACTCAATACCCTGCTTAACATACTGGCTATCTGTGGTGAGGTTAACGGTGCAAGGGCGGGTGAGTGATTCAAGGGCAACAATGGCAGCGAGCATTTCCATACGGTTGTTTGTGGTGAGCTTATACCCTTGGCTTAATTTTTTTTCGTGGCCGTTATAAATCATAAAAATACCATAACCACCAGGGCCCGGATTACCTAAACATGAGCCATCGGTGTAAATCTCTACGGTTTTTTGCACTGTTTTACCTTGATATTATGTACAATAAAGTGATTATAGAAAGATACCAGAGTCAGGCTAAATTCGATATGGCACGTAGACAAATAGTTTTAGATACAGAAACCACCGGCATCGACCCCAAACAGGGGCACCGGATTATAGAAATTGGGTGTGTAGAATTAATAAACCGACGTTTAACCGGTAATAATTTTCATGTTTACATTAACCCACAACGCAGCATTGAAGAAGAAGCAATAGATGTTCACGGTATTACCAACGAGTTTTTACGTGATAAACCACTTTACCGCGATATAGCGCAAGAGTTTTTTGACTACATTAAAGGTGCAGAGCTTGTAATACATAACGCCCCGTTCGATGTGGGCCATATGGATAACGAGTTTGCGCTGCTTAACCAAGGCTACCCAAATACGCACGAGTACTGCCAAGTTCTCGACACCCTTAAAATGGCGCGTGATTTGCATCCTGGTCAAAAGAACAACCTAGATGCTTTGTGCCGCCGTTACGATATAGACAACGCAAAACGAACATTACACGGCGCATTACTGGATTCTGAAATTTTAGCCGATGTTTACCTTGCCATGACGGGCGGGCAAACCAAGCTAAACTTAAACCAAAATAAAGATGACGGCAGCGAGCAACAGACTGGTGGCATAAGACGCTTAAGTAGTGACCGAGCACCTTTAGTTGTATTGCGCGCAAACGACGCTGAGCAAAGCGCACACGAAGCACGACTCGATCTTGTAGACAAAGAAGGCGGCCACTGTTTATGGCGCGCTGAATAAGGCCAACTATGAAAACGATGTATTTTATAACTGTACTGTGCGCCACCTTACTGTTTAGCGCCAGTGCGTTTGCCGTTAAGCAAGTAGAGCTGCTTAAACGCGACGGCGAACAAAATGAAATACCGCTGCTAGATAACCGTTTTCGGATAGACAGCCAATTAGACGAAATAACCTTACTATTTTTTAGAAAGGCAGGTTCGCCCGCGGTTATTTTAGTCAGGCCCGATGGCAGCAAGTACTTTGCCACTAACGCCGTTAAAGATCCCAACCTCGATTGGTTTGATGAGCTTAGTTACGACTTAATCACCATAAAAAAACCGATGGCTGGCCCATGGCAAGTTATTGGCCGCATTTTGCCCGACAGCCGCATTGTGGTGTTAGGGGAAGTGTCTTTAAAAGCACAGCCATTACCTCCTATGTTATTTAGAGGCGAGACAATAAAAATAACGGGCGAAATTTTAAATGATGATGAGCCTATCGATGCTAACTTATTCACAGATGTAGTTAGCCTAAACGTTGACTTTGTAAGTACCAACGATGAAAGCTATGCAAACTTTGGTGCAGGCACTCAAGAAGTTGCCGAATTTAAAGACGATGGCCGCGGCTTTGATGAACGCCCTAACGATGGAGTGTTTACTGGCGAATTTAAATTAGACTTTCCTGCAGGGCAGTGGACACCAGAACTCTATATAGCGACCCCCTTATTACAGCGACGCATTGTGCAAGACCCTATCATTGTGCATGAACCGCCATTTAAATCTGAGGTCGCACTGGCAGAGCTTGATACTGACGATCACCAGCTAACTATTAATATAGATAGCAACATAGTTAAACCTGAAACCGTTATTGTGCAGGGAAAAATTTATTACCCTAATAATGAAGAGCAAATGTTTACAATTGACGCGCAAGCGGGTGATACACGCCAACTAGCAATTAAAAACTATGATTGGGGAAGATACAGCGTTGAACTGTCTGTTTTTGGCACTAATATAAACGGTCGTGAGTTTATGGCCACAATACCAACATACAAATTTGAGATAGAAAGGCCAATAGAAGCAGTACCAGAAATAGACCCTGCTACGCTTATTGATCAAAATCTGGCCTTGGAAGCTGAACCCGTTGAAGAAAAAATGGCCACTTCTACATTAGTGACTTTAATCGTGGGCTGTAATTTGCTCATTTTATTGTTAGGGTGGTTAGCAATTCGTATTTTTGTACAGAAAAAGCCAATCAAATTTAACTTTAAACTGCCTTTTTTAAACAAAAAGAAAGTAAACGATGAGAGCAACGCCGATGCAGAAAAAAATCAAGTCGGCAAAAATGGCTCAAAAAGTGACAAATCAGGTGAAATTTTAAACCTTTCGATGTCAGATGACTAAAAAACCTGTAAAAAAACAAAAAAGCCCTTGACGAAGTAGGGGCTGATTCGTATTATTCACGCCGCTGCAAAGGGAGACCTAAGCAGAAACGAAAATGCGGAGTGGTAGTTCAGTTGGTTAGAATACCGGCCTGTCACGCCGGGGGTCGCGGGTTCGAGTCCCGTCCACTCCGCCACTTGTTATTTCCTCAATAGCAAGCAATAAATAATTTCCTTATTAACTAATCCAAATATAATTTTTTATCAGCTATCAGCCATAATTTACACGTAAACCGTAGTAGATTTGAATTAAAAACTCATAGCTTAATTTTTAGTTTAGTTCATAGCTTTACGTGTTATCAGAATTCAAATTGTCCTTTAAAGTAGTTATATGGCTTGAGGCTAAGTCATAGCGCCGCAGATGTAAAAAGCTTATCTTTATAGTGAAGTGTTAGAGAGGAACGCTGTTGATGTCACAAGCTTTTTCAGAGCTTCTGATACTGTTGCACTTTGCTAAAAGATTTATCGCTATTAGAAAGCGACGTTACTTTCCCGTTAGTGTTGTTTTAAAGCTGTGGTGATGGGTTTTGTTTCTCATAAAAGTTTATTTATAATATCACGCTTACTTATAGGGATATTTTATGATTGAAGTGATTGGCTTAAATAAGCAGTTTGTTACCAACGTGGTTTATCGTGATTACAATAAAGTGTTTAGCAGCCAAAAAGTGTGCATCGAAGCACCTAATGGCCAAGGGAAAACAACTCTATTGATGATGTTAGCGGGGCTTGAAACTTACGAAAGTGGTGAGCTTTTGTTTTCTGGAAATGCATTAACCGAACCACATAAGCAAGTTGCTATAGCCTCTGACAGTATTGCTTTACCCGACTTTTTAACAGCAAAGCAAATAATTAACTTATCCTCAAATACATTTGGCTGTTGTTGGCCAACAGCTATAGTCGATGGGTTTAATTTTAATGAATTTCTAAATACGCGCTTTGACGCCCTATCATCAGGTAACCAAAAGAAGTGTCAGTTAATTTTAGCGCTTATGCGCGATGCACCGTATTTACTGTTAGATGAACCCAGTGCAGCGCTTGATCAGGCGAGTATTGAGTATTTATTAATTTTACTTGATGAATATTTAGTAAATAAGCCACAAGGTCAAATAATTATCACCTGTCACGAGCCCGAGCCTTTTTTACTACATGGCTTTGAGTGTATGCCTTTATGATTGCAAATTTAAAACAATCAATTGGCCAGTACCGCTCTTTTATGGATTATCGTTTTCAGGCATACAAGACTGAACTTACACAATTATTATTACAACTGAAAAGCTTTGGGTTGTTATTTTTAGTGGTGTTGGGCTCGTCAGTGTTGGGATTGATATTGCTACTTTTTTTAGGGCTGGGAAAAATTATTGATAGTAGTGATGCACCTCAATATGGTGCGCAAATGGCTTGGCTGTATTTGTTGCTACAAAGTGTAATGTTAAGCGCAATGAAGTCCGCAATAAAAAACTCAGCCCAACGAGCGTTTCAACAGACATTGGTAAAGCGGTTTTGGCTTGGTTTGGTGGATATAAAGCTTTTGCTGTTAAGTAATGGCTGGTTGATTGCAAGCCTTGTTATCGCGATTGAGCTGAGCATAAACCAGTGGCTTAGGGTGCCGCATTTTTTGGTGTTTTTACTATTACAATTTATCCTCGGCATTTTATGCTTATACAAGCCAATAGCGCTTGTTTATGGATTTTTGTTATCTGCAATGTGGCTAATGTTACCGTTTGATGTAAGTCCACTGACTTATCAGTGTGGCTTTGTGCTGTTATTTGCCTTAAGCACCTTCATGGTACCTTTTAATTTTGCAGCTAAGTTAGAGCTAAGCTCACTTACAGGCTTTTGGCTAATGTTTTTTATACACAACAGCTGGACCTTGATTTGGCGAGGTGCTTTATTGTTGTGCGTATTTATGGCATTTGAGGTACTACTACAAGAGCGCGCTAATTTAGCTGATATATTTAGTATTTTGTCACTAGCTTTTGTGGTGTTGTTTAGTAGTTCATTACAATTTGATTGTAGTCATCTACATCAACAATATAGTGTGTTTTTTAAAATGCAGAATAAGCAAACAGCATTTTTTATTGGCCAATTTGTTCCTAGTTTAATTGTGCTCTTACTTTCGCTTATTGGTTTTTTTGCTTTATTCAACCAAGCAAGTGGCTTGTTGCTATTAACTGGCATTATTTGGTGCGCACTCCAACAAGCTATCGTGCAAAAAAAACCAGCGCATTACGCGCTGGTTTGGATGATCACAACAGGCGGACTGTTGGCTGCGTTAACCTAACGGGTTAAGCTGCATCTGCTTTGCTGTCTTCACTTTTACGTGCGGCTTTGCCTGCTAATAAATCAGCTGGGTCAAAGTCATCAACGTTAATTACGTCTAAGCGGGCTTTTTCAACAGCGGCTAATTTATCAGCTTCTGCTTGGCTTAATATGCCAGCTTCAAGACCCATTTGCGCTACTTTATCAAGTTGGAAGAATGGCAGTTTAAGGCCTTTTTCTTTACATACTCGTTCAAATAACGGCTCTACAGCCAGTACGTCTTTAAGTGTTTGCTCTTGACGGCCAACTAGGTTTAGTGGCTCATCTTTTAAGTAAACATAGCTTGCTAAACGGTTACGCGTTTCGCTAGGTACTTGAAGTAGTTGTGCTAGTTTATGCTCAAGTTTGTCGGTAGGTTTACGAACCGGGCGACCAAACGGGAATAACAATACTTTTAATACGCCACGTAATGGGGCAGAGGGCATGTTATTGATTAAATCAGCAAGGGCACGTTGGCAGTGGTAAAGATGATCCTGACAGCTCCATTTTACTAGGGCTAAATCTTCTTGTTTACGGCCTTCGTCGTTATAACGTTTAAGCGTTGCAGACACTAAATATAAGTAACTTAGTAAGTCACCTAAACGTGCTGAAATACGTTCTTTACGTTTAAGCGAGCCACCAAATACCGCCATGCTAATGTCAGACATAAGCGCAAGCGATGCACTAAAGCGTGATGCTATACGGTAAAACTCTGCGGTGTCGTCTTTGTACGGTACGCTAGTAAAACGTGCACCGGTAAGCGCAAGCCACTTAGTGCGTACAAGGTTCGACATTGTAAAGCCAATGTGGCCCATTAGCGCTTTATCAAATACGTTAAGCGCTTCTTCGCGGTCTTCAATTTCACAAGCACCAAGCTCGGTTAGTACAAATGGATGACAGCGAATTGCACCTTGACCATAAATAATCATATTACGGGTCAAGATGTTGGCACCTTCTACTGTTATAGCAATAGGGGCACCTTGATAGCCACGACCTAAATAGTTATTTGGCCCAAGCATAATCCCTTTACCGCCCAGTACGTCCATTGCATGAATGGTCGACTCGCGCATTTGCTCGGTAAGGTGATATTTAATAATAGCTGAAACAACCGATGGCTTTTCACCTAAATCTACCGCACCCGTTGACATACTAACCGCTGCATCTGAGCTGTAAGCGTAACCTGCAAGTTTAGCCAGTGACTCTTCAACACCTTCCATTTTACCAATTGGTAAACGGAACTGACGACGAATACGGCTATATGCGCCTGTTGCTACGGCAATCGTTTTAATCCCACCGGCAGAGTTTGATGGCAATGTAATTGCACGGCCAACCGATAAACATTCAACCAGCATGCGCCAGCCTTGGCCAGCCATTTCTGGGCCACCAATAATGTAATCAAGGGGTACAAAAATGTCTTTACCGCGGGTCGGGCCGTTTTGAAATGGTACGTTAAGCGGGAAGTGGCGACGACCAATTTCAACACCTGGCGTGTTAGTTGGAATAAGTGCACAGGTAATGCCTGGCTCTTTGTTGTCGCTTAGTAAACCATCTGGATCTTGTAGCTTAAAGGCAAGACCAAGTACTGTAGCCACTGGTGCAAGAGTAATGTAGCGCTTGTTCCAGGTAAGGCTAATACCTACTACTTCTTCACCGTTCCATTGCCCTTTACACACTACACCATAATCAGGAATTGAGCTCGCGTCAGAGCCTGCTTCTGGCGAGGTTAATGCAAAACAAGGAATTTCTTGGCCTTGGGCTAAGCGCGGTAAATAATGATTTTTTTGATCTTCAGTACCGTAGTGCTGTAGTAATTCACCTGGGCCTAACGAGTTAGGTACACCTACAATTGACGATAGTAAGGTCGATTTACTGGTTAACTTTTGCAGAACACAAGATTGTGCAAACGCAGAAAACTCTAAACCGCCGTATTCTTTTTTGATGATCATGGCAAAGAATTTATTATCTTTTAGATATTGCCATACATCTTGCGGTAAATCGGTAAGCTCGTGTGTTGCTTCCCAATCATCTAGCATGCTACATACTACTTCTACAGGGCCATCAATAAAGGCTTGCTCTTCAATAGTCAGCTTTGGTACTGGGTATTGGTGTAGCTTTTTCCAATCTGGGTTACCACAAAACAAATCAGCTTCCCACCACGTAGTACCGGCATCGATTGCTGACTTTTCAGTGTCAGACATGCTTGGCGTTACTTTTTTAAAGGTAGTAAAAATCGGCTTGATAATATATTGCTGACGAATGCCAGTAACAGAAAGAGGAACCGCGATGATCAAAAAGATCAACCAGCTAATTAAACCAAAAGCACCTGCAAAGGTACCAATTAGTAATGTTGCGGCAGAAACACCAAGTGCTGTGTTCCAACTCGCTCTGTGGTAAACCGCGATGCTGAGCAGTGCGATTAAACCGAGTGTAAATATGAGTGTCATTGCTTATTCCTTAATAGAGGTCAGACCACCTCAGTTAGAGTAGCGCTAGTGAGCGTAAGTTTCAAGTACATTACAGCGTTAAATTAACGACAAACTAGCCATTATGCTTATCATTATTCCCTTTATAAGGAACAAGCATGCACCACTGCTATGTTTAATTCAATCACAGCGATTATTTAAGCGCTAAAAATCAGTAAATCAGCTAGCCAAAAAAGTTTTTTTAAGTAAGTATGTCTGTTGTAGCGCACAGCAAAGTACAGCGCTATTTATACGTATTTTTTAAGGGTTAGTTTATTAATGTGTGAATTACTTGGCATGTCAGCCAACGTACCTACGGATATTTGTTTTAGTTTTTCAGGTTTATTAGAGCGCGGTGGTAATACTGGCCCGCATAAAGATGGCTGGGGTATCACGTTTTACGAGGGTAAAGGGTGTAGAACCTTTAAAGATCCTGAGCCAAGCTATCAATCAGAAATCGCCAAGCTAGTAAAAGCCTACCCCATTAAAAGTGTGTCGGTAATTAGCCATATTCGCCAAGGCAACCGTGGCCGAGTGTGCCTTGAAAATACCCATCCGTTTACCCGTGAGCTTTGGGGACGCGAAATTACCTATGCACATAATGGGCAGTTATCTAACTATCACGATTTAAAACCACAATATTATCGCCCTGTGGGCAACACCGACAGTGAGCTGGCGTTTTGTTGGTTGCTAGATAAAATTCGTGAAAAATACCCAAAACGTCCCTCTAATATGGCCTCTGTATTTAGATACGCGGCTAAGCTTTCGCATACGCTACGTGAAAAGGGCGTATTTAATATGTTATTGACCGATGGCGTATTTGTATTGGCGTACTGCACTAATAACTTACACTACATAACGCGTCGAGCACCATTTGGTAAAGCAACGTTAATTGATGCCGATATGGTAGTTGATTTTAACGAAGAAACCACCCCAAACGATGTAGTAACAGTAATAGCTACACGGCCATTAACCAACGACGAACGCTGGCAAAAAATGCAGCCAGGGGAGTTTGCGTTATTTAAAATGGGCGAACTAATTTAGTTAAATAGCCTAAAAGCAAACACAAAAAAACGCGATATAAAATCGCGTTTTTTTGTGTTTGCTATCACCGTGTTTACGGCGCTTCTGATCTTACTTCGCTGCTCTCGCTAACTGGAGTAGAAACAGGCTGGGTAACGGTAAATGAATTCATTTGTACTTCAAACTGCTCCATGCCTTTTTCACCTTTCCACATACGTACAAGCATGTAGTCCATTTCTGGTGCAAACCAGGCAAGGGCTTGGCGTTTATCGTTATCGTATAAACGTTTTACTTTTATAGCTTCTACGTTACCAATTGGCAGCGAAATCATTTCTTTGCCAACCACTTCAAAGTTGTAGTCGCGGCGATTGCCTTTTTTATCAATAAGCGGAAACGAAAAATAAGTTTCGCCTTTTTTTAAGCCTTCGCGTACTTGTACTTGATACGAAATAGCATCTTGAAATTCGTCAGTCCATTCGCACTTTAGCGGGTATTCGCTAGTACTACTGGTGACCACTTTATTTTGTGTATCAAAGTCTATTTTATAATCTTTATCTGGGCCGGTGCCGGTACGCACCATATTGTAATGATGAGGAGTGACTTTGTTATCTAAAAAAGTAAATACTGAGGTTTCCTCTCGCTTGTCAGAGAAAATCATCCACTCAATATTGCTGTGATAAGTAAGTTGATACGTTTGCTCGCCAACTTTTTTAAGTTCGCGTACTGCCTCGCCATGATTTTTACCTTTGCGTAAAATATCGTAGCTGGCTTGATACTCTGTTAGTTCGCCTGCATTTAGGCTAGTAGGAAGTAAAGCGCCCACACATAACAGCAGGGCACTTATTTTTTTATTGTGGGTAGTGCGCGCCGTGTGCAGGAAGTTGTTTTTCGTCAAGAACTGCATAATCTGCTTCCATAGTAAGTCTGTGTTCACTGAACCACTTGACCACCAAAGGATAAATTATATGCTCTTGTTCGTGCACGCGTTTAGCTAATGTTTCTGCTGTATCATCCTTGAGTACAGGTATTTGCGCCTGAAGAATAACGGGACCGCCGTCTAACTCTTCAGTTACAAAATGAACACTTACGCCATGAACATCGTCTTTTGCATCAATTGCTCTTTGGTGGGTATTCAGCCCCTGATACTTAGGCAACAAAGATGGATGAATGTTCAACATTTTTCCAACATATTTTTGCACTAAGCTAGGAGTAAGAATACGCATAAACCCAGCTAATACAACTAGATTTGGCATAAAAGAGTCAATAACGTTCATTAATTGCGCATCATAGGCCTCGCGCGAGTCAAAATCTTTGTGACTGAGCACTTTTGTAGCAATACCTGCTTGTTTTGCACGCTCAAGGCCGTAAGCGTCTGCTTTGTTACTTATAACAGCCGCTATGTGTCCGTTTATTTCGCCGCGCTCGCAGGCATCAATAATGGCTTGTAAATTAGAACCACTACCCGATATTAATACCACTAAGCGAATGGGTGCCATTACTTAGCACCACCTACAATTTCTACTTGCTCTTCGCCGGCAACAGCATCTTGAATTTCACCAAGGTGCCATGCGTTTTCGCCAAGCTCTTTTAAAATGCTTAAGCTTTGCTCTAGCGCGTCGCCTGGTACTACTAATACCATGCCTACACCACAGTTAAATGTACGGTACATTTCGTGCGTAGTAATATTGCCGTTTTCTTGTAACCAGTTAAAAACGGTTGGCCACTGCCAGCTATCGCCTTTAACTACTGCTTTTGCAGAATCAGGTAATACACGCGGAATGTTTTCCCAAAAGCCGCCGCCAGTAATATGCGATAGGGCATGCACGTCTACTTGCTTAAATAACTCAAGTAAAGGCTTAACGTAAATACGGGTTGGCTCTAGTAAGTGCTCGCCTAGTGTTTTGCCGTCAATAACTTGGTTCGTATCGGCGTTTGATACTTCAAGCACTTTACGAATTAAAGAAAAGCCGTTTGAGTGCGGACCGCTAGAGGCAAGGGCAATAAGTTGATCGCCGGCTGCTACTTTTGTGCCATCAATAATTTTAGATTTTTCTACTACGCCGGTACAAAAACCGGCCATGTCGTAGTCTTCACCATCGTACATACCTGGCATTTCAGCTGTTTCGCCGCCAATCAGGGCACAGCCAGAAATCTCACAGCCTTTACCAATACCGGTTACTACATCGGCCGCTGTGTCTACATCTAGTTTACCTGTTGCATAGTAATCTAGAAAAAACAGGGGTTCAGCGCCTTGTACTATTAAATCGTTTACACACATTGCAACTAAATCAATACCTACAGTGTCGTGTTTTTTTAAGTCGATAGCTAAACGTAGTTTAGTACCTACACCGTCAGTACCTGCCACTAGTACTGGCTGTTTGTAACCTTCTGGAATTTCGCAAAGAGCGCCAAAACCACCAATTCCGCCCATTACTTCTGGACGACGCGTTTTTTTAACTACGCCTTTAATACGCTCAACAAGTGCATTACCAGCGTCGATATCTACGCCCGCGTCTTTATAGCTTAATGACTGTTTTTGTTCGCTCACAGGTTTTCCTCAAATAATTGCTTGGGGTTGCTTTTCGATAGCTTAGAAACGCGCGTATTTTACAACAATTGCAACTGCGCGGCTAGCTCAAATATAGTTTTGAAATAATTAACAAGGACACTTGTCCGCTATTAGTTTGTTAATTGCACAAAAAAAGCACCCTAGGGTGCTTTTTAGTTATTTATGCTTTGGCAGTTAGTATTGCTCTAAGTGGAGCAGGGTAACCTTCAATGGTTTTACTGGTATCGTTTGGGTCTAAAAAATCAACTAATGATTCGTTTTCCATCCAGTCGGTCCTACGTTGCTCATCAAGCGTGGTAATTGCGCAATCTTTTATTTGCACATCTTTAAAGCCAACGCGTTCCATCCACAGTTTTAATGCAGCAGTACTTGGAATAAACCAAACGTTGCGCATTTTTGCGTAGCGGTCGGTAGGTACCAGTACGGTGTTTTCATCGCCTTCAATTACTAACGTTTCTAGTACGAGTTCGCCACCTGGGCGAAGCTGCGCTTTTAACTGCGCTAAAAAATCGATAGGCGAGCGGCGGTGATACAGCACCCCCATAGAAAACACCGTATCAAACGCTTTAAGCTCGGGTAGTGCTTCTACACCTAATGGTAATAAATGCACGTTTTCGTCTGGGTTGTAATGTTTAATGGCCTGAAACTGACACAAAAATAAATCAGAAGGGTCAATACCCACTACAAATTCAGCGCCTTCACCGCGCATACGCCATAAGTGATAGCCAGAGCCACAGCCGATATCTAATACTGTGCGGCCTTTTAATGGCTCAATATGGGGAAGCAGGCGGTCCCACTTCCAATCGCTGCGCCACTCTGTGTTTATTTCAATACCGTGTACAGTAAAGGGGCCTTTGCGCCATGGCATCATGCGTTTTAATAAATGCGTGGCTTGTTTTTGCTCGCCTTCGCTCATCTCCCCCGGTGCGCCAATTTCTACTTTAGTGGCGATATCAACGTGGGTTGTTTTTACTTCTGGCAGATTTTTAAGTACTTTTTGCCATTTTGGTAAATCGCCATGGCTTGCCTCGTTTTGCCAATGCTTTAATTGAGCTGGCAGGGTTTCTAGCCAGTGGCTAAGTGGGCTTTGTGCAATTGCTGCGTAAAATTGGTTAAACCATTGAGACATAAGTCACTCTCTTTATTTAATTGCTACCATTGAGCAAAAATTAAAACATTGATACCACACCTGCGTTTGGCTAAAACCAATGTCGCTTAAACGATTAAAGTGAGTGCTTAGCGTATCGGGGCGCATCACGTTTTCAATGGCAGTACGTTTTTGGCTTATTTCAAGCTCTGAGTAGCCATTGTGGCGTTTAAAGTCGTGGTGCAAATCGATTAATAAATTATCGCACTGCTCGTTTTCGGCTTTAATTTTTTCGCTAAGGAGCAGGACGCCACCGGGTTTTAAGTTAGCGTAAATTTTTTCAAGCACGGCTTGGCGCTGTAAAGGCGGAATAAATTGCAAGGTAAAATTCATGGCCACTACCGACGCATTTTGAATCTCAAGCTCGTTAATATCGCCTAAAGTTACTGTAACAGGCACGTCTGACTTAAAGCCTTGTAAATGTACCTTACAACGCTCAACCATAGCTTGTGAGTTATCTACAGCAATAATGTGGCAGTTATCGGTGCGAATATTACGGCGCATACTTAGGGTAACTGCACCAAGCGAGCAGCCTAAATCGTAAAGGTTTGAATTACTTTGCGCATATTCACCGGCCAATTTACCCATAGTGCTTACAATGGTGGCATACCCAGGCACAGAGCGCTGGATCATATCCGGAAAAACCTCAACCACATTTTGGTCGAAGCTAAAATCTTTTACTTGTTGCTCAGAGGCGTAAATACTGTCTTTTATACTCACTAAGGCAGTCTCTTTAAAAATAATGGCACTATTTTAACATTTTATACTGGATAGTCAGTGATAAATTCAGTAGCTTGGCTAGAATTATGAATAATAAGTATAAAAGAGAACGTTAAATGAGCAAAAGTAAGGTAATTAGCACAGACGATATATTAGCAACCCTATGTCATTCAGTGACGGGTGTTCTGTCATCAGCCAGTGGTAACGAAATTAGCTACTCGGCTATGGTGCAAAAAATAACGCGCACCTGTATGCGTCCAGACATTGGCTGTTTTGTATTATTTGATGGTGGCTTTACAGGGCTGGTAGTCACTAATTTTACAGCGCAAGCGGCAATGGAAATTTACGGCGATTACATGCGCAATATGGGCATGCCTGAAGAAGAAATTGCCCACAGTCATTTATCAGATGACGTTTCAAATGTAATGGGCGAGCTGATGAACCAAATTGTTGGTGACTTCACTTCTAAAGTGCGTGAGCAGTTACATACCTCTATTACGCAAAACCAGCCAAAAATGATGGCGATTAATAAACAAGTGCAAATATCGGTTGATACCACTATGGATCGTCCACAAGCACGCCGCGTAACCTTTACTACGCGCAACCAAAATATCTTTTACCTAGAGCTGGCAATGGATAAAACAGAGTTTATTAAACTACATGACTTTGACATTGTAGAAGCGATAGACCCTGATGACATTATCGAAAACGAAGCTAAGCAAAAGGCCGAAAAAGCAAAAGCTAAGTCAAAAGAAGCAGAACAAGATGATGCCGATGATGACTTTATGGCTGAGCTAGGGCTGTAATGTAGGTTGGGTTGAGCGAAGCGAAACCCAACGTGCTTTTGAGCTGTCAGTTTTAAGCTATCAGCGGTCAGTAGAAAAGTTACCAAAGAGAACGCGATTTTATATCGCGTTTTTTTATTGAGAACTTTGATTACGAGTTAGGTTGTATTTATTTTTCGCTGACCGCTGACCGCTGACCGCTGACCGCTGACCGCTGACCGCTGACNTGATCTGACTCCATAAAAGTAGACACCTATTTAGGAGTCAGTTCTCATGAAAGTAAAAGCGTTTCGTAAACATACAGAGGAATTTAAAAGAAAAGTGGTGCAGGAGTCACTAGACTCACACGGTACCGTTAAAATGACCGCTAATAAATACGGTATTCATCCCGATATGCTGTCAAGTTGGAGAAGTAAAATGACCTCAAGAAAAGAGCTTAAGCCACTTAAAAACCATGGTCCAGAAAAGTCATATAAAGACCTTGAACGTCAAGTTCGTAACCTTGAAAAGCAGCTTGAGGACGTACAGTTGGAGAACGACGTACTAAAAAAGGCGAGGGCCTACTTCGACAGTCTAAAAGAATAAGGTTTCAATATATTCATAAGACCACGACGGTGAAGAAAACAGTAAGCAAGTTATGTAAGTTATTATCTGTTTCTAAGGCTGGGTATTACAAATGGTTGAAACAGTCGTCGAATCCAGTTGAAAGAAAAAATGATTTTTTACTTCAGTTTTTAATAAAAAGAAGTAATGAAGAGCACTGCATACCTGGTTACAGAAAATTGTGGCAAGCCGCCATAGCCGACGGATATGATTGCAGTAAAGGCCGAGTGCAGCGTTTATTACAAAGCGTAGGTTATCGCTCTAAATCAGGTAAGCGTCGCTACACCAGTGGTAATAAAAAGCAGGGTTTTATAACGACAGAGAATCTACTTGCTCGTCAATTTGATGTTGAAGAGCCTAATAGTGTATGGGTATCGGATATAACTCAGGTGCGCTGTAAAGAAGGCTGGCAGTACTTATGTGTCATTTTAGATTTATACTCACGCAAAGTTGTGGGCTGGGCAACAAGTCGAATTAATAATGCGGTTTTAGTGATTAAAACACTAAAGAAGGCTTGGAATGTGCGCAAGCCGAACGGGCAACGTTTACTGTTTCATTCAGATCAAGGGAGCCAGTATCGAGCTAAAGAGACTATATCGTGGTTGAACAAGCGAGGTGTAACGATTAGCATGTCGAGAAAGGGGAACTGCTGGGATAATGCCTGTTCAGAAAGTTTTTTTGCTCAGTACAAAAAAGAATGGATGAGTAATCTAAATGAACTGAGCCGTAGCGAAATGACAATACAAAGTCGTTTTTATATTGAGAATTACTACAACTCAGTGCGAATGCATGGGACGATTGGAAATGTTAGCCCCATACAATATGAATCAATGAATTAAAACCCCGTGTCTACTTTATCGGGGTCAGATCAGATAGCTGATAGCTGATAGCTGATAGCTGATAGCTGATATCTATTCCCTTTTATTTTAGCTACAATACGCGCCGAACAAATTTTAGGTAATAGCCCCCTTGAAAAATCCCCAACATAACTCAGTATTAGTTTTGCGTGCTCAGCAAATCAGCGAATCGCGCCGCGAATTTAATGCCCGTGGCGGCAAAATGGATCGCTGTGAGCAGTGTTTAATTGCTAAGCATTACTGTATATGTGAGGGGGTAGAACAAGCGCAGTGCGATGCTGGCGTGTGTTTATTAATGTATCATAATGAAAGCTTTAAACCGTCAAACACAGGGCGTTTAATTGCTGAAATAGTCCCTGACAACTATGCATTTAGATGGGACAGAACAGAGCCAAGCGCTGAGCTATTAGCTTTATTAAACAACGCTGATTATCAACCTATGGTGATATTTCCAGCTGAAGATGTAGAGCCGGGCAGGGCAACCACCGAAGTAAACATTGAACCTGGCAAAAAGCCATTATTTATATTTTTAGATGGCACCTGGCGCGAAGCTAAAAAAATGATCCGCAAAAGCCCGTATCTAGATAATTTACCGGTGTTGTCGATCACCGCTGATAAACTATCAGATTACCGTTTACGCGTTGCACCTCACGCATACCAGTTAGGCACTGCTGAGGTAGGCATTATGGTGTTAGCGCTCGCAGGTGAGCAAGATGCCGCCTTAAAGCTTGAACAGCACTTTATAAAATTTCGTGATGCGTACTTACTTGGTAAGCGAAATAAGGGCAGGCCGCAGTAACTTAATTTTAGGCAAAGAAAAGCGCGCTCTATCTCTAGGCGCGCTTGCGGAATCTTCTAATTTTGCATCCTGCAATTGAACTTAATCAACTCCAATTTTTACTTATCCATGTGATTACGATATTACTTTTTAGTTCTATGTAATTTAGGCTATCCGGGCCTATCTCCTTTAAATCCCTGTACATCCTGTAGTGGTAAAAACTATTACCTATTCCTTTTGGCACATCCTAGTGCAGTCCATTAATTTACAATTCCATTGTGTTGCCTCAAGGGCCTGTCCATTTAATTCCTATCACATCCTGTTAAACAACTATCCGCTGTTGTTATCCTTGCTGTATCGTCCTGATACGTTCCTTTGTGCAACAATCCATTGCGATACTCATCCTGAGCCTGTCCTAATTTCCGTGTTGTCCGTAGTAACCTAATCATTGGTTGTTCGAGTAAGCAGTCCATTTCCTTTTACTCGATAAGCATCACTGCTTGGTTGATGTAGTAATTGTAGCGTGCTGGTGCAACTAAAATAGGTTAAAACGGCTATGGATTTACTTATAAAAAATGAGTATTTATAACAAATTAAATAAAAACAAGTGTTTAGGTTGGTTCTTCTGGGTTGTTATAGGTTTTTTTACTCATTAGCTGTCAGCTCTGTAAGAGATGTCTTACGCGGTATTTCCTTTTTGGTCATTAATTACTTATTTACATTTATGTAAAGAGTGTATATTTTCACGTATCACGATAAAATCCCCTGTAAATAATTACTATTTAGGTAAATTGATATGAGAACTGCACTGGCTATACTTACTTGTATTATTAGCGCTTCGCCTGCGTTTGCGAGCGATGTTGTTAATATTTACTCTTTTCGTCAACCGTTTTTAATTCAACCTATTTTAACTGACTTCACTAAGCAAACAGGCATTAAAACGAATGTGGTTTTTGCAAAAAAAGGGTTAATAGAGCGTGTTAAGCGTGAAGGGAAACACAGTAAAGCCGATTTAGTATTAACATCTAATTTTAGTGCGCTTATTCAGCTAGAAGATCTCAATTTAACGCAAAGTATTAAAAGTGATCGCATTAAAAGCAATATTCCTGCGTCGTATAGAGATAGCGACGGGCAGTGGGTGGCATTAACTAAGCGGGTTCGTAATGTGTATTCATCAAAAGAGCGCCTAGGTGCATTACCTGAACTCACCTACGAAGATTTGGCTAACCCACAGTATAAAGGACAAATTTGTACACGCTCTGGCAAGCATCCCTATAACCTTGGCTTAGTTGCTTCGATGATTGCTCATCACGGCGAGGAAAAAACTAAAACATGGTTAGAAGGTGTTAAAGCTAATTTAGCACGTAAGCCACAAGGTAACGATCGCGCGCAAGTAAAAGCGGTAAAAGAAGGTTTGTGTAATCTTGCTTTAGGTAATAGCTACTACCTTGGCAAAATGCTTCAAGACGACGAGCAAAAAGCGTGGGCTGAGTCTGTTTATATTAATTTTCCTAATCAGCAAAATCGCGGCTCACACATAAATGTTTCGGGTGCTGTCATTACTAAATATGCAAAAAATCCTGATAATGCCCTTACGCTTATTGAGTTTATGAGCGAAACCAAAGCACAAAATATGTATGCATCTGTAAATATGGAGTACCCGGTTAAGCAAGGCGTTGAGCTATCAAGTTTAGTCGCCTCTTGGGGAAGCTTTAAAGAAGATGGCCTAGCACTTGATGAGATCAGTAAATATCGTCCGTTAGCCCTTAAGCTAATAGATGAGGTGAAGTTCGACCTTTAATGAATTTTATATTTAAGCTGTCTAAATGGCAGCTCTTTGCTTGGTCGACAGGGCTTTTATTGTCGGCCCCGCTGTTTTTTCTGATATATGAATCTTTACAAGGCGACTCAGAGGTATTTTCTCATCTGTGGGATACCGTGCTGTGGGATTATATTACTAATACTGTGCTGCTTATTTTTGGCGTATGCCTGCTTAGCTGTGCAATTGCGCTACCGCTTGGTTGGCTCAGTGCGTATTGCTCCTTCCCCGGCAAAAAGCAATTTGAATGGGCGCTTATGCTGCCCCTTGCAATGCCTACCTATTTAATAGCCTATGTGTATACCGATTTGCTAGATTACGCAGGCCCTGTGCAAATAGCCCTAAGAGAGTGGTTTGATTGGCACTCGCCAACGGATTATTGGTTTTTTGATATTCGCACTTTGCCCGGCGCTATGGTGATGATCGCACTTGTGTTGTATCCGTATTTATTTTTAATTTTTAAAACCGCACTGCGAGAGCAGTCATTTAAGTTAGTGCAAGCTAGTCAATTAATGGGTTTATCGCCTTGGCAAAGCTTTTTTAAAGTAAGCATAGTGCTTTCACGTGGCTCAATTGTGGCAGCCCTTGCGCTCATAAGCATGGAAACCATGGCCGACTATGCAACGGTAAGTTACTTTGCAGTGAGCACTTTAACCACCGCTGTGTACGATACATGGTTTGGTTATTACTCACTCACGGCTGCAGCGAAAATATCGGGCGTTATGCTGTTACTGCTGTTTTTAGCTTTAATGGCGGAGCGCTTTAGTCGGCGTAACCAAGCCGTGTTTGAGCGTCAATCAGGTGTTAATAGCGAGTCGTTATACAAACTTAAAGGTAAACATGCATGGCTGGCTACGTCATTTTGCAGTGTTATTTTGCTCATTGCTTTTATTATACCTATGTTGGTATTACTAAATTATGCAATAACTTACTTTGATAAAGCGTGGAACACGGCATTTTTTAGTTACGCGTGGCAAAGTTTAAAAGTAGCTATTATTGTAAGCGTAGCCAGCATAATACTCGCTACACTAATCGTTTTTTATCAGCGTGTGGCAAAGCAAGGCTATTCTTTAATACCTGGTCGCTTAGCGAGTACCGGCTATGCACTGCCAGGTACGGTACTGGCTATTGCTGTGTTATTACCGCTTAGCGCATTAGAAAACTCAATAAATACAGTCCTTGAGGGCTACAACCTAGATATAGGTTTATTACTAACCGGCAGCATTATCACTATTATAGTGGCTTACTTAGTGCGCTTTTATGCCATTGCGCACGGTGCTATAGAATCGAGCTTTGTACGTATTAGTCCATCACTGGATATGGCTAGCCAATCTATGGGTAAAAGCCAAGGGCAAACACTGCGCTTAGTGCACCTTCCTTTATTACGTCGAGGTCTTTTAACAGCTGCATTGCTTGTATTTATTGAGTGTATGAAAGAGCTGCCAGCCGCATTACTCTTAAGGCCTTTTGACTTTGAAAGTTTAGCCACACATGTATTTCAATACGTGAGCGATGAGCAGCTTGAGCTTGCTTCTATTTCCGCTTTATTTATTGTTTTGGTTGGGTTGATCCCCTTGTATTTTATTAATCGTTCTATGGAGCAACGCAGTTAAATGAGCCGTTTAAATTTACAAGGTGTGGGTTATCACTACAGTGGCACGCACGTGCTACACAATTTAGATTTAACGGTGGGTCAAGACGAAATTGTGTGTTTGCTCGGGGCCAGCGGCTGCGGTAAAACAACCACCTTAAAAGCAATTGCAGGCCTTATTGAAATAAATGAAGGTAGTGTATTTATAGACGGTAAATGTGTAAGCGATAAGCATACATTTGTATCACCAGAGCATCGTAATATAGGGATGATGTTTCAAGATTATGCCCTGTTTCCGCACCTCAGTGTGGCCGATAATATTGCGTTTGGGCTGGGTAAAGTAAGCAAAGTTCAAAAACAGCAACGGGTAGAGGAAATGCTAGAGCTAGTGCATTTAACGGGGTGTGCAAAACGCTACCCTCATCAGCTATCGGGTGGCCAGCAGCAACGCGTGGCTATTGCGCGGGCTTTGGCTTATAAGCCTAGTTTATTGCTTCTTGATGAGCCTTTTTCGAACATAGATACCCAAGTACGCTTTGAGTTAATTGCTGATATTAGGCGCATTATTAAAGCGCAGCAGGTTTCTGCGGTATTTGTTAGCCACTCAAAAGAAGAAGCCTTTGCGTTTTCAGACACGCTAGCCATTATGCACCAAGGAAAAATAGCCCAACAAGGTACACCAGAGCAGCTTTTTGCCATGCCAAAGACAAAGGAGGTTGCAGAGTTTCTGGGTCAGGGCATATACTTAGGCGCAGAAGTGTTAACGGCAACTGAATACACAACGCCTTTTGGTGTCGTGCAATCGCAGCATGAGCATACGCACAGTGCAATAAAAGGGGTGGTGTATATTCGTCCACACCATATTGAGCTTGCGCAAAATACGCAGGCCGATAACCCTCAAGGTGTGAGCATTTTAAGCCGTCGGTTTATAGGCTCGGCTTATGTTTACACTGTTGTAATTGCAGAGCAAGAGATTGAAGTTGCCGCACAATATGGCCAGTCATTTGAAATAAATGAGCAGGTTATAATAAAAATAAAACCTCACACGGTGAATTTTTTCGAATCATAACAAATGTGTTATTCGCTGTGTTTTATAAAGCTAAGGAATAACAATGGCGCAAGCGCAATCTGGGATTTGTGCTGAAGCAAACTTACACGGTTTGCATTTATTTTTTAATGTATTTGATGGTCAAGACGAGTCATTGCGCGCAAAGCTTAAGCGCGTAAGCGCAATTGAAGAAGAGTTTAGTGATCAGTTCTCCGAAGCCATGCTCTCTTGCATGGTGGCTATAGGCGCGCAATATTGGCCGCATATACTACCTGAATATATCCCAAGCGAGCTGCAAAGCTTTCCTAATATAAATCACAGTGATTTTGTTATGCGCGTACAGCCATGTGATTTATTCATACAAATTCGCTCAGACCGAGAAGATGTTAATCACCTTTTTGCATTGCAAATATTAAAGTTGTTTTCGCCCGATGTAGAGCTGGTTGAACAAATTCGCAATTTTAGGTTTTTAGATGGGCGAGACTTTAACGGCTTTATTTATGCAGGCGACACCCCACATGGACGCCAAAAACGAATCACGGCACTGGTTAATAACCCCGACAGCTTTGAACACCAAGGCAGCTATATTCATGTACAGCGTTATAAGCATGACCTGAGCGTATGGCAGCATTTATCACTAAGCGAGCAAGAACACATTATGGGGCGCACACGTTTAGATAACACCTTAATTGAGCCAAAGGTAGATACTAGCCACGCGACTAGAAGTGAGCTAAAAGATGAGAGCGGCCAAGCAATACTGCTTAACCAAAGCATGCCGTATGGCGATGTTTACGAGCAAGGCATGCTAAGTATTACATGCTCAGCATCGGGAAGTGCGTTTGAAAAGGTACTTAACAGCCGCATAGGAAAAGGGGAGTGTTACGACCACTGGCTTGATTTTACTCAAGCCGATATGGGCTCAGCGTTTTTTGCGCCGTCAGTTAGTTTTTTAAAACAGCTTTAAACCGTATCAAATAAAATACGTACGCGCTCTAGTGTAATGTCTATTTCAGATATTTTTGCTGGCGCAATAAAAATAGTGTCATCTCCGGCAATTGTGCCCAATACACCATCAGCTTTGCCTAGTGAGTCTAATAAGCGGGCAATTAACTGCGCAGCGCCTGGGCTGGTGGTTATAATAATCATCATTTCGTTATGCATAATATCAATAACAAGCTGACGTAGTGGGCTTTTAGCAGTCGGTACGCCCATTTCTGCGGGTAGGCAATAAACCATTTCTTGTTTAGCATTACGGGTACGCACAGCGCCAAACTTGCTAAGCATGCGCGACACCTTACTTTGGCTTATATTGTCAAAGCCTTGCTCTTTTAATGCTTCAACTATTTCGCCTTGCGAGCCAAAGTTCTCTTCTTTTAAAAGTGCTTTAAACGCTTTTACCAGCGCTTCTTGTTTGTCTTGTGGTTGCATAGTCTTTATTCATTTTTGTTATTTATAATGCAAATTCTACACAAAAATGAATAATTATGCAGCAGTTGTTTAGTTAACTTGCCAGTTTGCTGCGATAAACCAACAAAGTTTACAACTATGGTCGAAAATATACCTGAAATAAGCAGGATAAATTTGTTTTTAGTCGCTAATTTCATTATCTTAAGAGCCACAAATATTTCCTACCTCAAATTACGGAGAATTCCAATGAAAGTTGCTGTATTAGGTGCTGCAGGCGGTATCGGTCAAGCGTTGTCTTTATTATTAAAAACAGGCTTACCAGCTGGTTCTGAATTATCACTTTACGATGTTGCACCAGTTGTACCAGGTGTTGCGGTTGACCTATCTCACATCCCTACAGATGTTAAAGTAGCAGGTTTTGGCGCAGACGATTTAAATAAAGCGCTTGAAGGGTGTGATATCGTACTTATCCCAGCGGGTATGCCACGTAAACCAGGTATGGATCGTGCGGATTTATTTAACGTAAACGCAGGTATCATCAAAACATTAGCAGAAGGCATTGTAGCTAGCTGTCCTAAAGCGTTAGTGGGTGTTATCACTAACCCAGTAAACGGCACTGTGCCAATTGTTGCTGAAGTATTCAAAAAAGCAGGTACTTACGACGCTAAGCGCGTATTTGGTATCACTACGCTTGACGTAATTCGTTCAGAAGCATTTGTTGCTGAGCTTAAAGGCGTAGACGTAGCAACCGTTAAAGTACCAGTAATTGGTGGCCACTCAGGCACAACCATTCTACCTCTACTTTCTCAAGTTGAAGGCGTAAGCTTCACTGAAGAAGAAGTAGCTACACTTACTCCACGTATCCAAAATGCAGGTACTGAAGTAGTAAATGCTAAAGCGGGCGGTGGTTCAGCTACATTATCTATGGGTGCTGCTGCAGCACGTTTTTGTATGTCTTTAGTTAAAGGCCTACAAGGTGAAGACGTAGTAGATTACGCATACGTTGCTGTTGAAAATGGCGATGCAGAGTACTTTGCTCACCCAGTACGTTTAGGCACAAACGGCGTAGAAGAAATTCTTTCTTACGGCGAGCTAAGCGCATTTGAAGAAAAAGCTAAAAACGACATGCTTGAAACTCTGAAAAAAGACATCAAAGAAGGTGTTGATTTCATGGCGTAATAGCCAAGTTATGCACAAAAAAGCCTGCTTATGCAGGCTTTTTTATTGCTCGAAAATTATGGCCCTTAAACACTAATTAAGGGAGGCTGCAAAGTTAGTGATCTCGCTCTACAGCTATACGCGCTAAGCTGATTAACGCTTGCTTGTACTGCGACTCTGCTAAAAAGTCTAAACAGGCAATGGCCTTGTCTGCTTCTTGCTGCGCCTTTTGCATTGTAAATTCAAGTGCGTTGGTTTGTTTAAGTGCCGTTAAAATAGCCTCAAGGTTATCCATACCATTGCAATGCTCAATGGCATCACGAATAAGGGCTCTTTGCTGATCACTGCCGTGCTTCATCGCATATATTAGCGGTAAGGTTGGCTTACCTTCTGCTAAATCATCACCAATATTTTTACCTAATTGGTCAGCGTCTGCGTTGTAATCAAGCACGTCATCAACTAACTGAAAAGCAGTACCTAAATGCATACCATATAAATTAAGCGCATCTAACACACTGTTATCTTGCTCGGTAATAATAGCTGCAAGCCCTGTAGCGGCTTCAAATAATTTAGCCGTTTTAGAGTAAATAACCTGCATGTAACTTGCTTCGGTGGTATTAGGGTCGTTGCAATTCATAAGTTGCAATACTTCACCCTCAGCAATCACGTTGGTGGCATCAGCAAGCACTTGCATAATTTGCATTTTGCCCAGCCCCACCATAAGTTGAAACGAGCGGGTGTAAATAAAATCCCCAACCAGCACGCTGGCAGCATTACCAAATTCGGCATTTGCAGTCGGTGTACCACGGCGCAGGTTAGATTCATCAACAACATCATCATGTAATAGTGTTGCAGTATGAATAAATTCAACAATCGTTGCCAAAGTAATGTGATCTTTACCTTGGTAACCCAAAGCTCTTGCTGCCAATATTGCCAGCATCGGGCGTACGCGTTTGCCGCCGCTGTTAACGATGTACAAACCAAGTTGATTGACTAACGCCACATCTGAGCGCATTTGCGCGTGTATAAGTTGATTGACGTCATTCATATCGCTTTCGATTAACGCCTGGATAGCTTTTATATCCATTGATCTCCGAGCCAATTTTTATGTGTGAACGGCGCCGATTGTACAACAAAAAAAGCACTAGCTCGATATTTTGTGACGATTCATTAAAAAAACCGAGTTAAAAACCTTAATTAGCGCTTAATTAGGGTATTTAATTGTATATTTCACACTCAAAGCGCGACTATTTATTGCGCAGTCAATGGGTTCTGGAGTAGGCATAGCGACACGTAAATTTATTTTGTCTTTGCACTAAAAAGCGCTTGGCAACAGGGCAATTTAATATAAAATGGGGGAAATATTGAATTGCTCTCAATGCAGCTACTTTTTATTCATTTTAATTACAAAATAGGCTTGCTAGTTTTTATGCATTAGCGTAAACTTCGCGCCCTATCGAAGAATATTTTAGTTGCGTCGATTTGAGGGCGCACAGACGGAGTTAATTATGTACGCGGTTTTCCAAAGTGGTGGTAAACAGCATCGTGTGACTGAAGGTCAAACGATTCGTCTTGAAAAATTAGACGTTGAAACTGGTGCAGCAGTTGAATTTGATTCAGTACTTTTAGTTGCTGATGGTGAGAAAATCGAGATCGGTGTACCGTTCGTAAACGGTGGTAAAGTAACAGCTGAGGTTGTTTCACATGGTCGCGGTGAGAAGATTAAGGTTGTTAAATTTAGACGCCGTAAGCATTCTCGTAAGCAAATGGGCCATCGTCAATGGTTCACTGAAGTTAAAATCACTGGCATTAGCGCTTAATTAGAGGTACTTAGAAATGGCACATAAAAAAGCAGCTGGTAGTACTCGTAACGGTCGCGATTCAGAAAGCAAACGCCTAGGTGTTAAGCGTTTTGGTGGCGAATCAGTTCTAGCGGGTAGCATCATTGTTCGTCAACGTGGTACTCGTTTCCACGCTGGCGCAAACGTAGGTATCGGTAAAGACCACACTATCTTCGCAAAAGCAGATGGTAAAGTTCAATTTGAACAAAAAGGTCCTTTAAACCGTAAATACGTAACTATCGTAGCTGAGTAATCAGTAAGGTAGTAAAAAACCCCGCCTTTGCGGGGTTTTTTGTTTTCAGAAACGTCAAATATATACCCAAGCCTGCATTTACGTTGGCTTGGGTATATAATAGTTAAATTAAAGCCAATCCCTAAAGTGAGTAATCATGAAGTTTGTAGATGAAGTAGAAATTCGCGCAGAAGCTGGTGACGGCGGCAGCGGTGTCGTGTCTTTCCGTCGAGAAAAATATGTACCAGACGGTGGCCCGGACGGCGGTGACGGTGGAGACGGTGGTAGTGTTTATCTACAAGCTGATGAAAACTTAAATACCCTAATTGATTACCAGTTTGAGCGTTTTCACCGTGCCGAGCGTGGTACTAATGGTCAAAGCCGTAACTGTACAGGTAAAAAGGGCGAAGATTTGGTAGTAAAAGTACCTGTGGGTACACGTATTACCGACGTTGACACTCAAGAGGCGTTAGGCGATTTAACGCAGCATGGTCAAAAAATTGTGGTTGCAAAAGGTGGTTTCCATGGCTTGGGGAATGCACGTTTTAAATCAAGTACTAACCGTGCTCCACGTCAAAAAACGTTAGGTACACCAGGTGAAGTTCGTAACCTTAAATTAGAGCTTATGCTACTTGCCGATGTAGGCCTATTAGGGTTGCCAAATGCAGGTAAATCAACGTTTATTCGCAGTGTATCGGCAGCAAAGCCAAAAGTAGCTGATTACCCGTTTACCACGCTAATTCCTAATTTAGGGGTTGTGCGCCCAGAGGCTAACAAATCGTTTGTAATAGCCGATATTCCGGGTTTAATTGAAGGTGCCTCAGACGGTGCTGGCCTAGGTATTCGCTTTTTGAAGCATTTAGAGCGTTGTCGTGTATTGTTACACGTGATTGACGTTATGCCTGTTGATGGTTCAAACCCTGTTGATAATGCATTTGCCATTATTAACGAGTTACACCAATACAGCCCTAAGCTTGCTGAAAAGCCACGCTGGTTAGTGTTTAATAAAATAGACTTATTACCAGAAGATGAAGCGCAAGCTTTGTGTGAGCAAATTGCGCAAGAGCTAGGTGAAGAAGAAAACGTTTACCGTATTTCAGCAGTCAATAAGCTTAATACTCAGCCATTAATTCACGATATTATGGCATTACTTGATAGCATGCCTAAAGAGAAGTTCGTTGAGATTGAAGACGAAGAAGTTGAGTTCAAGTGGGATACCTACCATCAAAAAGCAACCAAAGGCGATGATGATGATTGGGACGACTGGGATGAAGACGACTACGATGTAGAAGTGGTCTACGAGCGTTAATAAAAAACATATTTTAAAAAGGAGCATAAGCTCCTTTTTTATTTTTTAAGAATAAAGTACTAGGTATTTGATGTGATAATTTCAATGATCGCCGCAATGGCAAACAACCGTGTAATTGGTCTTGATAATAAAATGCCGTGGCATTTACCCGCCGATCTACAGCATTTTAAAAAGGTAACAACAGGCAAACCTGTCGTTATGGGGCGTAAAACATTTGAATCGATAGGTCGTCCTTTACCTGGGCGTCGCAACATAATTATTACCCGTAATAGCCAGTATAACGCTCAAGGTATTGAGACGGTCACCACCCCAGAGGCTGCGCTAGAGCTGGTTAAAGCCGAAGAAGAGGTGATGATAATTGGCGGTGGTAATATTTATCAGCAGTTTTTACCAAGTGCCGATCGTTTATATTTAACCTTTATAGATTTAGAGGTTGAAGGGGATACGCAGTTTCCAGATTACCAAGCGGTAGCAACGTGGGAAAACGTCGACGAACAGGCAAATAAACCCGACGAAAAGAATCAATATAGTTATAAATTCGTAACTTTATATAAAAAAGATTAACATTATTGCGAAACTTACAGCAGGTTGGTACAATATTAGACAATCAACATAGGTAAAAAGTACCATAAAGGGTGTTTCATGTTTAAATTGTCAAAGCTAATTGTTATTACAGCCGTTGCTGCTGGTTCGTTAATGTATACCGTGCCTGCTAAAGCCAATGATCAATTAGCAGTATCTATTTGTGAATATATCGCAGCTGATGATAAAAACCGTTTACGTAGTAAACTAAAAAGCTCACGTGTAAAAATTCGCAATATTTACGATGCTATTCAATGTAATGGTAATAATTTACTTCGCCATGCTGTAGTTAGTAACGCTGTTGACTCGGGCGAGTACATAGTTAAAAACTTATCAAAAAGCGCACTGTCTGATGGCGCTGATATAGCATGGGCTGAAGGCAATGGCCACGGTGGCTCACCGTTAATTGCTGTAATTAAAGACCGTGCTGGCCTTTAATTAACACAATAAAATAAAAACCGCGCTGGTCGCGGTTTTTTTGTGCCTGGCGTTAGCTAATACGCAGCGCTTTAGTAATGGTGATAGCTGTATTAAGCCTATTTTAATTTGAACCTTAAGTGATGAAACTCTCACCTTGTAATTAACCCGCGTTTCTTATCTTTAATAGCATATAAATTTAGGTCGGTTGGTTTAATAAAGGCGCTGTATTCGCTAAGCCTTTACTCGTATATTTGCCGCAAATATAAGTGTTTTCCCTGAGTTACATAAAATTGTCATAAATAGTTAATAGTCTACGCGCTTAAACAATAGGGGTTGTTATTTATGCGCGTATCATCTTTTACTCGGCTGTTAGCCATACTGTTAACATTGGCAAGTATTTTATTGGCCATCACACTATTTTGGGCAAGCCAAACTTTACTTAAGCTTGAGCAACAAGACAGCGCATACAGTAAATTAAAAAACACGATTTTAGTGGATTTAGCCGGTGACCTAGGCAGTTATCTAGAACAAGGTGATAGCCAATACTTAAATCAATCATCAGCCCTAATTGAACAAGTGAAAACGCAGCAACTCGCAGTACTCCCCTCGGTACTTGCCGAGCAATTAAATGAGCAGCTCAGCACGTTAGATACCGATATTAAAGGTAAGTACAGAGCGCTGGGTAAATTGTCGGGCAACGAAACGGCGTTACTTGATAATGCAATTCGCCAAATGGCCGGCTCAGCCTCGTCACTGATTGGTTATGCAAAAAAATCCCCTAATCAAAATAGCGATGCGCAAGCTTATTACACACTTGGCGCTGATTACTATAATGAGGTGATCAACCTCGCCTTATTTACTTATCAACTAATCGTAAGTTACGACAGCAATACTGAACAAAGTTTGCAGCAAAGTATTGCTAATTTAAATGCGTTAGCAGCCAAAATAGAGCAACTCCCTAATTTAGGTGTTATGAGCGAGGTTGACGAAGATGCTTTATTTTTTGACGAAGAAGCTGAAGATTTGGCCGATGAAATAAAATCTGAAATTACCAGCTGGCCTAACCGCTACCCCCGCGATTTAGCCAGTACATTAGCGCAAGCCCAGCAACGTGAAGCCGGCACCAATGAATTGCGTGAGCAAATTAGCTTGCTCTCTAAAACCGTTATTAATGCAGAGCAGCAACTAAAACAGGCACAAGGGGCGCTCAAAGAAAACGTATTTTGGGTATTTTGCTTTGCTATTGGCGCTTTGGTGATGCTAGCCGCAGGTGTTTATATTGTGCAGCGTAACCAAGTGCTCAACCCATTAAGGCAACTCAGAGACGGGTTTGCCTTTTTAATTGAAAGTAACGAGCTGAAAAACATTGAAAGTAAGAACCCAAAAACAGAGGTTGGCGAAATAGCCAGTTACTTTAATTTATTAATTGAGCGACAGCGCAAAGAGGCACAAGAGCGTGCCCAAATGCTAAAAGTGGTAAATGATTTTATGCAGCAAATGAGTGAGCATTTGCAAACTATTAGTCAAAAAGCGTCTACAAGTCATGGGCAGGTGGAGCAAAACCAACATTTGCTTGCTGATATTCAACAAATTGGCGAGCAGGTAAATAATATTAATGCCCAAGTGGCTGATAACGCCCAACACACTTTTAGTGCAATGGAGCAAAGTTTAGGCTTTGCACAAAGCATGCTAAGTGCCAGTTCAGACACGCAAACACGGGTTGAGCAAAGTATGCAAAACCTACAAGAGCTGCTTGCGGGGGTTGAAGGCGTTGGGCAAATTATTGAAGTGATCCGCAATATTGCCGATCAAACAAACCTACTAGCGTTAAATGCAGCAATTGAATCAGCACGTGCTGGCGAGCATGGCCGAGGCTTTGCTGTTGTAGCTGATGAAGTACGCCAGCTTGCTCGCCAAACTCAAGGCTCATTGAGCGATATTAATGAGCAGCTCACACTACTGAGCGAAAAGTCGGGCACAGTATCTACACAAATTGCGGCCTTAGCAGATGGCACGCAGTCGCAAACACAAAACGCGCAAGAGCTAAAAGTAAACTCAGAGGGCGTGGCCGATAACGCTCAGCAAGCCAACAAAGTGGCCTTTGAGGCCATGGAGCTGGCTAAACAGCAAAGTAATTTGCTAGATAACTTTAGCCAGTCAATGCAAAGTATGAAAGGCCAAGTAAGCGAATCAAGCTTACTTGTTGACGATATTCATAGCCAGTTACAACAGCAAATGCAAACCATAAAAGTAAACCTTGGCTTGTAAATACCTGCTAACACAAAGGTAATTAGCGTTATACTGTAGGCTCATTAATCAAATGCTTTAAGGATTTATCATGATTGAACAAGGTCAAACGTTACCCGCAGTTACATTAACGCAGCTAACAGACGAAGGCATGCAAACTCACACTAACGCTGAGCTTTTTAATGGTAAAAAGGTTGTGCTTTTTGCTGTACCGGGTGCATTTACGCCTACCTGTTCAAATGCGCATTTACCTGAATTTATAACCCTTAGTGATAAAATTAAAGCAAAAGGTATTGCGGCAATTTACTGTGTATCGGTTAACGATGCTTTTGTAATGAAAGCATGGGGAGAATCTCAAAATGCCCAACAAATCGACATGTTAGCAGATGGCGATGGCAGTTTTACTAAAGCGTTAGGGCTTGATAAAGACACCGGCAGTTTTGGTGGAACACGCTCTACGCGCTATGCAATGATAGTCGACGATAATATAGTAACAGGACTGTTTGTTGAAAAAGACAAAGAGTTTTCAGTAAGTCGTGCTGAGTCTGTGTTAGAAAAACTATAATCGCATTATTAAAGCCCTAAGTGCATGCACTTAGGGCCTTTTAATTATGGCTGGTATTGGCCACTTAATGTTAAACCCGAAAAGGTTCTGTAAGCGTTAACGCTTAAATGCCACGTACCCGCTTGCGGATTGCTAAACGTACATGTTTCTGCGTTACCGTTTTTATAAGGACGACAGTCGTAGCTAGATGCGGTAGGTTGGCTGCCAAACTTAACAAATAAGTCGGCATCACCTGTACCACCTGAGGTGGTGACTGTAAATGTGCTCATTCCTGCTGGCACATCTAAAGTGTAGTGCTTCCAGTTACCTGTTGTAGCCGTTACATCGCTGACCGTGCCGCCACCGGCTTCTGGTGTAGTTGAACCGCCACCTGTAGAACCACCTGTAATATTACCCACTAAACTAACGCCAGAATAAGCCGAGTAGCCACGAAGCATTACATGGTATGTACCAGCTGTTGGGTTATCAATAGAACACTCCTCGCTATTACCGCCTTTGTACGGACGACAATCGTAGCTTGAGGTAGTTGGTTGGCTGCCTGCGCGTACGTATAAATCTGCATCGCCGCTACCGCCACTCATTGTGAACGTAACATTCGTTGCGCCACTTGGTACTGTCATCGTGTAATACGCTTGTGAACTTGCAGCGCCGCTTAAGCCTGTTTTAGCTTCGCCATCTGTCAGTTCGCTATCGCCACCGGTAGGAGGTGTTGTACCGCCACTTGCTGCAGCTACAGCGGCTGCTGCATCAACAATACCTGTACCACAACTTGTACACGTTGCTGGGAATGAGCGGGTGGTCGATTTTAAAATGCTTTCTATTTCATCTGGGGTAGCATTTGGTTTAGCTTGCTTTATCAGGGCTGCAACACCGGCAACATGAGGCGCCGCCATTGATGTACCTTGAGAGAACGCATAGTTATCGCTTGAAGGTGTAGACGAGCCTGAATTATAGGTTGATAAAACGCCTTCAGAGTCGTTTGCAAAGCTTTGTGCGCCGCCCGGCGCTGCAACATCAATATTGCTACCATAGTTTGAATAATATGCTCGTCCGCCGTTACGTCCAACAGAGGCAACATTAACAACGCCACTACAGTTACCTGGGTTATAGTTTGCTGAGTTATCGTTATCATTACCGGCAGCAATAACCACGACTGCACCGTTGCTGCGTGCCGTGTTAATTGCGTTTTGTGTGGTAGAGCTACACGAGCCGCTGCCACCTAAGCTCATGTTAATTACATCAGCAGGGTTTGAGTTGGCAGGAATGCCCGATACACTTCCGCCAGATGCCCAAATAATGCCATCAGCAATGTCTGACGTTAAACCACCACACTTACCAAGAACACGTACAGGCACAACTTTAGCGCCATAAGCCACACCGGCAACACCTTCACCGTTATTAGTAACAGCCGCAACCGTACCTGCTACGTGCGTACCGTGCCAGCTTGAGCCTTGTGCGCCGTTATTTCCACATTCGCCAGCAGCTACAGCATCGCCCGGATCGCGTGCGTCACTGTCGCGACCGCCGCCATCATTAGCTACTGATAGGTTAGAGATCATATCGTAACCCGGTAAAATGTTAGCATTTAAATCAACATGTGGGCGGTAGCCAGTATCAAGTACCGCAACCACTACGCCACTGCCTGTTGCAGTATCCCATGCGGTTGGTAAGTTTAGGCCGCCCGCTTGCTCATAGTAGTGCCATTGGTCGCCGTAACGAGGGTCGTTAGGCGTTGCAAATGGTTTTAACATTTGATCCACTTCAATGTATTCAACATTGCCAGAATCAACCATTTCTTGCATAAATTCTTGTGCTTCTGCAGCGCTTAGTTTTTTATCTGCGCGCATAACGTGGTGGTTATTAAGCGCCATTGCACGGATGTACTTCGCTTTTACTTTACCTTTTTTAGAAGCGAAATTTTTTACAAAGCGTTGAGCACGCTTTTTCATATTTGCAGGGCTTGCGTCAGCAGACGAGGTGCTTAGCATATCGTTCGCGCTATTTTTGTACTTAATAATAAACTGAGTTTCAAAACCCGATTGGCTTTGTAGTTTGGCTGTGGTTTCTGCCATAGAGGTAGACACATCTTGAGCAACACTTGCAGATGCTGCAAATACCGTACTAATAGTGAGCGCGATAGCGCAACGCTTAAATGATTTACTTGTTGTCATAATTATCCCTAGTTGTTATTAGTTAGTTCGTAATATTAAATTACGAAACAGAAACAAAGGTAAATGATCTGTTAATTTCTTTAAAATAATAATTGCTTATGTACCTATTTCTTTTAGTTATAACCTAGGTGTACGGTGCCTTTGTCGTTGTTTAGTATTTATCATATAAAACAAAAATAAGTATAAAGGATTGTTATTTTTACACTGTTTAGAAAAGCCCATAGCTAGCCTTGGTTACATTTGTTGCTATAAATTTAATAATAAATTCTATTCAGAGTGTTTAAACAAACTTTGCTATAATCGGGCAAATTTTTGAGTAGGGCGAAGTAATGAATCAAGTAGATGTAATTGTGATTGGCGCAGGTGCAGCCGGATTAATGAGTGCAGCACAAGCCGGTTATCGCGGGCGTAGCGTTACAGTGCTTGATATGGGCAAAAAGCCTGGTCGAAAAATTTTAATAAGTGGTGGTGGGCGTTGTAATTTTACCAATGAAAATGCCAGTCCAGAAAACTACTTATGCAGTAACCCTCACTTTGTTAAGTCGTGCTTAAGCCGCTATACACAACACGATTTTATTGAGCTGGTGGACCGCCACGGCTTGGCATACCATCATAAAACCTTAGGCCAATTGTTTTGCGATAACAGCGCGCAAGATATAGTTGATATACTACTTACCGAATGCGAGTGGGCTGGTGTTAATATTAAATTGCGCAGCGAAGTGTTAAATGTGGCTAAAACCGATATTGGCTACCGTGTTACCACTGAGCAAGAAACACTGACTTGTGAATCGCTAGTTATCGCATCGGGCGGTTTAACAATGCCCAAGCTTGGCGCCACTCCTATAGGCTATAAAATTGCAGAGCAGTTTGGCTTAAACGTACTTCCTACCATGGCGGCGCTTGTGCCATTTACTTTGCATCAACACGATAAAGAACGCTTTGAAGGGCTTTCAGGAATTAGTATACCTTGCGAAGTGTCTAGCGAAGACGGCACTGTATTTAAAGAGAATATTTTGTTTACTCACCGAGGTTTATCGGGGCCAGCCATATTGCAAATAAGCTCATTTTGGCGAGCGGGGCAGGCAGTAAGCATAAACCTGCTCCCTGATCTCGATTTAAAACAGCAACTGACTGATTGGCGAGAAACACAAGCCCAAAAATCATTAAAAAACAGCCTTGCGACTATTTTACCCAAACGCTTTATAGACATACTGCACGACAGCAAAGCGATTCCAGATTGTAATATTAATCAGCTTACCCATGCTCAAATAGATGAGTTAGCAAGCTATATTCACGCATGGCAAATAAAACCTAATGGCACAGAGGGCTATCGTACCGCCGAGGTAACTTTGGGCGGCGTTGATACCGATGAGCTGAGCTCTAAAACCTTTGAAGCTAAAAAAGCCAAAGGCTTATATTTTATAGGCGAAGTAACCGATGTAACAGGCTGGCTTGGGGGCTACAACTTCCAGTATGCGTGGAGCTGTGGGTTTGCATGTGGGCAATATGCATAAGTATTTCAGCGTATTGTGATAGATGAGATAAAAATATTACACTCTTAATTAAGGTGATTTTAAAGAGTGTAATATTGGTGCGTATATTTTTGCTGTTAAGTATTGTCGCTACAAGTTTTAATGCATTAGCATCAGAAAACTACAGCGATCATGAAGCGTTTTGCTTGCAACAGCCCAAAACGCACTGTTTAACTTATATTGAAACGCGCCTTAATGAAGTCAAAGACAGCCCTGCACAGTGGTACAAAATAAAAACCTACCAATTTGATTACTACTACGACTACCAACAGTTCGAAAACTTACTCAACGCTATTACTCCTTTTTTAGAGCAAGATAAGCTGCCCGATGTATTTAAGCTACAAATGTATTTTTATTACGCGAAAGCACTTAACTATATTGGCAAAAAAGCAGAAGCTAAAACGTATGCCGCTAAAGCGTTTACCCAGTTAGACGGGATATATAATGCTTTTGGTGACCCTTTAAGATTAGTGGAGTTGGCTAACCTACACTATGTGTTTGGTAGTAAAAAAGCAGCGATGCGATTACTAAGAGATGCCGAGCAGCGCTTTGCAAAAAATAACGATCCTATTTTTCATTTAGAGCTGCACATTAACAAAGCGCATATTTACTTAAAGTGGCAGCAATACGAGCACGCAGTAAAAAGTAATTTAATGGCCTATAACGCCATAAAAAACACCAACCACGCTGCTAAAATAGTGCTTGCTAGCGGTAACTTAGCGTACAGTTATCAGCAAAATAAAGAGTATTTAGAAGCTATAAATTATTATAAAACCGCATTCAAATTTACTGAGCCCTCAAGCATTTACCATGCTATTTATAGCTTACGTTTAGCGCAGGTATATTTACAAATAGGTAAAAAGGTACAAGCGAAAGAATGGCTTAGTCGCATTGATAGAAACGCCACCGAGTTTGGTAAAGGCCATGCTGCATTGTATAGCAAGCTGCAGCACGCCCTTAGCAATAATTAATTTGCAATCGCTGCTTTATATGGGGTGTTAACGCCTGCGTAACGCGGGCCAAATATTTCTAAACCTTTAGGGCCTGTAAATTCCTTTGGCGCTGATAAAATTACAACGGCTACTTTCATGCCTACCTCGTAATTAGGATTAGTAATTGGTGTGCCTGTTTGGCTGTTAATACAGCATATTAAATCAGGAATGGTTACGTGTACTTCGTCATTTAAAAACGCGGCCATGTTTTCGTTTTTAACCGTTATTTTGTAACTGTTATTCAAAATATGAGGTTTAAAAAGTAGGGTGCGCACAAAATTATATTTTGTGATGATTATTTTTAGGGTGTTAAAGGCGTAACTATTTAGGCAAAAAACCGCCAAAAAGGCGGTTTAAAGGTCTACACAACACAATTAAATGTTTTACCTTATTGGGTTATTTTAATAACGCCAACACGTCAAAACAGGCACCCATAGTATGGTAATCCGTTTTACCAATTGGGCTTTTCATGGTATCTATTTTTTTGTTATCTACGGTTAAAATTCTAAACCACGCACCGTATTGATGATCAACTAAGTGCTGCCACGAGTACTGCCAAATTTTGTCATACCACTGCTGGTATTTTTCATCCCCTGTGGTTTCATAAAGGTAGGCTGCACAGCACAGTGTTTCGGCTTGCACCCAAAAGTACTTGTCGTCATCGCATATGCTTTTATCTGGCGCAAAGCCGTAACAAATACCGCCGTGTTGTTTATCCCACGCAACGTCTATTGAATTATCAAATAACGCTTGAGCGCGCTCTACAAGCCAAGTTTGTGGCTTATGCTTATTTAAAAACATTAGTAGTTTTGACCACTCAGTTTGGTGACCTGGCTGAAAACCCCACGGGCGAAACAAATTTTTAGGATCGTCTTTGTTATACTCTAAATCAACCTGCCAATTTATATCGTAGTGCTCCCAAATAAGCCCTCCCATTAAATTAGCTTGGCGATTAACCATGTTATCGGCCAGTGTGAGCGCGCGATTTAAAAATAGCTCATCTTGAGTTGCTTCATAAGCGGCAATAAGTGCTTCACAGGTATGCATATTGGCGTTTTGCCCGCGATACGGATCGCACTTAGTAAAGTCATTGTTGTGCTGATCTTTATATAAACCCGCTTTTGCATCCCAAAAATGGGTTTCCATTGTTTGAAATGTATCGTTTAGGTATTCGCGTGCCTCTGTAACACCTACGCGGTATGCCCAACTGTAGGCTAAAATCACGAACGCAAAGCCATAGCAGTGGTTGGTATCATCAAGTACAGAGGCGTTACCTTGCTCAACACTTAATAACCAATTGTAACCGCCTGTTTGCTCAACAAAATGGTGCTTACGAATAAACTCAATACCCGATTTAACACGGTTTAGGTACTTTTCATCATTAAAGGTTTGGTACGCACGTGCATAGTTAAATACAAACCGAGTAGAGCTTACTAGGTGGCGAGTTTGCTTATCAAATACCTCACCATTATCCGAAAAGTTTTGGTAAAAACCGCCGTGTTCGTCGTCTATGTTTGGCTCGTAAAACGCCAGCGTATCGGCAATATGTTGTGTTAAAAATTCGCGGCTTTTAAAGTTATCAGGTGTGTGGCTCATAGTGCGCTCCTAAAATCATTAAGCGATTTTTCGTTAGGAAGAGACGTAAATGCCCCTTTGTAAGATGCTGCATGAGCACCACATAACGAAGCAAATTCAAAAATAGTTGTTAGTGTTTCGGGGTTATTGCAAAGCTTACTAAAAGAGCTAGGTGTGAGGTTTTGTAAGCCTAGTTGATACAGCAATCCACCTACAAACGCATCTCCTGCGGCGGTAGCATCAACCATAGTAACCTTTTTAGGGTGAAGCGTTTGCTTGGCATTTTTGGTATACCAATGCATGGGGTTGCCTGCATCGGTAACCACAAATAACTCACAGCCATTATTGAGAGTGTCGGCTATAAATTCTTCACCCGTTTGCTCACCCGCTAAGTATTCAAGCTCTTCTTTAGAGGCTTTAATAATAGAGCAGTGTTTTAACAGGGGTAAAATGTGTTCACGCGGGTTAGCATTACTAGGCCATAAGTTGAGGCGTAAGTTAATATCAAAACTGACAATTGAGTTATTTTGCTTTGCAAATTCAACCCCATACGCGGTGGTTTTACGTATGCGCTCGTCGGTTAAGGTGTTTGAGCAAATATGAAAAATATCGCATTGCTCAAACCACTCACTGCTAAAGTCACTATTTGTAAAGTGCAGATCGGCGGTGTTATCACGGTAAAACTCAAACGTACGGTCGCCGTCCTTATCAAGTGATACAAACGCAAGGGCGGTTTTTGCTTGGTCGGTAAAGCGCATAAAGTCGGTTTTTACGCCTTGCTCTTTTAAGGCGTTATGTAAAAAATCACCAAAGCTGTCGGTGCTTAGCATGCCAGCAAAGTAGGCGTTACCACCTAGCTTTGCAATAGCTACGCTTACGTTTGCAGGCGCACCGCCTGCAAACTTAGTAAACGCTTCGTGCTCGCTGTTGTTTTGGCTTAATTTATCAGAGAGTAAATCAACCAATACTTCACCAAAACATATTGTGTGTTTCATAATGCTGCCTTAGTTATTAATCAAGTAGCCAATGCAGCGCAATAGCGGCTGTCCATGAGAAATCTTTACCGCCACAGCCGGCGCCTGTTTCTGGGTTAAAATATTCGTAGTAACCCGATTTAAGCACTAAATCGCGCGTGTCGTCCTGAATTTTATCAGCCGTGGTTACAAACCCTGCTTCTTTAAGACCGGTGGCTATCATCCAGTTAATGTGTAACCAAATAGGGCCGCGCCAGTAACGTTGTGGTTCGTATTTTTCTTCTTTAGGGTGGGTAGATGCCACACTAAATTGACTCGACTCAATAAAATCTTCTGTTGCGGTATTAATAATACGCGTTTGCTCGTCAGTTGTTAAACCAGCATAAACGGTTAGTAGTGCCGCCGATGTTTTAACTTTAGCTAGGCTGTTGGTTAACACGTTTTTACAGTAAAAGTATTCGCTTTGCTCACACCATAACGTGTTAATTGCTGTTTGAGTTAGCTCTAGACGCTGTGCTAAATAATCGGTACGTGCATCGTTTAAACCGAGTTGTTCACCCATTTTGAGTAAATCTTTTGTCGCACGGTGCAAAATAGCAATAATACCTAGGTCGTTCATTTTGTACGGGCAGCTTTCGTAAATTACTTTGCTATCAAAATTGTTACGTTTAAAAAAGTCTACTAGGTATAAGAAACGGTCATACTCGCTTTTATGCGGGCGCTGCGACGAATCAACATGGCTGGTGTCGCGGCGGGTGTATTCCCAATCAACACCAGGTACAGCTTCAAGGGCATCATCCCACGATGGGCTGTTATCCATACCCGATTCCCACGGATGATAAGTGACCACTAAGCCTGTGTTTTCAGGATCGCGGTCGTTGTACCACCATAAATGGTAATCAACAACTTGAGAAAATAATGCTTTAACTTTTTGCTCTGCAAGGGTTTTATCTTGTGCGCTAGCAAGCATTTCTTTCATTACTGTTGCCACAACCGGTGGCTGCGAAATAGACGTACTTTTAATTTTTTTATCAGAGCCCCACACATCTGGACCAGGGAAGTAGGTAGTTGAATCTTTATGAAATAAGATATGTGGCACCATGCCGTCATCCCACTGGCCTGAAAATAACACATCAATTTCTTGCCACGCACGGCTCTCGTCAGACTTCATCCACCCTAGGGCTGTAATCGCTGAATCCCAGTTCCACTGAAACGGGTAAAGGCCATGCGTAGGGACGGTATAGCCACCTAAATCGTTTGCTATAAGTGTTTTAGTAGCAAGTTCTGTAAGCGATGCCGCTGTGGCTGCATCAAGTTGACCGTTGATTGTAGTAGTCATATTGGGTGCTCTTTGTGTGTTATTTTCAATTTGCATAATATTAAAGCACTCATTATGGGTTGTAAATGTTTTTTTTCTGTGCTTAAATCCTGTTCGAAGTAACAAAAAACTAACATGTATACTTGATTATTTCGCACTTACTTAGCCACACTCTAAGTAATTACACACAGACAACTAGCACAATTGGAGAATACCCGTGAATAAAACTACGATCGCCTCTATTGTATCTTTATGCCTCACACAAGGCGCGTTTGCCGCAGAAGAGACTGCGCCAGATACAGCAAAAAAAGAAAATAACGTTGAACGTATTATCGTCTCTGGTACCAGCAAAGGACGCGTTATTTCAGATACCCCACAGTCAGTAACCTCTATTAGCGAAGATGAATTAATAAAGCTTTCATCAAGCAGCCAAGCAGATGTATTACGTTATATCCCAGGTATTAAAGTAGAAGGGGGCGGTGGTGAGGTTGGAACAAACCTACAAGTAAGAGGCTTACCTTCATCGGGTCAGTTTCAGTTTACGCCACTGTCGTACGACGGTTCACCTAGTTTGAGTGTTTTTGGCTTAAACTCATCGGCGTTTGATGTGTACTACCGAAACGACTTAGGTATTGAGCGTGTAGAATTTGTGCGTGGCGGTGTGTCTAACTTATTTGGCCAAGGCTCTGTAGCGGGTATTATTAACTATATTTCTAAAACAGGCAGCGATGATCCGCAAAGTACTGTGCAAATGGAGCTTTCTGATCAGGGCCGTACCCGTTTAGATTTTGCTACAAGCGGGCCGCTAAACGAAGATGGCCTTTATTATGCGCTGTCGGGCTTTTACCGTTACGATGAAGGCCCGTTAGATACAGGGCTTGAGACTAAAGGCACTCAGTTGCGCGGTAATATTCGTAAAGAATTTGATGACGGCTCTGGCTCATTTACAGTGTATGGCCAATACATTGACGACCAAGCGCAGTTTTACCTGCCTATTCCGCTTGATGGCGACAGCCGCGAACGCTTAACTGGTAACGATGGACGCGAAGTGGAGTCATTACAAACTGCTAATGTGTCTAACCTCTCTTACGATACTGCCAATGGTCGTTATGAATCGCCAATTAGTGATGGTGTGGTAACTAAAGGTGGCTCTATTTCAGTGGTGTTTGAAAAAGAGCTCGCTAACGATTTTGCTATTAACATGCGCAGTAAATACGCAAAGTACCAACACGAATTTAATCTATTTTTAGATGGCGACGGTATTATTAATGTACCTGAGAGCCAGGAAGAGTTTTTAGCTAACCGTGGCTTAGGTGATGTAAGCGATGCAGCGTTTACTTACACTGCATCGGGGCAGGCACTGGCAAGCGATGACTTATTATTTGCTAATCGTATTTTAGATAGAGACCGCCCAGCAGAGGATTTTTCTGCCGAATTTAATATTGTTAAAAGTATTTTTGTTGGCGATTTTAGCCACGATATTACCGTAGGTACGTTTTTCTCTCACAGTGAAGCCGATGACGATAACGTTATTACGACCTACTTGGGGGAATTTAACAATAACCCTGAGCTGGTTGATTTAACGTACACTAATGCCGATGGTGATGTTGTTCAGTACACACAAAATGGTATTAGTGGCCCAGGTATTTCTTACACCAACCAAACAATAAGCGCTACCCGTCGTGCGCTTTATATAGCGGACCAAATGGAAAGCGATGATTGGATTATCGACTTTGGTGTTCGTTATGAAGAAATTGACGGCAAAATTAGCCGTGAAGGCAGCCAAGTTGTACAAATTTCTGATGATCCATCACTTGCGCCTAATTTACAGGTAAACACCACAGGCAGTGGTGTAATGACTTACGGCGAAGTAGACACCTCTGAATTTGCAGTATCGGGTGCAGCCTTATACCGCTTAACCGATAACTTAAACGTATACGCGAATGCATCTCGCGGGTTTTTCTTCCCAGAAATTAGAGGGATTCAGTTTAATGATTTAGGTGAGCCTGCCAGCTACGAAGCCGAAATTGTTGAACAAGGCGAGCTTGGTATTAAGTTTTTTGATAACGACTTTAGCGGTAGCATCGCGTTATTTAGAACCGACCTAAAAGACAGACGCAGCGTAGACTTTGTTAACGATGGCAACGGTGGGGTATTAGAGCTGCCTGTTATGCAATCAACCAAAGCAACGGGTGTTGAACTGACGGGTCGCTACGATATTACCGACGAGTGGGCGGTTGATGCCAACATGACCTACACTGACCACGAATTTACTGAGTTTGACTCAGACCCTTCTATTATTGGTAACGAGTTACGTCGTAAACCAAAAGTATTATTTAACTCTTCTATAAGCTACACCGCAGATAATTGGGATGCTGCTTTGTATCATAACTTTACAGGTAAAAACTTTGCTAACGATGCAAATTCTGTAGAGCTTGATTCATTCCACTTGTTTAGATTTGATGCGGGTTATAACTGGCAAATCGCCCCAGAGCAAACCGTACGTTTAAGCGTAGGGGTATTTAATTTGTTTGACTCTGATGGTGTTACCGAAGGCTCGCCGCGTTTAGGTAATAGCCAAACGTCAGACAATCCTTACTTTGTAGGCCGTCCAATTCTCCCACGACGCGTTACATTTAGAGTCAAATACGACTTTTAAATAAATGCTTTACGCCTATTAACCTGTTTTGGGGTTAATAGGCTTTTTGCATTGTGATGCATTTTTCAGCTAAGTTAGCGATAGGCTTGTTTTTAGGGACTGTTTTAGAAGTAAGCATATAGCTGTTTAGTTTTTTATTTTTGAGAAGGCGCTGTGTTTTCTTAATGTGAATACGCGAAATAATTATGAATATATTAGATTTTTCAATAGTTGCTCTTTACCTTGGTGCCTTATTGGTAATGGGGTTTATGCTACGCGAACAAACCAATAAAAGTGATTACTTTTTAGGAGGCAAAAGCTTAGGGTGGAAACCTTTAGCTTTGTCGGTAATGGCCACTCAGCTTTCGGCCATTAGCTTTATTTCGGCTCCTGCATTTGTTGGTTTGCGTGAAGGCGGTGGTATGCAATGGCTCTCGTATGAGTTAGGTGTGCCGCTTGCGATGATTTTAATTTTAGCGACTATTTTACCTAAGCTTTATAAAAGCGGTATTGTAAGTATTTATGATTACTTAGAAATGCGTTTTGGTCGTTCTACCCGTGTGCTTATTAGTGTGGTGTTTCAGTTTAGCCGCGCATTTGCCACCGGTATTATGATTTATGCGGTATCGCTTATTCTCCAAGGCACTATGGGTATAGAAGCATGGCAAGCCATTGTGCTTACCGGCGTGATCACGGTGTTATATTCACTGCAAGGCGGTATGAAAGCCGTGGTGTATGGTGATGCAATTCAAATGATCATCATTGTACTAGGTACTATTGCTTGTATTGGCTTTGGACTTTATCACTTAGGTGGGGTTGATACCTTTATTGCTAATGTTGATTCGAGCCGATTAGAAGCCATAAAATTTGATTCGTTTGGATTTAGTGGCGATGGTTTTGGCTTTTTACCTATGATTTTTGGTGGTGTGGTGCTTTACGCCTCTTACTATGGGTGTGACCAAACACAAGCGCAACGTGCACTTAGTGCAAAAGATCCTAAAAACTTACGCTACATGATTTTAGCCAACGGCGTAGTGCGTTTTCCTATTACTATTTTATATTGTGTGTCGGGCTTAATTGTAGGCACACTGGCTATGAGCAACCCTGAGTTTTTAGCCAAAATTCCAGCCGATAACCCAGATTGGATGATGCCAATCTTTATTTTAGATTACTTACCACATGGCTTAATTGGTTTATTAGTGGTGGCTATTTTATCGGCGGCTATGTCATCACTTAGCTCTGCTATTAACTCGCTTTCGGCGGTAAGTATTGAAGACTACAGCCGTATTTCAAATAAAGAGCTAGACCAACCAACGTACTTAAAACTGGCTAAATACTTAGGGCTTATTTGGGGTGCAATTACGTTAATTTTATCGCTTTATGCTGGTGATATCGCACCTACTATTATTGAAGCCATTAACAAAGTAGGCTCTTTATTTTATGGCCCAATACTAGCGGTATTTTTAATAGCCGTAGTTAGTAAGCGCAGTGCTGCGCTGCATGCAAACATAGGCTTAATTAGTGGTGTGTTAATTAACTTGTTGGTGTCGGTATTTGCGCCAGACGTATTTTGGTTTTGGTGGAACTTTATTGGCTTTGTGGCCACTGCGGTGATTACCCTTACGACAAGCATTGCGATTCCACGCGAAGTAAACGAGGTTGCTAAAGCGCAAAACGCTGAGACTATCTCAAACTCAATTTTAACCGGTAAAGATATCGTTATGCTGCTTAGCATGTTTGTTGTGATGGTATTAATTTGCCTTGCTATTCCATCAATTTTTTCGTGAGCGTTAACCCATGGATTCTAAAAAGTCATTTTTAATCGATTTATTTACCACGGCGGTAAATGCCTGTAAACCCAGTGCGTGTATGAGTAAGTACTTGGAAAATATAGATGCCAGTAATGGTTTATGTGTGGTGGGCGCCGGTAAGGCCGCCGCCGAAATGGCCGCAGAGGTTAACCGTTTTTATGGTGATAAATGCTTTGGTGCGGTAGTGACACGTTACGGTTACGAAAGTGCCGGCGATACTGGGCGCATTAAAGTGCTTAGTGCTAATCACCCAACACCAGATGATAACAGCTTAGCAGCAGGTAAAGAGTTATTGGCGCTTGTAAAAAATAACCCGGCCGATATTCCTATTTTGTTTATTATATCAGGCGGCGGCTCGTCGCTTATGTGTTTGCCGGTAGATGATGTACCGTTTGAGCAAAAGCAGGCGCTTAATCAGTTTTTACTTAAAAGTGGTGCAAGCGTTGATGAAATTAACGTTGTGCGCAAACAGCTCTCGCTTGTTAAAGGCGGTAAGTTAGCACAAGCGGCTAAGTCGGATTATGTCACGCTGATTATTTCGGATGTAGTAGGGGATAAGCCAAGTGACATTGCATCAGGCCCCACAATTAGCGATAACAGCACTAAAGCCGATGCGCTGGCTATTTTACAAAAGTACAACTGGCCGGTTATTAACGAAATTGAAGCGCATTTATTAAAGCCTGAGCAACCACGCGCGGCTGATACTCAAGGCAAACACTTTATTGTGGCTAATGCCCAGCACGCGATTGACAGTGCTATTGATGTAGCGCAGCACCAAGGTTGGGATACGCAAGTACTTGGGTACGACATTCAAGGTGAGGCAAAAGAGGTTGCCCGCGCACATGCTAAAATTGCCCTTGAGCAAAAAGCGCAAGGTAAGCGCGTTATGTTGTTCTCTGGCGGTGAGCTTACAGTAACGGTAGCCGATGTTTATGGTGATGGCGGCCCTAATCAAGAATACTTAATGGCATTGGCAGAGGCACTTAACGCCGAGGCGGGTATTTATGCCATAGCGTGTGATACCGATGGTGTAGATGGCAGTAAAGATGTTGCCGGTGCGTATATAAATAGCAGCACGATTGCGCGCGCACTTGATGCTGGCGAAAACTTACACGCTCAGTTAGAAGGCCATAATAGCCATCAGTTTTTTAAAGCCATAGATGATTTAATTATTACTGGGCCAACCAATACTAACGTTAACGATTTTAGAGTGATAGTGATTGAGTAGGCGCGCTCGCCTACTTGTTCTTTAAAGTGGTTTAACGTAACCTTGTGCTCCAATTTTATTAGGGTTAATAGCTATGTTTTCGCTAAATAACAGTAACTTATTACGCTCAGGATTTGAGCTTGGAAAAGGCGACAAACTTTTTCAAGACATTGAACGTGATATTATTAAAGTGGTGTTTTGGGAGCAGTGCGTAACACAAAGCCATATTGTGAGCGCCACCCGAATTCCGCAGCAAACTGTCTCGCGTTTACTTAAATCGTTAACTCAGCATGGCGTAATAATGCAAACCGATACGCTTATCCCTAATAAAAAGGGTAAGCCTGGGTTTGGTATTGCGCTTAACCCCGAATACGGCTTTACCTTTGGTTTAGCTATTTTGCTTGATGCTATTTCTGTAGCGGTCATGGATTTTACCGGTAAAGTTATTTACACCCATATGCAGCTTATGTCAGACATGAGTATTAATAACGTACTTAAAAGTGCGCAAAAGCTGGTGGACGATATAAGCGCAGAGCATAATATTGCGAGCGAAAAAGTGCTGGGTATGGGCGTGGGTATATCGGGATTTTTTAGTTCTATGGACGGGAAAATGAATACCCACCATATGCTAGAGGAGTGGTCGCAGGTTGATATTATCGATATTGTCTCTAAGCATTTTCAACTCCCTACGTGGGTGGTGAATGACGCCACAGGCGCCGCCGCTGGCGAAGGGGTTGCAGGTATAGGCCGCGAGTATAAAAACTTTGTGTATATGTTTGTCTCGGCGGCATTTGGAGGCGGAATCGTAAATAACGGCGATGTATTGCGTGGTACTTACGGTAATGCTGGCGAGCTTGGCGATATGTTGCCGCCCAAGTTATACGCTCATCCCAATTTAGAGTTACTAAAGCGCATTTTGAAAAAAAATGGTGTAGCGGTTGATTCAATTTACGACCTGCACGATAACTTTGACCCCGAATGGCCAGGCGTTGAAGAGTGGCTATTTAAAGTTCAAGATTCGTTTGATTTAGTAGCAACCTGTTGCTCGGCGCTATTAGATGCAGAAGCGATTATTATTGGCGGCCATATACCTAAAGAGCTGGCCGAAAAAGTAATAGCGCGTACTGAGGTTTACGCACAATTTAGACGCGGTGCTAAACGCCCAATGCCCAAGCTGGTGGTCTCAAACATTAATAATTTTCCGGTCTCGATTGGTGCAGCCACTTTGCCATTTAGAGAGCTGTGTTTGTAGCTTAATAATAGAAACTTTAAAACAAAAAGCCGATATTGATTTATACAATATCGGCTTTTTAGTATTTAAACCAAATTCTTAACTAAGTGTTTTGGCGAATGGGTTTTACTCTTCAACGAACGGTTCACCTTCTGTCATCCACTTAGCGGCTGGCTTGCCTTTTAAGTAATGGTCAAAGTACTGCATCATACGCACTGAAAAATCGACCTGATTAGGAAACTTTTTCAAATGATGTGGTTCACCTTCGTATTGTAAAAAGGTGGCGTCTTTACCCGCACGGCGCAGGGCTAAGTAATATTGCACGCCTTCGTGCCAAGGCACTGCGTCGTCTTTGTCTCCAAACATAATTAAAATAGGGGTATTTACTTTATCGGCAAAAAACACTGGTGAGTTTTCGATGTATAGCTCGGGTGCTTCAAATAAATTTTTACCTATGCGGCTTTGTCCTGTTTCGTACTGAAATTGACGCGCAAGGCCCGACTTTAAACGTATGCCGCTGTATGCACTGGTCATGTTTGATACCGGCGCGCCCGATACAACCGCTTTAAACATATCTGTTTGAGTGATCATAAACGCACTTTGATAACCTGCCCATGAATGCCCTTGTAGGCCTATTTTATCTGGGTCGGCAATGCCTAGGTCTATAAGCTTTTGCGTGGCGTTGATCATGGTTTGCGTTGACGATTTACCTGGGTGGCCTATTTCAAAGCGAATATCAGGTAAAAAGATTGCATAACCATTTGAGGTAAACATAGGGAAGTTAGGACGATGATTTAGCTCCATTTTAGGAAAATCATACATGCGCTGGCTCATATAGCGGTAAAAATACACAACAACGGGCACTTTATCGCCTTTTTTGTAGCCTGCTGGTTTAATTAATACCCCTTGTAGGTCTTCGCCATCAAAGCCTTTGTAGCTAATTAGCTCTGGCTTTTCGCCCCAGGAAAAATCCGCCATTTGTGGGTTTAAGTTGGTAACTTTTTTAGGCGCTGTAAAGCTAAAGTCGCTTTGGTAGTAATCAGGAAACTGATGATAAGTTTGCTCGGTAAAGAGGTATTTATCGGCATGTTTTGCCTTTTTAACTACATCAATACGTTTTTTGCCACTCAGTACGTTAGTAACCGTCTGTGAGGCTAAATCTAGCTTGGCTACTTCACGTTGCTTTGATTGTAAGTTAACGGCTGATACAAGCAATGTATCGTTTTGAGCAAAGCCTACGAGGTTTTTATCAAGCTTAATAACGCGATATTGCGTTTTGCTTGGTTTACCATTAGTTAAGCGCTCAGCGCGTTGAGTGTTGACATCAAACGCCCAAATATCGTATTTGCTATAAACCAATACTTGGCTGCTGTTATTTAACCAACCAGCAAACCCATAACCAGGTTGCGGTGATGGATAGTCGTGTTTGTCATCGGCAAACGTGGCATTAATAGCTTTGCTAAGGGCGGTAACTTTGTTGGTTTTTAAATCTTTAAGTTGTACTTGGCTTTGTGCAAAGTAGGCAGCGTAGCGCCCATTAGGCGCAAGGCTTGGTGTAAACGGTGAGTTTTTAATAATGGGAGTTTGCTCACCGGTATTAATGTTTATGCTGTAGTAGTCGGCAAAAAAGCCACCGTACATAATTTTTTCTAGGTGGGCTTGGTTAGAGTAGCCTAATACACTTTGGCTACGGTTAATGTTAAGCGCTAAATCGCTGACTTTTTCATTGCTTAGTTGTACTGCTTTTTGGCTTTTTAAATGAAAAACAGCGCTGTAATGGCGGTTTTTATTAACCTTGTTCCACTGTTGTTCTTCTCGTGGTTTTATTTGGGCATCGTTGTTGTGCCACACGTTTAGCGCTTTATGTTCACGAATCGTGTCAAAGTCGTACAGTGATGCTTGGTCGGTGTACTCTTTTGCTTTTATTTTAGCGGCCAGTTTGGGGTGGTTTTCAAAATATAAGCGCTCGCCATTTTCAGACCAGCTAATCGATGCTGTTTTACCTATAACCCATTCTTTATTAGGGGAGTCGATAGTGCTAAGGGTGTTATTTTGCCAAAGCTTTAGAGAGTATTGTCTGCGACGCTCATCATCGTTTACGTAGTTACCGAGGTTAAATGCGGCTATTTCTTTATCAGGGTGCCAACTAATTGATTGTGCAACCACGCCTGGCTCATCAATTAATACGCTTTGCGCAAAGTTATTATTAAGTTCAATCAGTACAAGCTGATTGTTGTTACCATCGCTAAAGCTTTGGCTGGCAAGTAGCTGAGCGCCACTAGGGCTTAGCGCATAACTAAATACATTATTTAAGCTGTGGGTGGTGCTGTTTTTTAAGTTTATTATTACTAGCTCAAAGCTTTTATCTTTTTTATCTGGTGTGATAGCGCTTTTTTCTTCGCTGTTATCTTCAACGGGTGTGTCTTTTTCTGCTTTTTTATCAACTCGATAAGCAAGCCACTGGCCATTGTTACCTAAAACATAGTCTTTTACGTCGGCAAATTGCTGTTTTTCGCCGGTTTGGGTATTGACTAAAATGAGGTTGTTTTTTAGTGATGACTTTTTCTCGCTGGTCTCTTGCTCAAGCAGGGTGGGTACTTGTGTAAATGCCACCCAATTAGCCGCTTTGTTAATAACGGGCTTGGTGCCGCGCTCCACGGTGCTAATGAGGGTGTTTGTTGTTAAGTCATAAACTTGCCCATTTGCATTGCCACGGTAAGGCTTAGCGCTAAAGCTGAGGATTTTACCATCATCTGAAAGTTGGGTGTTTTTTGCGTACTTAAAATCGAATACGTCTTTAAATTCTAACGGCTTTTGAGCCCAAGCAGCCGGGCTCGCTAAGCTTGCAAGCAGTGCTGAGCTTAAAAAGGTGAGCGTTGTTTTCATTATTGATTCTCGTTTTTCACAGTACTTTTAATGTAATAAGTATTGTAGCGAGTTTGGTTTATATTTCGAGCGGATCAGATAAGCGGTATAAGAAAAGGGACGAAAGGGTTAACGTTAGCGCGATTAACTAGCGCTAACGGTAAAATAATAAAGTAAGGTTATAACCAAATTTTTTGTAGTTCAGGCCATTGTTTTTCAAATTGCGAACTTGGTTTTACTTTAAAGTCGCTGCGCACAAACTGGTTCATTTTACCTTCAACATAGGCTAGTAAAAAGTTAGCAAGGGTGAGTTCGTCACTTTGAAAGGTTTTACCTTCACGAAGTTTTCGCTCGCGCAGTACTTGTTTAAATTGCGTTTCTAGCTTTTCAAATAGCCCTTGTACACGTTCGCGTAAACGCTCTTGCTCGCCTTGTAGGGCGTCGCCGGTAAGTATGCGTGTAATACCTGGGTTTTTTTCTGCAAACGTTAGTAGCAACAACAAAATATTATAAACGCGTGTTTGGCTTTCTTTTTCGTTTTCTAAAATAAGGTTAATGCGCGATAAAAGCGTATCTTCGATAAACTCTATTAGGCCTTCAAACATACGTGCTTTACTTGGAAAGTGACGGTAAAGCGCAGCTTCAGACACGCCCACTTCAGCAGCAAGCTTTGCAGTTGTAATCCGTTGTCCTGGGCTGGTTTCTAACATTTGCGCGAGGGCTTGCAGTATTTGCTCTTTGCGATTACTTCTTTTTGTCGCAGGCATGAACCTTCCTTTTTTATTTGTTATTTTTAGCTGCTAATCATTTTTTGTTCAAATGAGTGGCTTATGTTAATGTTTTATTCAGTTTGTTTCCAGCACTTTATAGTTGCTTGGCAAGTTGTTTAATTACCTCAAGAGCAATGCGTGTTTTACTATTTACCGCCAGTGCTAACTGCTCATTTTGCCAGTAAAGTGTTAAAGCATTGTGATCTGAATTAAACCCTAAACCACTTTGCGATACATCGTTAGCGCAGATCATATCGAGATTTTTATTTTTAAGTTTACCCTTTGCATAGCTCTCCACATTTTGCGTTTCAGCAGCAAAACCCACAGTGTAAGGGCGGTTTTGCGTTAAGTTTGCCACGGCGGCTATTACATCGGGGTTTTTAACAAGGGTGAGGGTAAGCTCATCGCCTTGTTTTTTCATTTTTTGAGTCGCTACATTAGCCGCTCTATAATCGGCTACGGCTGCACAGCCAATAAAAGCATCAGAGAGTGGGGCATAGGTTAATGACTCATTTAATAGCTGCTCAGCGCTTTCAATGTTTATTAAATTAACGCCAACAGGGGCTTTGATAGTGACAGGCCCTGAAATTAAATTGACATGAGCGCCAAGCTTTAAAGCGGCCTCAGCCAGGGCAAAGCCCATTTTTCCTGAGCTGTGATTAGAAATAAAACGTACAGGGTCAAGCGGCTCGCGGGTTGGCCCTGCCGTAATTGTAATGGTTTTACCTGCTAATAATTGCGGCTGCTCTGAAGCAGTGCACAAAGCCACAAGCTCATGCGGCTCTAGCATGCGCCCAGCACCTACATCGCCACAGGCTTGCTCACCTTTGCCTGGGCCCCAAATAAGTACGTCACGTGCTTTTAAAGTGGCTAAATTTGCTTGTGTTGCAGGGTGTGCATACATTTGCTGGTTCATTGCTGGGGCTATTGCTACTTTAGCAGGGGTTGCCAGTAATAGCGTGGTAAGTAAATCATCGGCTATGCCGGCGGCCATTTTGGCAATGGTATTACTCGTTGCAGGCGCGACTAAAATTAAATCAGCCCATTTGGCAAATTCTATGTGGCCCATTGCAGCCTCTGCTGAGGGGTCAAGTAATGAATCAGACACCATTTCACCACTCACCGCTTGCATGGTTAATGGGGTTATAAAATGCTTAGCTGACTCGCTCATAACTACTTTTACTTCGCAACCTGTCTCTTTTAAGCGCCTAACGAGCTCTGCACATTTATAGGCCGCAATGCCGCCGGTGATGCCAAGTACGATTTTTTTGTTTGTTAAGTTAGTCATGAGTGTTTTTTGCTTGAGTGTATATGCAGGCTAAAATAACAAATCTTTGTGCTTTGAGCTAAGTTTTTAGGATTAAATAATCAGGCTAATTTTAAAAATTGCATTACAGTTATAAGACTGTTTTTTAATCATCAAGGATGAATAATGCAATTAACATCGTTACCTAACTCACTTCGCCCACGCGAAAAACTCATTGAAAAAGGCCCTAAAGCATTGACCGATGCTGAGTTATTAGCGATATTTTTGCGTACGGGCTTACCCGGTATGAATGTGATTGAGCTTGCACAGCACCTGCTTAACGAAAACAAAACATTGCATAATTTATTTAACGCCAGCCAAGATGAGTTTTGCGCACAAAAAGGGTTAGGAATGGCAAAATATGTGCAATTGCAAGCGGTGCTCGAGCTGAGTCAGCGTTACATGCAGGAGCGTTGCCAGCGCGATGCGGTGTTTAATTCGCCAAATGCGGTGTATGAATATTTAACGCTGCAAATGCGCGGGCTACAGCAAGAAGTGTTTATGGTGCTTTATCTCGATAGCCAAAACCGTTTAGTAAAAGACGAAATTTTGTTTTATGGCACGATAAACTCAGCCAGCGTTTACCCCAGAGAAGTTCTAAAAGCGGCCTTAAAAAATAATGCTGCGGCCATTATTTTGGCACACAATCACCCAAGCGGGATTGCCGAACCAAGCCAAGCAGACAAACTTATCACTAATAAATTACAACAAGCACTGCAATTAGTAGACATAAATGTGCTTGATCACATCATTGTAGGAGGAGAAACGTGTGTTTCTTTTGCACAGCGAGGCTTGATTTAAGGTTGCTTGATGAATAAGTGTGTTAAAAATGAGCGGTTTGGACGGTTTTAGCAAATTAGTTTAATTTAAATGCAGTTTTTACTTTCCCTAAGGGCATTCGATCTTTATAATTAGCCGCTATCAAATTTACATATGAGCTGGTTGGATAGATCAGTATTTGATCTTTGCCTGTAAAAGCTGTATAAAGAGCGCCCTTCGATTTATCTAGGGCACAAATACATGGCCTTAGGTTAAATTAAGCTCGAGCGAAGTTATTGGAGATATATAGACATGTCTAAAGTATGTCAAGTTACAGGTAAGCGTCCAACGGTTGGTAATCACCGTTCACACGCGAGAAACGCGACTAGACGTCGTTTCCTACCTAACCTACAAACACACCGTTTTTGGGTTGAAAGTGAAAAACGTTTTGTAACACTACGCACTACTACTAAAGGTATGCGTATTATCGATAAAAAAGGCATCGACGCGGTACTTACAGATATCCGTGCTCGCGGCGAAAAAGTTTAAGGAACTGAATCATGCGCGATAAAATCCGTTTAGTTTCAACTGCTGGTACTGGTTTTTTCTACACTACCGACAAAAACAAGCGTAACATGCCTGAAAAGATGGAAATCAAAAAGTTCGATCCTAAGGCTCGTAAACATGTGATTTTCAAAGAAGCTAAAATCAAGTAATTTAGTTTTCTTTCAGAATTGTAAAAACCCAGCTTATGCTGGGTTTTTTGTTTTTAGCACTTATCAATATTAAACAGCCCCTAAAATATTTTATTAAATCAACAGATATAATTTAAGTATTCTTGTTTTTAATGGCTTACTAGTTCTTAAAAAGGCGAGCGTCGAAGTTTTGAGGCGTTATAGCTCACTGAAGTGATGTAATTAATGCTCCGCTTGTTTTGTATTATCTTTAACCCTCCCCTGAACATGGCTTAATGAAGTGATAGCATCTTAGGATATTTAGCCCGTATAAAGGCAAGCTAACTCGATATAAAATATTTAGCATGCTTACTTTTAACTTCTTTGCACACTATGGACTTGCAATGTGTTACCGCACACAGATTTCTTAAGAAAGTCGCCTGTCTTGTCGCTGAGCAAGAAAAAGAATGGTATAGGCTTTAATTTTAGAGTGTTGCCTAAGGTAAGCGTGGATTATGTATTGCATACTTTCTACCTAAGACTATGTGCAATTTCTACTCTATCTAATTAGGTATATAAGGAAGTGCGAGACCAAAAGTTAAGCTGTTACACAGGAGGATTGAATAATGTTCTGTAACTTTTATAACATGTGCTAAACCGCAAGGGTGTCTATTTACCCGTAACATACCCTTTTTATTTCTTACGATGCTATAACAATGTTTAACGTGAGTAATCGGGGTGCGCAGCTAAAAGCACATTGATAAATTTGACAGATAATATATGGCTTTTAAGAATATTTGTATAGGTTAGGGCTTAACTAAAATGACAGCAATGTGCTAAAAGTTATAAGTTTTCTTGTGCTTAAAAAGCTTTGCTAAGGTAAAACCCTCAAAATCGAAGATAATGAGGGTTTTACATACTTAATAAAAGAGCCGCATATTACAGCGTAAGTAAAGCCCTTAGTCGAGAAGGGTCATTACAGCTCTAACGTAAACGTTATACCCGCTACTCTTGGCTCACCTAATTGCACGTAGGTGTGTGTAGCGTAGCCATCAAGTGGGTCGTTACCAAACTCAAAGCCGCGGGTTGGTACTTCTTCGTCAAATACGTTACGTGCCCATGCGCGCACTGCCCACATGTCGGCTTCGTAGCCTAAACTTAGGTTTACTAAATTACTGCTAGGTGCTTTTGAATTATGGCTATCTGAGAAGTAGTAATCGTCCTTACCTTCAACACCAATCATACCGTACAGCTCATTAGTAAAGTTGTAACGTGCGCTAAATGCGTATTGGTATTTAGGTGATTGCGCTTGCTCACGACCGTCTTGGTTTAAGCCAGATTGCGTTACAAAGTCGTCAATTTCTGTGTTTAAGTAACCGGCGCTACCTGTTAAGAATAAATCTTCGGTAAGTTGGTAACTACCTTCAACTTCTAGCCCGTAGTTGCTACCAGAGCTTGCGTTATCAACGTAGCCTGTAAATTGCTGACCTTCTACTTGCCATGCTTTTAGCTGTATGTTGTCGCGGTGCATATAAAATGCTGCTAAACGAAGGGTAAATTTATCATCAAGCGATGAACCCTTAACGCCAAACTCGCCGCTCCAAAGGTATTCAGGGTCAAAGCTTGTATGCTGCTGGAAAAAATCAGCATCTAGGTTTAAACCTTCATCTTTAGCTTTTGCTAATGCTTCTGAATTAATACCGCCAGCTTTATAACCACGGGTAATGCTGGTGTAGATCATAGTACGGTCAATCACTTGGTATTCAAGTGCTATTTTACCGCCTACCATTACGTCGTCAGTCTCTTCAATAAAGCCGTTGCTGTCGGTGTAATCACCTTGGTATTGCTCTACACGTAAACCGGTAATGAGCGTGGTTTTAGGGCCGATAGGTGTGGCTACTTGGCCGTAAACAGCTACGTTATTGGTTTCGTAGGTTGATGCAAATGGACTTGCAAGCCAAGTGTATTCGCGCTCTAAATCTACGTCGCGGTTTTGATAGTAAACACCGGCAACCCAATTACCTGTTTTAGAATTAAATTGTAAATTAGCCGATTGATCATCGCGATCACGCGTGTATATATCGGTTGAGCTATAACCCCAAGGGTGTAGGCCAGCTGCACATAATTGTGGCTCGCTTGCATCGTTACATACCCAGTCTTCATCAAAGCTGTAAAGTAGCTCTGTATCAATGGCTGAAAGGTTTAAGCTTACATGAAAGGCATCAAAACCTGTGTAGGTATTATTAATACCAATGGCGTAGCTTTGTTGATTATCTTGGCCTGGCTCGTCGGCTACACTATTACGGCTGTTATCAAGCGTGAACGCATCGTAACCGTTGTTTATATCTATGTAGTGCAGGTTTAACTCTGTGTTTAAATGCTCAGTAAGTTGGCTGTTTAATTTAAAGCGGGCTACTTGCTCATCCTGTTGTTGAGTTTCGTCGTTTAAATATAGGTTATCTACGTAGCCATCTGATTTTCTGCGAAAGTAGCTGACGCGTGCGCTTGTGTCGTCGGTTAATCCAGTACTCGCTGCAAGGCCTGCTTCGCGCGAGTTATAAGTACCCATACCCACTTGTAATTTTAAGCTCGGATCGGCAGTTGCCTGAGCTGATTCCATTTGGATCATACCGGCCATGCCGTCTGCACCAAAGCGAGTGCCTTGCGGGCCGCGGTAAATTTCTACCTGGTCTATATCAAATAATAATGAGCTGCCACCTAAACCCGAGTAGTTAATGCCGTCAATAACTAAGCCAACCGATGGGTTAATTGGATCTACAAATTGTGAACGAAGTCCCACTCCACGAATTTGAATATAACGACCACGAGACGCACCAGATGTAAAGTTTACGTTGGCTGTACTACCTAGCATTTCGTCTAAGTAACTTGCACCACGTTGATTAATTTCATCTTTGCTAAATAGGCTAGCGCTAGCGCTTAATGTTTGAATGCTTTCACGTTGAAAGTCGCCTGTAACAACAATTCGTTCTAGGTCGCTGTCATCAGCGTTTGCTATAAGTGGTGTACTAATTAGCGGTAATAACGCCGCAGTAATTAAAGACAAACGTAAGTTCATTAGGTTACTTAACTCCATTTTGGGGACTCGTATGGTAGCAATTATTTTAATACTTGTGTTATAACGCAGCGATTATACGTTAAATAATCAGGATTACTAATATGACCTTTAAAGTTGATTTTAAAGTGCGCCATTACGAATGTGACCTACAAGGAATTGTAAATAACAGTGTGTACTTTAATTATTTAGAGCATGCTCGCCATGAGTTTTTATTTGCAAATGGGGTTGATTTTGCACTACTAGCAAAGCAAAAAGTTAATTTAGTGGTGATACGCAGTGAGGTTGATTATAAACATTCGCTTGTACCAGATGATGAATTTTATATAGCAGTTGAACCTGAGCGTATAAGCCGTATAAAGTTTGCGTTTAAGCAAACCTTAGTGCGTAAACACGACAACAAAGTAATGCTACAAGCCAAGGTTATAGGCACCTCGGTTAATGAAAAAGGGCGCCCTTTTTTACCTCCAGAAATAGATAATTTATTTAAAAATTATACCCAAGATTAGCCAGTATAATTTTTAGGGGCTGTGACCTTTGGGGTTAAATTTAACCAAGTTTGTTTTATAGCAGCGCCTAGGCAGTGGGGTTGTTTATCGTAAATAGCGGGTAGCGTAGGTGCTGTTATCGAGCCCACTAAGTTACAAACCAAGCAAAGCGATTAAAGTGCCCATAATGTGAACACGTTTTAATCTGCAAAGTTCAACACTCTCTAAACTATCATAGAACAAAAATTTACATTTAAAACATGCATTTTTAACGGATAAACCGCATAAAAATTGTTACTATTACGGTAATTAAATATTTAGTTAGAAATAGCATGAAATTAGCAGCACTACCGATGTTTTTAATCGGTTTATGTATTGGTTGTACAGCCACAGGGACGGTGACCACTGAGCAGCTAAAGTACACACAATGGCAACTATCAAAGGTTGATGGTTTAGCTGTGCCGGCCTCTTACAGTGCATCAATGAGCTTTATTGAAGCGTTGCAAGTAAACGGGTTTGCAGGATGTAATAAGTTTTTTGGTGAAGGCGAGCTTAAAGACAGCAGTATTAGCGTTAATAAACTTGGCATGACGCGTAAGTCGTGCGGAGCAGACGTTGATGAGCTAGAGCAGCAGTTTTTACAAGCGCTACGAGAAGGTGCAACGCTTACCATGCAAGGCTCACAGTTAGTTATGCAGGGCGATCAAACTTTTTTATTTATTGCAAAGTAGTGGCATGAGTATTTAAAACTGCCCCTTGCAGGCAATTTTTAACTGGCGTACACTCAACGCTGATTTGATCAAAATAGCAAATCAACGAACATAATTTTACTTGTCGGAGTGCCTTAAATAATTAAGGCTGAGATCGCGAAAGCGGGATCCGTGAACCTGATCAGGTTAAAACCTGCGTAGGGAACAAGCTGCCTAAAATGGGACGCTTGTGCGTCTTTTTTTATGCGCACAACAAAATAAATAGCCATTTTAGGCCGCAAAGCAGCGTAACAACTGCTTTACGATCTTTCTCTATTCCTTATGGAATATCTGACAAGACAATCCTTTAGCAATGAGGTAAGTCATGTCAAACACTACAAATAAGTCTACACGTCGAGAAACGCGCGCTGCTGCGTCAGATTACATTTATAATTTAACAGGTCAGCCATTTCCAAGCTCACAAAAAGTGTATGTTGAGGGCAGCCAAAGCGGTGTACGCGTGGGTATGCGCGAAATTACATTAAGCGATACGTTTATTGGTGGCGATGAGCAAAACCCTGTGTATGAGCCAAACGATCCACTGCGTGTTTACGATACATCAGGCCCGTATACCGACCCTAACTTTGAGTTAGACGTACGTAAAGGGTTACCTAAATTTCGTGAGCAGTGGATAAAAGAGCGCAACGACACCGAAGTGCTCGACTCAGTCACTTCGCAATTTGCTCAACAACGTATGGCCGATGACGGCCTTGATCATATTCGCTTTGATCATTTACCTAAAATTCGCCGTGGTAAAGCGGGCAAAAACGTGACGCAAATGCATTATGCTCGCCAAGGCATTATTACCCCTGAAATGGAATACGTAGCCATACGCGAAAACATGGGCCGTGCACAAATTAGAGAAGAGCTGCTAGCAGCACAGCATAAAGGCGAATCGTTTGGGGCGAGTATTCCCGATTTTATTACCCCTGAATTTGTTCGCGACGAAATAGCCCGCGGTCGCGCTATTTTACCAAATAATATTAACCACCCCGAAACCGAGCCCATGATAGTTGGCCGTAACTTTTTAGTTAAAGTTAACGCTAATATTGGTAATTCATCGGTAAGCTCATCAATCGAAGAAGAAGTAGAAAAAATGGTGTGGTCTACGCGCTGGGGTGCCGATACCGTAATGGATTTATCAACCGGGCGTTACATTCACGAAACCCGTGAATGGGTAGTACGTAATTCGCCGGTGCCCATTGGCACGGTACCAATTTATCAGGCGCTTGAAAAAGTAAACGGAGTGGCCGAAGACCTAACGTGGGAGATATTTCGCGATACCTTGATTGAACAAGCCGAGCAGGGCGTTGATTACTTTACTATTCATGCCGGTGTATTGCTGCGTTATGTGCCAATGACGGCAAAGCGTGTAACCGGCATTGTATCGCGTGGTGGCTCAATTATGGCTAAGTGGTGTTTAGCGCATCATAAAGAAAACTTTTTATATACGCACTTCGAAGATATTTGCGAAATTTTAAAACAATACGATGTGTGTTTTTCGCTTGGAGATGGCCTTCGTCCAGGTTCGATTGCTGATGCCAACGACGAAGCGCAATTTAGTGAGCTACGTACGTTAGGGGAGCTTACAAAAATTGCGTGGAAACACGATGTACAAGTATTTATTGAAGGCCCAGGCCATGTGCCAATGCACATGATTAAAGCCAATATGGATGAGCAATTAGAGCATTGTGGCGAAGCGCCTTTTTACACATTAGGCCCATTAACGACCGATATAGCACCAGGGTACGACCATATAACATCGGGTATAGGCGCTGCACAAATAGCGTGGTACGGCTGTGCCATGCTGTGTTATGTAACACCAAAAGAGCATTTAGGTTTGCCCAATAAAGAAGATGTAAAAGAGGGCTTAATTACCTACAAAATTGCAGCGCATGCGGCCGACTTGGCCAAAGGCCACCCCGGCGCGCAAGAGCGCGATAATGCATTATCAAAAGCGCGCTTTGAATTTAGATGGCACGACCAATTTAACATTGGTTTAGACCCAGAACGTGCCCGTGAATATCACGACGAAACCCTACCGCAAGAGTCTGGCAAAGTAGCGCACTTTTGCTCTATGTGTGGCCCTAAATTTTGCTCAATGAAAATTACCCAAGAAGTACGCGATTACGCCAAAGATCTCGAATCACGCGGGATCGATCCTAACAATGTTGGTGATGCAATTGAGATCAAAATGGTTGATGTAGAAGCGCAAATGAAAGCGAAATCGGAAGAGTTTAAACAAACGGGCTCAGAAATTTACCACAAAGCAATATAAGCCAATAACAGGTTAGCGGCTTATGGCTGCTAGCCTGTTATTAAAAGGAGGTTTTATGTTTTACAACATTGCTGTTGTGGGGTTTGGTTTAGCTGGGCGCTTAGCTGCCCTTGAGCTTAGTAAGTCGCATCATGTAACCGTGTTTGAAGCCAGTGATGAACACACACAAAATAGTGCCGGTAAAGTGGCTGCGGCAATGCTTGCTCCGCTTGCTGAGTCGGTATTGTGTGAAACAGATTTAGCCATCATGGGGCTAAATTCACTCAAGCGCTGGCCAGAGATAGTGAGCGAGCTTGAAGGCGAGGTTTTTTATCAGCAAAAAGGCACGCTGGTCGTGGCACACCAGCAAGATAAAGGCGATTTACAAAGCTTTAGCCAGCGTATTAAGCCTATAGCAGGGCACAGCGCGCAGGCGTTAAATGCTCAGCAAATAACGCAGTTAGAACCCGAATTAGCTAATCGTTTTAACCAAGGTGTGTTTTTACCCTGCGAAGGGCAAATAGATAACCAGGCCTTTTATAAAGCAAGCTTTACCATGCTTAATAAACGTAAGGTTAAGTTTGTTTTTAACCAACGCGTTAGCATTCAAAACGGCGAGGTGAATAACCGCGGGTTTGATTACATTATTGACTGTCGTGGCTTAGGTGCTAAAGGCGATAAACCCCTTAGAGGCGTACGCGGTGAAGTGGCTAGGTTACATGCACCTGAGGTTAATTTAACGCGGCCGGTGCGTTTAATGCACCCGCGCTACCCAATTTATATAGCGCCAAAACCTAATAATGAGTATGTAATTGGTGCAACTGAAATAGAGTCTGATGATAGCGGCCCTGCAACGGTGCGCTCTACGCTTGAGCTACTTTCGGCGGCCTACACTGTGCACAGCGGGTTTGCCGAAGCGCGGCTGTTAAATATTCAAAGCGGGTTACGCCCCGCATTTAGCGATAACCGCCCTGCGGTTTTAAAAACAGGTAACGTAATTAGCATTAATGGCTTATATCGTCATGGCTATATGTTAGGGCCCGCCTTAGTGGCTGATGCGTTATCTCAAATAGGGTGAGTAATAAATGACTATAACAATTAATGGTGAGCTGCTAACTATTAAAAGTGCAGTGCTTGTTGATGTATTACAAAATTTTGGTGCAAAGCCGCCATTCGCGGTGGCACTAAATGGCGAATTTATTCCACAAAGTCTGCACGCCAGCACCACAATTAACGAAGGGGATAGCATTGAATTGTTATCGCCTATTCAAGGTGGGTAGCATTATGCAAGGTAACGATTGCTTAACTATTTATGGCGAGCAACTAAATAGCCGTTTATTAATAGGCTCGGCGCTTTACCCCTCTCCAGCGGTGATGGAAGAGTCTATAAAAGCCTCTGGCGCGCAAATAGTAACGGTGTCATTAAGGCGCCAGCAAAGCGCTGCCGCAGGGGATGACTTTTGGCAGCTTATAAAAAACACCGGCCTTAAAATACTGCCTAATACCGCAGGGTGTCACAGTGTAAAAGAAGCCGTAACACTTGCTAAAATGTGCCGTGAAGTATTTGCAACCGATTGGATTAAGCTGGAACTAATAGGTGATGACTACAACTTACAACCCGACCCATTCGCATTGTTAGAAGCCACAAAAATATTAATTGATGATGGCTTTAAAGTATTACCCTACTGCACCGATGATTTAGTGCTTTGCCAGCGTTTAAACGAGCTAGGGTGTGAGGTGCTTATGCCTTGGGGCGCGCCTATTGGCACCGGTAAGGGGCTTTTAAATAGTTATAATTTAAAAACAATTCGTGAGCGCTTACCAAACACAACATTAATTGTAGATGCAGGGCTTGGTTTGCCTTCGCATGCCTGCCAAGCGCTTGAATTAGGGTATGATGCGGTATTATTAAATTCAGCGATAGCAGGGGCTGGCTGCCCAATTACGATGAGCCGTGCATTTAAAGCCGCGGTAGAGGCAGGGCGCTTTGCGTATAATGCCAAAGCAATGCCCGAAAAAGACTTAGCAGCCCCCTCAACCCCTACAATGGGTATGCCGTTTTGGCATCAGCAGTAAGGAAATAAAGAGTATGAATAATTTAGTGTGGACAATTGCAGGCTCAGACTCAGGTGGTGGCGCAGGCATTCAAGCCGATATAAAAGCAATGCAAAGTTTTGGCGTGCATGGCTGTACTGCAATTACCGCGCTTACGGCGCAAAATAGCTTAGGTGTAGAGGCCATTAACGCGGTATCTACCGATATTATTGAATCGCAATTACTCGCACTCGAAAGCGATATGAAAGCCAAAGTAATTAAAATTGGCATGCTGGCTAATGTGCAGCAAATTCAATTAATAAGCGAGCATATAGCGCATTACAAGGCAAAATGGCCTGTACCGCCTGTGATTGTTTACGACCCCGTTGCAATTGCTTCAAGTGGTGATGTATTAACAGAGGAAGATACCGTAAGTGCCATTAAAGAATGCTTAATGCCGCTGGTGGATGTAATAACGCCTAACACGCACGAAACGCAATTATTAACAGGCGTATATTTAATTGGCCCAAGCGCCGTGAAAGACGCAGCTAAAAAGCTATTAAGTTGGGGCGCAAAAGCGGTTGTTATTAAAGGCGGGCACTGGGATTACCCAAGCGGCTACTGTATTGATTACTGCACACAAAACGGCGAAGAGTATTGGCTTGGTAATAAAAAAATTCAAAGCCCTCATAGTCATGGTACAGGTTGTAGCATGGCCTCGGTTATTGCCGCGTGTTTAGCAAAAGACTACCCACTAAAAGATGCTTTTATTTTAGCTAAAGCTTATATAAATCAGGGCTTAAAGCAGTCGGTTAGATACGGCGAAGGAATAGGCCCTGTTGCACATACTGCTTTTCCTACACAGTTAGATGACTACCCGCAAGTAATAGAGCCTGGCAGCTGGCTTGGTGATGAGCTTGATTTTGATGTGCCGCTTGAATTTAATATGGCGGCTGATTTTGCACCTTGTGAGAGCAAAAAGCTGGGCTTGTATGCTGTGGTCGATAGCCTAGATTGGCTAGATAAATGTTTGCAGCAAGGTATTACTACGGCGCAGCTTCGCGTTAAAAATAAAACCGACCTTGAGCTTGAAGAGTTAATTAAGCAGGCCGTAGAGCTGGGTAAAAAGTACCACGCTCACGTATTTATTAACGACTACTGGCAGTTGGCAATTAAGCACGGTGCCTACGGCGTACACTTAGGCCAAGAAGATTTAGAAACCGCTAATTTAGCCGCGATTAAAGAAGCAGGTTTAAGGCTTGGGCTTTCTACCCACGGTTTTTACGAAATGTTACGTGCGCACAACTACCGACCAAGTTATATGGCATTTGGTGCTATTTACCCAACCACAACCAAAGATATGAGCGGCCAAATACAAGGTCTCGATAAACTTAAAAAGTGTGTGCCATTAATGCAAAACTACCCAACAGTTGCCATTGGCGGCATAGATTTAACCCGCGCAAGCGAGGTTGCAAATACAGGAGTAGGCAGTGTTGCGGTTGTACGCGCGATTAGTGAAGCGGATGATTATATTGCAGCAATTAGTGCGCTAAAAAGTGCTATAAACCAGCCTAATGAATAAGCTTAGTGATAAAGAAACCCTGCGTTATAGTCGCCACTTATTATTAAAAGAAGTGGGCCTAGAAGGGCAGTTAGCACTTAAAGCAGCCACCGTTGCAGTAGTGGGAGCTGGCGGGCTAGGTAGCCCTGCACTTTTGTATTTAGCTGCGGCGGGTATTGGTACACTTATTTTAATAGATGATGATGCGGTTGAGCTTTCTAACTTGCAGCGCCAAGTGCTTTTTAAAGTTAATCACTTAGGGCAAAGCAAGGTCACCGCTGCTGGCAAAGTATTAACAAGCCTTAATAATCAAATAGAAATAGTGACGCATTGTAAAAAGCTTGATGATAACAACGCAGGGGAGCTTTTCAAAAATGCCGACATAGTACTTGATTGCTCTGATAATTTTGCCACACGTTACAGTGTTAACCGTTATTGCTTTACTCATAAGTTGCCTTTAATTGCAGGTGCCGCGATTGCAAGTAGTGGGCAACTTATGGGCTTTGATTTTAGGCAAAACAATAGCCCATGTTATGGCTGTGTTTTTGCAAAAAGTGACGCCGCTCCCGCTGTAAATTGTAGTAATGCAGGTGTAATAAGCCCACTGTTAGGAATTATAGGCTCTATGCAGGCACAGCTTACGCTTAATATGCTGTTAGGGTATGTTGAAGGTAGTGTGTTTATCAGCTTTGATGCGCTGAGCTTAAAGCAACAGCATTTTAAAATGATTAAAGATATAAACTGCAAAGAGTGTGCTTTGAGGTAATCATTTACTTTAAATGAGCAGTTTATTTAAACCTCACCCTCTGTTAATTGTCTATACTCGCCACTAGCTAAGTTTTCGTCCAGTATAATATTACCTATTTGCTCGCGGTGTAGCTCTACCACTTTGTTGCCTACCGCGGCTAACATGCGTTTAACTTGGTGGTATTTACCCTCGCTGATTGATAAACGTAAGCTGTAGGTGGCAAGTGCTTCTGCTTTAGCTGGGCGGGTGAGATCTTTTTCGTTGTGAAGTTGTACGCCGCTGCGTAGTTGCTCTAATGCTTCTTCGGTTATAGGCTCTTGAGTTTCTACTAAGTAGGTTTTTAATTTGTTGTGCTTTGGCGAGGTAATACGGTGCGACCAATCGCCATCGTTAGTAATAAGTACTAAGCCGGTGGTGTCTATATCAAGGCGACCTGCTACATGAAAGTCGGCCATATTTGGCTCATCGAGTAAATCAAATACGGTGGGGTGTAGTTCATCTACATTTGCACACACGTAGCCTACAGGTTTGTGCAGCATAAAGTAGCGTTTGCCTAAAAATACCATAGGCTCACCAGCAAATGTTACTTCATCTTGCTGGGCTACTTGAAAATCGAACGCGCTAATAACTTCCCCATTTACTTGCACTTCTTGGCGTTTAATACCCGCGCGAGCTTTTGAGCGTGGTAGCTCGGCTAGGTGGCTAATAAATTTATCTAAGCGGCAAGGGAATTTCATTTTGGTTCACATTTTTAGTCGGCTACAATGGCGGCGATTATAGCCGATAGTGAAACCCCATGTCAGTAAACTACCCACAAATTTTAAGGCTTTACCAAGCAAAAATAGATGCGGGTGAACTGTGTGTTGATAGCGCTCAGCAAAATGCAGTAAATGCGTTAAATAACCTAAGTATACAGTTACACACAAAAATACCTTGGTGGAAAAAAGCGCCGTTAATTAAAGGGGTTTATTTGCATGGGCCGGTGGGGCGGGGTAAATCCATGTTAATGGATTTATTTTATAAAAACTTACCCACTGAGCGTAAGCAGCGGCTGCATTTTCATCACTTTATGGCGCAAATACACACGCAACTTGCCCAGCTACAAGGTCATAAAAACCCCCTTACGTTAATTGCTAAACAATGGGCGAAAGATATTAAAGTGCTGTGTTTTGATGAGTTTTTTGTTAGCGACATTGGCGATGCAATGATTATGGCAAGGTTATTTAATGCCTTGTTTGATAGTGGGGTAGTGCTGGTGGCAACTTCTAACGCAAAACCTGAGCAGCTTTATCGCAATGGCCTACAGCGCGCGCGGTTTTTACCCACAATCGATTTAATTAAAAATTATTGCCATGTAATTAGTGTTGAAGGGCAGGATGATCATCGCTTTAGGTATGGTAAAAATAGCCGCCATTATTTTATTAATTTACCTATAAGCGAGTTTAAAAAGCAGTTTTTATCTCAGTATCCACAAGCAAAGGAAAACCAAATTTTACAGGTACACTCCCGCAGCTTATCGTGTTTATTAACCGCAGATAATGCATTAATGATCGATTTTATGGCGCTTTGCTCAGGAGCGCGTAGCGCTTACGATTATATGTTTTTAGCCAAGCAGTTTGATATTTTATATATAGAAAATGTGCCAAAAATGGGTGTAGGCGCAACAGGTAAAGTAATAGTGCATGGTATTGAAGACAGTTATCAACGCGAAAAACAAATTCTAAATGAGCATTATTTAGATGACGAAGCGCGGCGTTTTATTGCATTGGTTGATGAGTTTTACGATTGCCATAAATTGTTAGTTATTAACGCCCACGCGCACGTTGACTATTTGTATCAGGGGCAAAAGTTAAGCTTTGAATATGCGCGAACGAAGTCGCGCATTGTCGAAATGCAAAATTGGTAAGTATTTCCTTTTAATTAAAAAATTACTTATGATATCCCAAGCACGTTTCTACTTCGTTTTTAGAGCCTAATATTACCGCCACACGCTGGTGGATTGCATCGGGTTGAATATCCATAATACGCTCAGTACCCGTAGAGGCGATACCACCTGCTTGCTCAACTAGCATAGCCATGGGGTTGGCTTCGTACAGTAAACGTAGCTTATTAGGTTTATTTGCATCTTTGGTGTCGGTTGGGTAGGTAAATAAACCACCACGGCTAAGTACACGGTGCACATCGCCAACCATAGCGGCAATCCAGCGCATGTTAAAGTTTTTAGCACGTGGGCCGGTATCGCCAGCGAGTAAGTCATTAATATAGTTTTGCATTGCTGGCTGCCAATGACGCTGGTTTGACGCATTAATGGCAAATTCGTTTGTGTCAGCAGGGATAGTGGCAAAGTCTTGTGTTAGTAAAAAGCTACCTTGGGTTTTATCTAGCGTAAACATGCGCGTGCCTTTACCTGTAGTAAGTGCAAGCATAGTTGATGGGCCGTAAAGCACGTAACCTGCAGCAACTTGTTTGTGGCCTGGCTGCATAAATATACTTTGATCGGCGGCATCTGAGCCTTCTGGGGCTTCCATAATTGAAAATATAGTACCCACTAGCGAGTTAATATCGGTATTTGATGAGCCATCAAGCGGGTCAAACGCCACAATGTATTTAGCGTCTTGGTTGCCAGCTACTGTGTAGTCTTCCTCTTCTGAGGCGATGGCTTTAACTGACCCAGACTCCAGTAAAATATCTTTTAAAAGCTGATTAGATAATACATCGAGCTTTTTTTGGGTTTCGCCTTGAATGTTTTCATCAAGCGTTGAGCCTAATACGCCAGAAAGCGCACCTTGGCCAACACGAAACGAAATTTCTTTACATGCTGCTAAAATGGTTCTAATTAACGATAAAAGTTCTCTAGGACAACCGTCTTCTAGTAATACTGGTGGGAGTCTACGCATTCTATTTTCCTGATAACGTGTACTAGCTAATCTAAATGTGAGAGAGATTAACTTAGTGCGCTGAATTTCGTCTTAAATACCTGTATTGTTTAAATAGCACTGTAATAATGGTGCCACCTAATTGTACTTAAAACGCCAATAACAAAGATAAGATTATGAAAAAAATACCACTAATAAGTTACATATTCTTTACTGTGCTGTGCTCTATGATAACCCAAGCGCACGCAGCAATTAAGCCTATAGATGAATTTACTGCGCAAATGAATCACTTTCCTGGGTACTTTTCGTTTTATTACGATACTCAAAACGGCAAAGTATTTTTAAAAGTAGATAAATTAGAGCAGCAATTTTTACTTCAGCAAAGCTTACCTTATGGAGTTGGCTCTAACGATATAGGCTTAGATAGAGGCCAACTTGGTAACACGTATTTAGTTCAGTTTGAGCGTTTTGGCGATAAAGTAATGTTGCGCGCGCTAAATACATATTATCGCGCTAATACCACTAACAAAGCTGAGCAGCAAAGTATTAAAGAGGCCTTTGCATCCAGTATTTTAGCGGGCTTTAAAGTGGTAGCGCAAAGCGAAAAAACGCTCCTGATTGATTACACACCCTATTTATTAAGCGATGTACACGGGGTAAGCCGTACGCTTGCAGCGCGCAAGCAAGGCAGCTTTAGCCTTGATGAATCACGCAGCGCTGTGTATATGAATCGCTCAAAAGCGTTTGTAAAAAATACCGAGCTTGAAGCAGTATTAACGTTTAAGGGCTCTAAACCAGGTAAATTTGTGCGCCAAGTAAGCGCCGATGCATACGCACTTACTGTACATATGCACCACTCACTTATTAAATTACCTGATGATAAATACACGCCGCGCAAATTTGACCCGCAATCAGGGTATTGGAGCATTGAGCATAAAGACTATGCAGCCCCCCTTGGTGAATCTATGTTTGTGCGCTATATACCGCGCCATCGCTTAGCTAAAAAAGATCCAAGTTTACCGATTAGTGAACCCGTAGAGCCTATTACTTATTACCTAGACCCAGGTGTTCCTGAGCCGGTTAAAAGCGCGTTACTTGAAGGCGGTAAGTGGTGGAATGATGCCTTTAGCGCAGCAGGCTATAAAAACGCATTTATAGTCAAAGTATTGCCGAGCAATGCTGATCCTATGGATATTCGCTATAACGTTATTCAGTGGGTGCATCGTGCTACACGCGGATGGTCTTACGGAAGCTCTGTTATAGACCCTCGTACCGGCGAAATACTCAAAGGGCATGTAACACTTGGCTCATTGCGTGTACGCCAAGATATTTTAATTGCAGAAGCCCTTGGTGCGCCTTATTTAAAAGGTAACGAGGTGGCTAAAAATTTACAGGCAATGGCACTTGATAGGATTCGCCAGTTAAGTGCACACGAAATTGGCCATACGCTGGGCATTGCACATAACTTTGCAGCCTCGGTGGGGGATAGAGCGTCGGTTATGGATTACCCGCACCCACTACTTAGCTTTAACGAGCAAGGCGAGCTTGATGTAACCCGCGGCTATGCAAGCGGTATGGGCGTATGGGATACCCAAGTTATTAAGTATGGTTACAGCGACTTTACCAATCAAGATGAAAGTGCTGAGCTTGCAGCAATATTAAAAGAGAACAAAACGAAGGGCCTTGAGTTTATATCTGATAGCGACGCACGCGCAAAGGGCGGGGCACACCCTACAGCGCACTTATGGGATAACGGTACTAACCCAACGCAAGAGTTACTTAGAGTGCTTGATGTACGTAAAAAAGCGCTTTCGCAATTTGGTATTAACAACATTAAAACGGGCGATGCACTCTCGCAGTTAGAAGAAAAACTCGTGCCGCTTTATTTATTTCATCGCTATCAAGTAGAGGCTGCAGTTAAGCTAATTGCGGGGGTTAACTACGAATACGAAACACGTAACAACTCACCTGCTAAGGGCGCGCAAGTGGTTGCAAAAGCGCAGCAGCAAGCGGCGCTTAGTGCTGTTTTAACAACATTAAAACCGGCTAATTTAATTTTGCCTGAGTCGGTGTTAGCGCTTATTCCGCCAAAAGCGTATGGCGAGTCTAAATCGCGTGAAAGCATAACGGGGCGTACGGGTATAACACTTGATGCGATGGCCTTGCCAGAAGTAGCTGCGCAGCATAGTTTATCGTTATTATTAAACCCACAGCGTTTAAATCGTTTAGCTCAACAACAAGTTCGTAATTCTAATTTTTACAGCTTAGATGAGTTGCTAGAGCAGCTTTACAGCCAGGTGTTTAATGTGTCATCACCTAATACAATGAAAGGCAAAATCACCCAGCGGGTGCAATTTTTAACTGCAAAAAATATGGCTGATTTAGTCACTAGTGACAAGGTAAGCCCAGAGGTGCAGGCGCAGCTACGTTTCTACTTGGTAAAATTAAGTAAAGAGTACAATCAAAACTCAATGTTAAGTAATACCAGTGTAGGAGAAAGCGCGTTTAAACAGTATTTAGCAGAGCAAATAAAACAGTTTTTAAAAGTAGGTAAGTGGCCTGAAAACTTCAGTGGTTTACCAATGCCACCGGGCTCACCAATTTAATTATATGTTTTAGTGTGTAGTGGCTACTTAACCTGAGCTCAGGTTGCTAAATAAGTAGCCACGTTGCGGTGCCTAAAAAGGCAAAAATACCGACAATATCAGTTACTGTTGTAAGTACAACACTACCGGCAAGTGCAGGGTCTATATTCATTTTTTTCAATAAAATAGGAATACATGCGCCAGCAACACCAGCCACTACAAGGTTCATAAACATTGCAAATGCGAGCACGCCGCCAAGCATAAAATCCCATTGCCAAAGCGCAATTACACTGGCTATAAGTATTGACCAAATAACCCCGTTTAATGCGCCTATCGCCAGCTCTTTAGCCATTAAAAATCGTTGGTTAGTTTGGTTAATATGGCCCACGGCAATACCGCGAATAACCAGAGTTAAAGATTGGCTACCTGCTACACCACCCATTGAGGGCACAATGCCATTGAGTACAGCTAAAATAGGTAATATATCTAAGGTGCTTTCAAAAAAGCTGGCCACAAAGGCGGCTGCTAAGGCTGTGAGTAAGTTAACGCCAAGCCATACTGAGCGTTTTTTTGAGCTTTTTAAAACAGGTGCAAAGGTGTCTTCTTCATCATCAAGACCGGCAAGGCTTAATAAGCTGTGCTCTGCATCTTCACGAATAACATCAACAATATCATCAATAGTGACACGCCCAAGCAAGTGGGCGTTATCATCGACTACAGGGGCCGATATCCAGTTATGGCGCTCAAATAACTGAGCAACTTCACTTTCATCCATCGAAATAGGGATAGACTCACAGTCTTCATCCATTAAATCTTGAACAATTTTTTCAGGCGGATTAGTTAACAGTGTACTAAGTGATAATGCACCTAAAAAACAGTTATGTTTATCAACAACGTATAAATCATCGGTGCCCTCTGGCAGCTCACCGCGTAGCCTAATATAACGCAGCACAACATCAAGAGTAACGTCTGGGCGAATGGTCACCGTATCGGTGTTCATTAGCGCGCCTGCTGAGCGCTCTTGGTAAGATAAAGCTTGTGTAGCGCGTTCGCGGTCTTGCGTATCCATAGCGCTAACCACATCTTTGTACACGGTGTCAGGTAGGCTACGTAGGACTTCACCTAAATCATCGTGGCCCATATCTTCAGTGGCCGCGGCAATATGCTCAGGTTCCATTTGTGCAATGATACCTAAACGTACATCTTCAGAGAGCTCTTCTAGCACATCCCCTTGCACATCTGGGTCAACCAGTTGCCAAAGCATGCGTCTAATTTTATGCGGAGAGGATTCAAGCAGCAGTGCTGTATCACAAGGTGCTGTTTTTGCTAGCATGCGTCTTACTTGAACAAATTGCCCACTATTAAGTGATTTAGTCACTTGTTTTAGTTGCTGTAGTGGATAGTCTTGTTCAAACGCTTCTGGCATTGGCATCCTAAATATTTTTGTGTAATGGAAAGGTGTTTAGTAAGTGGAGTTGCCCACTGTTATTTTCTTTATTTTTTGTGCTAAACCCAATGCTGGGACTAAATTAGTGTTTAAAATTAAGTAACCAAATTTAGCAGGGGCATGGCTTTATTATCCTAAATTAAAGCACTAAATTAGGCGAGTCGGAATACCCTAATTTACTAAATTTTTATAATTTGGCCAGATAAGTCTTTAACTTATAAGGCTATGGTGCTTTAAATTATTCTTGCTCGTTAAATCGTTGTGCAATTAATTGCCCAACCGCATGCAAAGCTTGCTCTGAATCAGGGCCTTCACAGACTACTTTAACTTCTTTACCTTTACTGCTTTCAAGTAGCATTAAAGCTAATACGCTGTCGCCTGCGGCTTCTTTATCATCTTGGTGTAAGGTGATTTTAGCATCAAACTGCACAGCTAATTGCGCAAGGACCGTTGCCGCTCTGGCGTGTAAGCCTAATTTATTTTTTATTAAAAATGTGTCTTCACAGCGCATAAATTACTATACCTAAACTGAACAGGTTATTATTTTAAGGTTACTTTTCTTGCTCACGATGACGAATTTTGACATTCGGATGCGTCATAGCAAAGCTCTCGCCAATGGCTTGCGCTAAATAAACCGAGCGGTGTTGACCACCAGTACAGCCTATTGCAATAGTGAGGTAACTACGGTTATTACGCTCTAAGTGTGGCAACCAAGTTTGTACAAAGGTTTGAATTTGCCAAGTGAATTTTTGCACTATGCTGTGATTTGCCAAAAAATCTTTTACTGGTTGATCAAGGCCCGTAAGCGGTTTAAGTTCAGGCTCCCAGTGAGGGTTTGGCAAAAAGCGAGCATCAAAAACATAATCAGCTTCTTTAGGTATGCCGTGTTTAAAGCCAAACGATTCAAACGTTACAATAAGTTGCTTATCTTTTTTACCCAGTATTTTTTCGCGAATTGACTCTGCTAATTGGTGCACACTTAAATCGGTGGTATCAAGCATAAAGTCAGCGCGTGTTACGAGTACATCAAGCAGTTCTTTTTCTTTTTTTATTGCTAAATCAAGCGGCAGTGAATCGATGGATAAAGGGTGTAATCTGCGTGTTTCTGAAAAACGTTTGATCAGTGTTTGATCATCACTATCTAAATAAAACAGTGTGGGTTTAGCAAAGTCAGGAAGGTACTCGAGAATATCGTTAAATTCATCTTGTTCTTTGGGGATATTACGAACATCTATACTAACGGCTATTTTGTCATAGTTATCTGAAACACTTCGCACTAAAGAGGGCAGTAAGTTGACCGGAATATTATCTACGCAATAATAGCCTAAATCTTCAACCACGCGTAAAGCAACCGACTTACCTGAACCAGAACGGCCGCTTATGATAATTAACTCCATTTATAGCCCTTAGTATTTACTACGATTGATCAACAATTACTTGGTACAGCTCTGCATCGGTTTTAGCACTGCGCAGCTGTTTACAAAATTCTTTGTTGCTCAGTTTATCAGCTATGGTTGCCAGAGTCTTTAGGTGCTGTTGGTTATCGCCATCTGGTACGATGAGTGCAACAAAAATATCAACAGGGCAGTTATCAATAGCGTCAAAGTTAACAGGCGTGTCGCTAACAAGTACTAAAGCCAGCGGCTCTTCTACGCCACCCATTCTGCCATGAGGAATGGCGATCCCCCGGCCAATGCCAGTACTGCCTAGCTTTTCTCTGCTTGCCAGCGCATTAAGAATATCTTGTTGTGGTAAGTAGGGGAGCTTTTCATGAGCAAGCTCACTGATAAACTCTAAAATTCTTTTTTTACTACTAAAAAGGACCGCAGCTTTGCTGCAGTCCTGGCATACTAATGTACTTAATTTCATAATATTAGTGTCTAGCAAGCTTCTCTTTATGTTTTATGACTTGACGATCGAGCTTGTCAATCAACGAGTCTATAGCGGCATACATATCTTGGTGCTCTGTTGAGGCAAATAAATCTGCGCCACTTACATGAATAGTCGCTTCTGCTTTTTGGTTGAGTTTTTCTACATCGAGAATGACATGCACATTGCTAATATGATCTGAGTGCCTTTCTAGCTTTGCAAATTTATTATTTACATAGTCTCTAAGTGAATCAGTTACTTCTACGTGACGACCAGTTAGGTTTAGTTGCATAAGCATTTCCTCTTTGTTTTTTACGTCTTATATCAAACTCTTTCTCTGATTTGACGGTGGAATAGCTAGCGATTCACGGTATTTTGCTATTGTGCGTCTAGCTACTTTAATTCCTTGCTCTGCCAATATATCCGCAATTTTACTATCACTCAATGGTTTAGCTGAGTTTTCCGCGGCAATTAGCTTTTTAATTAGGGCACGTATTGCGGTTGATGAACACTCGCCGCCGTTTTCAGTGCTTACGTGGCTTGAGAAAAAATACTTAAGCTCAAAAATACCACGTGGCGTATGCATATATTTTTGCGTAGTAACACGCGAAATTGTCGATTCATGCATTTCTACCATTTCAGCAACATCGTTTAAAACCATTGGCTTCATGGCTTCTGGGCCATGTTCAAAAAATGCCTGTTGCTGTTTTACAATACAGTTTGTTACCTTAAGCAGCGTGTCGTTTCTGCTTTCAAGGCTTTTTATAAACCATTTAGCTTCTTGTAAGTGAGAGCGAATAAACTGGCTATCACCACTTGATTTTACGGTACGTGACATAGCCGCGTACTGACTATTTACGCGTATTTTTGGCATGCTATCTGGGTTTAGCTCTACCACCCAGCGGCCTTTTATTTTTTTAACCGATACATCTGGTATTACATACTCCGACTCTTCCCTTACTATTGTATCTGCAGGTTTTGGGTTGAGGGTATGTATTAGGGTCATGACCTCTTTAAGCTCGTCTTCTTTAAGCTTAGTCTTTTTCATTAATGTACGATAGTCGCGTGCCGCTAATAGATCAATGTGATCGGTTAAGATCATTTTAGTTTGTTCTATAAAAGGGGTGTCTTTATCAAACTGGTTTAGCTGAATACACAAGCACTCTTGTAAACTGCGAGCGGCTATACCTACAGGGTCAAATAACTGAATACGCTTTAAAACGGCTTCTATTTCATCAAGTTCAACTTCAACTTCGTCATCGTTTTCTTGGTTAAAGCTTTCTAAAATTTCTTCACAACTTAGCGTTAAAATACCCGAGTCATCTACAGCTTCTACAATGGCAATAGCAATGGCTTCGTCTGTTGGGCTAAAAGGAGTAAGCTGAAGCTGCCACATTAAATACTCATGTAGCGTTTCAGTAGAGGCACCTTGATAAATAGACTCATCTTCTGGCATTGGGCCTGAGGATGCAGCAGGGGCTGCGCTCATGTACTCATCCCAAGTTACATCCATTGCCATATCATCGCTAACGGTGTCTTTATTTAAAGCTTCGCCACTGTCTTGCTCGTACTCGCTGGTTGTATCGTCAGCCGATGCGCTTACGGTTACATCATCCGTATCTGCTTTTTGTTCATTTTTTCCAGCCGACTCTTCCGTGTAATCTTGCTCTTCTACTTCTAATAGCGGGTTGCTATCAAGTGCTTCTTGTATTTCTTGCTGGAGATCCAATGTACTGAGCTGCAGCAAGCGAATCGCTTGTTGCAATTGTGGAGTCATTGTAAGTTGCTGGCCCATGCGCAGCTGTAATGATTGCCTCATGTATCTCTAACAATCCTTTTATGTTGTTATAATTAATATTAGCAGATGCTTGTAGGTGTGGCTTAAATGTTACAGCCTAAATTGCTCGCCTAAATAAACATCGCGTACAGTTTTGTCATTTAATACGTGTTCTGGGGTGCCAGATGCAATTAGCTCCCCATGAGAAACAATGTAGGCTTTTTCACAAACATCAAGGGTTTCTCTTACATTGTGATCGGTAATTAATACGCCAATGCCACGGTTTTTAAGATGTTCTATTATTTTCTTTATATCTAACACTGAAATCGGATCAACACCAGCAAAAGGCTCATCCAATAAAATAAATTTAGGGTTCGCTGCCAGTGCTCTGGCAATTTCTACACGGCGGCGTTCACCACCAGAAAGCGCCATACCTTGGCTATCGCGAATATGCTGAATACTAAATTCATCAAGTAAGTTGTTAAGCGTTTCTTCTCGCGCGGCTTTATTGAGCTCTTTACGCGTTTCTAAAATCGCCATTAGGTTTTGATAAACTGTCAGCTTTCTAAATATTGATGACTCTTGCGGCAAATAGCCAATGCCTAAGCGGGCGCGGCTGTGCATAGGTAATAACGTAATGTCGTTATCATCAATAGAAATTTTACCTTTGTCGCTAGGTACTAATCCTACAATCATGTAAAAGGTGGTGGTTTTACCTGCGCCATTAGGGCCCAATAAGCCAACAATGCTGCCGGCTTCTACCTCAAGGCCTACATTTTTTACAACTTGGCGGCCTTTATAGCTTTTTGCTAATAGTTCTGCTTTTAAGGTGCTCATGGTTGACCTTCGTTACCTGTTTTTTCTTTAATTTTTGCTTCAACAGGCACTAAAATTGTGTGGACACGATCCGTAGAGTTTTCGTCTTTTTCTGCGCTAATAAGCTGCTGCTGCATATCGTAGGTAATACTTTTAGCATTAATTTTTTGACCGGCTTGTGCGACTTCAGCATCGCCAACAAGCGTTAAAAAGCGCTTTGCTACGTCGTAACGTACTTCGTTTGCACTGGCGCTCATTACGGTACCATCGTCTTGTTTTTCTTCGAAGTAGGCTGGGCTGCCAGTGGCAATAAGGAGTTGTTTGTTATCCCCTAAGTCTTCACGTTTATGTACTTCAAGTCGGTCGGCTGTAATTTTGCGATTGCCATGCACAATTTCGACGTTCTTTTCAAAAATACCTACGTTTTCTTTAAGTTGGCCTTCTTGACGGTCTGCACTAATAGAAATTTGATTTGCTGGCGGTTGAGCAGCAGGCTCAGCAGCAGAGGCGCTAAATGCAAGCATTAGCGATGGGATAATAAGTATTTTAGTGAGTTTATTGGTCATAATATATTGTTCGCGTATGGTTAATTAGTTTTATTACTTCGGTTTTTAAATCGGCTTCAAGGCCTTTACCGACAATTTTTAAATTAGGCCCAGTGACAACCACTGGCTGCTCAGAGCGCATTGTTAGCGCTTTAATGTCGACTTCGATGTTATCGGCATCGATGTTATCTATCATGGCGTTATCAACTAAATTTTTAGCAACCACATTGCCTTCTAAAATAAGTTGTTTATCTTCGTAAAGCGTTGCTTCGTCTGCATTTATTCGCCATGTTTGCTTTTCGTTATACAAGGTGAAAATAGGTTTTTCAAAAAACGTAAAACCAAGCTGTTGGTAAAGCTCCATTTTAGCCGCTGTGACTTTATGGCTTATTTTGCCTTGCTCGTCATAGGCTGTTTGCTTAAGCTCTATAGCGGTGTAATCGGGCTTTGCAATTACTTCAGGTTCTTGCTCTGGCGCTACATTGGTTTGGGTAAAATAAGGGTACCAAAGCCAAACCATACAGCCGATGAATAACGCACTGAGTATAACGCGTGCTGCATTCATGAACTGGTGCCTTGTGTTGTAAGCGCTATGCCATTCTCTAGCATAAGTAAGTCTGTGAGCTCTCTAACGGCGCCAAAGCCGCCAGGCATTTGCGTAGTGTAATGCGATAAGCGCTTAATAAGCGGGTGCGCATCGTTTACTGCAACGGCAAAGCCAACGCGCTCCATTACTGGCATGTCAGGGCCATCGTCACCAATATAGGCTATTTGTTCATCAGTTAACTTTAAAGTGTTTTTGAGTTCTTGATAAGCAATAAGTTTGTCTTCTTGGCCTTGATAAATGTGCTGTACGGTTAAGCTGCTCATGCGAGTTTGCACTATTTTTGAGTGACGCCCCGTAATGACCGCAACTTCAAAACCGCTATTGATCAGCGCTTTAATGCCAAAACCATCTTTTGTATTAAATGCTTTTAATTCTTCGCCTTGGTTACCGAGGTAAATTCGGCCATCAGAAAATACACCATCAATGTCGCATATGAGTAGTTTTACTTTTTTGGCGCGTGCTTTGGCATCATCGCTTAGCGGTTGATAGAGATCTTCAAATTGCATTTATAATACTCCTGCTTTTAAGAGGTCTTGCATATTTAAGGCGCCTATTGGCTGGTTTTTATCATTGACAACAATTAAACCATTAATACGTTTATTTTCCATTATGTTTAGGGCTTCAGCTGCAAGTATATCGGCCGTGGCGGTTGTGCATGACTTAGTCATAACCTGGCTAATAGCGGTGCTATGTATATCCACTCTTTGCTCTAAAATACGGCGTAAGTCACCGTCGGTAAAAAGGCCTGCAAGCTGTTGATTGTTATCTACAATAGCGGTCATACCCAGCCCTTTGGCTGACATTTCTATTAACGCGTCTTTAATTGTTTGCGTTACACCTATAATAGGGGTGTTTGTGCCGCTGTGCATTACATCTTTTAAAGTGAGCAACAATCGCTTACCTAAACTGCCACCAGGGTGAGAGAGTGCAAAGTCATCGGCGGTAAAGCCGCGTGCTTCTAAAAGCGCAACCGCCATTGCATCACCCATTGCTAAAGTAGCTGTGGTGCTTGCTGTAGGCGCTAAACCTAATAAACAGGCTTCTTGTTCTACTTTTATGCATACGTGCACATCGGCAAGTGTTGCCATAGTAGAGAGCGGGTTGCCCGTCATCGATATTATTTTTGCACCAAGGCGTTTAAGCACCGGAATAATATTAAGTACTTCGCTGGTTTCGCCCGAGTTTGATATAAGCATAACCACGTCATTTTTGGTTATCATGCCTAAATCACCATGGCTTGCTTCGCCTGGGTGAACAAAAAAAGCAGGGCTGCCTGTACTTGCAAGGGTAGCAGCAATTTTATTACCAATATGGCCTGATTTACCCATGCCAATAACAATAATGCGGCCTTGGCAATCAAACATGAGCTGACACGCACTATGAAAGTTTTCGTCAACGTATTGTGTAATATCAGCAAGCGCTTGGCGTTCAATGTTTAATACGCGTAAACCTTGCTCTATAAAATTTAGTTGTGCCATTGTTACCCTACTTGACTAAAAATATAACCTTGGTACGCCAAAAATGCGATGAGTAATAGGCCACCTTCTACTCTATTGATACGCTGAGAACCTCTAAAGTTCAATGACATAATAATAAGCGCAAGCGTAGCACCTAACATAATAAGTATGTCGCGGTTTGCAAGTGACGGGTCAACCACTGATGGGTTAATAATACCTGCAAGCGGTAATACCGCTAAAATATTAAATATATTTGAGCCCACAATATTACCTAGGGCTAAATCATCTTCGTTTTTAAGTACACCCGCTACAGAAGCTGCAAGTTCAGGCAAGCTTGTGCCAATGGCGATAATGGTTAAGCCAATTACTAAGTCGCTTAAACCAAAGTATTTAGCAATATCGACTGCTGAACCAACTAAAAAGTGTGAGCTAACAGGCAATAAAACCATGCCGACAATTAGCCATAAAACGGCTTTTTTAGTTGGTACATCGTTAGGAACCTCATCGCAGGCTTCTGAAACAAAAGGGTCATCTTGATTTTTTGCGCGCAAAGAAACCACAATCAAACCGCCAATAAATACAGCAAATGCAACTAGCAACGCCACCCCTTCGGTGAGCGAGAAGTAGTTGTCTGAAAATACATACCACGTAGCCAAGGATACCAGCATAACAAGCGGCATTTCGCGTTTTAAAGTGCTTGATGACACACTCAAAGGGCGTAGCAGCGCAGTAATACCTAACACAAGTAATATGTTTGTTATATTTGAACCTACCGCGTTACCGACCGCTGTGTCGGTTTTATTTGCCAAAGCAGCCGAGGCCGATACCATCATTTCAGGGGCCGAAGAACCCATAGCAACAACCGTTAAGCCAACAATTAAAGTAGGGACTCCAAAGTTTTTAGCAAGCGCTGCCGCACCGTATACAAATCGGTCGGCGCTCCACACAAGTGCAGCAAAACCAAGAATTAAAATAACAAACGAGGTAACCATTATGTTAAGCCAGATGTTCAAAATACAGATGGCGCGAATAGTAACAAAAGCCAACATGAAAGTATAAGCAAAAGAGCAAGGTCTACTATTGCAGTGCGTGAATTTTATGCGCTTAAGCAAAGGTTAAGGCAATTTACTTCAGCCTTAGAGCGCTTTTTGTAAGCGTATTACAAAATCTTACGAATTGTTTTTTCCATCTTGGCTAAAAAACCCTTAAAATAGGAGCACGAGTGAACATTGTTACGGAGAGCGACTTGTCGCAATCAATAGTAGAAGTCAAGGATGTTAGCTTTTCGCGAGGCGATAGAACCATATATAAAAATATGAGTTTTAGTGTTCCTAAAGGTAAGATAACAGCGATTATGGGGCCAAGCGGAATTGGCAAAACCACAATGCTACGCTTAATTGGTGGGCAGCTTAAGCCTGACGCCGGCGATATTTTATTCGAAGGTGGCAGTATTCCTAGTATGTCGCGCAAAGAGTTATATGCGGCACGAACCAAAATGAGCATGCTGTTTCAAAGCGGTGCGTTATTTACTGATATGTCGGTATTTGACAACATTGCATTTCCTCTGCGAGAGCACACCAAGTTAAGTGAAGCGTTAATTAAACTAGTCGTATTAATGAAACTGCAAGCGGTGGGTTTACGCGGTGCTAAAGATTTAATGCCTTCGGAGCTTTCTGGCGGTATGGCTAGACGAGCAGCACTTGCACGTGCTATTGCACTGGACCCAGAACTTATTATGTATGATGAGCCTTTTGCCGGCCAAGACCCAATATCCATGGGCGTATTGGTAAAGCTTATTAAGTCGTTAAATGAAGTGCTAGGTTTATCATCCCTTATTGTAACCCACGATGTGACGGAGGTAATGAGTATTGCCGATCACGTTATTATTATTGCCGATCAAGGCGTAATAGGGGCTGGGACACCGGATGAAATGCGTAATCATGAATCTCCATTAGTACAGCAGTTTTTAAAAGGGTTATCGGATGGACCTGTGCCATTTCATTATCCTGCACAAACGTATGCTGATGAGCTGTTAGGAGAAAACGCTTAATGTTGGATTTATTTCAAAAGTTAGGTCATAAAACGCTGGGGCGTTTTGCTGCATTAGGGCGCTCTGCCAACATGCTTTTTAATGCATTGTGGAATGTACCTAACTTTAAAAAAGGCACACCGCTGTTAGTGCGCCAACTTTATATGGTTGGTTCGCAATCATTATTAATTATTATGGTGTCGGGTTTGTTTATTGGTATGGTGCTTGCGCTGCAAGGTTACACTGTATTGGTTGGCTATGGCGCCGAAGACAGCCTAGGCCCATTAGTTGCGCTTAGTTTATTACGCGAACTAGGCCCTGTGGTTACAGCGCTACTATTTGCTGGTCGCGCTGGAAGTGCGCTAACGGCAGAAATAGGCTTAATGAAAGCCACCGAGCAACTCTCTTCACTAGAAATGATGGCCATTGATCCTCTCAAGCGCATTATTGCACCGCGTTTTTGGGCAGGTTTTATTAGTATGCCATTGCTTGCACTTATTTTTTCTGCGGTTGCTATTATCGGTGCTCATTTAGTTGGGGTTGATTGGTTAGGCGTAGATACCGGCAGCTTTTGGTCGATAATGCAATCGCAAGTATCGTTTCAAGAAGATGTATTAAACGGCATGATAAAAAGTTTTGTATTTGCCATGGTAGTGACCTGGATTGCGCTTTATAAGGGCTACGACTGTATCCCAACATCAGAAGGGATCAGTAAAGCAACAACAGAAACAGTCGTTCACTCATCACTGGCAGTATTAGGGTTTGACTTTATTTTGACAGCGGTAATGTTTACCAGCTAATAGGGTATAGATAATGAATTCACGGAAATTAGAGATTTTAGTTGGCTTTTTTGTCGCATTAGGCATTTTAGCGTTTGCAATGTTAGCACTTAAAGTGGCTAATTCGGGTATTAGCGGGTCGGGCGAAACCTACACGCTAAATGCAAAGTTTGAAAATATCGGCTCACTTAAAGCGCGTGCACCGGTAAAAGTAGGCGGTGTAGTGATTGGCCGTGTTGAATCTATTTATGTACACCCACAGGAGTTTTTGCCTGTGGTAAATATGACGATAGATGCACAGTATTTATGTCGTTTTTCAGACACTAGCTCAATCTCAATTTTAACATCGGGTATTTTAGGGGAGCAGTACTTAGGTATTCACCCTGTTATTTCTCCTAATGCAGCAGAGCAGCGCTGTTTAGGTGAGACAGTGACCGAAAACGCACAAGATCAAGCAATCGATGAGTTATTTGGCGTAGAGAGCAAAGCGTTAGGTGATGGTGATTCAATCACAGATACTAAGTCTGCACTTGTTTTAGAAGAGTTAATAGGGCAGTTTTTATTCAACCAAGGTAGTGAGTAATTATTATGTTGAAACAGTTTTTAGCCGTTATTGCACTTGGTGCAACCCTAGCTGTGCAAAGTGTTAGCGCAGCCGAAGTTAAACTGACAGATCCTAACAAAATGGTGCGTCAGGTAGCAGAGCATACATTTGAGCGCATTAAAAAAGATCAACTGCTTATCACTAAAGATAAAGAGCACCTTCGTGTTATTGTAGAAGAAGAGCTGATGCCTTACATAGACTACAAATATGCAGCACTTCGTGTGTTGGGTAGTGAAGTGTCTAAAGTGCGTGCAATTACCGATGAAGCCGAAAAAGCCGAAGCAATTAAAGACATCCAAGAATTTATTGGCGCGTTTAGAGGCTATTTAGTTGCTACTTACGCGGGGGTATTTACTCAATACACTGACCAACATGTAGAATTTGGCGCAGAGCAACCATTTAAAGGCAAAGATGTAGTTGTAGTAAAAACTAAAATTACAGAAGATGGCAAGCCTGACATAAAAATTGATTTTAAAGTGCGTGAAGATCGCAGCGGCGAGTGGCGCGCATACGATATGATTGCAGAAGGAATTAGCTTACTCGATGCAAAACAAAGTGAGCTACAAGGTATTTTACGCCAGCAAGGTATTGCACACGTAAGTAAATTACTAGAGCAAAAGAGCCAGTTACCTGTGCAATTTAGAGGCAACAACAGCAATGACTAAATTGGCAATTAGCCAAGTAGATGAGCAGCACTATAGGGTAAGTGGTGAACTTACCCGCAGCTCAATTGGCAATGAACAGCTTCTGAACGCCAAGTCATTAAGTAAGCATAAAACCATCTATTTTGACCTTTGTGAGGTAATGAGGGTTGACACAGCGGGCTTAGCTTGGTTAATTCACTCTTTTGCTGAATTTAAGCAACAGGGCACACGCCTTGAATTGCAAAATCCACCTGAGCAATTGCAAAATTTAATGCAGTTGGGTCAGGTAACAACTTTATTTGAGTGAGAGTTATGGAAACTAGCCAAGTCGAAACATTATTACGCGACGAACTTCAATTATCTGAAGTAAAAGTAAAAGCCAATGGTAGCCATTATGAAGTAATTGCAGTAGGTGAGTGCTTTGACGGTTTAAGCCGCGTTAAAAAGCAACAGCTAGTTTATGGCCCATTAATGAATACTATTTCAGACGGTACAATTCACGCTGTATCAATTCGTGCATTTACGCCAACTGAGTGGAAGCGTGAACAAAAATTTATTTTACCTCAATAGTTAAGGCCTCTTAATGGATCAGTTTGTAATTCAAGGTGGCACTTCACTTGCGGGTGAAGTAACTATTTCTGGCGCTAAAAATGCCGCATTACCAATTTTGTTTGCCGCCCTGCTTGCCGATGGTAAAAGTACATTTACGAATGTTCCTCGCCTTCGCGATATTGTGACCACTGAGGCGCTTTTAAGCACCTTAGGCGCAACTGTTAATTGGCAAGGCGATACACTGTATATTGATGGCGCAACCGTTAATAAAACGCTTGCTCCTTATGATTTAGTTAAGCAAATGCGTGCCTCTGTTTTGGCGCTTGGGCCTTTAGTGGCGCGTTTTGGCGAGGCGCAGGTATCGCTACCTGGTGGCTGTGCAATAGGCGCACGCCCGGTTGATATACATATTCAAGGTTTAGAGCGCATGGGCGCACAAATAAATGTTGAAAACGGCTATATCAATGCAAAGGTAGAAGGTCGCCTTAAAGGCGCTGAAATTTTCATGGAAATGGTCAGTGTTGGCGCAACCGAAAACTTACTAATGGCCGCAGCACTTGCTGATGGTAAAACGGTGCTTGAAAACGCAGCACGCGAGCCCGAAATTATTGACCTTGCCAATTGCCTAATTGCTATGGGTGCAAAAATTACTGGTGCGGGTACAAGCCGTATAGAAATTGATGGCGTAGAGCGTTTAGGCGGCTGTGAGCACAGCATTTTACCTGATCGCATTGAAACGGGCACTTTTTTAGTTGCAGCAGCGATGGCTGCAGGCGAAGTACTTTGTAAAAAAACAGATTTTCATTCACTTGAGCCTGTTATTGAAAAATTACGTGCCGCGAATGCATTAGTTGAAGTAAACGATGACAGCATTTATTTAGATATGCGTAATCGTGAGCTCAAAGCCGTTAATATTAAAACCATGCCACACCCTGGTTTTCCAACCGACATGCAAGCGCAGTTTACCGCGCTAAATGTAGTGGCTAATGGTAGTGCAACAATTACCGAAACCATTTTTGAAAACCGCTTTATGCATGTACCAGAGTTACAACGCATGGGCGCTAATATTCGTTTAGAAGGGCACACCGCTATTTGTGGTGAAACGCAAAGTTTAAGTGGCGCACAAGTAATGGCAACCGATTTACGCGCCTCTGCAAGCTTAATTTTAACCGGTATTGTGGCGCAAGGTGAAACGGTAGTCGATCGTATTTACCACGTAGACCGAGGCTATCAACGCATTGAAGATAAACTCAGTGGCTTAGGTGCCAATATTAAGCGCAGAAGTAGCTAATACCCATTCGCAATAATATTTATTCGCTTTGAGGTGAGAGCACACTTGCTCCTAAATTAAGCGCGCTGGGTTAAACACAGTTTACTTTAGACATAAAAAAGGTCGGATACGCGTATTGCTAACCGACCTTTTTATTGCCATTTTAGTTAGAGTTTAGTTTCGAGCTCTGCAACTCTAACCATTATTTTTTCTACTTTACCGTTTCGGTACAGCTCAAATTCTATTTCTTTACCGGGCTGTGTATTGCCTATTTTTTCGAGTACTTTTTGCGGGTTGGCCACACTTAACCCTGCAATTTTAATAACGATGTCTTGCTCTTCAATGCCAGCTTGCCATGCAGGACCTAATGGGTCTAAATTGGTGATGCGCATACCAGCAACCTCAGTAAGGCTGTCGTTTACCTCTTTGCCCGTGCTATCAACCGCAGTGCCTTCAAAGCCTAAATAGCCACGTACTACACGGCCATGGCGTATTAGCTTTGCCATTACTTCTTTGGCGAGCGAATAGGGAACAGCAAAAAATATTCCTTGGATATTAAGATTTTCACGAGTTTTAAACTGCGCAGACGTGATCCCCACTAAATCACCATTTGAATTAACCAAAGCACCGCCAGAGTTACCTACATTTATAGCTGCATCCATTTGCAGTAAGTTGTTATAAGGGCTATCGGTAATTTTTTGTTTACCGGTGGCACTAATTATACCTTGGGTGATGGTTTGCCCTAAATTGAGTGGGTTACCAATGGCCAGCACTACATCACCTACACTGGTGGTGTAATTATCGTTTACGGGGATCACCGGCAGGTGGTCGGCGTTAATTTTTAATAAGGCTAAATCGGTAATGGTGTCAAAGCCAATTAACTGCACATCAAAAAAGCGTCGGCCATCGGTTAATATAACCAAGATTTGATCTGCATTATTTATCACGTGGTAGTTAGTTAATATGTAGCCATCTTGCGCCATAATTACGCCAGAGCCAAGCTCTTGAACGGTGTTTTGTTGCTTATATCGAGGCTCTTTAGAAATGCTTTCTGAAAAAATAGTTACTACCGACGGTGCAGCACGCTTAACCGCGTCAGCAAAACTAAGGTGATTTGAGCTCATAGCACTGGGCAAGGGAACATTAGGGAGTAAAGAGGCGCGCATATTAGGGCTGAAAAAAACCACTAAAAAAGCGATACCTAAACCGACAAACAAAGGGGGAAGTACAAATTTTAGTAATTTCAGCACGAGATTCTTATTGTTAGTGAGCAATTCTTTATGATGGCACAAAAAAAATAACAGCGGCAAGTGCTGCTGTTATTTTTATTGCTTATTTATAACGTGTTACTTATTGGATAAGTACAAAGATAGACTCTCTGCCACGTTTAACGCCAAGTACAATATTACCTTGGGTATCTTCGATAATTTTGTTCATTTGACGAATGTTTTCTACACGTTGGCGGTTAACTTGTACAATCACATCACCTTCTTCAAGACCAACACGTGCAGAAGGAGAGCGCGGGTCTACTGTGGCGACTTCAATACCTTTAGTGCCATTTTTTTGCACGTTTTCAAGCGTTGCACCTTGGAATGCAGGATGCAGTTCATCGCCTGCGGCGGTTACACCCGAAGCACCATCAAGCGTTACTTTAATGGTTTTTACTTTGCCATCGCGGTAAATACCTAATTTAACTTCGCGTCCTTCACCTAACGTTGCTATTTTACTACGCAGCTCGTGGAAGCCACTAATATCGCTGCCATTAATACTAATAATAACATCGCCGGCTTTAATACCTGCTTTGCTTGCTGCGGTATCATCCATTACTTGCATAACGTAAGCACCTTGTTTAACGTCAAGTTGCTGTGCTTTTGCAAGGCCTGCATCAAGTGGGCGGCCAGAAATACCCAGTGAGCCACGGCGTACTTCGCCATGTTCAATAATTTGGTCGACTAAGTTTTTCATCATATTTGATGGAATGGCAAAGCCAATACCAACATTTCCACCCGAGGCACCTAAAATAGCAGTATTAATACCAATCAGTTCGCCATTTAGGTTAACTAAAGCGCCTCCTGAGTTACCTTGGTTAATAGCTGCATCGGTTTGAATAAAGTCTTCGTAGCCTTCAATATTTAAACCACTACGCCCTAATGCACTTACAATGCCCGAGGTTACTGTATGGCTTAAACCAAATGGATTACCAATTGCTACTGCAAAGTCGCCGACACGCAATTTATCTGAATTTGCCAGTTTAACTTCGGTTAAGTCATCTGCATCTATTTGTAATAGCGCAATATCAGACTCTTTATCGGTACCAATTTTGGTGGCTTCAAATTCACGGCCGTCTTCTAACGTTACCACCATTTTTTCGGCATCTTGAATTACGTGGTTATTTGTTACTACATAGCCTTCGTCGGCATCTATAATAACCCCTGAGCCTAAGCCACTAAATTGGCGCTTTTGACTACGTGGTTGAGGGTTTCCAAAAAAGTATTCAAGCGGGTCTGCACGGCGGCGCACTTCTTTTGAGCCAGAAACCTGAATGCTCACAACGCCAGGGGTAATTTGCTCAAGCATAGGCGCAAGTGTGGGTAATTGTTGGCCGTTAACTGCAATAGGCAGTTTTGCATAAGAGGCCATTGGACTTAGTAATAAGCTTGTAGATAAGATTGCAGCACTAATAAGTGATAATTTCATTTTCATAGTCAGGGTGTACTCCACATCACAGGAAAAGCAAAAAGGCTGCATAAGCAGCCTTTTCGAATTTAAATATAAAGCTGTTACATTTAAAGACTATGGGGTCAAAAAAAAGTTCCTCAAGATAGCACTAACATTTTAGCGTGCTCAGTGTGTTAAGAGGCTTTTGCAGGTTTTGTATCGCCATTTTGCCCTGCAAATAAACCAGACTCACCCGAGACGTAATCGGCAGGTTGTGCTTGTGCCGATGAACGGTCAACCTCGCGCTCTTTTAAAGACGCTTGTAATTGCTCTGTTGTTTCTTTAGAGAAAAACGGCTCGCTAGGCGCTTTGTTTTTATCATCAAGTAAGAGTTGATTGGTTTCTTCAACATGGCTGAGTAGTTGGTCGTAGTTTTCTTTCATTTTATTCACAAGCTTACCTGTGCTTGCTAAATGATCGGCCACATCTTGGCGATACTGCTCAAGCGCGTTTTGTGCTTGCTCGGCTTGTTCTTTTAATTCATCTTGCTTAAATTGCTTTTTAGTAACGAATGCACCAACAAAAAATGCCACTACAGCAGTAATAATAATTAAACCTACCCACGTAACTGTGCCCATAACTTCACCCCTTTGGGAAAAAATATCTAATAATGCCTGATTCAAATATAAATCATCCTGTGGGTAATATACCCCGAGTTAAGATGCGTGTTAATATGTTGTGCAAATTAAACTGTGTTTAAAATGTAATTAGATATGACTCCTTGGCAAACTTACCAGCAAGATCTTAAGCGCGATGACTTTGTACATGACCAAGCACAAGAAAATGCAGTGCGCCATTTACAACGTTTATACGATGACCTCACAAATAAAAAACCACAGCAACAAGGCTTTTTTGCAAAGTTGTTTAATAAAAGCGAACCTGAGCCAATTAAAGGGCTTTATTTTTGGGGTGGTGTAGGGCGTGGTAAAACCTATTTAGTAGATACCTTTTACGAAGCGCTGCCAGGTGAGCGTAAAATGCGCGTGCATTTTCATCGCTTTATGCACCGAGTTCACGATGAACTAAAAAAGCTAAATAATAAAAGCAATCCACTGGAAATTGTTGCCGACATATTTAAAGCCGAAACAGATATTATTTGTTTTGATGAATTCTTTGTTCAAGATATTACAGATGCCATGTTACTCGGCGGCTTAATGCAGGCATTATTTGCACGCAATATAGTATTAGTCGCTACCTCTAATATAGTACCTGATGATTTATATAAAAACGGCTTACAGCGTGCGCGTTTTATTCCGGCCATTGAGCTGGTAAAAGCGAACACAGAAATAGTAAATGTAGATTCTGGTATTGATTATCGCTTGCGTACACTTGAGCAAGCCGAAATATTTCACAGCCCGTTAGATGAGCAAGCCGATAAAAACTTATTTGAATATTTTGATAAGCTATCGCCAGAGGCGGGGGAGCTTGAGCAACCCATAGAAATAGAAGGGCGCTTAATCAACACACGCAAAGTGGCTAAGTGTGTAGTGATGTTTGAATTTAGCGAATTGTGCGAAACCGCACGTAGCCAAGTCGACTACATGGAAATTAGCCGTTTATATAACACGGTAATTATTTCTAATGTAAAACAGCTTGGACAAAATAATGATGATGCAGCTAGGCGCTTTATCGCTTTAGTGGATGAGTTTTACGAGCGCCATGTAACATTAATTATTTCGGCTGAAAAACCGATCACGCAACTTTATACCCAAGGTAATCTTAACTTTGAATTTAAGCGCTGCATTAGCCGCCTGCAAGAAATGCAGTCTTTAGAGTATTTAGCAAAAGAGCATTTAGCATAGCGCTAATACGACTGTATCGACTCTTTAAAGTGGCCTTATTGTTGTTTTTATATAAATGCATAAATTTTTGTAATTTTCTTGTGGAAAAAACAACCGCTCGGTAGCAATGTGTTTTAAGTGCTGGTATACTCCCGCGTCTGCCACGTTGCGTTCTATGTCCTCATATAGTTTAGCCACTTGTGAGCGGCGCTAAAGTCTAAAACTCGAAGGGGTTATAGCATACTTAGAGCGGTAGTTAATAATAACTGCCTGTGGTTTTAATTGAAAAACATTGGATTTTTATAAATGAAAACGTTTGTTGCTAAACCAGAAACAGTAAAACGTGACTGGTACGTAGTTGACGCTGAAGGTAAAACTTTAGGTCGCATCGCTACTGAAATCGCTCATCGCCTACGCGGTAAGCACAAAGCTGAATACACTCCACACGTAGATACTGGTGATTACATCATCGTTATCAACGCTGAGAAAGTTACTGTAACTGGTAACAAATTCAAAGATAAAGTGTACTACGCTCATACTGGTTTCCCAGGTGGTCTTAAGTCTACTACTTTTGATAAACTTCAAGCTGCAAAGCCTGAAATGATCATCGAAAAAGCTGTTAAAGGCATGTTGCCACGTGGTCCTTTAGGCCGCGCTATGTACCGTAAACTTAAAGTTTACGCAGGTACTGAGCACAACCATGCTGCACAACAGCCTCAGGTTCTAGACATTTAAGGAGCACTATCATGGCAAATCAATACTACGGTACAGGTCGTCGTAAAAGTTCAAGTGCTCGCGTATTCTTACGCCCAGGCACTGGTAACATCGTAATCAACAAGCGCTCTTTAGAAGAGTACTTTGGTCGCGAAACAGCACGCATGGTTGTTCGTCAAGCTCTTGAGCTTGTTGACATGACTGAAAAATTTGACCTTCACATCACCGTTGCCGGTGGTGGTACAACTGGTCAAGCTGGTGCTATCCGTCACGGTATCACTCGTGCACTTATGGAGTTTGACGAGTCATTACGTCCACAACTTCGTAAAGCAGGTTTTGTTACACGTGATGCACGTAAAGTTGAACGTAAGAAAGTGGGTCTTAAGAAAGCGCGTAAGCGTCCACAGTTCTCAAAACGTTAATTTTTACGTTATCAAGAATTCAAAAACCCAGCTTATGCTGGGTTTTTTGTTTTTGGCATTAAAATTTAAGTACTTACCTACCTCAAGCCCGCTTTTTTAAGGCTAGGCGCTGATCATATTTTATAAATACTGCGTATTTAATGTACGAAAGCTTTAAAATACCCATTTCGCTGCAAAAAAGTTAAATAATTATCGCAATTAGTGTAAATCCATCAGTTAATTGGTGGAATTTTTTGCTACAATTGGCTGGCAAGTAGTATGAGCAAGTTCAACATCACCATGTACAGTTTATCTGTTTCCTCGTAGTGGGGTTGATCTTGGTCAGTATATTGTTTTTACAGAAGCGCTATTATAGTCATTCGGCTTTATTCTCGAGCTTACTTTATCAAACTATTGATCAAGTCGGGTTATTCGAGCGTGAGGCTGTGAATAACCTTGTTTTAATCAAGGGTTTTAATTATGATCGCTTCTATTTTAAAAATTTCGAAAAATTAACCTGCTGTAACTGATGTTCTCAATATAGCAAGTGTTGAGAATCATAGTGGAGATAAGTGGATGAGCAATGCGCCTGTAGACAATGGCCGACGTCGCTTTTTAACCATAGCTACCTCTGTTGTAGGTGGTGTTGGTGCGGCTGGGGCTGCTGTTCCTTTTATTGCGTCTTGGAATCCAAGTGAGCGAGCTAAATCTGCGGGTGCGCCTGTAGAAGTAGATATCAGCAAACTTGAGCCAGGACAATTAATACGTGTCGAGTGGCGTGGTAAACCTGTATGGGTTGTATCACGTACCCCTAAAATGCTTGAGCAGATGAAAGAACATGAAGGTCAACTTCGTGATCCGCAATCGCAAGAGCCACAACAACTAGAATCATCAACAAATGATTACCGTTCATTACGCCCAGAGATTTTTGTCGCTGTTGGTATTTGTACGCATTTAGGGTGTTCTCCAGGCTTTTTCCAAGGTAACTTTAGTGAAAAAGTTGAAGGGACAGATGATGGTTTTTACTGTCCATGTCACGGTTCTAAATTTGATATGGCTGGGCGAGTATTTCAATCAGTTCCTGCACCATTGAACTTAGAAGTACCACCTTATACTTTTCTTGATGAAACCACTATTTTAGTGGGCGAAGAAAAAGGGGTAGCCTAATGTTTGGTAAAATTGTTAGTTGGATTGACGACCGTATCCCAATGACACGTGTTTGGAACATGCACATTGCACAGTATCCAGCACCTAAAAACTTTAACTTCTGGTACTTTTTTGGCTCGCTAGCCATGTTAGTACTAGTAAACCAAATACTTACTGGTATTTGGTTAACGATGAACTTTGTTCCCTCTTCTGAAGGCGCTTTCGCATCAGTAGAGTACATCATGCGTGATGTTGAATACGGTTGGTTATTACGTTATTTACACTCAACGGGTGCATCTGCGTTTTTCATCGTTGTTTATATGCATATGTTCCGTGGCATGATCTACGGCTCTTACCAAAAACCACGTGAATTACTGTGGTTGTTCGGTATGTTTATTTTCTTAGCATTAATGGCTGAAGCCTTCATGGGTTACTTACTACCATGGGGTCAAATGTCGTTCTGGGGTGCGCAGGTAATCATTTCGTTATTCGGGGCTATTCCGGTAATTGGTGATGACTTAACACTTTGGATCCGTGGTGACTACGTAATATCGGGTGCAACGCTTAACCGCTTCTTTGCATTACACGTTATTGCACTACCATTGGTTATTGTAATTTTAGTGTTCTTACACATTGTTGCGCTGCACGAAGTGGGCTCTAACAACCCTGACGGTGTTGAAATAAAACGCAAAAAAGGCACTGTGGCTGAAGAAGATAAGTCTAAATTTAAATTCCATGAGTATTACACCGGCAAAAAAGACATTGTTGATGCGATACCGTTCCACCCGTACTACACAGTAAAAGATATTGTGGGCGTGGTTGGTTTCTTAATCTTGTTCTGTTGGGTTGTATTCTTTATGCCTGCGATGAATGGTTTCTTCCTAGAAGCGCCAAACTTTGAAGCAGCAAACCCACTTAAAACACCAGAGCACATTTTCCCAGTTTGGTACTTTACGCCATTCTATGCAATCTTACGTGCAATCCCTGATAAGCTTATCGGTGTTGCGGCAATGGGTGCGTCAATTGTGGTACTCGCATTGTTACCGTGGATTGACCGTGGTCGTGTTAAATCGGTTCGTTACCGTTGTGGTTTCCACAAATGGAACATTGCAGGTTTTATTGTAACTTTCGTTCTTTTAGGTTGGGTGGGTGCAACTCCACAAACTGATATGAAAACGATAATTTCTCAAATCTGTACTGTGACTTACTTTATGTTCTTCGTACTGTTATTTATATACAGTAAGAATGAAAAAACTAAGCCATTGCCTGAGAGGTTAACGAAATGATGAAAAAGCTACTTATTGGTGTATTTGCTTTATCAGTAAACTTGCTGCCTAACATGGTTATGGCTGCGGGTCCTTCGGTTCCTCTTATGGAAGCGGGTAACGATATATCTGATCAGCCTTCTTTGCAGCGCGGCGCAAAGTTGTTCATGAACTACTGTCTTGGTTGTCACCAAATGCAGTATCAACGTTATGAACGTACTTTCCGTGATATTGGTATTCCAACCGAGCTTGGCAAAGAGCAATTGATTTTTGATGGTTCAAAAGTAGGTGGCCATATTCTTAACGCTATCGCAAAAGAAGATGCTGCTAAATGGTTTGGTGCGGCTCCGCCGGATCTAACCAATGTGGCGCGTGTGCGCGGCAGTGATTGGATTTACACTTACTTAAAATCGTTTTATAAAGATGAATCTCGTCCGTTTGGCGTAAATAATACGTTATTCCCATCGGTGGGTATGCCACATGTTCTTCAAGAACTACAAGGTTTACCAACACCTATCATTGAAGAAGTTGAACAACATGGTCAAACAGTGACTAAAGTTGTTGGTACTGAAACAGATGGTAAGGGCGAATTAAGCGTTGATGAATACGATCAAGCGGTTCGTGATTTAACGAATTTCTTAGAGTATGTAGGTGAACCTACACGCCTTGAGTCAGAAGCGTTAGGTATTAAGGTAATTGGATTTTTAGTTATCCTGTTTATCTTGGCATTTATGCTTAAGAAAGAATACTGGAGAGATGTTCATTAATTTGAGCATTTTACAAGGTAATTTTGCAATAGGGGCTTAAGCCCCTATTGCTGTTTTAGTTATTTAATGGAGGTATAGGCATGGCCGTAGCTGCCAATAAGCGCCCTGTAATGACCCTTTTTTCTGGTGCTAACTGTATGTATAGCCACCAAGTACGTATTGTGCTTGCAGAAAAAGGTGTAAGTGTAGATATTCATTTGGCTGAAAAGGATAACTTGCCAGAGGCACTTCACGAAATTAACCCTTACGGTACAGTACCCACACTGATTGACCGTGAGCTTGGCTTATATCAGGCAAACATCATCATGGAATACCTTGATGAACGTTTCCCTCATCCTCCACTAATGCCTGTGTATCCGGTAATGCGTGGTCGTAGCCGTTTAATGATGCACCGTATTGATACTGATTGGTACAGCCTTGCTGAAAAAATCATTAACAATACAGCAGATGCTGTACAAGCTCGTAAAGAGTTAACTGAAGCGTTACTTGCAATTGCACCAATCTTTAACGAAGCTCCATACTTTATGAGTGAAGAGTTTAGCTTAGTGGATTGTTATTTAGCACCACTATTATGGCGTTTACCAGAGTTTGGTATTGAGCTTAATGGCTCTGGCGCTAAAGAGCTAAAAGAGTACATGATCCGCTTATTTGAGCGTGAGTCATTCCAAGCTTCTTTAACTGAAGCAGAGCGTGAGATCCGTTTATAATGACGCCTAATCGTCCTTATTTACTACGTGCTTTTTTTGATTGGATCGTAGATAACGACTGCACACCACATTTAGTGGTTGATGCGCAGTACCCAGCAGTACAAGTGCCTACGCAGTTTGTACAAGATGGCCAAATAGTGCTTAATATTAGCCCTTCTGCCGTTACTGGGTTTTCGTTAGATATGGAACAACTAAGCTTTAATGCGCGCTTTGGCGGACAGCCAATGCAAGTATATGTGCCTTTAGGTGCGGTGCTTGCTATTTATGCGCGTGAAAATGGCGAAGGAACAGTCTTTACTGCAGATGAGTTTTTAGAGGACGAAGACGATTTTGCACCTGACCTTGAAAGTGTGGAAACATCAGATGAGATTATTGATGAGACCCCGCCAGAAAAGCCAGAAAAGAAAAAAGGCTCACATTTACGCGTTATCAAGTAACGCTTAAATACAAAAAAAACCGCTAATCAAGCGGTTTTTTTATGTGCCTTATCAACGGCTTTTTATGTATTTTATAAATATTCAAACACTTTAATAACGCGCTCTACACCCGATACATTGCGTGCAATGTTAACCGCTTGGTTAGACTCAGATTCAGATACTAATCCCATTAAAAATACTTCAGCGTTTTCGGTCACTACTTTAATATTATTGCTCGGTATATCTTTAGCTGTTAAAAGCTGTGCTTTTACTTTAGAGGTTAGCCACGAGTCGTGCGTTTGTGTGGTAATACCAATATTTGACCCAATTCTAATTTGGTTATGTATTTTACGTATACCTGAGAGCCCCTCAATGCTCTGCTGAGCTTGGTTTTTCATTTCTTGATTGGCAACCTGGCCTACCAGTAAAACAATGCCATTAACGCTTATAGCGTCTACATTGGCGAACTTTTCTAGTCGTTCAACTTCACTAAGCGCAATACTGGCTTTAATTTCTATATTATTGTCGTCTATTTGCGAGCCAATGGTGCGGCGATCATTTGCTGCTGTTACTGCACCAGCTGTTCCTGCAACCACTGCGGCTGCACAGCCTTGCAGTAAAACAACAGTACCTAAAACAATAAGAGAGCGTTTAAACATAATTTTCATCCTGCGGGAAAAGAGTTAAATCAACCAGTTCACTTAAGCAATGTAAGTTAACTAAGTGAGATTCAATAATGCGGCTAGGGCGCTTAGAAGGCGTACGAATTTCTACATCATTAGGGCCTAATAATCCAACGAGTTCTCCACCATCGTCACCTACCATCACTATGACCTTCATATCTTTAGTAAGTGCAGCTTCTACAGCAGAAATAATATGTTTTTCGTTGCCATTAATTGCTAACGCAAGCAGTAAGTCGCCTTGTTGTGCAAAGGCACGTACTTGGCGAGCAAAGGTATCATGCTCATCTACTTGGCTACTTTGCCCTAAATTGATGTTTTCTTGAGATAGCGCAATAGCAGGTAAACAGGGGCGTTCTGTTTCGTAGTGATTAACTAATACGCCGGCCATGTGCTGCGCTAGCATATGGCAGTTTGCCGTGCCACAGCAAAGGAGTTTGTTACCATTAATTAAACTTTGTGCAATGGTAAATGCCGCAGACTCTAGTGCGCTTGGCAGTACTTCGCCTGCTGCTATTTGTACTTGAATGCTTTCTGTAAAAATTTCTTTAATTGTATCTTGCATAGACTACCAATAATTTATTCGTCATTTTTGTTTGTTGCTGGGCGTTTTATTAATCTGTTTGCGTGGTGTTAAAGTACGCTTTTGATCCAATTTATATTGCCAGAGCCTTCACCTGTAATGGCAACGTAGTCGACTCTTATAGGCTGATTAGTTAAGTTTTTTGCTGCCAAGTAGTGATAAATAGTGCGTTTTAATCGTGCTTGTTTTTGTGCGCCAAGGGCATAATTTGCACCGCCTCTCGCATTGTTTTTACGAAACTTAACTTCTACAAATACAAGCGTATCGCCGTGTTTCATAATTACATCAAGCTCACCAAAGGGGCAATAATAATTACGCTCAATAGGCGTAAGCCCTTCACGGGTTAAGTATTTCTCTGCTTGGCGTTCATAGTACTGGCCTTTTTCTCGGCTATTTTGCCACAGCTCTTTAAACCACGACATAGCCGCTCCAGATTAATCAAACGTAAGCGTATTGCTTTCGTTGGCTGATTGCATAAATAAAGGCACGGGCTGCTTTGTTTCTAGCTGTACGGCTTTTATGCGTCTATTTGTGTATTGTGCCCAATCAAGCGTACGCTCTATGTGTCCGCTTGTATTCACCGAAAGCTTTCCACTTAAACCTGTAAACTTATTACCGGGCATTACACTCAATTGCCTAATGTCGCTTAGCACCGACACGGCATCGTAAGCCATGGCAAATAGGCGTTGGCTTATATCGGCATTTTCAGGCCACAGCGTGTTGTATTGGTTGCGTAAATTATGTTGTTTAACTGTCGCATTAAGCATCCACGGAAGCTCTGTAAAGTAAAGCCCTTCTAAATCGCCTTTATCGGTGCGATCTATTTGTTTACTATGGCTTTTAGAGCTGGCATAAAGCGGTATCCGCTGTGCAAAAGTACTTACATTTACATCTAAATAAGGTTTTATCAGGCGTGTTTCTATAGCGTCGCCTAAAATGTAAATCGCATCAATATCGCTACGAGAGCGGGTTTCACTTTCTACTTCTTGTTTAAATAAAGACTTAACCGTTTTAATACGCTGCTTAGATTTATCAACCTCTAACAAGCTTGTAATTGTGTTTGGCATGTCTTTGTTATCGTTATAAAACCCAATTTGCGGTTTTGTTTCGCTATAGCGCTGCCACTGAATATTAAAGTAATCAACCAAACGCTGACCATTGGCATTATTAGGCGCTAATAACATAGGCTTTTGATAACCTTTAGCTAAAAAGTGCTCCAGCGCTTGCTGCACTTCATGCTCAGGGTTTAAAGCAAAAAAGTAATGTTGCAGCGAGAGTCGCTCACCATCAAATGTATTTAAGTGTAATGTTGGGGTATCAATAAGTGTTTTAGCTTGCGCAAGTTTATCTATATTCGCTTTTAATAATGGCCCAATCACAAAGTCTGGATTAAATTTACTCAGCTGCTCGCTTAGCACTTGGGTTGCAAGGTTCTCATCTATAAAAACAGTGTCGCTAATACTTTGCTTATCAAGCCCTGCCAAAATGCCGGCTTTTAGGGCGTCACCTAAACGCTCATTTGCGCCTGATTGCGGTAAAAGTACAGCTAAACGCTCTATATTAACTGGTGCTAGGTCGGCTAGGGCTTCATCTTGCTCGGGTAAAATAGCTACGGCAGGGTGCCCAGGGTAGCGACGGCGCCAATTATTAATGGCTTGGTCAAGCTCTACACCGCTATTTGCATATACCTGGTGGTACAAAGCTAAGTTAGTCCAACCTTGTTGAATAACAGAGCCACGATTAAAGCGCTCCAGCGCATAAGAAGACAGCTTTGTTAAGTTATCCCAAAGCGCACTTTGCAGAGCAGGGATCTCAATATTGTTTTTATTCGCAGTTTCTGAGGCTCTAAAAAAATAAGGTGCGGCGCGCTTAGGAAAGTTTTGCGATGCATATATGCTAGCAGTTAAATATTGATGCCAAGCAAAGTGTTCAGGCTGTTTAAGATGGCCATCGAGTGATTGCAAAATAACGAGCGCTTGGTCGTTTTTATTTTGCTGCTTTTGTGCATAAGCAATGTATAAGCGGTTTTGTATTTTATCTACACTTGGGGTTTGCTCAAGCTCATTACAAATGTTTTCAAGTAACGGCCAGCTTTGCTCCGAAATAGCCGCATCACGCGCACTATAAAGTAATTGAATTTTGTCGGCACCGGTACGATTAAGCGCTAATTTATAAATAGCATCGGCACTGGTTGCTTGATTTTGCAGCGCATTCGCACTGGTGTTAATGCTATCGCTATTTTTAGTTGGTTTTTCGGTTGTGCTACAGGCCGATAACCCTGACAATATAATTAATAGACTAACAAGTTTAAGTCGCACAATGATTTCCCAATACGTTAACGCGATTTGCTTATATTACTGACTGACGCAGGAGACCTCAATGTTAAATGAGGAGAATTCACAGAAAATTGGCACTCTTTACATTGTTGCCACCCCAATTGGCAATTTTGACGACTTAAGCCAGCGTGCCATCGCGACATTATCGCAAGTTGACTTAATCGCTGCTGAAGACACGCGCCACACCGGTAAGCTACTAAGCCACTTTGGTATAAAGGCTAAAACCTTTGCATTACATGACCATAACGAAAAACAAAAAGCGCAGCAGATTATTGATTGGCTAAACGAAGGCAAAAATATCGCGCTAGTTTCAGATGCCGGCACGCCGCTGATAAGCGACCCAGGTTATGCCGTGGTAAACCTGTGCCGCGAGCAAGGCGCGCATGTAACACCCGTGCCCGGTGCGTGTGCTGCTATTACTGCAGTGTGTTGCTCAGGCCTGCCAACAGATCGCTTTCAGTTTATTGGCTTTACACCGGCTAAAAGTAAAGCCCGCCAAGATTTTTTCATAGAAGCTGTAAACTCAAGCATTACCAGCATAATGTACGAAAGCACCCACCGTATTATGGCAAGCCTAGATGATTTAGAAGCGGCCTTAGGTAGTGAGCAACAAGTGGTATTTGCAAAAGAGCTTACCAAAACCTTTGAAACCTTTTTTAATGGTAGCGTAAGTGAGTTAAAGCAGTTTTTAACTGATGACCCAACCAAGCAACGCGGCGAAATAGTGCTCATGTTGCCAGGTAAACCCAAGCAAGTAGATGATATACCGCCAGAGGCGCGTAAAATGCTGGCGCTACTTGAAAGCGAAATGCCGATGAAAAAAGCCTGTGGTATTGTTGCTGAATACTTTGGAATGAAGAAAAACGCCCTGTATAAAACAATTATTGACGAAAAAGAGTAAATCTTTACTGCGTACAAGGCACAGCTCATGTATACTGCGCGCCGAGTTAGCCAAGATAATCGCTGCCTGTGACGAAAATGATCAGGGGGAGGAAAGTCCGGGCTCCACAGGGCAGAGTGCCAGCTAACGGCTGGGGGGCGTGAGTCCACGACAAGTGCAGCAGAGAGGAGACCGCCAACCCACGGGTTGGTAAGGGTGAAAGGGTGCGGTAAGAGCGCACCGGGCCGCTAGTAATAGTTGGTTGCAAGGTAAACTCCACTCGGAGCAAGACCAAATAGGGTTCTATCATTTTAAATAATGAACGCGTGGCCCACGTGAGAACCGGGTAGGTTGCTTGAGCCATAGAGCGATTTATGGCCTAGACGAATGATTATCACTTTCTTCGGAAAGGACAGAACCCGGCTTATATGGCTAACTCACTCATTCAACAAAAAAGCCCGCAGTTAACGCTGCGGGCTTTTTTGTGCCTAAAATTTGATTAAGTACTTTGTAGTTTTTTAAGGCTCAGGCTGTCCTTTTTTAAGTCGCTTACTGAGTGCTGGCTGCGATATACCGAGTAGTTGCGCTGCCATTGATTGATTTGAGTTGCTACGTTTCATAGCTTCTGCTACCAGTAATTCTGCGGCTTGTTTTAAAGTGGGTAGCGTTGATGTTGACTCAAATAACGGCTTGGCAAGCTGGGCTTGCATATCTAATTTGGGCACGGCGCTGCGTACGCTTTCAAACGCTTTCATAGACAGGGCGCCACTTTGGTGGGTGCTCATTGCATCAAAGGCCATGGCGCGCAGCTCTCTTATATTGCCTGGGAAAGCGTAGTTTTCGAGTAAAATTAATAATTCTTTTGGAATACTTGCCACCGGTTTATTAAATTCTTGTGCGGCAAGCGTTAAAAAGTGCTCGAGTAATAAGGCTATATCTTGCTTGCGCTCCCTAAGCGGCGGAATATTTACATGATGAATTTTTAAACGGTAGTATAAGTCGTTTCTAAATTCGCCATTTTCTTTTTTAGTGAGTAAGTTTTGGTGGGTGGCTGCAATAATGCGGGCGTTGATGCGCTTTGGGGTATCGCTGCCTACTGGGTAATATTCGCCTTCTTGCAAAAGCCTTAATAGCTTTACTTGCGAGGCCAGGTTTAAATCGCCAATTTCATCAAGAAATAATATCCCACCTGATGCGCGTTCTATCATGCCTTTGCGGGCTTGCTCAGCACCTGTAAAAGCGCCTTTTTTATGGCCAAATAAGGTATCCGAAAATAAGTTATCGTCAAGGCCGGCTACGTTTACACACACAAGTTCGCCACTGCAGCTACTGGTTTCGTGAATGGCTCTGGCTATAAGCTCCTTTCCTACGCCGCTTTCTCCGGTTATAAGAATAGGTTGTTGGCTATTTGATATAGACTCAATGTAATTAAACACCGAATGCATTTGATGATCCACACTAATAATTTTAGAAAACGCAGGATGCAGGCTTGTTTGGTTTTCTAGCAGATAGCCGCGCATGGCTTGGTTTTCTAAGTTTAGCTCTTGAAAACGCACCACCTGCATTATGCTATTGCTTAGGCGTTCGGGATCTTCTGTTTTTACATGATAACCATAAGCACCTAATTTTATACATTTTACAGCGGCTTCTACTTGGTTAATGCCGCTGATGATCACCACCGAAATGTGCGGAAAAAGCTCTGTAATTTGCGCTATAAGCTCATCACCGCTGATATGTGGCATGTTTAAATCAAGCAATACAACGCGAACATTCCCTTGGTTTAGTTTGGCAATTACATCGCGGCTATCATTACATTGCACAATGTTGTTAATGCCGCAGTAGCGCTCTATTGCAAACGATATGCTTCGTAAAAAGCTGTTGTCGTCATCACAAATGAGGACCTCAAAACTAGGATATAAATTAGTATTCATAGTTCTCTCTCGTGTTGTAATAAGGGTAGTGATAGCTTTACTTTTGTGCCTTTACCGAGGGTTGATTTAAAGGTGAGTTGGCCTTGGTGATCTGCCACGATCCCCGCTGATACAGAAAGCCCTAAGCCGGTGCCGCCAGATTGTCGTTTGGTGGTATAAAAGGGGTCGGTGAGCTTAATTAAGTGCTGTTGATCAATGCCTACGCCTTGATCTTCAATACTCAGCACAACCTGATTGTGTTTAGTATGGAAATAGCTGGTGATAATAATTTTTTGCGATTTGTCTTCAAGCGCTTGGCAGGCATTTAAAATTAAATTTACGATTACCTGCTCGATGCGGCTGCCGCTGCCTTTAAACGCAGGCAGTGAGTTGGCTAAGTTAACCTCTAAGTGGTTTGTCGAGTTTTTAATTTGATTTGTGACTAAGCGAATAGAGCGGTTTGTTAGTAGGTTTAAATCTAGCTGCTCAGTTTTCTCATGCGATGCTTCACCTTTTACGGCAAAGCTTTTTAAATCCTCTACTATGCCCTTTACCTTGTTACTGGCAATGTGCATATCGTCTAAAATTTCTGGCAGCATATGTTTAAAGCGCTGATAGCTTACACCGGCAACAAGAAAGTCGCCTTGGCGTGCTTGATGCTCATCAAGTATGTCTGTTGCATCTTCAAAGGCTTCTTTTATAAACGGAAAATTTAACGTTAAAATACTACATGGGTTATTTATTTCGTGAGCGACTCCCGAAACCAACACCCCCAGTGAGGCCATTTTATCTGCATGAAGTAGCTGTAACTGCTGCGCTTGTAGCTCTTTGGTGCGGCTTTCTACTTTTTTGCGCAGGGCTTTGTTCCAAATTATCACCACGGTGCTAATTAGTAGCAGCACCACTACACATATACCCGCTATTACGCCAGCTTTTGACCAAGGTGATACGTTTAACGGGCCAAACCATTTGTCGTAAATTTCTTGCTGGCGACCGGTGTTTTTTAAAATAGCTAAGCCTTGAGTAAATTGCGATAACAGCGCTTCATCTGCGGTTTTAGTGGCATAGCCATAAAGCCGGTTTCTTTCTAGGCTAGAAATAGCAGTGATGTTTGATAGCCCCAATTTTTTACTTAAATATAAGCCGGGTAAGTTTGAAACCACTGCAAAGTCATAGCGGCCAGAGGCAAGCAAGCGCAGGGCATCGGCATGGGTTTCAACCGGTATAAGGGTAATGTTTAAGCCTGAGTGGTTAAGCATATCAAATGCCGAGCCATTGCTTTGTACAATAACGCGGTAGTTTTCAAGCTCGCTGTAGTGCGTTATTTTAGGACTATTGTCGCGCGCAAATATAGAGTGGTTAACAAACGTGTGCGGGCTAAAGTTATACAGATCGGTGCGCTCGGGTGTGGCGGCCATGCCTTGTAAAATATCCACATTTCCACGGTCAAACTCGGCTCTTATTTCGGCCCAGGGCATTAGCTTTATTTTTATATTAAGCCCCATTACAGCGGCTATTTCTTGGCTAAGTTCTACGTTGTAACCTGTAAGTTCACCATCTTCGTTAATAAACTCATAAGGGGGGTAGTTAAAATCTCCGCCCACTATAATTTGTTTAGGCTGCGATAAATTAGCTTGTGCAATGCAGTTTAGGCTATTAATACCCAGTAGGCTTAGTAGCGCTATTTTTAATACATAAAACCAAGCGTTTTGTTTAATAAACAAGTGAGTAAACCTCTGCATTTTTTAGTTGTGGTAGTGCGTTAGTAAATTGTCTAAACAGTACAAATAAAATGGCGTTTATGTTCCTTTTACAGCCGCAAAAAGGTTGTTTTTAGTTGGCAGCAGGGGACTATAGTCTGTATTTTAATTTTATATAAATTAGGTACTAACGAATTTATCATGGTTTTAAGTCTTATCTATTTATACTTTAAACTAAATAAGAATAAATTAATTGTTAATTAAGGTTTTTTGTAAGGCAGTTATGTCTTTTTAAGGCTGTTTAATAAAATAAAAGCGATTTAATATCGGCTATTAAATCGCTTTTATTGGTTGGGCCTATTTAGAGAATGTTGACCTGTGTAGATTAAAGTTTTTCAAGCTAGGGCAGTTTAAGCAAGGCGCTTGGCTTTTAAGCGAGTGGGCTTAATAATCGCTTTTGCTAAATACTAAACTCACTACTGTAATTTTAATCACGATTGGTCAACATGCCTTAGTACTAAAACTTCATGTTTAGGTTTACTTGAATGCGATCGCGGCCATTGTTGTTAGTGGGTATATCGTTATTAATATTATCCACGCTAAACCATCTTAAATCGGCATTTAGGTTCTCTGCAATTTTGTAATCTAGCTGTACTCGTGTGCCTTTAATATTGGTATAAGAACCCGGAGTATTAGTTTGCGTAAACGCGCCGTTCATAGGTAATGCATAGGCTTCGGTGCGTAGCACGTAAAAACGCAGGCCAAACTGTTTATTAATTTGATAACGAGCATGTACAGTAAACGCTGTATTTTCGCTGTCGGCTTCACTTGTGTAGTAATCGGCTGCAAAGCGCACTGCGCCATAACGTACATCAAAGTTATAGGTCATTACGTTGCCTGCTTGGTCATCATCAAGACCCGACTCAGCACTGGCATAGGCCGTATCTGAGGCGCTAACAAAAATTCCGCCAATACCGGCTTTAAGGTTAATGTTATTAAAACTTGTAGCATATACACCTTGTAGCTGTTGCCAGCTAGCATCGCGCTTGCCTTCGCCATTATCGACGTTTTCTTCAAGAATAATATGCCCCGCATTAACGCTAAACGTATTGTTACTCCAGTTAGCTTGTACACCTTCTAGCGCTATATCGTCACGAAAAAGCAGCTCTGATGAATGCATATAAACGGGTGCCGCTTTACCAATATATACTTGGGTGTTACTAAGCCCTGTGTACTTCATAAAGGCGCGGTCTAAACCAAAGTCATCGTTATCGCTGGTATCGGTGATACCAAAGGTTTGATGGGTTGAATCGTGTTGGCTTGAGGTTGTTCTAAAGCGCATTTGCGCTGACCAGTTATCGGTAGCTGCGTATTTAATACCAAATCGGGCACGCAAACGGGCGCGGCTTGTTGAGTCAATTGTATCGCCTTCGGTGCGCTCAAAGCGCATACGCATATCGCCAAATAGCTTAACGGCTTCAAGGCCATTTAAACCTTCAATTGTAATATCAGCATGGGCTGGCTTAGCTAAGGCAATAACACCTAATGCAACGGGTAAATAGATAAGTTTACTAGTCATGGTTTGTTCTCTATAAAATTACTAAATCGAGGGTTATTGCTTAGCGGGTTGAGCCGCTGTGTTATCTTGGTTGTAAAGGGTTTCGTCAAGCTCGCCTTCGCTTTTGCCAATTAATAAAGTAACCATTAAATCGCCAGTTACATTTATGGTGGTGCGCGCCATATCTAAAATTCGGTCAATACCGGCAACTATTGCAATGCCTTCAAGTGGTAAGCCAACGGTAGTCAGTACTAGCGAAAGCATAATAAGGCCTGCACCGGGTACACCAGCGGTGCCTACAGAGGCTAAAGTAGCTGTAGCTATAATGGTTAAGTAATCTGTTGTGGTGAGGTCAATACCAAAGGCTTGGGCAATAAACAGTGCTAATACGCCTTGGTATAAAGCGGTGCCATCCATGTTAATAGTGGCGCCTACAGGCAGTACAAAGCTTGATACAGTACGCGATACACCTAAGTTTTGGGTGGCGCATTTAATGCTGGCAGGTAAAGTACCTGAGCTACTTGTGGTGGTAAAAGCAATAATTTGCGCTTCAATAATACCTTTATAAAAACGTTGTGGATTAAGCTTGCCTAGTAAGCCTACAAAGCCGCCACCCAACACTAAAACGTGAATAATACAGCCTAGGTACACTAAGCCAATTACTTTTATAAGTGGCAGTAAAACATCCAGTCCGTACTTGCCAGATACCCAAGCCATTAATGCAAATACACCGTATGGCGCCAGCTTCATTACAAGCTCAGTTAATTTGTACATTGCATCGGCTAGGCTTTCAAACATTTTGCTAGCGGGTTCGCCTTTTTCACCAATTAGGTTTAAAGCAATGCCTAAGCTCAACGCAAACACAATAATTTGTAAAATATTACCTGAGGCTAATGAGCCCACTGGATTTTTTGGTACTAAACCTACAATGGTGTCTACTAAGGTAGGGCTTGGTTTAGCATCAGCCACTGTGGTTGCAACCATATTCAAGCCTGCGCCAGGTTCAAATAACAACCCAAGGCCCAAACCAATAGAAATAGCTACTGCGGTGGTGGCTAAATAAAATACGATTGACTTAACACCAATACGCCCCATTTTAGTGGTGTCTTTCATTGAGGTAACACCAACAATTAATGAGCAAAATATAAGCGGTACAATTAACATTTTAATGGCGCTAATAAATAGCTGGCCAATTGGCTTTATATATTCAGCATTATTGCCTAACAGCATGCCGGCAATAATACCCGCTATCATACCTATGAGTATTTTTAGCCAGAGCGCCATTTTTTTAGGCTCGTTGTTATTAATACTTGTTGTACTGGTCATAGTGTTATTCCAATTATTTATAATATTTAGTGGGAGCTATTTAACTTTTGCTTAGGGCGTTAACGCGCTTATTGCACCGGCACGTGCACAGGCCACACAAGGGGCTTGCAATTTTATGGACAAGCTTTCGTTAGCCTTTTTAGATAGGGGTTGTTTGTACACGTGCATAATTAAGCTCTAAAGTTGTTAGATTATTGTTATTGCATTAATAATGCCAAGCACGGTTTTGTTAATAACGTATTGAATGTTATTGGTTTTATTGTTTTTGGTTGGTGGTTTGTTAATATAACTTTTTGAATAATTATTAATAATGAAAGGCGGGTTAAAGGCGGCTTAAATGATGATTTATAAATAAATTATTTAAAATCAATGGGTTGATTGGTGTATAACTTTTATTATTGATATAACAAAAGTTATATTTAATGCATTAATTAATCATATTTTTGATTTTTTAGGGTTTAAAACATTATTAAGTTGTAAATTGGCTGTATGTGGCTTTATTTTTTCTTATACGTTTAACTTAGATAATATTTTTACCCTGTTCAGGATCCCGTGATTTCTCGGCTTGATCACGAATTTCGTCGGTATCACTACTTACATCATCAACCGTTTCATTTTGCTGCTGCAGCTGCTTAGAGCTTTGCTGAGTAGTTAAAGGTTGCTCAGCTTTGTTGGTGGGCTTTTGTGTATCACTCTCATCAGGTGCACTGAGTAAAATACGCTCGCGGGCATCATCTGGCATACTGATGTTTTGCGCTGTAAATTCGGTTACTAGCTCACGCATTAACTGCGAGGCCACTTTTAGCGGACTATGTTGCTCGCTGTTAACCCAAAAAAACAGATTAAAGTTAATTGTTGAGCTGCCTAAATTATTGATCAGCACTTGTGCTGGTGGCTCAGTAATCACACCCGTTTGCTTGTTTGCAATTTCAAGGGCGAGTGTTTGGCAGTAACGAATATCGTTATCGTAACCTATGCCAATCACCACCTTGGCACGCATTTTTGGATTTGCAGTTAGGTTTTTAATGGTATTTTTATAAACCGTGGCGTTAGGTATTTGTATATGGTTGCCATCGTAATCAACTAAGGTGGTTGCGCGAGCGGTGACCTTTTTAACCACACCTAAGCGGCCATCGACTTCTATTACATCGTCTATTTTAAATGGCCGTTGAACGCTCAACAGCAAGCTAGCAATAAAGTTCTCTGCTATGTCTCTAAAGGCAAAGCCCAATATTAAGCCTATTAATCCGGTTCCGCTCATAATAGCAATAGCAAATTCGGTAAGTCCTGCTAAACGTAAAAATAAATACACGCCCAGCAATAAAATTAAAATGCTAATCCCGCGTTTGGCCACTAAGTGCACAAGTTTACTGTCGGTCATATAAATGAGCGGTTTTACTAACAGCTTAGACAAAGGACTGGCGACAAAGTAGCTAATAGTTAAAAGTATAAAACCTAATAAAAGAGTGGGTAATATTTGCGCTGTTGCGTGAAGTAATTGCAAACTTTGGGCGTATAAATACTGCCAACTGAGCACGCTTTCTGGGGTGTTTAAGGCATTCACAGCCGTGGTGTTCACTGCAATTAGCATAGTTATAAGGCTGTTCATGGCGTATTACCTTGGTATTTTAAATAATCTAGCAAGCAGCAAGTTTAATACCAATGCCAAAAGCACAGCTTGGCAAACTTTTTGCTCGATAATAGGCTAAAAAGGAGCAAACAATGAGCAAACCTAAACGGGGACAACATGCCGAGCAGCCAGTGCACATTCCGGTTATTGGTTGGTGGGACATAGCCAAACGTATTTTTAAGCAAATGAGCCAAGATAACTTATCGCTGGTTGCAGCGGGCGTTGCGTTTTATGCCTTACTTGCTATTTTTCCTGCTATTGCTGCAATGGTTTCTGTGTATGCGTACTTTTCATCGCCCACCGATATTAGTGAACACCTGAGTAAAATAGTTACCTTATTACCGCAAAGCACGAGCGATTTAATTTTATCTCAGGTCTCGAGCTTGGCTCAAACCTCTAACGCCAGTTTAAGCTTAAGTGCAATTGGTACACTTATTCTTACTATTTGGAGTAGCTCTAAAGGCAGCCAAGCGCTCATTACTGCCTGTAACATTAGTTATCATGAATACGAAAAGCGCTCATTTTTTCATGCTCAGTTAGTACGTTTTTTATTTTCGGTAGGGGCTATTTTAGTGGCTATTTTTGCTTTGCTAATTATAGGTATTTTACCCATAGTACTTAATTTAGTGGGCTTAAAAGAAAGTATAGACTTACTAATAAAGTTAATATCGTGGCCATTACTCGCCTTTATGTTTAATTTTGCATTGGTGCTTTTGTATCGCTATGCACCACACAGAAAACCCGCTAAATGGCGCTGGATCACACTTGGCTCGTGTATTGCGACTGTATTATGGATTTTAGCCTCAATTGGTTTTTCGTTTTATGTGTCTCACTTTGCAAGCTACAACGAAACGTATGGTTCGTTAGGCGGGGTAGTGATTATGCTAATGTGGCTCTATATAAGTGCCTATATTATTACGCTTGGGGCGGTAATAAATGCGGCAACCGAACAACAAACAGCGAAAGATAGTACCAAAGGCCCCGCTAAAGAACGCGGTAAACGCGGCGCCTACGTTGCTGATCACCTTGATGTAGATGAGCCGACAAACTCTTAGCCCGGCTCGTTATTGCACAAGCTTATGAGATGCTGAGTAAATGCTTGGCCAACGGGGCCTAAACGGTCATTGTCGGTGCACATTAAATAAAGCTTTAAGGAGCGGGTTGTACCTTGCTCTAAATTAAGGGGCTTAAGTGTGTTGTTTTTAAGATAAGGTTTAATTTGTGCACTAGGCAGCCATGCATAACCAAAGTTTTGGCTTACCATATCAATAGAGTTACGTAAGTGACTTACTGTCCAGCGCATATCAGCCCCAAGCCAGCCGTCGTCGTGGCTGGTGTGGGTGGCCGAATCGCGAACAACTATTTGCCTGTGTAATTTAAGCTCTCTGTAGGTCAGTGGTTCAGTGCGCTGGTGTAAGGGGTGATCAGGGTGCGCAACGGCAATAAATTCTATATCGCACAAACTATGGCAATTAATGCCATAAAGCGCAATAGAAGTAATTGCTAAGTCGACCACTGCATTGGTAAGTAATTCGTTTGCGCCGTTAAGTACGCTTTCTATCAGTTCTATTTTTACCAATGGGTATTGCTCATTAATATGGCTTAGCGCTTGGTACAATAAATGCTGCGGAAACACTTCATCTACCGCTATTTTTAATGTGCTTTCAATACCTTCGCTTAATGTATTAGCAACCGATTCTATTTTGCTGGCTTCATCTATTAAAAATTCGGCGCGGCGTAATATAAGCTTACCGTTTTCGGTTAAATACGCTTTACGGCCTTTTACTTCAAGCAATTTTACTTGCAGTGCCGACTCTAACTTTTGCACTGCATGGTGCACGGTTGATTGGCTTTTAAATACCGCGCTGCTAGCACCGGCAAACCCACCATGCTCTACAACAGCTTTAAACATTCTCCATTGCTCGAGTGTTGCCTTTGCCATTTTAAACCTTGTTACTACTTACTATTGATTAAACTACCTGACCGTGTAGACACTCTATTTATTGCGTAACTACTTATTTATTATTGGCAATAACCATTTTTTTGCTGCTCAGCAACGTCATAAACTCTTTTTTAGACACTGGCTTTGAAAACAAATAACCTTGCCCGTAGTCGCATCCTGCTTTTAGTAGTAGCTGCATTTGTTGCTGCGTTTCAATTCCTTCGGCAATAACTTTTAGGCCAAGCTGGTGGGCCATTACAATAATGGCTTCACATAAAGCAAGCTCTTGGCTCCCTGCCTTAATATTATCAATAAAGCGTTTATCTATTTTTAGGTAATCGGTATCCATTTCCTGTAAGTACGCGAGCGATGAATAGCCGGTGCCAAAGTCATCTAGCGCTAATTGCACACCTGACTGGACTAATGTTTTTAAGCGACTTTGGGTTAGTGGCTCTGGGTTAACCATAAGGCCTTCTGTGATCTCGGCCACAATAGAGGAGGCAGGTAGCTTGGCTGCTTTTAAAATCTCACACCAATCGTCAATTCCGCTATCGATTGTTGATAACTGCACAGGAGAGACATTTATACTAATTTGAAATTGCTCCCCTATGGTGGTGTTTATTTCTTTTAGGGTGTGTATTGCTTGTGTAAATACAAATTGGCCCAGCGCATTTATTTGCCTAGTTTCCTCAGCAAGCGGTATAAACGTCGCCGGCGAGACTAACCCCTTTTTAGGGTGGTGCCAGCGAATAAGCCCTTCGGCTTTATGAATGTGCAAATCGTTTAATGCCACAATAGGCTGATAAAATAGCTCAAATTGTTCAAGCTCTATGGCGGAGCGTAAATCTTTTAATAGCTGCATACGCGCTTGCGCATGAATACGCATATCTTTTGAAAAAAACTCAAACCCATTACGGCCGTTATTTTTAGCTTTATACATGGCTTGGTCAGCAGCTTTTAATAGCAGCTCTGTACTTTGGCCATCGCTAGGTGCGCATGCAATGCCCATACTAGCGCTAATAAATAGCTCCTCGTCTTCAAGCTGTATACTTGATGAAAGGCTTTGCAATATATTGCTGGCAATTTGGTTTATATGGCGACTGCTTTTAACATGGTCATATACAATCACAAACTCATCACCGCCAATACGCGCGACAAAACTGGCGTTTATTGCAGCTTGAATTATCCGTTGAGAAACTAACTTAAGTAGATTATCGCCATAATGATGGCCTAACGTGTCATTAATATCTTTAAAGTGATCAATATCGAGCAGCATCACAACAAGTTCGCATTTGTCGCCTGTTACTTCTTCAAAACGCTTATTTAAACGCTCTTTAAGCTCAAGCCTATTTGGTAAATCAGTTAAGTGGTCGAAGTGAGTTTTTCGCCATATGGTTTCATCGGCTTGTTTTTTTTCTGTTAGGTCGGTAAAAATGGCCACCCGGCGAGTAGGCATGTTTTTATCATCGTAAACGGTATCTATGATCAGAAACTCGGTATAGGTGTCGCCATTTTTTTTACGATTAATTATCTCACCCTGCCAACGGCCAGTTTCTCTGAGCTCTGCCCACATTTTTTCATAAAATGCTTTTGAGTGTTTGCCAGATGCTAAAATACGGCTGGTTTTACCTATCGCTTCTTCTTTGCTGTATTGGGTTGTTTCGCAAAAAGCAGGGTTTACGTCATAAATAATGCCGTCGGGGTCTGTAATCATCATCCCTTCACTACTATTACTGTAAACAAGCGACGCTAAATGAAGTGCTTTTTCGTTGACCTTTTTTTGGCTTATATCTCTAAGAACAATAATGTATTCATTATTAGTGAGTGCATTGACTCTTGCCTCAAAAAAGTGCTCTTTAGATTTTTTAAACAATGTAAACTCAATGGTTTGTGAGCCCTCTAAAGTACCTAATTGAGAAAGCAGTAACTCTGCGTTGGCCTCAGAGAGTACATCAACTAATTTTAAAGCTTTGCCTGTCTCAACGTTTAGCACAGGGCTAATATAGCCGCCAATATAAAGGATTTTGCCTTGGGCATTTATACGTATGTAGGTATCGGGTAAAGCATTTAATAAGCTCATTAATTCGTTGTGCTTATTTTTTAATTTAGCCTCTGCAGATAACCGGGTTTGTGCCATCACAGCAAAACGGTCATAAAGCGCGCGCAGCTCTGGGCTATTGGGCTTTTTAATATGCTTGGGCATAGTGCCATTTGCCAGTTCATCTGTGGCTTTGGTTAAATTAGCGATAGGCTTAAATATACTTTGTTTAATTAAGCGCCTAGCTAGCAGCACCAACAGGGCAATAGCCGTTAAAAACGCAAAAATGGTTTTAGCAAAGCTTTCATTCACTTTATTAATAAAGTCTTCAACCGAAACGGCTATATAAATATCTAAATTATTATCATGGCCGTCTTTGTATATAACTGAGCGGTGAAAAACCTGGTTTTCGCCTTCTGCATTTTTAAACACGGTTAACGAGCTTTTATCGTGAAGTAAATCTATGTCAGTAATTTTTTGGCCTAAATTACGTGGTTGATTAGGGTAGTTGGCCAGTATTAAGCCGTTAGAGTCGGCAATAACGGCCTTGGCATTGTTAGGTAATTTTGCTTCGCTTAAGGCGATATTCCACCAATTCAATGCAATAACGGTAACCAGTGTGCCTTTTAGTTGGTTATTACTATCTATAATTGGGTAGGCAAAATTGACACTTTGCGCTTGAATACTTCGGTCGTATTGAAAATACCCTACCGAAAAACTTTTATTACTAATGGCATTTTGAAAATAAGTACGATCGCTAATATTAATATTTTTACTACGACCATTTGTCACGCACTGTAGGTCGCCATTTTTATCAACAATACCTATATTTGCAATATTCTTATAAAGGGCTTTTATTTCGTAAAAGTAATTAGGGCAGGTTGTGGGGAGTGTTTCATTTTTTGCTGTTTTATCGGCTAAATAAATAGTAATACGTTTAACATCATCAACCATTGTTTTTTGATGTTGTGTCAAGTGCTTAGCTATATTTACTATTCTTTCTTCACTTTTTTCTATGGCAGCATCACGCTCATACCATAGCGTAAATACCGTCACAGCGGCACCGGGAATGCTAAGTAGGATGAGTAACCTGTAAAGCTGGCTTTTAAGCGATGAAGTAAAAATAAGTTTTCCTTAAGCTCTGCGTCCCTAAAAAGTGATTGTAGACATAAAAGCCAAAAATAACCATACAAAATATAGGGTTGCACTAAAAAGTTATTAGAAATCAGCTTAAGTCTGTGTTTTTTAATCATGAAGCTTATTATGCCAAATAAACGAATTATCAAAATAAACACTCAATTTTCTAAAAAATAGAACGTTTTGCTCGATTTAAAGACATAGTCGTATTGTTTTATGAATGCTTTAATAAGCTCATTAATTAATCTACTACAGTATTTTAAATATGAACATAGCAAAAGTGTTAACTGCTTACGCCACCCAAGATGGTGATGGTGTAAACATAAGTCGAATACCTGGTTTTGATGGCAAATATCTCGACCCTTTTTTAATGATTGATGAGCTAAAGTCTAACAATGAAAGTGACTATATTGGTGGCTTTCCACCGCACCCTCATCGCGGCATTGAAACCTTTACGTACATTATTAAAGGTGGCTTTGAACACCAAGATCAAATGGGTAACAAAAAAGCGATCCGATCTGGTGATGTACAATGGATGAGTACAGGTAGAGGCGTAATGCACAGTGAAATGCCACTGACAGATGCAAAAGAGGGGCTGCATGGCTTTCAAATTTGGATCAATATGCCCAGTGGCGAAAAAATGCGTGCGCCACGTTATCAAGATACTACACAAAATCCAGCGCCTGAAGTCACTAACAAGCACGGCGTGAGCTTTAGCGCACTTGCGGGTAATTGGCAGTTTGAAGATTGTACGTTAACGTCGAGTTTGCAAAGCTTAGCGGCCAATGCTGCACTGGCCAATGTTACTCTCCCCGTTAATACACGCATGCAGTTAGCAGGGCTTAAACAACGTAAAGTGATGATTTATGTTCATACAGGTGAGCTTATTACAGGTGACGAGCAAACATTTAATGCTGGCAAGTTGCTTATATTAAGTGAAAACAGTGACATTGATATATCTTCACAAAAGGGGGCGGGGATACTTATTTTAGCGGGTAACCCACTTGAGCAACCTATTGCACATATGGGCCCATTTGTAATGACCACGCAAGAGGAAATTAAACAAGCGGTGCGTGATTATCAAAACGGCGAATTTGGCAACATTTAATAATTAATTGAGGAGGTTATTATGGGTTTATTAGTTGATGGTCAATGGCAAGACAAATGGTACGACACCGACTCGAATAATGGTAAATTTAAACGCGAAGCAGCGCAGCTTCGTAATTGGATCACAAAAGATGGCAGCCCTGGACCTACAGGAAACGGCGGATTTAAAGCGCAAGCAAATCGCTATCACTTATATGTTGCCTTAGCGTGCCCGTGGGCGCATCGCACACTTATATTCAGACAGCTAAAGGGCCTAAGCGATATTATTAGCGTATCGGTAGTCAGCCCAGATATGTTAGATAAGGGGTGGAGCTTTGATAAAGATAACCTCAGTAGCGGCGATGATTTATTTAATAGTGAATACTTACATCAAATTTATACTAAGCACGATGAAAATTACAGTGGGCGAGTAACTGTGCCTGTGCTTTGGGATAAGCAGCAAAATAAAATTGTTAGTAATGAATCTGCAGATATTATTCGTATGTTCAATACCGCATTTAATGAAATTACGAATAATACGGATGACTATTACCCACAATCACTACAAGCTGATATTGACGAAATTAACGACCTTGTTTATACCAATATTAATAATGGGGTATATAAAGCGGGTTTTGCAACCACACAAACAGCATACGAAGATGCATTTACTGCGTTATTTAAAGCACTTGATAAAGTAGAGGGCATACTAAGTAAAAATCGTTACCTGATGGGGAGCACATTAACTGAAGCGGATTGGCGTTTATTTACCACACTCATTCGGTTCGATAGCGTGTATGTAGGGCATTTTAAGTGTAATTTACGCACCATTGAAAGCTACCCAGCGCTGAGTAACTATGTACGTGAGTTATACCAAATAGAGGGAGTAGCCAGTACGGTTAACCTTGAGCATATTAAGCGACATTACTATTTTAGCCACACGATGATCAACCCAACGCAAATTATTCCAAAAGGGCCGGCGTTAAACTTTAGCCAAAATCATAATAGAGACAAGTTGGGCTAAGAGGTATTAGAAGGCATTAAAGTAAGCGGCAATTGCACTTTTAAAAAAGCTTTTATAAATGCAATTGCTGCTATGCAAATAACTTTACCAGCCAGCCGTATTTTCGCACAAAGCTCGTTTCGCTTTTGCCAGCTTGAACCGTTGCTCCGGCTAAAAAGGCTGATGCCAATCCTACCTTGGTGGCTGCAAAGCGCTTAAAGCGGTACTTTATTGCTGCATGGTGCTGGCGTTTTAATGCATGCTGTAAATCCATTTGCTTATTTAACGTGTCAACGTTCTCATTGGGTTCTTTAATTAGAAAATTAACGAGCATGGTTATTTCCTTATAGATTTAAAAGTTGCTTCACACTTTTAATCGTTTTACTAAAGCCAATTTTATTGCTTAGGTATACGGTATTTCGCCAAAGCCAAATTAAACAAATTATTTGCGCGAGTGCAGCAGTAGCAAAGCTAAGCCAAACCGAGCCAAATAAATCATATACACCGTAGCCAATTGCACCTAATAAGCCGGCCCACAACAAAATCAAACCACTGGCAAAACATCCTAAAAATATAGTGATCAACGCCATTGATCGTAACGACAGCTTCCACTCAGCTTTTGCAAGTTGGTGGGTAAGCTTTCCTTGCGTTTTATAATCCTCCTTGAGCTGGTCAGAGTATTCAATGATCTTTGCTATATGATCCTGCCAATCATCCTTTTGGCTAGGGTCATCAGTTGTTTGATTTTGAGCATTACCGTCCGTGGTTGCTGTTGTTTGTGAGCTACTCATTATTTATTACTTACGACGAAATAGTGACGTTACAAGCATACCCGCCGCAAAAGCAATACCCGCTGTTGCTAGCGGATTTTCTGAGGCAAAAGCACGCGTTTTTGCGCTGCACTCAGTTAGTTTTTCACGAGCAATAAGTTGTTTTTCGCTTAGTGCTTCTGCAGAGCTTGAAGCGCCTTTACGTACGCTTGACTCAGCAACTGATGCCTTGCTTGAAAGTGCATCTACTGCATCGTGTGCTACAGACGTTGCTTTTTCAGTCAACGGTGCCTCACTCTCTTTTTGTTTAAGATCAGGTTTCATGTTTGTTTCAGTATTCGGTTTTGTATTTGTTGCAGTAGCCATAATCAATCCTTAATAAATAAAATAAAAAAATTTAACTGGTGCTATAGCAGATGCAACGATTAAACCAACCATTAAAAATAATTTAACCACTTGATTTTATTGTTTTTATATATTTAAGGTAGGGTGCGGTAGATTAAATAAAAAGCAGCATGAAGTAAGTATTGCTGCTGTGCTAAGTAAATTTTACATGCCTATAAACCTAGGGCCTGTTTACCTTTCGAGATTTAATTTGCAGCAGTCTGTTTGGGATTTAGGCAAGGTAGAGCCTATGTAGTGTGGTTATTCCCCATAAATAGGCGATAACGACGTATAAATGTCAAACAGGCGCTGCCCGAAGGGTTCTGCCTAGGGGGCATTTACTCTTTGTTACTCGGTTTTTACTTAGCCCACTAGGTTACAAACCTCACGCCGCGATTGAATACCCCCTAGATTGAACAAATTATAATCCTTAAAGGTCAACAGGCCCTAGATTCATTTTTTTGTAATTATTCATTGATTATTCAGTAAGCAAATTATGTAAACCAAACGTTATTAGTATCGCTTAAAAAAAAATTTATCTACTACCTCCACTTTTTCCCACGTAATTCAATCGCTTTGCGTAAAGCCTTATTTTTTCTAGCTTAGCGAGACGTTAAAGCTGGTCAGCTTACTTGACAAAAAGGCTTGTCAAGCCCTAAACTGGAGCACTGTGGTAAAAAGTGGTTTTTAGTGGATCTAACTGGATCAAATTAATCGAAACTCGATTACACAATTTAAAAGTAGGCTTTTTATGTTTCGTGGCGCTAGTTCACTGAGCTTGGATGATAAAGGACGTTTTGCGGTACCGACTAAGTACCGAGACGCTTTGCTGTCTGAAGATCAAGGAACGGTAATATGTACCATTGCGCTAAACGAGCCGTGTTTATGGTTGTATCCTCTTGCACAGTGGCAAGAAATAGAAAGCCGCTTATCTAAAATCTCTAATATGAATCCACGCGCTCGCCGAATGCAACGTATGTTGTTAGGTAATGCCACAGAGTATCAACTTGATAAAAATGGTCGAATTTTGCTGGCGCCTTCATTGCGTAGCCACGCAGAACTTGGCAAAAAGATCATGCTAGTTGGTTTAATGAATAAATTTGAAATTTGGGATGAAGCGCGTTGGCACGAACAAATGCGCCAAGACACTGAGCTGGAAAGGCTCGGCGATTTTGAAGCAAACCAAGATTTAGATAATTTCACACTCTAACGGCACTAAAAAAGGCAAACACAAGCTAATGACTGCGCAATTTGAACACGTATCCGTATTAATGGACGAAACCATCGATGCTCTTGCAATTAAGCCAGACGGCATATACATGGATGGTACTTTTGGACGTGGCGGACACTCAGGTCAAATACTTGCTCGACTTGGTGAGCAAGGGCGTTTACAGGCCATTGATCAAGACCCACAAGCAATAAAATCGGCTGAAAAATTTGCCGATGACGCACGCTTTGCTATAGCTCACACCCGCTTTTCTAACTTATACGATGTAGCAGAGCAAAACGATCTGTTAGGTAAAGTTGATGGCATTTTATTAGATATTGGCGTGTCCTCCCCCCAGCTTGATGACGCAGAGCGTGGCTTTAGCTTTATGAAAGACGGCCCTCTTGATATGCGCATGGACCCAACAAGTGGGCGCAGTGCAGCGCAGTGGCTAGCCGAAGCTGAGCTTGAAGACATTACCCATGTAATTAAAACCTACGGTGAAGAAAAATTCGGTAAGCGTATTGCCCACAAAGTACTTGAGGTAAGAGAGCACACGCCAATTACTACAACCAAGCAACTTGCCGATTTAGTCGATGAAGCGGTGCCCGTTAAAGATAAATTTAAACACCCAGCCACACGTACATTTCAGGCAATCAGAATTTACATAAACAGTGAACTGGAAGAAATTCAAACCGCACTGCAAGCCGCTGTAAAAGTATTAAAGCCAGGTGGGCGTTTAGTGGTTATTTCGTTTCATTCACTTGAAGACAGAATAGTGAAGCAATTTATTAGAAAACAGAGTAAGGGAGAAGCGATACCCAGAGGTCTGCCTTTAACCGACGCACAAATAAATAAAAACCTGACGTTAAAAGCAGTGGGTAAAGCTATTAAACCAAGTGCTGAAGAAATTGAGCGTAATCCACGCTCTCGCAGCTCAGTACTTAGGATTGCACAGAGGCTTGGATGAACACTAAAGCGAATCATCGCCAACCCAATTTATTTTTAGAAATATTAAAAGGCCTAGGAGCTAACAAGCTAACCTCGGCCTTGTTGGTTGTGATATTCGCTTCAAGCTTTGCAGTAGTGCAGGTTACGCACTCGGCTCGCGCGCAGCTAATTAAGCAAGATACGCTGCTACAAGAGCGAGATGAGCTCGACCTTGAATGGCGTTATTTACTTGTAGAAGAAGAGTTTTATTCGCAGCATGCGCGCATTGAAGAAGTTGCTACCACGCAGCTTCAAATGAAGCGCCCTACCAGTCAGGATGAACAGGTAATAATAATACAATGAGAAATCGCGGCAAAAAACAGGTCAATAACTTAATCACATGGCGCTTTATGTTGGTGTGCACTGTGGTGTTTTTAGTGTTTGTAACACTGGTGTCGCGTGCTGCCTATTTACAAGTTATTGAGCCAGATAAAGCCCGTTCAGAAAGCGATAAACGCACCGTTCGTGTAGAAAAACTACATGTACAACGCGGTATGATCTTCGATCGTCAAGGCAAAGAGCTTGCTGTAAGTGTGCCTGTAGTCAGTGTGTATGCCGATCCTAAAGCATTGCATAAGTCACTTGTTGCTAAAGTTATAAAACAAGCACGTAAAAACGGTGAAGATCATAAAACGCTTGCAGAAAATGCCGCTGAGCTTGATAAGCGTACCTCTGTTTATTATGAAAATGATCTGCGTTGGCGTGAGCTGGCAGATGTATTACGTATCGATCCTAAAAAAATAAATTCGCGTTTATTAAATGATCCCACCCGTCGTTTTGTGTATTTAAAGCGCCAAGTTACACCGGCTGTTGCCAACTACATTAGTCAATTACGCTTACCTGGTATTCATTTGTTAGATGAGTCTAAACGTTATTACCCCGCGGGAGAGGTAACGGCCCACATTATTGGTTTTACAAATATTGATGGAAAAGGCATAGAAGGCATTGAAAAACTCTACGAAAATGCCTTAACAGGCGAAGAAGGCCGCCGCACTATTCGTAAAGATGCCCAAGGCCGCGAAGTTGAAGTATTAGATGAGCGTGAGCGTGTAGAGCCTGAAAACATTCAGCTGAGTATTGATCAACGTATTCAAGCAATTGCTTATAAAGCAGTAAAATCTGCTGTACTCACATATAAAGCGACATCGGGGTCGGCCATGGTGGTTGATGTTAAAACCGGTGAAGTTTTGGCCATGGTAAATAGCCCATCATTTAATCCAAATAATTTGAACGATGCACAACCACATAAACGCCGTAACCGCGCAATTACCGATTTGTTTGAACCAGGCTCAACCGTTAAGCCACTAGCCATTTTAGCTGGGCTAGACTACGGCGCAATTAAAGCCGACGACACCATTGATACCTACCCAGGTTGGATGCGTTTAGGCGGCAGTTTAGTAAAAGATACCCGTAACCACGGTGAAATGACGCTTCGCGAAATTTTAAAGTATTCATCAAACATGGGCGTGGCAAAGGTAACGCAGCAAGTACCTAAAGATTACTTAGTTGGCTTATATCAAAAAGTGGGCTTTGGTAGCGATACCGGCACAGGCATGGTTGGCGAAAGTAGTGGTTTATTTTATCCAAACCGCCGCTGGTCTGACTTTGAAATTGCTACGTTATCGTTTGGTTATGCTATTTCGGTAAGTACGGCGCAAATGGCCCGTTTTTACACCATGTTAGGCGCCGGTGGGATTAATCGTCCGTTAACGATTTTAAAGCAAGACGGTGTGCCAGAAGGCGAGCGTATTTTTAAACAAAAAGACGTAGAAGCCGTTGTTCACATGATGGAAAGCGTGTTTGAAAAAGACGGTACAGCCCGAAACATAAAAGTAGATGGCTACCGTGCGGCAGGCAAAACCGGTACTTCTAAAAAGGCGGTTGCTGGTGGTTACGGTGATGAATACGTAGGTTATTTTGCAGGTGTAGCACCGGCAAGTAATCCACGCTTGGCTGTGGTAGTGATGATAAATGAGCCCGGTGGCGATGTGTACTATGGAGGTGCCACCGCAGGCCCTGCATTTGCAGAAATCGTCTCTAACGCATTAAGAATATTAAACGTAGCCCCTGATAAGGAAGAAGTGGCTTACGTAAAAGGTAAAGATAACGATGCGTGATTTAAAGGCTATTTTAAAATACATCGACATAGATGCACCTTCGCAGCTAGTTAAAGATTTACGCCTTGATAGCCGGGATGTAACCCCTGGCGATGTATTTGTGGCTATAAAAGGCCATGCGCTTGATGGCGGACAGTTTATTGCCAAAGCAATTGAAAACGGCGCTACAGCCATTATTGCCGATAGACTGTGTGAATTTGATGTCACTTTTGAGCCACTGTATTTAGTAACTGAGCTTGATAAAAAACTCCCAGAGCTAGCGAGTCAATTTTATGAAAACCCAAGCCAATCTCTCGATTTAATTGGTGTAACGGGCACTAATGGCAAATCTACAACAACGGCTATGATGGCGCATTTAGCGCAGTTTTGTAGTACCCCTTCGGCCATTATAGGCACATTAGGTTATGGCCACCCCGATACACTTACGCCACTTATTAATACCACGCCTTCGGCTGTTGACTTGCAGCACATATTGCATGACTTAAAACAGCAGCATAAAAAGCTTGTGGCGATGGAGGTTTCATCGCACGGGTTAGTGCAACAGCGTGTGGCACAATGCCAATTTAAAGCGGCGGTATTTACTAATTTATCGCGCGATCACCTTGACTATCACGGCGATATGGCAAGTTATGGCGACGCTAAGCTTATGCTGTTTCGCGATTTTGACCCACAGCTAGTGGTGCTTAATCAAGACGATGGGCAAGCAGAGCAATGGCTTGAAAAATACAGTTTTAATAATCTTATTTGTTATGGTCGTAAAAATTTAGCGCCTAAAAATGCACAATATGTGTATTTTTCTGATGTTGAGTATTCTAAAAATGGTATTTCGGCGCAATTGAGCACAAGTTGGGGTGATATTAGCGTAACATCGCCTCTATTTGGTGAGTTTAACTTATATAATTTAACTGCGGCACTGGCAACGTTGTTGGGGCTAGGTTATCCGCTTGAGCAGTTAGCCGCCGGATGCGCGCATTTGCACCCCGTTGCTGGGCGTATGCAAGCGTTTAGCGAAGTTAATTTACCTACGTGCGTTGTTGATTACGCCCATACGCCTGATGCACTTGCTCTGGCTTTACAAGCTTTACAAAAACATGTGCCTGGTGGGGTTAGTTGTGTTTTTGGTTGTGGCGGCGACAGAGATAAAGGCAAGCGTGCCTTAATGGCGCAAGCGGCAGAGCAAAATGCAGATAAGGTTATTGTTACCAGCGACAATCCGCGTTCAGAAAACCCAGATGCTATTTTGGCAGATGTGGCAGCGGGTTTATCGCAGCCTGAAAAAGCCCATTTAGAGGCTGACAGAGCAAAAGCCATTCGCTATGCAATAGAAAATGCAAATGCGGATGACGTTATTTTAATTGCCGGCAAAGGCCACGAGGATTACCAAATTATTGGCGATCAACGTATCGACTTTTGCGATCGCAGTTATGTAAAAGAACAACTAAAAAAAGCAGTAAGAGGGATAACTCAATGATCCCAATGGACTTTGATTGGCTGGCAAATGTGCTAGCAACCGATTATCTAGGTGATAATCTCAATGTAGTAAATATTAATACCGATACCCGCAGCATTTGCGACGGTGAGGTGTTTTTAGCTTTAAAAGGGCCTAATTTTGATGGCCATAAATTTATTGCTGACGCTAAACAAAAAGGCGCTATTGGCGTTATTGTTCAGCATAAAGTAGATGTAGATATTGTGCAGTTTGTTGTTAGCGATACCCGTATTGCATTAGGTAATATAGGTGCGGCAGTTATGGCGCAGGTAAACCCTAAAACCATTGCTATTACGGGCAGCGTGGGTAAAACAACGGTAAAAGAAATGTGCGCCGCTATTTTATCGGTGCACGGAGATGTGCTTGCTACAAAAGGTAATTTTAATAACGATATTGGCGTACCGCTTACGCTATTACGTTTAGAGCCGCAGCACCGTTTTGCTGTTATAGAGCTTGGCGCTAATCATTTAGGCGAAATTGCTTACACTACCGCCATGGCAAAACCCGATGTAGCTGTGGTGTGTAATGTGGCCGCAGCGCATTTAGAAGGCTTTGGTAGTCTAATGGGAGTTGCTAAGGCAAAAGGTGAGATTTTTGATGGCCTAAAAGACGATGGCGTTGCCATTGTTAACTGCGATAGCGAATTTAGCCAATACTGGCTTGATAAATTAAAAGGGCGCTCTGTTAAGTGTTTTTCAAGTACTGAAAAACTTGATATTTGGGCTGAAAATATCAGCCTGGACGAAAACGCTCGCGCGAGCTTTTTATTGTGTACACAAGATCAAAAAGTACCAGTAACGCTTGCTCTTCCTGGTAAGCACAACGTGAGCAACGCGCTTATTGCCGCGGCTTTAACCAGCGAGTTTGATGTATCACTTGAAGAGATAGCCACCGCACTTGCCACCATGGGCGATGTTAAGGGGCGGGTAAATTTAATAAAAGTAACTGATTCACTGACCGTTATTGATGATACCTACAATGCAAACGTTAAGTCGGTAAAAGCAGCAATTGATTTATTAAGTGATATTCAAGGGCACCGTATTTTAGCGCTGGGCGATATGGGAGAGCTTGGTGAACAAGCCAGAACTTACCATCAAGAAGTAGGCGAATACGCCAAACAACAAGGCATTGATGAGCTGTATACGTTAGGTGTGTTAAGTAAATACGCAAGCGATGTATTTGATAAGCCAAACCGTCATTTTTCTAACCGAGAAGAGATGCTCAAGCAAATTCAAACCAGTCTTAATAACACAAACAATAAAACCACGCTTGTGGTGAAAGGATCGCGCAGTTCTCGCATGGAATTATTAGTAACCGATTTAGTAAATGGCCAGCAACAAGCCATCAATGGAGTATCATAATGTTAGTTTGGCTGGCAGAGTATTTAACCCAATATTACAGTGGCTTTAATGTTTTTTCGTATTTAACCCTACGTGCCATTTTAGGCATATTAACAGCGTTAATGATGTCGCTTTATTTTGGCCCTAAGCTCATTCGTTCGTTACAAAAAATGCAAATTGGCCAAGTAGTACGTGATGATGGCCCCGAATCTCACTTATCTAAAAAAGGCACTCCTACTATGGGAGGCTTACTTATTTTAGGCGCCATATTTACCAGCACCTTATTATGGGCTGATTTATCAAACAAATACGTATGGGCAACCTTATTTGTAATTGGCTCATTAGGTTTAGTGGGCTTTATAGACGACTACCGCAAAGTAATACGTAAAGACCCTAAAGGGCTAATTGCTAAATGGAAGTATTTTTGGCAATCGGTTATTGCTCTAGTGGTGGCAACTGCACTGTATGCAACGAGTACACAAGCGTCAGAAACCTCACTTGTTGTGCCATTTTTTAAAGATGTATTGCCACAACTAGGCTTGTTTTACATTGTAATTACTTACTTTGCATTAGTGGGTACTTCAAACGCGGTAAACCTGACTGATGGCTTAGATGGCCTGGCGATAGTGCCGACTATTTTAGTGGCGGCAGCACTGGCGATAATTGCTTATTTAACCGGTAATATTAACTTTTCGGCTTACTTACATATCCCGCATTTACCGCTTGCTAGTGAGCTGGTGGTTGTGTGTACCGCTATTGTTGGCGCAGGGTTAGGCTTTTTATGGTTTAACACATACCCAGCACAAGTGTTTATGGGTGATGTAGGGTCGCTGGCACTTGGCGGCGCGCTGGGCATTATTGCTATTTTAGTACGCCAAGAGCTACTGCTTATTATTATGGGCGGTGTGTTTGTAATGGAAGCTTTATCGGTAATTTTACAAGTGGGCTCATACAAATTACGCGGACAGCGCATTTTTAGAATGGCGCCGATTCATCATCATTACGAGCTAAAAGGTTGGCCAGAGCCACGTGTTATTGTGCGCTTTTGGATAATTTCAATTGTGCTAGTACTTGCTGGCCTTGCGACATTAAAGATTCGATAAATGCAGTATTTAAACGAGATAAAAAACAAACATATAACAGTGCTCGGACTCGGTGTAACCGGTCTGGGCATTGTGCGTTTTTTATTATCTCATGGTTTTGCACCAAAGGTCGTTGATAGCCGGGTTGCGCCACCAGGTATGGATTGGCTTAGCGAGCATGCTCCTGAGCTTAATACGCATTTTGGTGATTTAGCTAGCGCCGCGCTTTGTAAAACCGACATGATCATCATAAGCCCCGGGCTTAGCTTAAAAATTCCCGCAATTGCTCAAGCAATAGAGTCAGGCATTGAAGTAATTGGTGATGTAGAGCTATTTGCTCGTATAAATACAAAGCCGGTTGTTGCTGTTACAGGCTCTAATGGTAAATCAACCGTTGTTACCTTAGCCTACGAGGTATTAAAAGCAGCAGGTTATAAGGTGGCATTAGGTGGCAATATTGGCACTGCGGTATTGGATTTACTAAGTGATGATTTTGACGTGTATGTGCTGGAGCTTTCGAGTTTTCAGCTAGATACCTGCTCAAGCTTAAAACCAATAAGCGCAGCGGTATTAAATATATCTGAAGATCATTTAGATCGTTACGACAGCTACCAAGCCTATATCGACTCTAAATTAAGCATTTATAACAATGCTGAGCTTTTAGTAACCAACGCAGATGATATTCAAACTAAGCCTATTAGTCGCGCTTTAGCGCCGCAAATGAGCTTTGGCACCGACCACGGTGATTACCACTTAGCTGAGCGCAATAATGAGCTGCACTTTATAGTAAAAGGCGAGGCGTACTTACCTGTTAGCACGCTTGCGGTCGTTGGTAAGCACAATTACTTAAATACACTTGCGGTTATGGCGTTATTAAGCCCGTTTGATATTAGCAAAGAACAGTACGCAGCGGCGCTTTGTCAATTTAATGGTTTAGCGCACCGTTGCCAGTTTGTTGATGAGCAACATGGTGTTCAATACTTTAACGACTCTAAAGCCACCAATGTTGGCGCCACTATAGCGGCAATAGATAGTTTGGCCTCAGATCACGAAAACCTGATTGTTATAGCCGGTGGTGATGCTAAAGGCGCTGATTTAAGTGCGTTAAAGCCATATATAAAAAGTCATGTAAAAGCGCTTGTATGCTTTGGTAAAGATGCAGCAGAGCTTGCTGCTTTAACGAGTAAATCGCACTTGGTAAACACAATGCAAGAGGCGGTATCGCTCGCTAAAGTACTTAGCAAGCGCGGTGACATTGTATTACTTGCCCCTGCCTGTGCCAGCATTGATATGTATAACAACTACATGCAACGCGGTGATGACTTTGTGCAATGTGTAATGGAAGGGCAATTATGATTGCCTTTGCCGATTTAAAAGAAACACTCACCCCTAAACCCTCAGCACAGCTTTACGATGTGCCACTGCTTTATTGCATGTTAATGCTTATAGGGGTGGGTTTTATAATGGTGACCAGCGCCTCAATGCCCACAGCCGAAAGGCTGTTTGATAACTCATACCATATTACCATTCGCCACAGCATGTTTTTAGCGATGGCATTTGTTTTATTTTGGATTGCCGCCAGCGTGCCTATGGATTGGTGGAAACGCTCAAACCCGTATTTGTTGCTGCTTGGTATGGTGCTACTTATTGCCGTGTTAATAATAGGCCGCGAAGTCAACGGCGCTAAGCGTTGGATACCCATTGGGCCTGTTGGTTTTCAGGTGGCCGAGGCCGCTAAATTATACTTTTTCAGTTATATAGCAGGCTACTTGGTAAGAAAGCGCGAAGAAGTACAAGAAAATATTAAAGGCTTTGCTAAGCCTATCGCTGTATTCGCGGTATATGCCTTACTTATTTTACTGCAGCCCGATTTAGGAACCGTGGTGGTTATGTTTGTAACAACAGTGGGGCTGTTATTTTTGGCCGGCGCAAAGTTATGGCAGTTTTTTGTACTTATTTTAACGGGCGTAGGGCTTGTTGTATTACTGATTATTGTAGAGCCATACAGAATGGCGCGAGTGGTGGGCTTTTTAGACCCTTGGGAAGACCCATTTGGTAAAGGGTATCAGTTAGTGCAGTCGCTTATGGCCTACAGCCAAGGTGGCTGGTTTGGCCAAGGGTTAGGTAACAGCGTGCAAAAGTTACAGTATTTACCCGAGGCGCATAACGATTTTATTTTTGCCGTTATAGGTGAAGAGCTAGGCCTTGTAGGTGTAGCAAGTATTTTATGTGTGTTGGCTGTGTTTGTATTTAGGGCGCTTTTAATAGGCCAACAAGCTTTAAAATGTGGCAAAGAATACGAAGGCTATTTTGCGTTTGCTATTGGCATTTGGTTTGCGTTTCAAACCATGGTTAATGTAGGCGCCAGTGCAGGGTTATTACCGACTAAAGGGTTAACCTTGCCGTTTATTTCGTATGGTGGTTCAAGTTTATTAATAATGACGATTGCCACCGGTATTTTATTGCGTGTTGATTTTGAAACCAAAATGGCAACCAAACAAGCCACCTCACGCGGAGGTAAGCGATGAGTAAAAAATTAGTAGTTGTGGCCGGTGGTACAGGCGGGCATATATTCCCAGGTATTGCTGTAGCCGATTATTTAAAAGAGCAAGGCTGGCAAGTAAGCTGGATAGGCACGCCAGACAGAATGGAAGCGGATGTTGTACCAAAGCACAACATTGAAATTGATTTTATTAATGTAAAGGGCGTACGCGGTAATGGCTTAAAGCGTCTTATTAAAGCCCCATTCATGGTACTTAATGCAATATTGCAGGCGCGTAAGGTATTGAAATCTCAGCAACCTGATGTAGTGCTTGCTATGGGCGGCTATGTAACCGGGCCAACCGGCATTGCCGCTAAAAGTTTAGGCATTCCACTGGTGATTCATGAGCAAAATGCAGTAGCAGGAATGAGCAACAAGTGGTTGGCAAAATTTGCTAACAGAGTACTTGCTGCGTTTCCAAGCGCCTTTGCACCAGGGCAAGCCGAATTAGTCGGTAACCCAGTACGTGCAAGCGTTGCTAATGTAGCTAAACGTGATGTTTCAAGCCCTATTAATATTTTAGTGGTGGGAGGCTCGCTAGGCGCACAAGTGCTTAACCAAACACTGCCAGAGGCGTTTAATTTACTTGCTAAAACAGCGCTAATTAAAATGTGGCACCAAACAGGTAAAGGCCATATTGAGGGCGTAAAAAGCGCGTATGCGAAAAGCAACATTGCAGATGAAGACCTAAAAGTTGCTGAATTTATAGATGATATGGACGCCGCCTACGCGTGGGCCGATATTGTTATTTGCCGTGCTGGTGCACTGACTGTTAGTGAAATTGCCGCCGCGGGTAAAATGGCTGTGTTTGTGCCGTTTCCACATGCGGTAGACGATCATCAAACCGCCAACGCAAAATATTTAGTAACCGCAAATGGCGCGCTTTTAATGCCTCAGCCGCAGTTTAATAAAGATTCAATAGTTGAGCTATTAAACCCGTATTTGGCAAAGCCTATATTAATTAAACAAATGGCCAGCAATGCTAAGCAGCAAGCCATTTTAGATGCCACAGCAAGCGTTGCTTCGCACTGTGAGCAAGTAACAAATAAGAGAAAATAAGTGAAAGATAAGTCAATACAAGAACAACAAACTCGACCTGCTATGCGTCGAATAGAAACCATCCATTTTATTGGTATTGGTGGTGCGGGTATGGGCGGCATTGCTGAAGTACTGGCTTTTGAAGGCTACCGCATTACAGGCTCAGATATAGCGCACAGCGCAATGACCGAACGCTTAATTAAAGCCGGTGCAGAAGTATTTATAGGCCATCACGAAAACAACGTAAAAGATGCAAACGTAGTTGTTGTTTCAAGTGCTATTGACGAAACAAACCCTGAGATTATTGCTGCAAAAGCAGCGCGTATACCGGTAGTTCGCCGTGCTGAAATGCTTGCCGAATTAATGCGTTTTCGCCATGGCATTGCCATTGCGGGCACACATGGTAAAACCACTACAACCAGTTTAATTGCCAGCATTTATGCTCAGGCAGGGCTTGATCCTACTTTTATTATTGGCGGCTTATTAAATAGCGCGGGCAGTAACGCAAAAGTGGGCAAAAGCGACTTTTTAATTGCTGAGGCAGATGAAAGCGATGCATCGTTTTTGCATTTACAGCCTATGGTATCGGTGATCACCAATATTGAAGAAGATCACATGGAAACCTATGGCGGCAGTCTTGAGAAAATGAAAGACACCTATGTGGACTTTATTCATAACCTGCCATTTTATGGCTTAGCCGTAGTGTGCATAGACTCGCAAGTAGCAAGTGAGCTGATCCCGCGTTTTGGTCGCCCTGTGATCACGTATGGCGAGTCAAAAGATGCCGACTACCGCATGAGCGATTTTAGCCAATCAGCAAGTACTTGTACTTTTACAGTGACACATAAAAGTGGTGAAAGCTTAAGTGCAATGCTTAATATGCCAGGTAAGCACAACGCACTGAATGCCACGGCGGCAATTGCAGTGGCTAAAGATCAAAACATTGCTAACCACGCAATTTTAGAGGCGCTGCAAAAATTTGAAGGCATAGGACGACGCTTCCAGCATTATGGCAGTTTTGAAAATGAGCGCGGCAATGTCATGCTGGTGGATGATTACGGACATCACCCATCAGAAGTTGCTGCCACCATTGCAGCGGTACGCGAAGGCTGGCCAGAAAAGCGTTTAGTTATGGTTTATCAACCGCACAGGTTTACCCGTACACGCGATTTATACGAAGACTTTGTAAAAGTATTAGCAGATGTAGATCAACTTTTATTACTTGATGTGTACAGTGCCGGCGAAGAGCCTATTGTTGGCGCAGACAGTAAAAGCCTGTGCCGCAGCTTACGTCAGCGCGGAAAAGAGCCTCTACATGTAGCAACGAGCGCAGAGCTTGCTGGTGTGCTGGCCGATAACTTACAAAATAACGACTTAGTTTTAACGCAAGGCGCTGGTAATATAGGACAATTGGTTAAAACATTAGCGGCAACAGGTATGTCGGTGGAAAAATTAAAGCAAGGTGAAGTATGACGCAAGCAAACGCGCAATTTGGTAAAGTAGCAGTACTGCTTGGGGGTAACTCAGCAGAGCGCGAAGTGTCACTACGTTCAGGGCAAGCGGTGCTTAATGCACTACAAAATGCCGGCGTTGATGCCATTGCTTTTGACCCGCAAAATCGCTCTTTGTGGGAGCTAAAAGAATTACAGGTCGATCGTGTTTTTATTGCTTTGCATGGCCGTGGTGGCGAAGATGGTACAGTGCAAGGCGCGCTTGAATTTATGAATTTGCCATACACGGGCAGCACTGTATTAGGCTCAGCCTTGGCAATGGATAAAGTCCGTTGTAAGCATTTATTTAAATCTGCAGGGCTAAGCACAGCGCCTTATGCAGTTGTTGATGCTAAAAAAGGCTTTGATGCAAAAGCCATTATGGATGAGTTTAAAAAAGTAATGGTTAAGCCATCGCACGAAGGCTCAAGCATAGGTATGGCGCAAGCAAGTACCGCTCAAGAGCTTGAAGATGCCCTTACACACGCTTTTAAGTTTGATAGCCAAGTGTTAGTAGAGCAGTGGATAACTGGGCGCGAATTTACCGTGACTGTATTAGGCGATGAAGTACAGCCTGTGATTGAAATGACGACTCCAAATGGTTTTTACGATTACCAAGCTAAGTATCAATCAAATACAACACAGTATCATTGCCCTGCAGATTTATCGGCGCAAGATACACAGCACTTACAGGCTATCTCGTTAGAGGCGTTTGATTTAGTGGGTGCAAGCGGCTGGGGCCGTGTAGATGCCATGCAAGATGAGCAGGGGAATTTTTATTTATTAGAAGTAAATACAGTCCCTGGCATGACCGAAAAATCGCTGGTGCCCATGGCGGCAAAAGCAAATGGGGCAACATTTGAGCAATTAGTTGTTCGCATTTTGGGGCAAACGCTTTAATATGCATCCCCTTTTAGAAAAAGCTCAACAGTTAAAACAGCAACTTAACTTTAATTGGTCGCTAATTTTTGGTGTGAGCTTTTTTCTGGTGGTAGTGATTGGGCTCGTGCAAATAACTACCGGTGTATCTGATTGGCTAGTAGAGAACAAAGATGCACAAATAAAGCACTTAACAGTGCTAGGAAAGCCCAAATACACTGACGAAAAGGCCATAATAAAAGCAATAAAAAAGGCCGATTTAAGCAGTTTTTTTGAGCTAGATGTAAAACGCGTACAGCAACTGGTAAAAGATTTACCTTGGGTTGCAACCGTATCGGTACGCAAGCAATGGCCCGATACAATACAAGTGTACGTAGTTGAACACGAAGCCGTAGCCCATTGGAATAGCGATTTACTGCTAAACCAAAGTGGCGATGCCTTTGAAGCAAGTAGCGATAAACTCGCCAATGATTTACCGCAACTTTACGGCCCAGAAGGCAGCGAAAAAGAAGCGTGGATTGCCTTTAAGCAGTTTGACGAAATGCTAAATGTAAATGCGTTAACGCTAAAAAGCTTAGCCCTTTCGGAGCGTTTTTCGTGGCAGTTATGGTTAGATAATGGTGTGCGCTTAAATTTAGGACGCAAAGACAAAGCAAAGCGAGTACAGCGGTTTATAGATGTGTACCCGCGCATGGAAAAGCGTGCAGATGCACAAATAGATGCAATAGATTTACGCTATGATACCGGCCTTGCAGTTAGCTATAAGCCTGTGCAAGAACAGCAATTACAAAATAAGAGTAAGGCATGACTAAGTCAGCAGAAAGAAACCTAGTGATTGGATTAGACGTTGGTACCTCAAAAGTGGTGGCCACGGTAGGTGAAATCACCGCAGATAACAAGCTCAGCATTGTTGGTGTGGGCAGCCAAGTATCTCATGGTATGGATAAAGGCGGCGTTAACGATTTAAACTTAGTGTCTGAGTCGATTCGCCGAGCAATAGATGAAGCCGAGTTAATGGCTGATTGTCGTATTAGCTCAGTGTACTTAGGGATTTCTGGCAAGCACATACAGTGTCAAAACGAAAGCGGCGTGGTTGCTATTAATAATACAGAAGTAACCGATGAAGACATTGAAAATGTAATTCATATAGCGCGCTCTGTGCCTATTTCGGCCGAGCGTAAAATGCTGCATGCATTACCGCAAGAATACAGCATTGATATGCAAGAGGGCATTAAAAACCCCCTTGGGATGAGCGGTGTACGTATGGAAGCACGTGCACACATTATTACCTGCTCAAACGACATGGCTAAAAACATTGAAAAATGTGTTGAACGCTGTGGTTTAGAGGTTGATCAGCTTATATTTACTGCACTCGCATCGTGTTACTCGGTTTTAACCGATGACGAAAAAGAGCTTGGTGTAGCGGTACTTGATATTGGTGGTGGTACAATGGATATCACTATTTATATTAACGGGGCATTACGTCATTCTTCGGTTATCCCAGTGGCGGGTAATCAAGTAACCGGTGATATTGCAAAAATATTTCGTACACCTATATCACATGCTGAGTCACTCAAAGTACAATATGCATGTGCAAGTAGCCAAATGGCCAGTAACGAAGACACCATAGAAGTACCAAGTGTAGGCGGGCGACCAGCACGATTAATGTCGCGCCATACTTTATCTGAAGTGGTAGAGCCTCGTTTTAGAGAATTATTTGAATTAGCGATGGAAGAAATTCGTCGCTCAGGTTTAGAAGACCAAATTGCGGCAGGCCTCGTTATTACAGGCGGGACTGCTAAAATGACTGGCGCAATGGAAGTGGCTGAAGACATTTTCCAAATGCCAGTGAGAATAGGCAAACCAATCGGGATAGTTGGTTTGACAGACTACGTAGACGATCCTTCGTACGCAACCGCTGTAGGTTTGTTACAATACGGGCGCACTATGCAATCGATGAATGCACAAAAGTCGAAAGCAGAGGATAATAATAATTGGTGGAACCGCATTACTAAATGGTTCCAAGGCGAGTTTTAAAGTACTCAAGTCGGAGAGTAAACATGTTTGATATGATGGAACAACACAGCGAAGAAGCTGTAATTAAGGTAATTGGCGTGGGCGGTGGCGGCGGTAACGCTGTTGAGCACATGGTAAAACAACAAATAGAAGGCGTGCGCTTTATAGCCGCAAATACGGATGCACAAGCATTACGTAATTCCGCTGCCGATATTACCGTACAACTAGGCACGCAAATAACCTCAGGGTTAGGTGCAGGTGCAAACCCAGAAGTAGGCCGCGAATCGGCTGAAGAAGATGCAGAAACAATCCGTGCCAGCCTTGAAGGCGCAGATATGGTATTTATTGCTGCCGGCATGGGTGGTGGTACAGGTACTGGTGCTGCACCAGTGGTTGCTAAAATTGCCAAAGAATTAGGTATTTTAACGGTTGCTGTAGTAACGCGTCCTTTTGACTTTGAAGGCAAAAAGCGCGCAGCAGCAGCTGAACAAGGCATTAACGAATTGTCAGAAATTGTAGACTCACTTATTACAATTCCGAACAATAAATTGCTTAAAGTTTTAGGTAAAGGGACTACACTGTTAGATGCCTTCGCTAAAGCAAACGACGTACTTTTTGGTGCGGTTCAAGGTATTGCTGAGCTAATTACACGTTCTGGTTTAATTAACGTGGATTTCGCCGACGTACGTACCGTAATGTCAGCAATGGGTACTGCCATGATGGGCACAGCCTCTGCATCAGGCCCAGATCGTGCTCAAGAAGCTGCAGAAGCGGCTATCTCAAGCCCATTACTAGAAGACGTTGATTTAACCGGTGCTAAAGGTATTTTGGTTAATATTACCGCGGGTATGGACATTGCGATTGAAGAATTTGAAATTGTGGGTAACCACGTTAAAGCGCTAGCGTCTGAAAATGCAACCGTGGTAGTGGGTGCAGTTATTGACCCAGAAATGAGCGACGAGTTACGTGTAACCGTTGTTGCTACGGGTTTAGGCGGCGATCGTCGTCCGCAGTTTGGTATTGTTGATAACGGCTTTAAAAAGGCATCAGGTTCTGATGTAGCAAGTTCATCAAACCAATCTAGCAGCATGTACGTACCAAGCTTTGCAAGCCAAGGCACAAGCACTGAAGAAACGACGCCAAGCACGCAAGTAGAAAGCAAAGAACAAGCGCCATCTACAAGCTCAAGCAACACGGCAAGTTCATCAGCGCAAAACAGTAAAAAAGCGGATAAATCAGAAGGCGGAGATTATTTTGATATTCCGGCTTTTTTACGTAAGCAGGCTGATTAACATTTACTAATGCTTTTGTTTGAAATATGTACAAATATTGAAAGGCAAAAGGATTTATGTTAAACTCCGCCGTCTAACTGTAACTGATTTAAAAGTGAGCGAACCTATGATTAAACAGCGTACGATTGCACAAGTAGTCAAAGCCATAGGAATTGGACTTCATAAAGGTGAGAAGGTCACAATAACTCTCCGACCTGCGAGCGCAAATACCGGGATTGTATTTCGTCGTGTCGACCTTGATCCGGTTGTTGATTTTGAAACAACACCTGAAGCCGTTGGTGATACGCAGCTGTGTACCTGTTTAATTAACAAAGATGGCGTTCGCTTATCAACGACTGAGCACCTAATTGCAGCGGTTGCTGCAATGGGTATCGATAATTTAATTGTTGAATTAGACAGCTCAGAAGTGCCGATTATGGATGGTAGTGCATTACCGTTCATTTATTTGTTACAAAAAGGCGGCATTGAAGAGCAAAATGTTGCTAAACGCTTTATTCGTATAAAAGAAAAAGTACGTATTGAAGAAGGTGATAAATGGGCCGAAGTAGAACCATATGATGGTTTTCATATCGACTTTGAAATTGCCTTTGATCACCCGGCCATTAATGAAAGCCGCCAGCGCATTGGTTTAGATATTACTGCGCAAAGCTTTACTGAAGAAATTAGCCGTGCACGTACGTTTGGTTTTATGAAAGACATTGAATACATGCATGCTAATAACCTAGCACTTGGTGGCAGCATGGACAGCGCAGTAGTACTTGATGACTTTAAAGTACTAAACCCAAATGGTTTGCGCTACAGCGATGAATTTGTAAAACACAAAATATTAGACTGTGTGGGCGACATGTTTATGACAGGTCATAACCTACTAGGTAAAGTAACGGCTTATAAATCGGGTCACGATTTAAATAATAAGTTACTTCGCAAAATTATGGCAACAGAGTCAGCATGGGAGTGGGCAACATTTGAAACGCCTGTTACGATGCCTGCACCCGGCCTTGAATTAGCGACGGCCTAATTTAGTATTTTTTAAAAATACACGCTCACAAACAGTTATAAAAAATGACGCTTAATAGCGTCATTTTTTTTGCCTTAAATTAGCGAGTTGCAGCTAATTACTATTAATTTTTAATAATTAACGCGCAGCTTAAAGCGCTAAAATTGTTGGTAACTGTGCCAGTTCAGTTATGGTGTAGGTTGGGCTTATGCCTGCTGGTAACTGCTCGCCTGGGTGCTGTAGCCAACAGGTATCAATACCGGCATTATTGCCTCCTAAAATATCGCTAGAGGCAGTGTCGCCCACCATTAATATTTTGCTCTTGTCTGGGTTACCCATAAGCTCAAATGTGTGCTCAAAAATAGCCTTGTTAGGCTTAGCAATGCCTACCAGTTCCGAAATAACCAGCCAATCAAACATGTTTTCAAGGCCGGTATGCGCTAGGCGCAGGGCTTGCAAACGGGCAAAGCCATTAGTAATAATACCCAATTGTGCATGCGGTTTGAGTGCATTTAGTAAATCGATTGCGCCGGGGAGTGGTTCACAAATTTGTGCCATAGCATCTAAAAATGCATCGTTTAGCTCCTTAGCGGGTACCCCTAATTTTACAGCCCACTCGTTAAAGCGGGTTACTTGTAAGTAATCGGCGCTAATTTTTCCATCTTGATAATCTATCCACAGCTGCTTATTAGTTTTTTGGTAATGGATGTAATCGGCTTGAGTAAACTCAATATTGTACGCTTTAAACATGCGGGTCATCCCCGCTAAAATATCAAACCTGAATAGTGTTTCGTCTGCATCAAACAGTACATAACTGTATTTCATTAATTTTCCTGATAAAGGCTAGGGTGTAAAAAAGGAGCCATAGCTAAGGTAAGCGCTTGGGTGTAGGTGCTCTGGCGAGTGGCATGATTGTTTGTGAGAAGTCCTATCGCGCCGCCTTTTTGCTTAACATTATGGGTGTTAAATGCTTTATCCATTACATCGCCAAGCTCTTCTCCGTTTAGCAGCGCGTTATATAACACTTGTGGTAACGGCAGGTTACTGCTGCGTCCTATCGCTTGCTCAGAGCCATTATTAATCACAACATAGGCAAAGGTGGCAGCTCCATAGCTAAATTGCTCTGCACCGCCTTCCATTGCACAGTAGTAATCTGCTTGGTACATGCTTTTACAGTAAGTAACTCGGTTTTGTGCGCCTATACGGGTTTGTTCCTCGCCAATTGGTTGATCGGGAACATTTGAGGGAGCATCAACGCCTTGGCAATCAATTTCGTAACTAGGAAAGTACATTGCAAAAATATGTTTTGCAGCGTTAATTTTTACTGGGTTTTTAGAGCCCACAATAATTTTTAATGAGTGCGACACGTTTTCCCTCACTGTTAGCAAAAGCAGCAGTGTACGTCAGAAGTGTAAATCATAAAAGAGGGGCTAAATGGGTATATCTAAAGGGGCTAGGTTTTCAAGAGCACGCTTTTTAACAATAATGTCTTTAATAAGCGGGGTAAGCACCAGCTCCATTGCTAAACCCATTTTACCGCCTGGCACCACAAGGGTATTTATACGCGACATAAAGCTGCCTTCAATCATCTGTAAATAATACGGAAAATCAACGTCATCAATTCCTCTAAAGCGAATAACCACAAAGCTTTCATCTAGCGAAGGAATATCTTTTGCGCTAAATGGGTTTGACGTATCAACCGTTGGCACACGTTGAAAGTTAATATGGGTGCGCGAAAACTGCGGTGTGATGTGGTTAATGTAGTCATCCATACTGCGTACAATGGAGTCCATTACTTTTTCGCGAGAGTGGCCGCGGTCTTGCGTATCGCGGATCAATTTTTGGATCCATTCAAGGTTAATAATAGGCACCATGCCTATAAGCAGATCCACGTGCTTAGCTACATCATGATCCTGATCAACCACGCCACCGTGCAAGCCTTCGTAAAACATTAAATCAGTGTTTGTTTCAAGATCTTGCCAAGGGGTAAACGTCCCCGGTAATTGATTGTATGGCACTGCTTCGTCAAAGGTATGTAAGTATCGGCGCAATTTGCCTTGGCCTGTTTCGCCGTAGGTACCAAATAAGGTTTCTAATGCGCCAAAGTCATTGGCTTCACGGCCAAAGTAACTTATGTGTTTACCTTCTTGTTGTGCTTCGCGTACTTTTTTATCCATTTCTGGGCGCGTGTAACGATGAAAGCTATCTCCTTCGATAAAAGCCGCATCAATGTTGAGGCTACGAAAAATATGTTTAATTGCATTGGTGGTAGTGGTAGTTCCCGCACCCGACGAACCTGTAATAGCAATGATAGGATGTTTAGCTGACATGTATTTTCTCTTTTTTAGGACCAAGTTAGTTATAAAGAGTTGACTGACTTAGGTCAAGTGACGCCATCGGCAAATAACGTTATCATGAGGTGCTTAAAAATAAAACGAGAGAAAGCATGAAACTTATTAAACCATGGCTTGGGCTAGTCTCTTTAGCGGCGCTAAGCCTTGCTACAGCGCAGGCTAGCATGCCTAAAAGCCAAATATTACTTGCTGATTTAAATACACCCTACGGTATGCAAGTGAGTATAGTGAGCGACAAAAACAGCTATAACAACCAACCTTATTTAACAAACAAGGGTATTTATTTCACCCATGAAGTTATTTCAAGCGAGCAAAGTCAAACCGATATTGCCTATTATGATTTAGCAACCAAGCAAATAAGCAACATAACAAATACGCCAGTGAGCGAATATTCGCCCACTGTTATGCCCTCAAAACAAAGTTTATCGGCTATTGTGGTAGAGCAAGATAGCAAACAAAAGTTGTGGCAATACCCACTTGATACTAAGCAAGCACCGAGCCGTATCTTTGATTGGATTGAACCTGTTGGCTACCACGCGTGGGGCGCTCAAAACGACTTAGTGATGTTTATTTTGGGTGAGCCACATACTTTGCAATATACTTCGGTTGCTGCGGCAAAAGGCGAGGTGGTAGCAAGTAACATAGGGCGTACGCTTATTTATAACAGTAAAACCGCAACATTTTTATTTAGTTACACAAAAAATGATCAGCATATTTTAGCAAGCTTTAACCCGCAATCTAAACAGGTAGAAAATTTACTTAGATTGCCAGAGCAAGTACAAGACTTTATTTTAAAAGATGCTAATACAGTGGCTTATGCGGTTAAAAACCGTGTATATATGCGTAATTTAAGCGGCACCGATGAGGTTTCTCAATGGCTTAACTTAAGCCCATATTGCGAGACAAACATAACGCGAATGAGTTATAAAAACGACAAACTTGCCTTTGTATGCGATGTAAAATAATTCGGACTTTGCAGCGCGTATAGGCTAATGTAATGCACCATTAAACATTAAAGGGATCACCACGTGGCTTATAGTGCAGATGAGTTAACAGAGCAGCTCATTCAGTTAAAGTGCAGAAGTAACTTTAAAATTAAAAACATTGCTGAGTACATGTTAGCAAATTCTAAAGAAGCAATTTATACCCACAGCGAAGCGGGTAAAGGCAAAATTATTATTCGCCCAGCCTTTGAGGTGTTTAGCGATGATTTTGCAACAATTGATGAGGTAACACGAGTACAAGGTTATTTTCATAGTAGCGAGATGACACGCTTTCCTACACGTATTCACAAAAGTGCGCAGCCGATTCACTATGGTGTGGCCTTTAAAATTAACTCAGAGCAAGCAGCAAAAGACTTTATTGCCAAGCTAACACAGATTATTAACGGGTAAATAAAAGCCGCTGAGTGAATAACTCAGCGGCTTTTTTAATTATGCATATTTACTTTTAATTAAGCTTATTTGCTTTTTAAAAAGTCATTAACTGATGCCAGTTCACGCTCTTTAAGCGCAATACAGTCATGGGTACTTTCTTCAAGCTTGCTTAGCGTACGCGCGTAGCCCGGTGTTTCTTCAATTTTATCTTTAAAGAATGCTTGCGTGGTTGCTAAACTTTGTTCATCACAACGCGCGGTTGTAAAGTACGGTAAGTTAGGCACAAAAAACGGCGGTAAGCTTTGTGTTACCTTGTCGTAATTGTTGTATATCCACTCAATAAATAGTGCTTGGCGTGGCTCGCTATAACTTTGACCCGCTAAAATAGTGCGCATATCAGACGCGGTGACTTCGTCGGTTAAGGTGTACGCTAATACCTGCTTTTGTAACTGCGCTTTACCCATAAAGCCCATTGCTGCCAGCATGTTTGTGCGTACTTGTGGATCTTTAGTGGTTTTAAAGGTTGCCATAAATTGATCAAGTAAGGCTTTATCCCCATTATAAGCGGCAAGTTTTAAGTAGGTAGCTGCTAAATACGGATCCACTTTTTGCGGATCGTTTAAGTACACTTGCGTTTGCTCTTTTGCTTTGCTGATCACACGTTGATCTTCGCCATCAAAACCAAGCAAGGACACAACACCTGCACGTAGTTGCGATACTGCACCGTCTTCGCCAGCTTGTGCTTCAAGTGAATATTTTTTAGCTGCAGGCATTACTGCACTGCGAATAAACTCAGGCCATAACGCTTCGTTGCTTTCATCTTTAAAGGTATTTTTTTGCGATACCAAGTAGCCCAGCGCTGTATTTGCAACACGAGGGTGATCATCGCTCACAAATACTTCTAAGGTTTGCATTAACTTAGCCGCCGATATTACACCCGCATCAAGTAGTGCATCAGTGGCAGAGAGCAGCGCTAAGCGCTCACGATCATTAAGTGCTTGCGGAGCATGTTTTATTAGTGAATCAAACTGCGCATCGTCCATTACCCAGCGGTAATAACCTAGCGCCCCTTCATCGGGATAAATCCACTGTGGCTCAAAATCAAGTGTTAAGGTTTGGCTTTGCTTATTGAGTAAAATACTGGCTGTTTTTACTTTATCGCCAGCGCCATATTTTATCCCAACAGGGACATTCCAAAGCTGTGCGGGGGCATCTACACCAGCATTAGCAAAGCGACTTTGCGATATAGTAATTTTTTTACCGTCTTGTTTTACATCTACAAGCGGAAAAGAAGACTGTTCAATAAATGATTTTAAAACACTCGCAACATCTTTATTAGAAGCTTTACCTAGTGCTTCCCATAAATCGGCTGCTTCGGCGTTTTTATACGAGAATTTTTTTAAGTAACTTTGAATCCCTTTTTGGAATGCGTCTTCACCAATCCAGTTTTCAACCATAGCCAGTACAGCGCTGCCTTTACTGTAGGCAAGCCCTAAACCATCCATAATATCGGCTTCGGTTTTAATTGGTTTACGAATCGGCTTAGTGCTTAAGCGAGCATCTAATGCCATTACGTTGTTTTGTGGTAAATCAAGGTGAGATTCAAATTCTGGATTAAGCTGCTTAGTAATCTTTGCCGCCATCCAGCTGGCAAATGCTTCGTTTAACCATAAGTCGTTCCACCACTTCATGGTAACTAAGTTACCGTACCATTGATGGGCAAGCTCGTGAGCAATAATCGACACATTACGCTGTTTTTTACTGCGTGTAGCAGCTGCTAAATCAACCAGTAATATATCTTCGCGGTAGGTTACTAGGCCTGAGTTTTCCATTGCGCCAAAAGGAAACTCGGGTACTGCTACCGAGTCGAGCTTTTTATAAATATAAGGAATACCAAAATACGCCTCAAGTGCAGCAAGTACTTTTGGCATGTTCTCTTTTGCGTAATCAGCTAAATGAATTTTACCCTGCGGGGTAATAACACGCCCTGGAATTGGCATGTCTTTTATTTCAAGCTCTTCAAAAGGGCCCACGGCCATAGCCACTAAATAAGAAGGAATAGGTGGCGTTTTATCAAAGTAATGCGTTGTCATCTCGCCGTTAACTGCGGTTTTAAGCTCTGGCGTATTGGCATAAACCTTTTGAGACGTTGGCGCTGTAATTGTTAACTGAAACGGTATTTTATAACTTGGTTCATCAAATACCGGAAATGCACGGCGTGCATCATTCATTTCAAACTGAGTAAATAAATAAGGTGTGCCCTGATCAATTGTTTTGTATAAGCCCACACTTTGGCGATTATACGGCGCAGAAAAATCTATTTTTAGGGTGTACTTACCCGGCTGAATTTGCTCATCACAGCTAAATTTTACTTTTTCTGTTTTTAGCATTTCGTTATTTAAGTCGCAGTTTTCATCGCCTAGTAACTGCGCCATTTTAACAGCGTAAGCCACGCCGTTAAGTTCAATGTAATGAGTGGGTTTTAACACTTCTAGGGCTATTTCTGTCATCCCTGTAAAGGTGTCTTGGCTTGGGTCGAGTGTTAACGACACCTTTTGTGAACTTGGTTTAGCAAGCTTTTCGATAACGAACTCGTTAGCGTTGGCAGTAGTCATTGCTAAAGCAACACTTACTGTTAATAGGCTTTTTAAAAACATAGTGATCCCTAGATTGTTGTTGTTAGAAACTGACTCAAACAGGCATTTCTATGCCCTTAAAAATTGAGATTTAGATATCCTAGCAGTTTTTTTTATGAGAGTAATTTAATAAAGTGGCTGCTTGGATTTAAAATAGTAACAAATAGTGTCAGTGGCTCTGGCGCAGCTTAAAGCGCTGCCAGTGCAGCTGTGGGTTAATGGTGCGAATTTGCTGTATTACGTTGTTTAGTAAGGCGGTATCGTCAAATTTATCATTGGGGTATTCGTTAAACCCCATTAAATAATTAAAGGCGTCTTTTGAATTAGCCTGTAATGCGTAAATACGTACTTGTTGCTCAAAATTAAGTCGTAGGCTACTTATGGCGGTTTTCATACCAAGTTGATCAACAGTGGGAATGGCACATTTTTGCAAATAACCCGCACGCTCACCTTCACCAGTAAACCAAATGCGTACTTTTTCGCTGTAACGGCCAGACTTAGCCGGTAAATCAAACAACAAACGTGTGTGATTATGTGCTTTAACAAAGGCAATAAAGTCGTTAAGCCCTGCATCAACTAAGGCTTGATGCACCGGAACCAAGCGCGCTTTTATTTTTCCATTAGTATGAAAATTAAAACATAAAATGCCATTTTTAAGCTCAAGATCGTCAAGCGTTAAGCAGCCAATTTCATCGCTATATGCGCCACTGTAATAGGCAATTAAAGGCAACCAAAAATGCCAATGCTTTGCTTGCTCTCTTGCTACTTTAAAATCGCCATAAATATAGCCGTTATAAAGCGTATGCAGTTCCATTGCTGAAAAAGGGCGGCGGCCAAGATGGGTTTTCAACGTAATCCCTTGAAATTAATGACATGTTATATTTTATACTTAAAACAGATAAACATGCGAGTATCGATTTTAGTATTTATGTTTTTAGCTACAAAACAAAAACACCCACTTAAAAAGCAGGTGTTGTATTCACTATTTAATTTATAGTGGCAGTTATTCGCTAAGTGCGCGTGCTAAGCCAACAGGCTCTATTTCTACACACACTTGGTCGTCATTCCAATTTAAACCAACTAATGCGCTGTCTTCGTTTAAATCTTCTACCCACTCATCTAAAAATTCATCTAAATTAATTTCTACAGGCGTAAATTCTTGCCACTCTTCTTTACACTGGGCTTTTGCTGCGTCTTCGCTTTCCCATAAAAGCAGTACATCCGTTTCGGCAAACTGGTTAGATTCGCACACTACAAAGCCGCCGTCGTCGCCACCTAACGCCCACACTTGCTCGCTTAAACGTACTTTTTCTACAAAGCTAACTAGTTGTGATTCAATTTCAATATCGCTCATGTGTTTACCTTATTTGTTTAGAGTCTAGGATCGGTGCTTACAGCAGCTTGACGCGTGCCATAGTCGTTATAAAAACTGACTAAAGCTGCGTGTTGGCTAAAGTCTGTTAATTCACGAAAGCAAATCCAATCAAGTAGGCAGTATAAACTGATGTTAAGGCATTCACAGCCTTTAAATTCATCATCGTTTAAATGACTATTTAAATAGCTTAATGTTTCAGCAATTCGTTCGTTTTGCAGATTAAAAAATAATTTATCGTCGTTAGTATCAAACCCTGAGCGTCTGCTAAGTGCTAATTCTACTAACGAGTCGTTACAGGCGTTAATAATATTAAGTAGGTGCTCTTGCGACCAGCTTAGTGGTGTTTTACCAGCCTTGGCGATAAGGTAACGTAAAATAATGGTTGAATCGCTTAGCGTTAAATCACCATCAATTAAAACCGGTATTTTTCTTCCAGGGTTGTTACTGGCTAAGGTAGGGCGGTCTTGCTCAGAAAAAATATCTAGGTTTACTAGCGCTAAGTCAACATTGTTTTGTGCTGCCCACATTCTTACTCTGCGCGCAAATGGAGAAGGGTTAGATCCTATAAGTTTCATAATTGCTCCTAAAAAAAGCCGCATAAGCGGCTTTTTGTGTTGCGATAAGTCAACGTTATTCTGAGCGGCTTGTCACTTCTAGTAAGTGATAGCCAAACTGTGTTTGTACAGGGCCTTGTACTTGATTAATTGGCGCTGAAAATACAACTTTATCAAACTCAGGTACCATCATACCTGGGCCAAACTCGCCAAGTGCTCCGCCGTCTTGACCAGAAGGACAGTTTGAATATGTTTTTGCAAGCTCTGCAAAGTCTTCGCCTTGTTCAATCTTAGCTTTTAAATCTAAGCACTCTGCTTCGCTGTCTACTAAAATGTGCCTTGCACTTGCCACTGCCATAAAATCTCCTGTTTAAAGTTGGTGTATTTAACCATTAAAGCCAGTCTAGTTAGTTTTAACTCGCAGTACCAGTATAAACTTAATTGATGAGTAGCGTATTTTCAATTGCATCAATTAATTCTTTTGAATTAGGAGCTACTTTACTGTTAAAGCGTTTAATTATTTTGCGATCAGCTGAAACTAAATATTTATAAAAGTTCCAGTTAGGTGAGCTGGTTTGCGCGTTTAAGTGTTTAAATATTGGATTTGCATCACTGCCGCGAACTTCGCTGGTAGTAAACATAGTAAACGTAACGCCGTAATTAATAAAACACACTTTTGCTATGTCTTTTTCATCGTTTTCTTCTTGAAAAAAATCATCAGATGGAAAACCTAATACCACTAAACCTTTGTCTTTGTATTGTTGGTGTACTTTTTCAAGGCCTTCAAATTGAGATGTAAAACCACAATTGCTTGCTGTATTTACAATGAGCAAAGGGCGGTTTTTAAATTGGCATAAGTTTAAGGATTCTTTTGAGCGCAGCTTACGTATCTCTACATTTGTAAAGTCTTCACATTGTTGCTGCTGTTGTTTGCTGGGTAACGTGTCATTTGCTTGGGCAGCTAAGCTCGTAATAAAAATACTGAGCCCTAGTATCGTTTTTTTTAACATACTCAACGCCTAAATTTATAATTGTTTGACTAGTCTATCTTACGCTAATATGCACAAAAGTGATCAACAATATTAAGCTGTTATGACTACACGTTTAGCCACTATAGAAGATTTACCTGCCATTGTCGCAATATACAATGAAACGATCGCCTCGCGTATGGTGACCGCCGATACCGAAGAAGTATCGGTACAGAGCAAACGTGAGTGGTTTAATAGCCACACCGATAAGCGGCCTATTTATGTTTATTGCGAAAATGACCAAGTACTTGCCTGGCTAAGTTATAAATCGTTTTATGGGCGCCCCGCATACGATGGCACCGTCGAAATGAGCATTTATATTACCAAAGCGGCGCAAGGTAAAGGGCTTGGCAAAAAGCTGATGGAGTTTGCCCAAATAGAGGCTAAACAGCTCAGAATTGATGTATTGCTTGGTTTTATATTTAGCCACAACTTACCAAGTATTAAGTTATTCAAGCACTTTGGTTTTAGCGTATGGGGTGAGTTGCCTAATATCGCGGTAATGGATAACACACGCTACAGTTTAACAATATTTGGTAAGCATCTACCAAAATAGTTGTGGAGCTTATCGGTAAAAAAATCAAAATTAAGTCTAACAACCTATACCAACTAAGAAATTATAGGCTACGCTATTAACATATAAAGTGTTTACGATAGTGTGGCTTAATGAGTCGAAAAATTTTAATTGTAGATAGCAGCAGTGTTATCGCAATGAGAGTGAAAGTTTTACTAGAATTAATAGGTTGTGAGGCTGAGCTCGTTCATTACTCTATGATTGATTTATACTCTAACACCAGCCAGTATGACTTGGTAATTGGTGCTTACGGAGTGCCGTGTGAAGTAATAAAGTCGTTAGCTCAAAAAATCTCACAAGACCGCTGTGTATTACTTGCCCCTAAAGCCGAAAGCGGTGAGCAACTTAGCGCCTTTAGCGAGCTTAATAAGCTAGTCCCAGATGCAACGGTTATTTATCCGTTTTTTTCAAATAAAGAAATTACCTCATTACTCGAAAACCTCTTAGAGCTTGGCTCTAGCCACGTTTTAAAACTCCCCACTATTTTACTTGTTGATCATATGCCTGAGCGCCTTGAAAAAATGAAAAGTAATTTAGTCGGGGCGCATATCAAAACGCTAACCGCAACCAGCGCAACCGAAGCGGTGGCAGTGGCTAATGAAAACAGTATAGATATTTTAATTAGCGATTTTAGCTTTGAAGATGGCACCGGTTTAAATATTTTTTCTGCTATTAAAATGTCTCAGCCAGATTGCCGATGCTTATTGTTTACCGCACGCCCTGAGCAAGTTTCAATGATTGAGGCAATTCGTAAAGGGGTCGAAGATGTTTTAATAAAGCCTCTAACCGATAGCGTACTGCTGCAATCGGTACATAAATTGTGGCAAACAGAGCTTTTAAAACGCCGTAACGCTGAGCTAGTTGAGCGTTTACAAGATACCGTTGATGCATTAATCGAAAAAGACAGCCTACTACAAGTTATTTATAAAAATACCCCTGACGCCATTATGCTATTTGAGCGCAGCGGCAAAGTAATAGAAGCAAACGATGCCTGCTTAAGGCTGTTTAAGCTACCCTTTGACAAACTCGCGGGCTTTTCTGTATTTGAATTTTTAGATGAGGAATCAAGTGCTGAAATAAAAAATAAAATCAGCACACTCAATCGTAACCGCCAATTTAGTAGCGACCTACGTTTGCAAAAAACAGACGGCGGGTATATTCCGCTGGTTGGTTCGTTTAACGAAATAGACCACCATGGCGAAATTGCGTTAGCGGTTATATTTAAAAATGTAACTCACTTAAAGCAAAAAGAAGAATTACTCCTTGAAGCCAAAGACTTACTTGAGGAGCAAGTGCGAGCTCGTACTTCGCAGCTAGAGCATGCTAAAAATGTGGCCGAAGCTGCCAATTTAAGCAAATCGGAATTTTTGGCTAACATGTCGCACGAGTTACGCACCCCTATGCACTCTATATTAAGCTTTTCACGATTTGGTTTGAGTAAGTTAGAAGCGGGCGATTTTGCTAAAGATAAACTCTTAAAATATTTATCCCGTATTGAAAGCAGCGGCGAGCGTTTACTGTCGTTATTAAACAACTTACTTGATTTATCTAAATTGGATGTAGGGAAATTTCCATTTAACCCACGTCCATACAATATAGAAAGCATTATAAAAACCAGTATTGATGATGTCTCTGGTACGGCTATGGAAAAAGAAATTGAAATTGTTTTTTCAAAACCCGGGCCAGTGGTTGTGCAGTGTGATGAAGAGCAAATTAATCAGCTATTGCGCAATGTTTTAGGTAACGCACTTAAATTTAGCGAACCTAAAAGTCGTATTAAAGTGAACTTAATGGCTGATCAAGATAGCGCCATTATTGATGTAGTAGACAATGGAATAGGTATACCTGAGGATGAATTAGAGCACGTGTTTACTAAATTTGTACAAAGCAGCAAAACGAACAGTGGCGCTGGTGGTACTGGTTTAGGGCTTGCGCTTTGTAGAGAGTTTGTAGCGCTTCATCAAGGCGAAATTACGGCAAGTAATAATAGCGATGGTGGTGCAACAATTAGGATTCAGGTACCCCTAGAAATAGATTTAGATGAGCATTTAGCCGATGATAAGCTAGCAGTGCAAGATAGCTAATTATATGTGTAATTAATGTTTAAATAATATTTAATTGGATGATGAAAATATGGCCTTAACTAAAATTCTTGCTGTAGATGATGAACCTTTCAACCTTGAAATTATTGAAGAAATTTTAGAAGATCTTGATTTCGAATTACAAGTTGCCACAAGCGGCCCTGAGTGTTTAGCCATGGTTGAAGGCTATATGCCCCAAGTTATTTTACTTGATGTAAGTATGCCGCAAATGAATGGCTACGAAGTGTGTAAAGCATTAAAGGCGAATCCGAATACCGCGCATATAATTGTTATGTTTGTTTCCGCTAGAGGAACGGTTGAAGAGCGTATGGAAGGTTACTCAGTCGGTGCTGAGGATTACATTGTAAAACCGTTTGGGCATGATGAGCTTAAATCAAAACTTAAAAACTTAAACCAAGTATTAATAGAAAAACAAAGCCTTGAAAAACAAGTAGAAGATGCAACATCTACGGCATTTAACGCTATGGCAAACAGTAGCGAAATGGGACAAATAGTTAACTATATTGAAAATATTGGTTTTATTAATAATCCGCAAGATTTAGGTAAAGCCTTAATAGACTGCTTACAAACGTTTGACCTACAAAGTAATGTTGAATTTAGACATGGTGATACAATAGAGCACTTTGCCCTTAATGGAGTGTGTTCGCCGATTGTAATTGAGCTGTTTGATATGCTTAAAAACAAAGGTCGCTTACATGAGTTTTCTCACCGAATATTAGTTAACTACGAGATGATTAGCTTGTTAATTCTGAACATGCCAGATCACGACCCAGATAAACACGGGCGTATTCGTGACCACGTTTGTTTTATTGTCAGTGTGACTGAACAGCAGTTACGTGCAATTATGACCAAGCAAATGCTTGAGTCGCAGCAGCAAAAGCTAAATGATGTAGCCAGCACAGTGCATAGTAAGTTTCATGGCTTAATTGGGTTACTAAACGAAAACCGCGAAAGTAACGAAAAAGTATTCAAGCAATTACAAGAAGACCTTGAAGTACGCATACCCACAATGGGGTTAGATGAAGACCAAGAGGTGTTTATTTATAAAAAAGTGGACGAAACTATTCAAAATTCAATTGCCAGAGAAGAGTCGGTTAAACAAGTTAAAGCCGCCTTTGCTGAAATTGAACAAGATTTATCTTTGTTACTTAAAAAATAAACCTTTCACAATAAGGCTCACCTGAGTGATTTACGCATCACGAGGTAAGCCTTTTTCGACAATTCTAATTAGGCGCTGTGTTTTACGAAGTTGTTCTCGTTGTTTATTATTTTGTTGCTCAAGCGCCCACTCTATATGCTCTTTTACTAGCTGCGAGCTAGACTCATGTTTGCTTTCTAAAGCGTTAATAATGCTAGGGCTAAAATCGGCATTGCCTAAACCCACCGCTAAATTACGCAACCAACGTTCGTGTCCAATACGGCGAATAGGGCTGCCTTCGGTATTTTTTAAAAAAGTAGGTTCGTCCCAGTCAAATAGCTCAAGTAAGTCTTTGTTTTTTAATTGCGTACGGGGATGGAAGTCTTGCTCATCGGTAATTTGACCATAACGGTTCCATGGGCAAACCAATTGGCAATCGTCGCAGCCATAAACTCGGTTCCCCAATAATGCACGGTATTGCTCAGGTATAGGGCCTTGGTGCTCAATGGTTAAGTACGAAATACATTTGCGTGCATCTACCACATACGGCTCTACAATTGCGCCTGTTGGGCAAAGCGTAATGCAAGCTACACATTTTCCGCAGCCTTCAAACGTGTTTTCATTATCTATTGGCAGGGGTAAATCAACAAAAAGCTCACCTAAAAAAAACCACGACCCAGCTTCTTGGTTTATTAATAAAGAGTGTTTACCTCGCCAGCCCAATCCCGCTTTTTCAGCAAGCTGGCGCTCAAGCACAGGCGCAGAGTCTACAAATGGCCTAAAACCGTAATCGCCAATTTCTTGCTCTATTTTTTGGCCCAGCTTTTTTAGTCGGTTGCGCATTAATTTGTGATAGTCACGCCCTAATGCGTAGCGGCTAATATAGGCTTTTTCGGTGTTTTTTAGTGTTTTGGCAAAACTAGCATCAGGGGGCAGGTAGTTCATTTTTACCGAAATAACCCGCTGGGTGCCAGGGACTAGTTCAGCAGGGCGTGCGCGTTTCATGCCGTGGGCTGCCATATAATCCATAGAGCCATGGTAGCCCGCATCTAACCAGCGCTGTAATTGTGCTTCGTGTTTAGATAGGTCTATATCGGTAATACCTACCTCACTAAAGCCGAGTTCTTGGCCCCAGGCTTTAATATTTTTGGCTAGCTGTTGATAGTTAGGGGTTGAGTTACTCACACACATTACACACTTAAATAATTAGCTGCGTAATTTACCATATTTATAAAGCGCTGTTGAATGTTGCCAGTTAAAATATTAAGGCAATATACCGCTCGGCTTTTGTTTTGTAATTGCTTATTGCACAAAACGCTTTAATTGCTGTTGTGTTTGTTGGCTAAGTGCATGTGATTGCTGGCTATTACTTAGTGCATGATCAATAGCGCTTTTAGCTTGCTCGCCTAAGGTAACAATTTGCTCTACCGATTGGTGAGTGTGCTGCTGCGCTTGCTCTAGCGTATGCACCGCATCCGCTATTTGCTGTAGCTGCTGTTGGTTTTGTTCAAACTCACCTAGCATTGTTTTAAACCCTTCAGAGGTATTACTAATGGCGCTTTGTGCGGTACTTGAGTGGCTAATTAACTGCTCACTTTCTTGATTGGTTTCGTTAACCAGCTCATTCATTTGGTTAATAAAGTCGCTTATTTGTCGGGTTGCACCACTTACTTTTACCGATAATGTACGTACTTCATCAGCAACAACAGCAAATCCTCTGCCAGCTTCACCAGCGCGTGCCGCTTCAATGGCAGCGTTTAGTGCCAGTAAATTAGTTTGATCCGAAAACTCCTCAACCATTTTTAAAATGCTGCGAATGTTTTCGCTGTTTTCTTTAAGGCCAGACACCGTTTTAGAAAATCTTTGCAGCAAGGTACCAATAAGCGACACCTTATCGACTAAGCTTGCAAGCTCTTGCGACGAAAGCTTAACAAAGTCTAAGTGCTCGCTGTTTACGCTATGCACGCTGTCGGTATTGCTCACTATGCCCTCTAAGCTTTGCACTATTTGGTTACTCGCATTAATAATATTGTGGCTTAGCTGAGTTTGCTGCTCACTTAACTGCTGCGTATTTTGCATAGCGGTATTTACATCAACATTACTTTGCTCACTGGCTTTAGCGCTGGCGTGAGTTGTACTTAGTAAATCACTTAAGTGGTTAGTAAATAAGTTATATTGCGTACTTAGTTCTTTAAATTCGTCAAAAGAAAATTGCGGTAAGTTGGCGGCTAAATTAGCCTCTTGCTGGTTTATGTTTACTAAAGTGTCGCACATAGCTTTTACAGGGCGCACTATTAAATAGCGCATATAAAAAATAGTAAAGGCAAAGCCCGCTACAATAACCAAGGTTAACAACCAAAATGCGCTAGTACTGTGCTGCTCGCTTAAGCTTTGATATAACCAAAATAAGGTAATGGCCTGAAACAAAAAAACAAAGCTTAAATTACCCACTATTTTACGCGTAAGCGTATAAAAAAATGTTCGCTCAATATAATTATAAAATTGCATTACACCACTCATTTTTTGCTTACCCATCTAGGGCGTGTTGACCTTTGATGGTTGAATTTGCAGCAGTATGTTTGGCTTTTAGGCAAGGCAGAGCCTATGAAGTGTGGTTATTCCCCATAAATAGGCGATAACGCTGCATAAATGCCAAACATGCGCTGCCCTTTGGGTTCTGCCTAAGGGCGATAAACTCTTTGTTGCCTACATGGATGTAGGTAAGGGGCGTGAGCAGGACGCGGAAGCTTTACTCGGTTTTTACTTAGCCCACTAGGTTACAAACCTCGTGCCGCGATTTAATCGCCCCTAGATTGAACAATTTCAATCCGCAAAGATCAACACGCCCTAGTATTTATATATAAATCAGCCTAGGTTTTTGTACTTAGGCTGACTTACAAATGACATAACAAAGCCATAAAAACCCCACATTTTTTTAACACCCCTGTAAATAAACTTCATTTTTGTTGTCATAATTCGAAATCATACTGTGCCCGCTTTCATAATTACTTTAGATAATTAAAACCAAACGGGATCACAATGTACGCTTTAACTAATAAATCGATTTTGAGCATGGCAATTGCTATGGCTGTATCAACGTCAGCTTATGCAAATGACAACGAAATAGAAGAAATAACCGTTACTGCAAAACCAACCAGTTACGCAAATAATGTGATTGAGCCTGCAATGCTTGATCAACAAACAACGGTTTCGAGTGTGTTATCGGTTATCGATAACTTACCTGGCATTAGCATAAACGAAGGCGATGCATTTGGTGGCGATGACTGGTCTACCACAATCACTATGCGTGGTTTTAGTATTGACTCAAACCAACAGCAATTAGGGATGACCGTTGATGGTATTCCTAACGGTGGCTCAAACTATGGTGGTGGCGCTAAAGCAAACCGTTACCTAGACACTGAAAATTTAGCCACTGTAGAAGTAGGCCAAGGCACCTCAGATATTAAATCGGCATCGCTTGAGGCACTAGGCGGTACATTTAACTTTGTAAGTAAAGCGCCAAGTCTTGATAGCAGCACCACTTTTGCTTACACCTCGGGTAGTCACGATGCGACCCGCTTTTACGTTAAGCACGAAACGGGTACTTTATTTGATAATACACAAGCGTATGTAAGTTACTCACAAACTGATACTAGCCGCTGGATTGGCTCGGGTAGCAACGGCGGAAAAGATAACCAACACGCAGAGCTTAAATTTGTAACAACGCTTGCTGATTTAACAATTACAGGGCGTTTATCTTACGATGATGTAAGCGAGACTAACTACAACAGTGTAAGTCTTGCGCAATTTGAACAAACGCCAGAGTGGGATCAGCTAACGTGGAACTGGACAGGCGTTCCACATTACGACCAAATGTTTGCTGAGGGCTGGGGTACACTGCGTGAAAATACGTTAGCGTATTTAAAGTTTGAGTATGCGCTTTCGCCAACATCGCTTATTACAGTGAGCCCTTATTATCATAAAAACTCGGGCCGTGGCGATTGGATCCCACCGTATTTAACAACTCCAGTAGATGAAAACGGCAACCCAACCACAGAGGGTGGCACTAACGCAGGCTCTTACGGTTTTGTAGATAGCGCAGGTAACGCACTGGCACCAAACGAAGGGTGTACGGCAAGTTTAAGCTGGCCGTGGGAGTCGGGCCCTGGTTTAAACCCAGCATGTTACGATGATACGGCAATACCTGTAATGTCGTATCGTCATACGCATTACAAAAAAGACCGCTTAGGGGTTACTGCCAACTACCAAGCTACGTTTGGCATGCACGATATAGAAGCCGGTTTTTGGTATGAGCAAAGCGACCGTGACGAGTCTCGCGATTGGCACAAAGTAATTAATGCCAGCATTTACCACCACTTTGATAGCACGCCATACTGGACCCAGTATAAAAACACTTTTGAGACCGACACCCTTAAATGGTACGCGCAGGATTCAATGGCACTTGGCGATTTCACGCTTAACGTAGGTGTTAAAAAGTACCTTGTAGATATTGAAAAGTACGACCATTATCAAAATGCCACAACCGCTAAAGTTAATAGTGACTCTGATGTGCTATTTAGTGGTGGTATTTTGTATCAGCTAAATAACTCAACAGAGCTATTTACCAGCTACAGCGAAAACTTTGCTGCTATTAAAGACGGTGTGCTTGAGCGCGACAGCTCTGATTTATCGGCCATTGAAGCTGAAACCGCTGAAAACATCGATTTAGGTGTACGTTATCAAAATAACGCGCTAAACCTGACCGCAACAGCGTATTCAATTGAATTTGATAACCGTATTACGTTTATTGCCCCAGGTAGTGACACCGGCGGTATTGATTACACCATAGGTACAAATGGCTCTTACTTAAACGTAGGGGGTATTGAATCGCAAGGTTTAGAGCTGTCGGCAAGTTACATGCTAAGCCCACAATGGAGTGTATATAGCTCGTACACGAATAATGACTCAGAGTACAAAGGCGATGCACCCGGGTTTGAAGCCGGTGAAAAAGTAATAGACTCAGTAGATGACTTATTTGTGCTATCGACCGATTACTTTAGCGGTGATTTCCGCTTTGGTTTATCGGCTAAATACACCGGTGAGCGTGGCGAAGTTGATGGCTATACCGTGCTTGATTTAAACGCAGGTTACGCAACCGATATAAACGCAGGACCATTTAAAGCTATTGATGTTGCCTTTGTTGTTTATAACGTTACCGATAAAAGCTATTTAGCGGGTGGTACGGGTAATGGCAGCACTTACTTTATTGGTGCGCCACGTACAGCAGCACTGACGTTATCGGCTACGTTTTAATAGCCATAATGTACAGTAAATAATTAAAAGCCCATCTTTGATGGGCTTTTTGTTAAAGGTACACAGTTATTAGGTACACAGTTATTATGCACTCAATTATAAAAGCCACGGTATTTAGCATCACTGTATTAATCAGCAATACCGTAATCGCAGCGCAAAATGTAGTGCTAGTGACCCTTGATGGTGTGCGCTGGCAAGAGGTGTTTAGCGGGGCAGATAAAAACCTCATTAATAATGCCGATTTTGTTAAAAACCCAACGCAATTAAATAAGCGATTTTGGGCGCCTACCGCCAATAAGCGCCAGCAATTACTCATGCCATTTTTAACGCAACATGTGGCTAAAAAGGGCGTAATTGTAGGTAATAGAGCAAAAGGCTCTTATATGTCGGTGAGCAACCCTTGGTATTTTTCATACCCTGGGTATAACGAAATTCTCACCGGCGAAGTAGACGAAAAAATTAATAGCAACAATAAAGTATTAAACGCGAATAAAACCATTTTAGAGCGCCTAGATGAGCGTGCAGACTTTAAAGGTAAAACCGCTTTGTTTGGGAGTTGGGATGTATTTCCTTACATTGTGAATACACAGCGTAGTAACGTGTATGTGAATGCGGGTTTTATGCCCATAGAAAACGATTTATTTGCTGATGCTAAGCTTTTAAACGCATTGCAAAATGAAATTCCAAGCCCATGGGAAAACGTACGCTTAGACAGTTTTACTTACCGATTTGCCAAAGCGTATATGCTGGCAAAAACGCCGCGCTTATTAGTCATTAGCTTAGGTGAAACCGACGACTTTGCGCACGATGGCCATTACGACCAGTATTTAAAATCTGCAAGGCAAAGCGATGCGTTTTTAAAAGACTTATGGAACACAATTCAAACTACACCGGGCTATAAAAACAATACAACGCTTATTGTTACCACCGACCACGGCCGCGGGGGCAGTGCAAGTGACTGGCAACATCATAGCTCTAAACGTGCGTTGGCTGAGCTGCATTTAGCGGGTAATAAATTTCCTGAGGGCATTGTCGGCTCTGAGCATATTTGGCTTGCTGCCATTGGCCCTGCAATAAAAGGGCACGGCTTAATTAAAACACAAAATGAGCTTAAACAAGCGCAGGTTGCAGCCACTGTTTTAAGCGCATTGGGTATAAACCCTAAACACCTAAATTCAAACATGGCACCGCCAATAAGTGAGATTTTAAAATGAAGCAGTTAGTAAAACCTATTACACACGCCGTATTAGCATTAGGGTTAGCGTTTAGCGCAAATACTATGGCAGCCCCTTCAAAAATTTTATTTGGCTCGTGTGGGCATCAAGATAAAGACATCCCAATATTTGACACCATTAATAAAGAGCAGGGCGATTTATTTATATTTTTAGGTGACAATATTTACGGCGACACCAACGATATGACGGTACTTGCCAATAAATACCAAAAATTAGGTGCAAAACCAGGCTTTAAAACACTAAAAGCGAATACGCCAATCATAGCGATGTGGGACGATCACGACTTTGGTCAAAACGATATTGGTAAAGACTACCCACATAAAGAGCAGTCTCGCCAAATTATGCTCGATTTTTGGGGTGAGCCTAAAAGCTCACCCAGACGCACCCGCACGGACGGCATTTACACGTCGTATATGTATGGTGAAGATAAGCAAACCGTACACGTAATAATGCCCGATTTACGCTGGAACCGTGATGCACTTAACCACGTAAGCGAGCTTGAATATTACACTAAGCGTAAGCTTAATAACCAAGGCCCGTATAGCCCAACAGAAGTGAAAGGCGCCTCTATGCTAGGAGAGGCGCAGTGGCAATGGCTTGAGCAAGAGCTTAAAAAGCCTGCGGCTATAAAGCTAATTGCCTCAAGCTTGCAGCTATTACCCGATTTTACAGGGTGGGAGTCGTGGGCTAATTTCCCAGAGGATCGTAACCGTTTATTTGCGTTAATTAAAAAACATCAAGTGAATGGGGTTATTATCATCAGTGGCGATACGCACTGGGGCGAAATATCAAAGTATCAACAAAACCTTGATTACCCTTTAATAGAAATGACCAGCTCAGGCCTCACTGAAAAGTGGAAAGACGTAAGCCCAAATAAACACCGTGTAGGTGATTACACCCACAATGTGAATTACGGCGATTTAAGCATAGATTGGCAACAAGCAGATCCGGCCATCTCACTTAAGCTTAAAGGGATAGATGGTAAAGTGATTATGCAAAGCGCATTTAGCTTATCAAGCATTAGCCCTTATAAATAAAATGACCTGATCAATAAAACGCACAGTGATTAAAATTAACGCTGTGCGTTTAAACTCCCTGCTAACTCGCTGATTTATTAGTGCCAATTTGCTGATTGCGCTACCCCTACAAATGAAAATATCTTAAACTGGTTTTACTTCAAGTAAGGACTCCAGTTGTATGCTCAATATTATTCAATCAAACCGTATGGAAGCGCTGCAGGCTCAGTTTAATCAGCTATTAAAAGTAAACCCGCTGCAAAGCCCATTCGATAAAGAAGTGGTATTAGTGCAGTCGCCGGGTATGTCGCAGTGGCTAAAAATTGGTTTAAGCGAAAACCTAGGGTTAGCCGCGCAGGTCGATTTTCCGCTGCCATCGAGCTTTATATGGCAGTTGTATCAGCAGTTACTGCCCAATGTACCTAAAGAGTCGGCATTTAATAAGCCTAACCTTGCTTGGAAATTATTTGCAATACTGCCCAGCTGTATTGATGAACCGCTTTATTTGCCCTTAAAAACCTATTTAGAGGGCGACCTAGACGGGCAAAAAACCTTTGCCCTGTGTGAAAAAATTGCCGATGTGTACGACCAATATTTAATGTACCGCCCGCATTGGATTGCCACTTGGGATAGCGGCAAAGACGAACTTGACGATGTTGATGTAAGCATTGCTCCGTGGCAAAGCGATTTATGGCGAAAGCTGGTGGCGCACAGTAAAGCGCTTGGACAAAGCCAATTTCATCGTGCCAATATGCAAGGGCAGCTACTCGCCGCCCTTGAGAATATGGATAATAGCTTACTACCTAAGCGCATTAGTTTATTTGGTATATCGGCGATTGCGAGCTCGCAGCTTGAGGTGTTTGAAGCGCTGAGCAAAAAAACAGAGGTGTTTTTATTCTTTTTTAATCCTAGCGAGCATTATTGGGGCGATGTGGTTGATGAAAAAACAGCAGCCAAAATAAATGCCAAATACGCCAAAATGCCGCTTTTAGAAGCGCAGCAAAAAAAACAAACTAACCCTGATGAAGAATACTACTTTATAGGTAACCCGCTTTTATCGTCATGGGGAAAACTAGGGCGCGACTACTTTGAGCAACTCGTACAACTTGATGCGCGTTGGATTGATGGCTTTATAGATGCGTTTGACGATAGCTTGCTGGGCCAAATTCAAAGCGAGATTTACCAACTGGCATTTAAAGGTGAGTCGCTTACCGATAATAAGCAATGGTTTATTAATGATGAGGGTAAACTGCCCATTAGCGACACCGACACCAGCATTACTTTAAGCGATTGCCACACACCGCTTAGAGAGGTTGAGCGCCTGCACGACTATTTACTTACTTTGTTTAATCAAAACCCGTCGCTCACTCCTAAAGACATTATTGTAATGATGCCTGATGTAGGTACGTACAGCCCGTATATTGAAGCGGTATTTGGCGGCGCGCAAAACACCAGTCGATTTATTCCTTATGCATTGGCCGATTTAGCCATAGAGCAAGAAAAACCGGTGCTTAGCTCGTTTGCCAGCTTAGCCAATTTGCCGTTTTCGCGTTTTGGTGTCTCGGATATTCTTGATTTACTGCAAGTAACACAAATTGCCGAAAAATTTGCGCTAGAGGCGCACGAGTACGAACAAATTCAATATTGGCTTGAGCGTGTAGGGGTTAAATGGGGTATAAATGCGGAGCACAAAAGTAGCTTTGATTTACCCGCAATAGATTTAAATACCTGGCAGCATGGTTTAAACCGTTTACTGCTAGGCATAGCCCAGCGCGATGAACAATGCCCGTTTAACGGCATTTATAGTGCCGATGAAGTAGAGGGAATGGCGCTAGATACCCTTAATAAACTGGTGCATTTTATTGATGTACTGCAGCGCTTTAAAGATGAGCTAACCCCTGATGATACCCTTAGCAATAAAGCGGATATTTTATCTGAGCTAATAAATGCTATTTATTACAATGAGGGCGAAGACAGCTGGGATTTACTGGTACTGCAAAATGTTTTAGAGGAGCTTAAAAAGCACCACGATAATGGCGATTACGATAAACATGTATCGCAACGAATTGTAAGCTACCTGATAAAACAAGGCATTCAAGAAAAAGGCGTAGGGCAGCGCTTTTTAGTGGGGCAAGTTAACTTTTGTACACTAATGCCTATGCGCGCCGTGCCGTTTAAAGTGGTGTGTATGCTTGGCTTAAACGATGCCGATTACCCACGTACGGTGCAGCCAATAGGGTTTGACTTAGTGCCGTATTCTAAAAAACAAAAAGGTGACCGTTCACGTAAATTAGATGACCGCTACTTATTTTTAGAAGCCCTCCTGAGTGCCCGCGAAAATTTATACATAAGTTACATTGGCCGCTCGTGTTTTGACAATCAACCACGTATGCCCTCAACCTTAGTAAGCGAGCTTTTAGAGTACATAGGCCGCAGCTTTACGTTAGCAAATAACAGCGAAAAAACGCTGCCTGAGTGTTTGATTAATCAACAGCACTTACAGCCTTTTAATCGTGCGTATTACACAGCAGACAGTGAAGCTGATGAACAGCTGAGTAATCACAGTTTTAATCCTATTTGGCTGCCAAGCGAGCGTATAGACGCGCAGCCGCTAACAGCCATTGATGTAACCGCGCCCGCGCAATTAGAGCTTGATGTATTTATTCGCAGTGTGTGCAACGCACAAGAGAGCTTTTACCAGCAAACATTAGGTTTACGCCTACCTGAATTTAACGAAGTAGCAAAAGATGAAGAGCCTTTTAGCCTAGATGCGCTGCGCCGCTACTTTTATTTAGACGAAATACTGCAAGCCAACATTAATGAGCAACCTTTAAGTACAGAGCAAATATTGCAACGGGGGGAGCTGCCACAAGCCAATGTGGGCAATTTAGTGTATGAGAGCATGGCGCACCGAGTAGATGCACTAGCAGGGCGAGTAAAAGAGCATATTAAAAGCGGCAAAACCGACCCGCTTGAGGTGTCTTTGCGCATAGAAAACACCACCATTGAGGGCTGGCTTAATCATATTTACCTTCAAAAACAAGTGTTTTACCGAAGTGCCAGTATAAAGGCCAAAGATTTAATTAAGGGCTTTATATATCATCTTGTTGCACAAAGTATGGAGCAAAATGTAGAAACCCTATTACTGGGGCTTGATAAGCAAATTAGCTTTGCACCACTGAGTAAAAATGAGGCCGATGCCTTGCTCGGTGATTGGTTTTCGTTATACCAAGCCTTGCGCAAAGAGCCTGTGGCATTTTATCCGGTAAGTGGCTATGAATACGTTAAAAGTGGTGGCGATATTGGTAAAGCCATTAGCAAGTTTAACCCACAATACATAGGGCGCGGCGAGGGCGAAAACCCGTATATTCGTTTAACGGTGCAATCGCTCAATGACTGCCAAGAAGAGTTTATTAAGTGGAGCGAAAAATTACTCTCCCCATTACATGCACATGCAAAGGAGAGTGACCATGCAAGCGCTTAATCCGCTAACAATGCCGTTAAAAGGGCAAAGTTTAATAGAAGCCAGTGCGGGTACAGGTAAAACCTACACCATTACCGGGCTTTATTTACGTTATTTATTAGGCTTGCAAATACCAGGGGAGATAAACACCCCGTTAAGCGTTGAGCAAATACTTGTGGTTACCTTTACCGATGCTGCAACGCAAGAAATTAAAGACCGCGTACGCAGCCGTATTATTGCTGCGCGCGATGCATTACTTGGCCAAAACCCAAATGATGAATTAATAGAAGGTGTAATAGCCGCAGTAGATGATAAACACCGCGCCTTTGATTTACTCGATGCCGCCGCTAAATCTATGGACGAAGCCGCTATATTTACCATTCATGGTTTTTGCCAACGCATGTTAAAGCAGCATGCGTTTGAATCGGGCGTTGCTTTTAACCTTGAATTTATTTTAGATGAGCGCGACATACTGCTCGACACAATTAAGGATTTTTGGCGCGCCTTTGTATACCCACTTAATAAAGAACGCACTGATGCTATTTTAGAGGTGTTTGCAGCCCCTGAATCGCTATTTAGCCAAGTTAGTAGTGTGCTAAATAAAGCCAATGCGAACATAGTGCCGCAAATAAACTTAGATGACGTATTTAAAGCTCGCGATGAGTACATTGCTAAAGTACCCGCTTTTAAAAAAGCAGTGCTGGAGCAAGAGTTTATAGTTGCAATAAAGGGCTCGGGTTTAAGTGGTTCTAAAACACCCGGGCGAAAAGGCAGTTTAACGGCCCTTGAAGCATTTTGTTTAGGTGATGAGTTATTTTTTGAATTTGGCACCAATAAATACTCGTTTGAGGTGTGGAGCAGCGAAAACTTAAGTGATGCCAGTAATTATAAAAAAAATCAGCCATTATTTAGCCACCCTCTGCTTAGCCTGTTTGATGAGCTCAGTGCACTTAATACTAAAATTAATCAGGGCCTTAAAATTGCCGTTGTACAAACCGCAGCTCGGTGGGTTAAACAGGCAATTGTAAAACGCAAGCAAGAGCAAAGTGTGATCACCCCAGATGATTTACTGACTAATTTACACAGTGCTTTAAATGCCGAGCAGGGCGAGGCTTTATCGCAAAAAATAGCGCAGCTATTTCCTGTTGCCATGATTGATGAGTTTCAAGATACCGATCCGATTCAGTACGGCATTTTTAGCAAAATATACGGCCAAGAAAAAACGACGCTTGCCATGATAGGCGACCCAAAACAGGCTATTTATGGCTTTAGGGGCGCTGATATTTTTACCTATATTGGCGCAAAAGAGTCGGTAGAGCCTGAGCAGCGATTTACTTTAGGTACTAATTTTCGCTCAAGCACCGATATAGTCAGCAGTGTGAACAGTTTGTTTTCTAAACATGCCAATAGCTTTATTTATAACGATGCCATACCGTTTAACGCAGTAGCAGCAAAAGGCAAAAAAGCCGATGAAACATTTACAATAGATGGCAAACCTGCCACCGCGTTTGAATTTAATGTATTTGTAGATGAAGCTGCAGATGAAAAAAACAAACCCACCAGCAAAGGCGTTGGGCAAGGGCATTTGGCCAGCTATTTTGCCAATAAAATAGTGACATTGCTTGAGCAAGCCGAGCAAGGGCGAGCGTGCATTGGTAAGCATAAGGTGACCGCTGCCGATATTTGTATATTGGTGCGCGACCGTGTAGAAGCGCAAATAATGAAAAAAGCACTGAGCAATGCCAATATTGCTAGCGTGTATTTATCGCGCGACAGTGTTTTTAGCCAAGAGCTTAGCCACCATTTACTTAACTTTTTAACGGCATTGCATGGGCAATACAACGAGTCATTACTGCGCGGCGTATTAGCTGGGCCGTTATTTTGTTTAAGCTACAACGAAATTTACGCCCTTGCTGATGATGAAAATAAATGGCAAGAGCACTTAAACTTTTTTGCTCAACTTAGCCATATTTGGAACAAGCAAGGCGCAATGGCGATGCTTGAGCGTTTGTTAAGCCATAATCAGCTGAGCGCTAAGTGGCAAGGCCTTGGCTATAACGTTGAGCGCTGGTTAACCGACTTTAGACACTTAGGTGAAATACTGCAGCAAAAGCAAATAGAGCTAGAAGGCACTTTGCGCTTGCTACGTTGGTTTGCACAAAAAGTAAGCCAGCAAGATGGCGAAACCGTGCAAGTACGCCTAGAGAGTGACGCCAACTTAGTTAAAATTGTGACTATGCATGCCTCAAAAGGGCTCGAGTATCCGCTGGTATTTATGCCTTTTGCCAGCGGCTATCGCGAAACTAAAGAAGCGCTGTATCATCAAAACGGCCAGCTAGTTTACGATTTAAGTAAAAACGAAGACGCCTTAGCACAAGCCGAGCAAGAACGCCTAGCTGAAGACTTACGCTTACTTTATGTTGCCCTTACCCGTGCGGTACATTTTTGTGCACTTGGGGTGTATAACATAGGGCAGGGGCAAAGTAGCCGTTTGGCTATACAAAGTAGTGCATTAGGGCATGTGTTATTTGCAGGGCTTGAGCTTACAAGTAGCCAAACGTGGCGCACCCACTTAAGTGAATTTTGCGACGATCACACCGAAATGCACTATCAGCAATTTACTGCTGAGCAATTGGCCGAACAAGGCCAATTAACACTTAATAGCGCAGTGCAGCAAAGCCAAGCGTTAAGAGTTAATATGGTTACGGCCAACATAGAGCGAGATTGGCGAGCAACCAGCTTTAGCGCGCTGAGCTTTAAAAAGCACACCGATCATATTGAGCCTGGGCGCAGCGATGAAGATCATGAAAAAGATGAATTTGCTAACAGCCAAGATGAAATACAATCGCCTTACAGTTTTCCCAAGGGGGCGAAGCCCGGAAGCTGTTTGCATGAGATTTTTGAGCAAATAGACTTTACCAGTGCGCAAGTACACCCTACAAATCCAGAGCAAAATTTAGCAGAGGTAGTAAAACATGCGCTGGATAAATACCATATTAGCGAAAGCTGGCAACACGTGACCGAGCAATGGGTGCTTGATTCGTTAACTTGCCCCTTAAACAATGAGGGGTTAAGCTTAAGCCAATTAGCCCCGACAGACTGCCTAGTCGAAATGGAATTTAATTTACCTTTAGATAGTTTAAGCGCGCCCAAATTAAACGAAATACTGGTTAAGCATTTTGGTTTTACCCAAAGTAAACTCGAGTTTTCTCATGTAAAAGGTCTGTTAAAGGGATTTATAGATTTAATTTTTTGCTATCAAGGGAAGTATTATATTTTGGATTATAAGTCTAATTACTTAGGCAATACGCCCGCTGACTATGAAAGCGACTTGCTAGAGCAAGCCATGAATAGCCATCAGTATCATTTACAGTATTTAATTTATAGCGTTGCGCTGCACCGATTACTCAAACAACGCATTAGTGATTATTCAATAGAAACCCATTTAGGCGGGGTTTATTATACGTTTTTACGCGGCATGCCGGCGGGCAAAGGGGTGTATTTTAATAAGCTTAGCGCAGAGCAAATCACACTATTAGATGGCTTATTTAGCCAAGGAGCCATGTTATGAGTGACTACCCTATGCAGCAAAGCCTGTTTGATGAGCCGCCAGCACCCGCCCAACCGTTAAATACGGTAGAGCTGCTTGACTACTTATTAGATGAAAAACGCATAAGAATGGTAGATGTAAAGCTTGCCTTAATGCTGTGCGATAACCAGCAAAACGACGTGTTTTATATAGTGTTATTGCTGTGTTTAGCACAGCAAAGCCAGCATAGCTGTTTAACATTAAAAGAAGTCGACTGGCAAAACCCGTTTAATTTACGCCAAAGCGACTTTACTAAAACCGAGGGCAATGTACCAAATATTACATCGCCTTTTAACGAAGCCTTTAACTACCTCGATGCGCTTAGCTGTTTAAGTGCCCATAACAGTGTGGGCGAGGCCAAACCCTTACAGTTATTTAACGAACGGCTTTATTTTGCGCGCCTTGCTGATTATGAGCACACCTTAGCTACACGTTTACTTGCGATGAGTGAGCGCCATTTAAATATAAATACCCAGTTACTCAGCCAATTATTAAATGACTACTTTGTAGATAATTCAGCGCTTGCGATTGATTGGCAAAAAGTAGCTTGTGCTATTGCCGCAACAAAAGGCTTTAGCGTTATTACGGGCGGGCCAGGAACTGGTAAAACCACCACCGTGACTAAGCTATTAGCTATTTTACAGTCGCTTTATAAAAGTGCACCTTTAAGCATTAAACTGGTGGCGCCTACAGGTAAAGCGGCAGCCCGTTTAAGTGAATCAATTTTAGGTGCAAAAGAGCAACTTAAAAATATTCCTGAGGATATAAAGGCCTTAATTCCCGATAGCGCGCAGACTATTCACCGGCTTTTAGGGGTTAAACCCTTTACCAATAAATTTAAGCATAACAGCACCAACCCGCTGCATTTAGATGTACTTATTATTGATGAAGCCAGCATGGTTGATTTATCACTCATGGCTAAATTAATAGAAGCACTGCCTGCGCATGCGCGTTTAATATTGCTTGGCGATAAAGACCAACTTGCCTCGGTAGATACCGGCAGTGTAATGAGTGATTTATGCCAAGGGTTAGCATTGGGTGAAACGCCTAATTACTCGCAAGCACGATGTGATGAGCTCAATGCTTTATGTTTTAAAGGAGAGGCTAAATTAGCGGCGCCTGGACATAGCGATTTTAAACTAGCCGATTGCATTGCGTTTTTACAACACAGCTACCGATTTGATGCACAAAGTGGCATTGGCCAGCTTGCGCTGGCGGTTAATACTAACCATAACGGTATTTTAAAATACGTAGAGCAACAAAGCACACAAGGGCAGTTTAACGATGTTATTTTAGATTATGACTTTGTTGCAAAACCCATAGAAAAATTAATAAACAGTGCTGCTAAGCATTACGCTCATTATTTAAATTTAATCGCACAGGGGGCAAGTGTTGCAGATGTTCACGCGGCGTTTTCTCAATATCAATTATTAGCGGCCGTTCGTGAGGGGGATTACGGCGTAAATAGCTTAAACAGCCGCATTGAGCGCGCACTTGTGCAGCAAGGGTTAATATCGGTAAGCCCAAACCAGCGCCATTACAGTGGTATGCCCATTATGGTGAGCCAAAACGATTATCAACTTAAGTTGTTTAATGGTGATATTGGTATTTTAATGCCCGATGAAAGCGGGCAGTTAAAAGCATTATTTATTGATGAGCAAAACACGGTACGGGCGTTTTCACCTGCGCGCCTGCCTGCTCACGATAAAGTGTATGTAATGACCATACATAAATCACAGGGCTCGGAGTTTAGTTATACAGCTATGGTTTTACCGCCGCTTAAAAACGCCAGTATGGGTGTAAATAGGCAGCTGGTGTACACAGGAATAACACGTGCTAAAAACACCTTTGAGCTGGTGGCCGATAAAAAAGTACTGCAATTGGCCATGAGCAAAAGCGTATCAAGAGCCTCAGGATTGTATGAGCGTTTAAAATACTAATACCTGTTTATATTTAAAGGTTGGACTAATTACTAAAAACCTAACGTATTTTTATGCGTTAGGTTTTTTAGCTTTAGTACTGCCGACTACTAGGTGTGTGTAAATAATACTAAATATTGCAATTATTTGAATTTAAGCCACTGAATATACAGTCAATATAGATTTAACAGAATTTAAATGATAATAAATTGTTGCATTTTTGAGCGTTGTTCCTAATACTGGTCAATGCATGTGCGCCTGCACATGTGTAAATGAATACCTTAAGTACATAGGCATAAAAATAAAACACTGAACACATTAAGGATTTATATGAACAACTCTAAACGAACACACACACTTAAATATCTACTTTTTGCCAGCGCTGCGTTTTTAATGAGCTTTTCTGCACTGAGTAAAGATCACAAAATTATACTGATCCACGGCTTGCAGGTATCGCAAATAACCAATAAGTCGGGCAGCGATGTAATACACGACGGTGAAACCTATTGGCAAACCTATTGGAATAACCGTGCTGATGAACGTATTGATTGGCCTGCCTATGAGCGCATTGAAGATAAAATTGCGACCGATTGGGTATGGCCTAAATTAAAGCAAATATCGCGTTCTAACTTATGTGCTGATGGCTGTGTGCTAGTAACGCATTCAACAGGCGATTTAGTTGCTCGTCATATTATTGATAACCAAGCTAATTGGCTTGAAAATGCAGGCCTTACACCACTTAATATTGTGGCGACCTTTGATTTAGCGGGAGCAGGGGGCGGCAGCGAGCTTGCCGATATTGCCGTAAGTGCTTTAACTGGCGCAGCATGGAACTTTGCAGTGGATGCTGCACTCAAATGGTGGTTAGGCAGCGATGTGACAGAAGCGGTGGGCGTATTACACGATTTAAAAGTAAATAACGCACGCAAAATTTCGCCGTTTCCAGATGCGCGTACGCCGCGTTTACGTTTTGTAGCCGATGGTAATGAGTACCTAGGTTTAACGGGCGGGTTTTTAAAAGGGAATGATGATTCGGTGGTGGCATCGCATTCATCGTGTGGAGCAAGCGCGGCTAAATCGTTTGGTAGTTGTAGTAGCAGTATTGATACTAATGGCCAGTTAAAATCACAAGGCGATGCCGTTAATAGCTTTATGCCGCACCATTATCCAATGATGATGAGCGACAGTTACAGCCACAACGAGATCCATAATGCGCAGCGCAAAGGGAATGTCACAATTGCCATGAACAATATAAATGTAGATGGTCAAAATGTTGGCTTTAACACATTTGATAAAACAACGGGTACTTGGTTTTGGAAAAAACACTACCGCTATATTAAGGATTCAAACACACAAAGTGCCTCGGCACTTATTTATAGCGTGATCCCTTAATAAGTACCTAAATTTTATAAACGCGTTAGGTATTAAACGCTAGAGCGTGTAGTTATTTGCTGCACGCTTTGAAAGGATTGATGCAACATGAAAAAGTTTTACATTGGTGCCGCTGTAGTCAGTATTGCGATGTTTTTACTGTGGTTTACAAATAAAAATGAAGTTAAAACGCTTGAACCTCCCGCTGCGCTGGCAATAAAAAATAAGACAGATCCAGCAAGCCCAGATAAAAACACCGTAATAACCATTGATGTGCCAAAACAAAAACAGGCAAAAAGCCCACCCAAAATACATTATGATCAGCACTTGGCCAGTGCCGCTGAGCATGTGGCAATGCAATACCAAAGCGCACTAAAATACCCGCCTTATTCGCAGCCTTTAAGCGCACTTGATGAAGACCGTTTAAAGCCCAATCAGTTTTACCCAGTTACAAGCCCCATTGACGATGCGGGTAATGCCCTCGTAGTTAGTTTAGATAAATATCGGTTTGTATACCCGCAAGAAATAACCGTTAATATTGCTGCGCAAAACCTAGCAGAGGTAAATGTAGCGCTAAGCAATACCGATACCAAAGCGTCAATCAGTTCAAAAACCACCACAGCTCAGCAGGGTGAAGCCACAGTAAGCTTTAAAGCCAGTGAAGACTACCCGCGAAATTTACAGCTATTTGTAGAGGCAAATGTTGCAGGTAAAAAGGTACCTGCAGTTGCGCAAATACAGTATATGCCACCCAGTGCGACGCTTATTGATTTTGATAATGCCTATGCACAAAACGAAAACATGATAGCCACAGCTCATTTAAAAGTGCTTAAAAGTGGCTTATATAGAATTAGAGCTAATTTATACAGTGATACGACCCCACTTGCACATTTGGTGACTAAAAAGAAACTTTCACAAGGCAGTCAAACGGTGGATTTAAAGGCGCATTGGTCGGTATTACCACAAGGGGTGGTTAACATGCGTTTAAGTGACTTTGTGATAGAGCGCATGTCGCCGAGCCCAGGAGAGCGTAATAGTTTTGGTAGCAGTAACATTACTGAGTTTGAAATTACAGATTTTGCCTACGATAGTTTGCAACAGTTGCCTTATCAAGCAAACGAGCAAGAGCGAATGAGTTTAGAGTTTTTAAAAGGGTTAGCTGATAAAGGCGCTTAGCAGGATTAATGAGTATAAAAAAAGGGGCGAGTAGCCCCTTAACTGTATTTTTAAAACCGTTAGCTTAGCTTAGGTTAATAGTAACCACATCAGCTTGTTGCTGTTGGTTTTCATCTTCATCGCTGACAGGCGCGTTAGGTATATCTGGTTTATCTAGTGCTATATCGCCGCCATCAATAACGTCGCCGGTTTTTAGGTTTTCAAAGTCAAATAGTTCTGTATCGGCTAAATGCGAAGGCACCACATTTTGCATTGCAGTAAAAATACTCTCAATACGCCCAGGGTGGTCTTTATTCCACTGCGCTAGCATGTTTTTAGTGTGTTTACGTTGCAGGTTTTCTTGTGAGCCACATAAGTTACACGGAATAATAGGGTAGCCTTGGCTAAATGCGTATTTACTTATATCGGCTTCTTTACAATAAGCGAGCGGACGAATAACCATATGCTCGCCGTTGTCGCTCATTAATTTAGCCGGCATGCTTTTAAGTTTACCGCCGTAAAACATGTTTAAAAAGAGTGTTTCGATCATGTCATCGCGGTGATGGCCAAGGGCAATTTTAGTTGCGCCCATTTCTTTGGCTGTACGGTACAAAATACCACGACGTAGGCGTGAGCAAAGCGAACACGTGGTTTTGCCCTCAGGGATGATATCGGTAACAATGCTGTAGGTGTCTTCTTCTACAATTTTGTATTCAATATCTTGTTTATCAAGGTACTCAGGTAAAACGTGTTCAGGAAACCCAGGTTGTTTTTGATCGAGATTAACAACAAATAAATCAAATTTAATAGGCGCCACACGCTTTAAATGTTTAAGCATATCAAGCATGGTGTAACTGTCTTTACCACCCGATAGGCATACCATTATACGGTCGCCTTCTTCTATCATGTTAAAGTCCATAACGGCTTGGCCAGTAAGACGGCGTAAACGCTTTTGTAGCTTATTTAAGTTGTATTGAGCTTTGGCTTGAGCTGAGTGAGACACTACGCCCCCTTATAAAACAATGCGGCAAATTATTTGCTGAAAATAAAGGGGCGTATTATATACCCAAGTACTATGGGTATTAAAGCGCTAGTTAAGGCTTTGTTTAACTTTTGGCAAGCGGGCTTACGTAGCCATCAGGCTTTAATGCCAAGACATCGCAATCTAGGCTATCAATTACGTGCTCGGCAGTGTTGCCAACCAATGCGGCACTTAGCCCCGTACGCCCTACGGTGCCAATCACCACCAGTTCGCTATTTAAGCGATTTGCTACATCGGGGATCACATCCTCCGGTAGGCCTTCTTCTATAAAGCATTGCTCATTAGTTAAACTAAAAGTTTTAGCAAGCTCGTTGGTAGATTCTATGTGGTGTTTTTTTACAGATTCGTTATAAAGCCCAGGGTTAAATTCTGGTATCTCTATGGCAATATTAATGGGGGTAGCAGGGTAGGCATTAACTAAGTTAAGTTTAGCGTTGGCAAGTTCACATAAAAATTGTGCATCTTTAATAATGCGTTTATTAAGGGCTACATGCTCATCGTTTTCACTAACCGCATTGACCGCGGCTAAAATATTACCTTGCTCAGGCCAAGTCATTTCTTTTACAAATAACACAGGTGTGGGACATTTACGTACTAAGTGCCAGTCGGTAGGGGTAAAAATAACCGATTTTAGCGCACCATGCTGATGGGTACTTTTAACCACTAAATCGTATTCTTGTTCAATAACGGTATTAATAATGGCTTCAAAAGGGCGGTTATGCCAGACCACCTGGGCGGTGATATTTACATCTGGGTAGGTAAAAATTATATCCTTAAGCCATAATTCTCTATCGTTTATAACGGCTTTTCGCATTGCTTCGCGCTCTTCAAACGACAACATGGTGGTCATTTCGTAAGAAAAGTCGTAAACAGTCATAAAGGCGGTAATACTGGCGCCTGACTTTTTGGCTAAATCAATCGAGCGAGCTAAACCGTGATGGTCATCCTTAGTGGGATCAATAACGGCTAAAATACGTTTAATAGTGTTCATATGCTACTCCCTTTTTAACTTACTTTCAGTGTAACGTAAATACACAGCAGTTAAAGGGGTAGCACACAAATTGTTGTTCTAAATCAAAGTTACAACACCTGTTAGCCTATCAAGGCTTAATTATTGCTGCCGTTTTGGCAAGTGCGTCGCTGTCTAAAATAGTAATAAATTTACCTTCTACCTTTATTAAGTCCGCTTTTTGAAAACGGCTTAGTAAGCGGCTGATGGTCTCAACGGTTAGCCCTAAGTAGTTACCTATTTCACCACGAGTCATGGTAAATCTAAATTCTTTACGAGAGAAACCGCGCTCGCCAAAGCGCTCCGAAAGGTTATAAATAAAGCTCGCTAGGCGTTCTTCTGCTGATTTTTTATTAAGAAGTAGCAGCATTTCTTGATCGTAGGTAATTTCGCTACTCATTAAACGCATAATTTGTTGGCGAAGTTTGGGTAATTTACCTGCTAACTCATCGAGTGTATCAAACGGGATTTCGCATACCATTGATGTTTCTAGTGCTTGCGAAAAGCTCTGATGAGCCATTTTACTAATAGCATCAAAGCCGACTAAATCGCCGGCTAAGTGAAAACCGGTAATTTGCTCATCACCTTGCTCAGACAATGTGTACGATTTAAATGAGCCTGAGCGTACTGCATAAATTGCATTAAGCGCAGCACCGGATTCAAACAAGTAGTCGCCTTTGTGCAGGGGCTTTTTGCGTTCAATGATTTCGTCAAGTTTATCCATTTCTTGGCCATTTAACGAAAACGGCAAACACAATTGGCTGATGCTGCAGTTGTTACAGCTAATTGCACAATTACTTTTAGCGCGACTTTGAGAGAAATCCATAATTTAATCCGTTTTAATTTTTATACACAGCAGTGAAAATAAACCGAGTGGCTTAATGCCGCTGACGATTAATGTACTAGTTTGTCGATGGCAATGATCAACAGGTACATACCATACCAAATTATAATACTGCCTAACACAATTCGCGTCCATGGGTGGTTAATAACACTATTAAGTTTTTGGGCGGCCAGGCCTAAGGTGATCATGGCCGGAAAGGTGCCAAGCGCAAAACAAAGCATCACTAGGGCACCATCAAATGCGCTAGGGCTGGTCATTGCCCATGTGAGCGCTGAATAAACCAAACCACAGGGTAGCCACCCCCACAACGCGCCGTAACCCAATGCTTTAGCCGTTGAATCTACTGGCATTAAATGTTTATTAAGCTTAACAATATGCTGCCAAATAAGTGTTTTGCCTATTTTTTCAAGCCATTGCAAAGTGGGGCCTACGCGCATTATATACACGCCTACCAGCAGCATAAAAATAGCCGCAATGAATGAAAGGGTTACAGAAAAAAACGTATTTTGTTTTGCAAATTGGCTACTTATACCCGCAACGAGTGCGCCAGCCAGCATGTAACTACACGCTCGGCCAAGGTTATAAGCAAATGAATAAATAACAGATTGGCGCTTGTTACTGGCCAATTGCAATGAGCTGGCAATACCACCGCACATGGCAAGGCAATGCCCGCTACCAATTAAGCCCATTAAAAAGGCGCTGGTGTAAAGTGGGTCAATCATTACTTTTGTTGTGCTGTTCTTTATCATCTTCAAACAAAATACTATGACCTTGTTTGTTTAAATCAGAGAATTGCTCGCTTTTAACGGCCCAAAAAAACACGCCAATGGCAATAATCACAAATAATATGGCAATCGGGATTAAAATATAAATTATGCTCATAACTTTAAAAGCCTTAGTGAATTACTAATCACAATAATTGAGCTGGCAGACATACCAATAACGGCCATCCACGGGGCAACAAGCCCAAGCGCTGCAAGCGGTAAAATAGAGGCATTATACAACAAAGACAGCGCCAGGTTTTGCTTAATGATTCGCCTAGTTTGCTTAGCAACATTGAGTAGGTGCGCAATTGAGGCTAAATCACTGTTTAACAGCACTACATCGGCACTGTTTTTAGAAATGTCGGCACCGGTTTCCATTGCAATAGATAAATGGGCACTGGCAAATACTGGGCTGTCGTTAATGCCATCGCCTACCATGGCAACCACTTCGTTTTGAGATGACCATTGCTCTACGGCAGTTTGTTTATCTTTAGGCGACAGGGCGCTTTGGCTGCTGTTGAGCTTTAATTGTTTTGCTATTTTTTGCCCAGCATCTGATGCATCGCCTGTGAGCATATGACAGCTCAAGTTTTGTGCTTGTAAGGTACTTATAAGCTCACTGGCACCGGGTTTTACTTTATCTATAAAGTAAAAACGAGCAACTACGCGTTTATTTATAAATAGGCTTGCTTGGGCATTTGTTTTTTTACTGTCAAACCAGCCGCTTTTACCAATAGCGTAATGATCATCTGTGCTTTGTGCACTAATGCCCATACCTGGGTGTACAGTAATGTTTGTAAGGGCAAGTTCGGTGGTGGCGTATTTATTAAATGCGCTGGCTATGGGGTGCTCAGAATAACGCTCTAACTGGGCTGCAATATTAAGCGCTTGCTCTTTAGAGATTGTGTCATCGAGTATATCAATGGCATCTAAGCTAAATTTACCTTGTGTGAGGGTGCCTGTTTTATCAAAGGCAAACAGTGTTAATTGCGAGAGGGTTTCGAGCACATGTGCTTGTTTAATTAACACCCCTTTTCGGGTGAGCGTGGCTACAGCGCATGTTAATGCGGTAGGTATAGCAAGGCTAAGCGCGCAAGGGCAAGTGGCAACCAATACAGAAATAGTGATCCAAAACGCGTGCTCTGGGTCAATTTGGTACCAGCCAATGGCCGTTATAGAGGCAAAAACTAGCAAGCAGGCAATAAACCACTGGGCAACTTTATCGGTAATTTCTACCAGTTTAGGGCGCTTGGTAAGCGCAGTGTGTTGTAAGTGTATAATTTGGTTTAGTAGGGTGTTTTGGCCAATTTTATTTATTTTTATTTCTATTACGCCATCATGATTAACACACCCGGCATACACATTGTGGCCAATAAACTTATTAACGGGCTGATGCTCACCGGTCATCATCGACTCATCAACGCTTGTTTGCCCCTTGATAAGCTCTCCGTCAGCGGGGATAGTTTCGCCAGCTTTTATGAGTACAACATCATTAAGTTTAAGCTTTTTAGCTGCAATAATATGCTCTTGGCCGTTATCATCAAGGGTGCGGGCGGTTAAAGGTAGCAGCTTTTGTAAGTTGGCAGTAAACTCGCTGGCTTTTAATCGGGCCCTAAATTCGAGGTATTTACCTAATAATAATAAAAAGGTAAACATACATACCGATTCAAAATACACTTCGCCTACTTGCATAAATGTGGCATAACAGCTGGCGCTATACGCACCAAAAATAGCCAGCGAAACGGGTAAGTCCATATTTAACTGTTTTGCTTTTAAGCCATTAATAGCGTTAGTTAAAAAGGGTAATGCGCTGTATAAAATAACGGGGGAGGCAAGCACTAGGCTTATCCACCTAAAGTATTGCTCAAAGTTATTATCCATACCCGAGAACATGCCAAAGTACATGGCAAAGGCAAACATCATCACTTGCATGGTCATCAGCCCTGCAACACCTAAGCGGCGTATATAGGCTTTTGCTGTTTGTTGCTTTTGTTGGGCTTCGTCATCGGCTTGAAACGGGTAAGCTTTATAGCCAATTTTGGCTAAGGAAGTAATAATTTCGCTCAGCGGGGTTTGGGTTTTATCCCATTGGATCATGGCACGGTTAGTTGAGGTATTAACATCAACGCGCTTTACCGTTTTTAAGCTAAGTAATTGCTTTTCGATAAGCCATGCACACGCGGCGCAGGTAATGCCTTCAACACTTAAAAGTACTTGGGATAAGTTATCGGTTGTGGCTATAAACTCATCTTGTATGTCTTCGTTGTCGTAGCTTTTAATAAACGCGAGTTGCTCAGGGACTAACTGCTCTACTTTACCAGCGCGTACGGTGCGGTATTTGTAATAGTCGGTCATGCCTTGGTCAACAATGTTTTGCGCAACTGCTTGGCAGCCAATACAGCACATAGGCTGTGGCGTGTTATCTATTGTTACGGTTGCGCGAAATCCATTTGGCACACTTTCAAGGCAATGAAAGCAAGAAACGCTCATAGTGGTGGCTACTTATAATTTGGGGTAACTAACAAAGGCTGCTCTGTAGGAAGAGTAATGTTTTCTTTTAACTTCCAACTACCATCCACCGCCTCTATAAATACAGAGTAAGCACCTGGTGTGTAGTTATCTAAAAGGGCAGTAAATTCTTTATTTGCATTAGGGGTAAGCGTTGCTTCAAAGTCATGCGCTTTGATGGTGCGATGATAAAAAGACAGCTTTAAAGCGTGTACGTTACTATAATCGCCTTTGGTAAAGGCAAAACTGGCACGCTCGTTTGTAACATTAAGCTTGCCATGTAAAAACAGTGCTTTGGCTTTTTCAAACTTAGTAAGTTCTAAGTTTATTGCTTTGCCTTTTTTATAGTAATCATCAACCACCATATCTGGGCCGTTGCCCACAGCAGTAATAATTAAGGTTATGCACCCAATAATGGCCGCTAGCGGAAAAAAGATTAAAAACCAAGGCCAAAAATTTTTATACCACGGAGTAGGTTGCATAGTTGCTCTAAAATTAGTTTAGGTAGGGCTATTTTATAGCAAATATTTGTAAAAGACTAAAAAAAAGCCTCCGACTGGAGGCTTTTTTGATCTGGATTAATCTGTTGAAATAAAAAGATTAATTAATAGTTAACTCGGTGTTTATTTATCTTGCGATAAACTGTAAACATAGGCAGTTAACAGGTGAATTTTATCTTCACCTAAAATGTCTTTCCATGCTGGCATTACACCGGCGCGGCCATGGTTAAGGGTTTCTTCAACAGCGCGTTGAGAGCCACCGTATAACCAAATGTTATCTGTAAGATTTGGTGCACCAAACGGTAAGTTATGTGCAACAGAGCCTTTACCATCTGCACCGTGACACGCGGCACACATCGCAAACTTAGCGGCACCCGCAGCGGCATCTTTTTGGTTAACAGTACGACCAGACAAGCTAAGTACGTGCGCTGTCATTTCTTTAACGCCTTGCTCACCAAGTGCTGCACTCCAAGAAGGCATTGCTGCTACACGACCATAAAGAAGCGTTTCTTTAATTTTGTCTGGTGAGCCACCGTATAACCAATCTTTATCAGTTAGGTTAGGGAAGCCAGTTGCACCACGTGCATCTGAACCATGACATTGCGCACAGTTTTGCGAGAATAAACGTTGGCCAATTTCAAGTGCTAACTGGCCGTCTGTTTGTTCATGCTTTTCGCCATTTTCAAGGGCTACTTGCTGCGCTGCATCACCTTCAAATTTAGAGTTAACTAAATCTAATACTGGTACTTGTGCAAGCTTGTTAAAAATAGGACCAAAGCGCTCTTGTGCTGCTTCGTATTCTTTATCAAGCTTTACATAGCGGCCTTCTTCTTTTGCTTTAGCCGTAGCTTCTTTAGATTCAGCTAAAGAGGTAATACCTTGGTTAGAGCTTGTCCATTTACCTAAGCCTTCCCAGTTACCTAAACCTGGATAAGCTGCTAAGTAATATACCGACCAAATAAATGTTGCGAAGAACATGTACGTCCACCATTTTGGGAGTGGATTATTTAGTTCGGTAATGCCGTCATATTCATGTCCGCAGTCTTCACCTTCTTTTACGCCCGCATAGTTTTTAAGGTTCCAAACTAATAAGCTAAAAATGATGATTAAGCAGGCTAGGGTTAATACAATAACCCAAATACTCCAAAAGCTAGTCATTTTTCAGACTCCTTTTCCTCGTTAGAGAGTGTGTTGTTATGTTTTTTTTCATCTTCGAAAATGGCATTAGCAGCGTCATCAAAACGATTTTTGCTACGCTTGCTGTATGCCCATACAACAATCACAATAAACAATACTAAAATTACCAGAGTCAAAATGCCTCTGTATGTTCCGTAATCCATAATAATTACTTCAAGTGGGTGCCAAGTTGCTGTAAATACGCGATTAGGGCTTGCATTTCTGTTGCGCCTTCGCCGTTATTCATAGCGTTAACTTTATCAACATCTGCTTGTAGCTCTTCGTCGCTGCCATAACCTAAACCCGGGTGTTTAGGGTTTTCTGGGTTAATAGCAAAAGTATCACGGAAAATTTGTAGTTTTTTCAGAGTCAGGCTGGTATCAACCTTTGTCTCTGCTAACCAAGGAAAACCTGGCATGTTCGACTCAGGAACCACGGCGCGTGGGTCAACTAAGTGTGCATAATGCCAATCGTCCGAGTAACGGTTACCTACACGTGCAAGGTCAGGACCAGTACGTTTAGAACCCCATTGGAAAGGGTGATCCCATACTGATTCGCCCGCTACAGAGTAGTGACCGTAACGCTCAACTTCATCGCGAAAAGGACGAATCATTTGTGAGTGACAGTTATAACAACCTTCACGTACATAAATGTCACGACCTTCCATTTCAAGCGCGTTAAGTGGGCGCAAACCTTCTACAGGTTTTGTTGTATCGTCTTGGAACATTAGCGGAGTAATTTCAACTAATGCACCAAAACTAATAGCAAAAACAGTCAGAATAGCCATTAGGCCAACGTTCTTTTCTACTATTTCATGTTTATTTTGTGAATTTTTATTGCTCATCATCTCACTCCGTTATGCTAATTGTGCTTGCGCGTCTAACTTCAGTGATTCTTTCTCAGCTGAAATTGTACGCAGAACGTTGTAAGCCATAACTAACATACCTGTAACGATGAATACACCGCCTACAAAGCGCATAATATAGAAAGGATGTGATGCTTCTAAAGACTGAACAAAGCTGTACATTAATGTACCGTCAGAGTTAACTGCGCGCCACATTAGACCTTGCATAACACCTGAGATCCACATTGCAACAATGTAAAGTACAACACCTACTGTGTGTAACCAAAAGTGCGTGTTAACCAATTTAACGCTGTACATACGACCTTGTGCGAATAACGCAGGGATAAGGTGGTAAATAGCACCAATTGAAATCATCGCAACCCAACCTAGTGCACCTGAGTGTACGTGGCCAATAGTCCAATCTGTGTAGTGAGATAATGCATTTACAGATTTAATTGCCATCATTGGGCCTTCAAACGTAGACATACCGTAGAAAGACAATGAAACAACTAAGAAACGCAGTACTGGGTCAGTACGTAGCTTATGCCAAGCGCCAGAAAGCGTCATTATACCGTTAATCATACCACCCCAAGACGGTACAAATAGGATAATAGACATAACCATACCTAAACTTTGCGTCCAATCAGGAAGCGCAGTGTAGTGAAGGTGGTGAGGACCTGCCCAAATGTAAAGTGAAATAAGTGCCCAAAAGTGAACTACCGATAAACGGTAAGAGTAAACTGGGCGACCTGCTTGCTTTGGTACAAAGTAGTACATCATACCTAAGAAACCAGCCGTTAGTAGGAAACCTACAGCGTTGTGACCGTACCACCACTGAACCATAGCATCTACCGCACCTGCGTAGATTGAGTATGATTTAGTTAATGACACAGGCACTGCCATGCTGTTTACAATGTGTAGCACTGCAACAGTAATAATAAAGCCAGCGTAAAACCAGTTAGCAACGTAGATGTGCGATACTTTACGTTTGATCAGCGTACCAAAAAATACCACTGCGTAAACTATCCATACTACCGCGATTAAAATATCGATTGGCCACTCAAGCTCTGCATATTCTTTAGAGCTAGTAATACCCAGTGGTAATGTAATTACGGCTAATACAATAACAAGCTGCCAACCCCAAAAAGAGAAAGCGGCGAGTTTGTCTGAGAAAAGGCGCGTTTGACAAGTACGTTGAACGACGTAATAAGACGTCGCAAAAAGTGCACTGGTACCAAATGCGAAAATTACTGCGTTCGTGTGTAACGGACGTAGTCGAGAGTATGTTAACCATGGTGTATCAAAGTTAAGTGCTGGCCAAGCTAATTGGGCAGCAATCAGAACCCCAATACTCATGCCAACGATGCCCCAAATCACTGTCATAATAGCGAATTGGCGTACAACTTTATAGTTATACTCAGTTTGTGATGCTACTGTTTGGCTCATTTTCTGGCTTCCGCTGCAATAAATGCGTTTAGAAATGAATTACCCACCGTTTAAAGTGGGGCCTACTATTTTCCCCAAGCGTATTACCTAAAACGTTCAAAGCCTGAATGCTTCAGAAAACAAACTCGAGAAACCCTTATTTTTTGCGGGTGAAATGATAAATTTTTTGGCCTAAAAAAGATAGGTCAATTACATAAAATTATGACATCAATCAAAGTTTGTGAGTTTGTTGTTTATTTTTTGATACAGATTGTACCTATATTAACCAAACATCACACTGGCTATTGTTATTTCAAAGCATGCTAATTAAGATTTGTTTTTATTTAGCGCGGATTTGTTATGCATATATATAGATTATCTTTGTTTTTAATGCTGTTTTTTGTATTAACAGGCTGTGACAATGCCAACCAAAAAGATCAAAAAGCACTGTTAAAAACAAATTGCGACACGAATCAGCGCTGTATTTATAATACCGGTGTTAAAGTATGGTTAAGTGATAAAAATATTACCCCCGAAACCCCCTTTAGTATTTACCTTGATTTACCCGCCCACCTAAAAATAGATAACGCTAAGCTTGAAAGTATAACCATGTATATGGGTTTTATTCCGCAAAAGTTCACTAAAGAAGCAACTATTTATAAAAGTGACACTATGGTGGGCATATGCTCTGAGAAAAATATGCTGTGGCAACTGGTGCTTAATTTAAGCAATGTTCAAACTGGTGAGCAAATCACTCACTTTTATAATTTTTACGTAACGTATTAAGAAACCTTTTCATGCCAATCATTTTTTTAGCTGGCGCATAACAAAAGTCAGCTATTAATTAGGTATTACTATAATAAGCTATTCCTATAATAAGGCATTACTATTTAGCGGTACGTCTTATATATGTAGCGCTGCAATAGCAAGTGTATAAAATTGTATTTAAAGCACTAACACATTTAAACCTCTTTGCTGCCTTGTATGCTGTAACCTTTTTTTTCATTCTCATCTGTTTTATGTTGGTGTGCTTACTCGTTCTTGTTATAGAGTGAATTGCCTTATGCCAATAGGGTGTATTTTACTTGTTTATAGTAAAAGCGTATTGCTTGCATTACCGAGCATGTAAAAGTAGATCCTGCTTAGTTTCATGATAACTATTTTAATAAAGTTAAACGCCCTCAAATTAAGACCCTCTAATGATTTGCTAAATCAAATAACGCCTCCCGATCCGAGCAAACGTTGAAGTCTCGCTGAACAAAAAATATTACCAAAAAGACTAAATAAATAGCTTAATAAGACTACTTAAGCGGTAAATCTGCATATTTATGGTTATTAATTTTATTACAGCTTTACGGTTTTACTAATGCGCTGTGATTAATATGTTAATTTTTCTAAAAAGGGTATATTTATCCACTAATTACATTTGATTACAATCTGCATAACTTTGATTTCAGGTGTGTTTTAATTGCTTTCTTTTTGTTGCATGCCCATGATTTTTAATTGTTTTTTTTAGTTAACACTGCAACAAGTTATAACCTTTGTACCTTTTTTGGTTATTCTTTTTTGGTGTTGTATATATAGCAATCACCCATTAAGTTTTTGTTCAGTTAACTCAGCCTAAGTTGCCCCCCTGACTCACAATTCTTATAAAAAGTGAGCATTACCAATCAAGGTAAATTTCCAACAAGTAGGGTTTATTCATGAAAAAATCAACTCTTGGTTTAGCTGTAATCGCAGCAATCCCAATGTTCTCAAGTATGCAAGTAGTAGCGGCCGAAGATGGCGCAAACGCTATTGAAAAAATTCAAGTAACGGGTTCTCGCATTAAGCGCGCAGATATGGAAACCGCTAGCCCAGTTACTTTAATCGGTGCAGATGACATTGCTGCAACCGGCGCAGTTTCGGTTGATGCCGTATTACAAAAAATGACTGCTACTGGTGGTGCAATGACCAACCCAGGTATCAATAATGGTTCTGGTGGTAATGCTTCTATCGATTTACGTGGTTTAGGTTCACAACGTACACTAGTACTTGTAAATGGCCGTCGTATGATCAACTCAGGCACAGGTGCTGCCTCTACTGTTGATTTAAACACTATTCCTGTTTCAATGATCAAGCATATTGAAGTACTTAAAGATGGTGCATCTGCAGTATACGGTACTGATGCGGTAGCAGGTGTTGTAAACATCATCTTAAAAGATGACTTTGAAGGTTTAGACTTAAATGTTAAATCTGCAATCACTACAGAAGGTGATGCTGATGAAACGTCTTTCGATATCACTATGGGTGGTAGCTTTGGTCGTGGTAACGTTGTAATCGGTCTTCAGTACACTGACCGTGGTGACGCATCTCAAGCAGATCGTAGCTTCTCTGATTGTCCATTAACTGAAGATGGCGACGGCAGTGCACCTTACTGTTCTGGTTCTTCATACACGCCAAATGGCCACGTATGGTCAGGTGATGAATCACTACAAGGTCAAGCAGACAACGGTTGGCATGACTTTGGTTCTGATGATGCATACAACTACTCATCAGACAGCTACCTATACACGCCTATGCGTCGTTTAAACCTTACAGGTATTGGTAGCTTCGATTTAACAGATGACACGCGTTTATACTCAGAATTCACATACTCTAAGCGTTGGTCAGAGCAACAAATGGCACCACAGCCAGTATGGTTTGACTTTGATTACACTGAAGAGATGGGCGATTCACTAACAAGCCACAACATTAACTACGGTGATGAAGTTTCTTACGGTCGTCGTATGACAGACACAGGTACTCGTGATTTCTCACAAGTTGTTGACACTGTGCGTACTGTAGTAGGTGCTGCAGGTTACCTTGACAGTGGTTACGATTGGGATGTGTCTGTAATTTTTGGTCGTAACGATTCAGTTGACCGTTTAAGCAACCTTCACAACATGGGCTCTATCCAAGATGCAATCGAAGCGGGTGACTTTAACCCACTTATGCAATCTTCTTGGTCTGCTGAGAACTTAAGCGATTACGTTTACACTGAGCAAAACTCAGGTGGTAGCCAATTACTAATGTTCACTGCATCATTAGCTGGTGAAGTAATGGAACTTCCTGCAGGTTACGTAGGGTTTGCTGCTGGTGTTGAGCGCCGTGAAGAAAAAGCATGGTACATCCCAGATTCAATCACGTCACAAGGTCTTGCAAACGACCCACGTGTTGAGCCTACAAGCGGTCGTTTTGACGTAAACGAAGCGTACTTAGAGCTTGCAATTCCTTTAGTTAGCGATGCGTTCTTAGCGCAAAACGTTGAACTAAGCACTGCAATCCGTGCTTTCGATTACAGCACTTTTGGTTCTGACGAAACATGGAAACTTGGTTTAACTTGGCGTGTAAACGACGAAGTAATGCTACGTGGTGTTCGCTCTACAGCATTCCGTGCGCCTACAGTAGCTGAGCTATACTCAGGTAATTCACCTTCGTTTGAACAAGTTAGCTTCGAAGGTGCACAAGACCAAGCAGAAGTAACTGTTGGTGGTAATGACCAATTAACGCCTGAAGAAGCTGATACGCTAACAGCGGGTATTGTGTACGAGCCAGAGTGGTTTGAAGGTTTCTCAATGACGTTAGATTACTACGACATTGAAATTGAAAACGCAATTGCTACTGTTAACAACCAATACATTGTTGACTCTTGTTTAGCAACAGATGGTTCATTAGCTAACCAAAGTACTGCGTTATGTAGCTCTGCTGCGGTATCGTTTAACCAAAGCACTGGCCGTATTGCTTTTAATAACCAACTACAAAACGTAGGTTACGAGCAAACTAAAGGCTACGACTTAAACTTAAACTACACATTTGATGCAGCTGGTCTTGCGTGGAATACATCACTAGATGTTACTTACCTAGACGAGTACCTAGTAGATGTTGTTGAATCAAGCATTGATTACGCTGGTTTAATTACTTCTGGTATCGGTGGTTATGCAGATGTTAAAGCTAACTTTGAACTAACTGTGAAAGGCGACGCTTGGAACGCAAACTACAAAGCACGCTACATTGCAGGAATGGATAGCTACAGCTGTCAAGGTGATGAGTCATCATGTTATGCGCCTACAACGCCTTCAGTTGTATACCATGATATAAGCGGTGCTTACATCTTTAACGAGACTGTGTCAGTAACAGCAGGTGTTAACAACTTATTTGATAAGCAACCTCCTTACTACACAGGTAACAACGATTCTAACACTGACCCGTACACATACGATGTACTAGGTCGCCGTGTATTTGCTGGTGTAAACGTTAAGTTTTAATTAGCACATTAATCGTATTAAGGCTCAGTGTTTACTGGGCCTTTTTTATTGAACAAAATTAAGGAGACCAGTACACTTATACACTCAATAAAAGGAGAGTTGTTTGATAAAACAAGACGAAAATTTATCTTTTGTCATAGAACCAGAGCTATCCCCTCGCTCTGAGCAGCGTATCGACCTGTATTTTTCTATACCCAATGAAATGGGTATAAACGTGCAAACCCTCAGTGAAGAGTCTTATTTTAATAACCACTTTAAATCGCACTTAGCTTATAACGCTAAAAACATACACTTACCCTTAGTGCGTAGCCGCTTTGTTAGTAAAAACAAAGGTGAGCAACAAGATTACCGCCAAAACCTTAATTTGTACTGTTATCAGGTGCGTTTAGCGCTCGACGCTGATATTAAAGATGCATTAAAGATTCAAGAAGTGGATGCTTTTTATGCCCGTGCACAAGAGCTGTTTGAGCAAAGTGAAGGGCTGCTAAAAAAGCTGCGCAGATATACCCCCGATGATGAAAAACTGGTGCCGTTTTACACCAATGCCGATAACTATTTAAGTTGGCATGTTGAGCAGTCGTTTTTAAAGCTATTAGATGAAGGCCCGCGCAGCAGTGACTTTGCGAAAGAGCGCAACGACTTACTGCAATTTTGTAAAAACGAAAATACATACCGGTTTGAGCAAAATTACAACTCAGAAACCACGTTGCAAGATGGTAACCGCATTACAAATAAAATGCGTTTACTGCAGCGCCTTATAGAGCACGGCGTTATTTTGCATCGCAATACGCGTTATTTAAATAGTTACTTAAAGCGTTTAGTAAAAGGCACGGTTACAGCTGTCATTATGGCATTTGTAATGGTGGTTATACTTAACGCGCGCTCAACCTTTACCGAAGTGACCGCTACCCTTATTTTAATATTAGGGGTTATTTACGGCTTGCGTGAAATATTTAAAGAAGACATTACACGGGTAATTTGGCGCGCTATTGTGCGGGGGCGTCCTAAATGGCGGTTTGTATTTAAAAACAGCATCACTAAAGACCGCGTTGCAAGTCAGTTTGTGTGGCTTGAGTATATGCGTTTTAAAAAAATCCCTAGTGAAGTAAAAACAATATTTTCAAAAAGGCGTCAGCAAAACAAGCTAGCCGCGCAGTGGCTGCATTTTGCCAGTGAAACACGTGTTTCAGCTAAAGAGTTTTTACCAGGCTACGATACTCTACAGCAAAGTATGCGCTTTAATTTGGCGCCCTTTGCACGGTATTTAAAACGCGGCGAGGGCAAGCTGTATCATTTAGATGGTAATAAAATATCAAAGCAAGCGGTTGAAAGGCGCTACCAGTTAAACTTGGTGATGGTATTAAAAGACGAGGAAAGAACTTTATACCAGCGTTACAAAATAACCCTCAATCGCAGTAAAATAGTTAATATTGAACTTATTTACTCTAAAAAATAGAAAATAAAAAAGGGATAGCTACGGCTATCCCTTAGTGTCATGTAAATTTACCTAATTTAACGCAGTATTACTGTGTAATACCGTGCTTAGAATAAATAGTTACCTTGTCTGAAACGAGTGTTATTTCAATGTTTTTAGACTCATCACCCCATACACAATTAGTATGTAGGGTTTTTTCTACGCAGTTATCAGCAGAGCCTAAAATAGCTTCTACTTCGGCTTTATCCATGCCAACTTCAATTTTTTCGTAGTTTTCTAGGCTTACTTTTGAACAAGCTGCCAGGCTTAGCGTTGCTGCGATGATCAGGAGTTTTTTCATTGTTATGTCCTATTGATTTAGTGTTTATACTTTCGTATTTGTACAATCATGCCCATACGAGGATGATCAAAGTAATGGATTTCACCACTAATTACACGTTTAAATTGTGAAAAGCGGGCCGATTCTATATCCCCATTAGGTAGTTTTTCGTTTACGTCAAAATCAGCGGTTATGTAAAGGTAGTGGCGTAAATGTATTTTAAATAAACCATCTAGCTCCCAATAGCTTAGGGGCTGCTCTGAGGTATCAAATAGCTGTGGCTTACTTTGTACTAAGCTAATAAAGTCGGGATTTGAATAATTAGGCGTAGTGTTAACGTCGCGTTTTATATGATCCCCAGAAATTAAATGTATGCTTGGCGCACGCGATTTACTTGCCCCTTCAAAGCGCCAACCGGTATGTAGTAGCGGGGCTAAACCTTTTCTGTCTAAAGCGCGGCGCTGGGCAGTAAATTGTAATTGCTCAGGTGCGAGTAAATAGGGCTCATCCATTGTATCTTGTGCCGGTGCTAATGGCGTAACGGGCAACTTGTCGTAACTTTTCATAAAGTCGATACTGTTATCACACACACCCGATTGTGGGTTGGCATTAACTAAAGAGTCGGTAAACGAGCGTTTTTGAAAGCGACTATCGCCATCTATACATGCCTGCATAGCTTGCTCTGTGTATAAAGGGGTGAGTAGCTCTAACGTATTTTTCGCCTTAATGGGCTCGTGCTTTAAGCTAAAGTCTTCTTGTAAATAGGGGGCAGGGCGCTGTTTAAATACCAGCACTTCTACTTCAAACCAACGTTCTGCAAATGCGGTGCTGCTAAATAAGCAACATAACACGATAAGCGATTTTTTTAGCAACATTAATGGCTAACCTTTTTTTCGAAATCTGCAATCATTGCAGTGACCATTTTTAAGCGTTCACGAGGGTTTACCTCATTAATCGCAAAGCGCAATTTATTTGCGCCATCCATTTTGTACACATGGGGTGCACTTTGTATCAAGCCTATGATGAAGCTAGGATTAACCTTCGTATTTTGGCTAAATTCAAAGTAGCCCCCTTTAGGATTTGCCTCTATTTTTGTAATTCCTAAATCGCTAGCACGCATTTTTAGTTGCTGCATACTAAATAGGTTTTTAGTGGCATCAGGTAATAAACCAAAGCGGTCTATTAGCTCTACTTGTAATTCGTCCATATCGGCAAGGTTAGCACAACTTGCAATGCGCTTGTACATACCTAAACGCGCATTAACATCGTGTATGTAATCATCAGGTAGTAAGGCAGGGAGTTTTAAATCAACTTCAGTTTGCTGCTGAAGCAGGTTTTCAAGCGTTGGCTCTTTACCATTTTTAAGGGCATTAACCGCTTGCTCTAGCATTTCCATATACAAGCTAAAGCCAATAGTTTGCATTTGCCCTGATTGATCGTCGCCTAATAGCTCACCCGCACCACGTATTTCTAAATCATGTGTAGCAAGGGCAAAACCTGCGCCTAAATCTTCCAACGACTCAATTGCTTGTAAGCGTTTGGTGGCATCTTTAGAAAGTGCTTTAGCATCGCCGGTTAATAAATAAGCATACGCTTGGTGGTGGCTTCGCCCAACACGACCGCGTAATTGGTGTAATTGCGCAAGGCCAAGTTTATCGGCTCTGTCCATTATAATAGTATTAGCAGTAGGCACATCAATACCGGTTTCGATAATGGTGGTACATACCAGTACATTGTATTTTTGATGATAAAAGTCTGTCATTATTTGCTCAAGCTCTTGCTCACGCATTTGCCCATGAGCAGAGGTGACACTAGCCTCTGGCACCCATTCGCTGATCTCTTGCGAGACTCGCTCAATAGTCTCAACATTGTTATGCAAAAAGTACACTTGGCCGCCGCGTTTAATTTCACGCAGTATGGCTTCGCGTATTAAGTCGCTGTCGCGTTGGCGTACAAAGGTTTTAACCGCTAAACGCTTAGCAGGTGGGGTGGCAATAATAGATAAATCACGCATGCCGCTCATCGCCATATTTAAAGTACGCGGAATAGGCGTTGCAGTAAGCGTTAATATATCTACATCAGCACGTAATGACTTTATTTTTTCTTTTTGGCGCACACCAAAGCGGTGCTCTTCATCAACAATTAGTAAACCTAAGTCGTTAAATTTAATATCTTGCTGAATTAACTTATGTGTTCCAATAACGATATCAAGTTTACCGTCGGCCATTTTTTCAAGCGTGTCTTTTTGCTCTTTAGTTGAATTAAAGCGCGACAACACTCCCACTTCGATAGGGAAATCGGCAAAGCGGTCTTTAAAGTTTTCATAATGTTGCTGAGCCAGCAGGGTGGTTGGTACTAATACGGCTACTTGTTTGTTATCGTTAACCGCTACAAACGCGGCGCGCATAGCCACTTCTGTTTTACCAAAGCCTACATCACCACACACTAAACGGTCCATAGCAAGTTTTGATTGCATATCACCAAGTACGGCTTCAATAGCATTACGCTGATCGTCAGTTTCTTCAAATGGAAAGCTGTCGCTAAATTGGCGATAGCTTTGCCCATCGAGTGCAAATTTATTACCTGGTTTTGCTTGGCGCTGTGCGTAAATATCTAATAGCTCCGCGGCTACATCACGTACTTTTTCGGCGGCCCGCTTTTTGGCTTTCTCCCACGCATCTGAGCCAAGTTTGTGAAGCGGGGCGCTTGCTTCTTCACCGCCCGAATAACGGCTTAGCATATGCAGTGCCGATACCGGCACATACAGTTTTGCTTCACCGGCATAGGTAATGGTAACAAACTCAGTAATTACACCTGCCGCGTCAATTGTTTGCAGGCCTTGATAGCGACCAACACCGTGGTCAAGGTGAACAATTGGCTGGCCCTCTTTGAGCTCGGCTAAGTTGCGAATTAACGCATCTTGGCTTGCTTCGTATTTATGTTTACGGCGCCTGCGTTGCGACACCTTAATACCTAACAGCTCTTGCTCGGTAATAATAGAAAGGCTCGGTTTTGTACCCAGTACAACACTTTGCTCAAGAGGGCTTACAATTAAGCCTACATCGCTTTGGCTTTGTGTAAATTGCTGTAAGCTTTCAAATTCTTTAAACTTTAAGCCGCTTGGCTTAAGCACGCTTAATAAAGACTCGCGGCGACCATCAGACTCAACACTTAATAAAATACGGCTTTTTTTCTTTTTTTGTTCTGCCACATAGTTAATAAATGCGCCGTAGGGTTCGTGTTGTTTATGATCGATTCTTACTGCGGGCAGCTCGCTCACATTTAAGTTTTTATTGCCTGCTTTAGTGGGTAATTTAGCTTGCGATAAACGTATTCGTGAAAACTCACCTAAATTAGAAAACAACTCATTAATAGGTTGATACAACTCGCTGGGCGCCAGTAGTGGACGCAGGGGATCTACTTTACGGTTTTCGTAGCGTACGTTTACATCGTGCCAAAAGGTATCTGCGGCGTGTTCTAAATCACCTAGTTGCATAACCGTAGTGGTGTTTGGCAAGTAATCAAAAATGGTGGCAAGCTTTTCAAAAAACAGCGGCATGTAGTATTCAATACCGGCAGGCCAAGTACCTTTGCTTACTTGCATGTAAACAGAGTCTTGCTCTGAGCTGGCCCCAAATTTGTCGCGATAATTTATTCTAAAACGCTCAACGTCTGCTTCGTTGGTTGGAAATTCATGCGCGGGCAGTAACTCAATTTTCTCTACTTTTTCATCTGAGCGCTGGGTTTCTACGTCAAATAAACGAATAGAGTCGAGTTCATCGTCAAAAAAGTCGAGCCTAAATGGGTGAACACTGCCCATTGGGTACAAATCAACAATAGAGCCACGTATTGCGTATTCGCCGTGCTCCATTACCTGTTGTACGTTTAAATATCCTGCTTGTTCTAAATTACTGCGCAGGTTATGGGTGTCGAGTTTATCGCCTACTTTAAAATTAAGGGTAGAGCCATAAATAAACGAAGCGGGCGCAGTACGTAGCATTAACGTAGATACAGGCACTATAAGTACGCTTTGCTGCTCGTTTTTTAAAGTGTTTAAAGTGGCTAAGCGCGCTGAAATAATATCTTGGTGCGGAGAAAAATGGTCATACGGCAAGGTTTCCCAATCAGGAAATACCATTACCGGGTTATCTGGCAATAAGTATTCGAGCTCGGTTTCAAGCCGTAATGCGCTTGGCGTATCTGGCGTAACTATAAGCACTAAATCGTTTTGCTGTTTTACACCTTCTGCAATGGCTATACTTAGTGCACTGCCAGTTAGCTGCCCCCATTGAATTTTATCTTTTTGAGATTTTACCCACGGCAAGGCTGCCCATTGCTCAAACGCCATTTAGTGCTCCATTTTTTAGTTGGCGTTTGCTTACAAACGCCTTGCAGTTATTTAGTCTCGGTAAATTTTTGTTAAGTCTTGATAGTGATCAATTCTGCGGTCGCGTAAGTACGGCCATATACGTCTTACGTTTTCAGAGGCTTTTTGATCAAGTTCTACTACTAAAATTTGCTCATCAGTATTGTTCGCCTCTGAGAGCATTTCGCCTTGAGGGCCTGCAATAAACGAGTTACCCCAAAATTGTATACCTTCGCTTTGTCCGCTAGGGTCGTTTTCGTGCCCTACACGGTTACAGCTAATAACGGGTACGCCGTTCGCAACCGCATGCGCACGCTGGCTTATTACCCATGCGTCTTTTTGGCGTGTTTGCTCTGCGTTGTCATCACGTGGGTCCCAGCCAATTGCGGTTGGGTAAATTAATACCTCTGCGCCAGCCATGGCCATTAAACGGGCCGCTTCAGGGAACCATTGATCCCAGCATACTAAAACACCTAATTTACCTACTGAGGTTTGAATTGGCTCAAAGCCTAAATCACCTGGGGTAAAGTAAAATTTTTCGTAAAAGCCCGGGTCATCAGGAATGTGCATTTTACGGTATTTACCCGCAATGGTGCCGTCTTTTTCAAGTACCACCGCGGTATTGTGATAAAGCCCGGTGGCACGTTTTTCAAACAGTGAAGCCACAATAACGATGCCTAGCTCTTTAGCAAGCTCGCCCAGTGTATTTGTGCTTGGGCCCGGAATTGTTTCGGCTAAGTCAAATACATCCACATCTTCTGTTTGGCAAAAATACAGACTACGATGCAGCTCTTGCAAAACCACAAGCTGTGCGCCTTGTTTAGCAGCATCACGAATGCCAGCAATCGACTTTGCCATATTTTGGCAGGCGTTATCACTGTTAGTTTGTTGCACTAAGGCAACGGTTAATTTTGCAGGGCTTGTCATTGTGCTGCTCCAGCTAAAAATCCACGAGGTAACTGCATGGTAATGCAATGTAAACTACCAAATTGTTCAATAATAGGTAGGCAATTAACGCCAATAATAGTGTGCGCTGGGTATGCTTTTTGAACTTGCGCTAGCGCCAGTGCGTCGTTGTCATCGTTATACGTCGGGACTAAAACCGTATTATTGATAATCAAGTAGTTTGCGTACGTTGCCGGTAAACGGGTGTTGTCATCATCAAACACTGGTTTTGGCCACGGCAAATCAATTAACGTATATGGGGTATTATTTTGCGTTTTAAAGCTTTGCAGCTGCTTTTTCATCGCATCTAATGCGTTAAAGTGCTCATCTTCTTTAGCATCGCACTTAACATACACAAGTGTATTATTGGGGGCAAAACGTACCAGTGTGTCGATATGGCTGTCGGTATCGTCACCAGCTAAGTAGCCATGATCTACCCATAAAAAGTCAGTTGCGCCTAAATGCGTTGTTAAAATTGACTCTATATCGGCTGATGATAAATCGGGGTTGCGGTTTTTATTCAGTAAACATTCGCTGGTTGTAAGCAACACACCGTGTTCGTTAATTTCAATGCCGCCACCTTCAAGTACCACATTCAGGGCTTGGTAATCAGTGTTTGGATTACTTAGCTGGTTTACCAGTACGGCGTTAATTTTATTATCGAGGGCACTTTCGAACTTATTACCCCAGCCATTAAAGATAAAGTCGTAAATTTTAAGTTGGCGAGCATCGTCAATATTTGCGCAGGTAATAGGGCCGTGATCCCGTGCCCAGGTATCGTTTGTTGGTGTAACAACAAAGTGCACGTGGCTTAAGTTTATATTCGCTTTTGTTAGCAAGGCAGTAATGTGGCTTTTAAGCGCCGTGTTATGGGCAACAATAACAAGCTGCTGCGCGGCTGTGATATGCGTTGCAAGCTCAACATAAACAGGCTCTACGCGTTCAAGCGTATCAGCCCAGTCGGTCTGTGCATGTGGCCAGGTAAGCATAACGGCGTCTTGCTCAGCCCATTCAGGTAAAAGTCTAAAGTTCATGAAGTTTTGATACAAATTACGGTGGCGCTAGTTTAGCATTTTACATGCATATGTCAGCTATTTATCGCCGCTAGAATCATCGTCAATTTGCTCGAGTTCTTGGCGTTTTTTTAGCTGGCGTGTTTGTGCATGTAAGCTGGCTCTGACAACTAATTCTTGGTCTGTGGTTCTTATTGCAGTAAACAGTAATGTGTATTGGTAGTGTTCGCTGTCTTGTTTTTCAACGGCCACAACTTCTGTATAACAGTAAACGGCTGAGGCTTCGTGGTGCAAAAATAGCTTTGTTCTAAATGCTTGGCCTATTGCGTATACATCAGGCGAAGTAAAGCGAATACCGCCTCCGCCGTAGCTATCGCACTGTATGGCGTTATCTTGAGCTTGCTCTGATGCTAAAATGTGGCTCATTATTAAATCAATTTTACGCGACTGTGCTTGTAAAAAAGCCGCCAGCTCTTGTGCTAAATCGCCTAGGTTTCTAAGGGGTCTTAAAGAGGCCTGTTCAAGCTCACTGACTTCGTTAGCTAGCTTAAATAGAGGAGGTATGTCGTCTTCAAGCGCGAGTTGAGATTGCGGCACTAACTGATTTTCTACAGCAAATAAGTTTACTCGAATGCTTTCATTTATTTGAAAGTATTCTTCAAATTCGCTTAATCTTTGACTGTTCATAATTATCTCCACTGCGTATTCATTAAATAGTAGCGTTGTGGGGAGTAAATTGCTAGCAGATAAAAATGCTAAATGGTTTGTTTATAAGCCAGTTTTTAAGAATGTTGATTAGGGCGTGTTGAACTTTGCGGATTGAAATTCGTTCAATCTAGGGGCGTTTAAATTGCGGCGTGAGGTTTGTAACCTAGTGGGCATGATAACTGCTCCTGCGTTTCGCCTATTTATGTGAAATAACTACACTTTATAGGCTCTGCCTTGCCTAAAAACCAAACACACTCTGCAAATTTAACTATTAAAAATCAACACGCCCTAATAAAAAAGCGGCCAATGTCATCCTAACATCGGCCGCTTGGGTATTGATTAATTAGCGCTGGGAGTGCTTATTTAAGTAGAGCGGCTAATTCATGTAAATCTTTCACAACGTGGTCTGGTTTTTTTGCCAGTGGGTAAAGTGTTTTACCTGGGCGGGCGATAAAGGTTGTTTGTAACCCGGCTTCTTTAGCACCTGCTACATCCCAACCGTGCGCCGCTACCATCATTGCTTCATTTGCTTTTACATTTAATTTTGTTAGCACCCACTCATAGGCACGTAAGTCTGGTTTATAAATTTTAATATCTTCAATGCTGTAACGCGCATCAAAGAACGACATTAATCCAGCGCTCTCAAACTGGGCTTTAACACCTTTGTTTGAAGAATTTGTCAGACTTACTAACTTATAGCCCTGTGCTTTGAGTTTTGCCAGTCCTTCTTTCACATCTTTGTGAGGAGGTAGGGTTAAAAGCGGGGTGACAATGGCTGTTTTTGCTTGTTCATTAGTAATGGCTATGTTGTTATTTTTGGCAACCATGCGCAGCGATGCAACGCCAATTTGACCAAAATCGTGGTAATTGCCACTTACAGTATCAACGAGTGAATGATGCAACATGGTCGAAAACCAAAGTGGTAATAAATCCTCACGCCCGCCAAGCGCTTTACCAATAGAGGTGCGCATGGAGGTTAAATCTAACAAGGTTTCGTTTACATCAAAAATAAGTACTTTAGGTTTTACTTGCGCTTGTGGCTCCTCAGCCATAGCGTAGCCAGAGGCAAGGCTAGTACCAACAAGAAGTGATAGGGTAAGGGTTTTTAACGATTTTAAAATAGACATTAGTGTTGCTCCGATTCAAGGGCGGCCAATACATCAGTAGGCTCTGCGCGTAGGGTATAGTCTTCGTTTAAAAAGGCATACGTAATTATGCCTTTTTGGTTAATTACATAGGTTGCTGGTAAAGGTAATTTATAACTTTTATTGCCGTAGTACTTTTCAAAATCAATTCCAAACTGGCTATAAAGCGCCACAATACGCTCATCTAAAGTAAACAGTAAACCAAATTGCTCGGCTACCTTGTTATTAATATCTGAAAGCACATCAAATTCAAGGGCATTCTTTTGTGCGCTAGATAACGTCTCGTCGGGTAATTGTGGTGATATCGCAACTAACTGCGCATTGTGCGTTTTAAATTCGGGTAAGTGATCGTTAAGTGCTTTTAGCTCTAAATTACAATATGGACACCAGTTACCACGGTAAAAGCTAATTATTACCGGGCCATTATTTAATAAATCAGCGAGCTCAACTTGCTCAGCGCTATGATTGTTTAAGCTGAAATTGCTTACTTTAGCGCCTACCTGTAGCGCATTATCTTTTATATGCTGAGCAATGAGCTCTTCATTTGTCTGCGTCATAAGGGCTAATACATCGCTAGGTAGCTTCGCTTCTTTTTGCACGTTATAGGCGTCAATCTGTGCTTTTAAACTCATTATTAAATCTCGAATATAACTGTATGGCGATTATGGATGTTTTAGTTATTTAAATATATATTGCAAAACTGAAAGCTTCATTCGAAAATATTAAATACTAAAAACTGCCTAGCCAAATGTATGTATAATTTAAGTGACCTAGAAACATTTATTGCCGTCGTAGAAAATAAAGGGGTGCTTGCAGCTGCGCGTGAGCAACGTTTGTCGCCGGCAACAGTAAGCCATAGGCTAAGCAAGCTCGAGCGCGAGCTTTCAACCGTGTTAGTGTTTAGAGACAGTAGACGAGTAAGGTTATCGCCCGCCGGTGAGCTATTTTATCATCGCGTAGGGGCTATTATAGAAGCCTTGCACGATGCAGAGCACAGCATTGGCGCACGAAGCTCTTCGGTGAGCGGGTTATTACGTGTGACTATGCCACCGTGGGTTTTTTCAAAGTATGTTATGCCTAAGTTGACCGAGTTTGAAACCCAATACCCGCAACTAAAGCTCGACTTTTTAATTACTGATCATTTTGTCAATGTGGTCGATGATGCACAAGATGTGGCAATTAGAGTAGGGCAATTAACCGATTCTGGCCTGCTCTCTCGTAAAATTGTCAACAACTCCCGTATTTTATGTGCAGCGCCAAGTTATATAAAAAAGCATGGTATGCCTTGTACACTAAGCGAACTGAGCACGCACTATTGGGTGTGTTTACCCTGGCAAAGGCAGTTAAAACTGTATGATGAAAATAATAAAATACATACCTTTAATGCCAAAACGCGCTTTACTATTTCTAATTCCGATAACATGACGCAAGCAGCGCTTGCCGGACATGGCATAGCAATTAAATCTAAAATAGCAATTAACGATGAGCTAAGTGCCGGAAACTTAGTAGAGGTGATGCCCAATGTAATGGCCCAAAGCGACGCGCCGGTGTGGTTTTTACGGCCTCAAAATAGCTTAACAACCCGTAAAACCGAGGTGTTTTATGAGTTTATGAAGTCTTTATTTGCCAGCTATGAATAAGCGGTAATACCCGCGCTTAATAATGAATAAGGTTACAAAGCCAATAAACTCAGCAAAAATAGCAATAATAATGGCGCTGACAAGCGCTGCTATTATGGAGTCTTTTTTTAACACTATTTGCCCTTCAAAGCGTTGCCATACTTGCTTTTTAATGGTGAGAAAGTCGCTGGTTAAAGTAAATAAATAGGGCGATTGGTTAAAGTTATTAACTGCCACTTGTAAAGAGTGCTGGCGATTATTGAGGTTTTTAATATGGGTAGCCCCCTTACCCACAATATCATCACCAATATTTTCATAGTGGGCAATTAACTTGTTTAAATCGTTGTTAAAGTAGTTTTGAGCATCTTTTTTAAAAGGGGCTAATGCGTTATTCGCTTCAATTAAATGTGCATCTAAAGCGTGCCCAAAGTCGCTTACAAAGGCCGGTATTTGTACCCCTAATAGTAAACCTGCTGCAAAAAAGCTGAGCCTTATGTAATCTAATAATTTACTCATTTGATCTCCTGTTTACTCAAAACCCACCTAAACAACGCTAAATTAACATTTGCGCTTGTTTTTATGCCAAAAACTCGTAATCTATCGGTAATAAAAATAACAATAGGCCTATGTTAAGGATGACTACCAAAGTAAATATGACATCAACGTTTGTTGATATCACTAAGCAGTTAAAACGCTTTGTGTCGCGTATTGTACAGCCCGATGACGTAGAAGACATTGTGCAAGAAACCTTTATTAAAAGCTACGAAGCTGATTTAAAACAAGATATTCAGTTTAGACGCAGTTACATGCTTAAAACTGCAAAGCACTTAGCGCTTAATCATATAGCCAAGTGGGATAACAAGTTTAATGACTCGTTAGAGCACGACGCAGAATTACCCCCGCTGCTTAAATCCTCACAACTTGAGGATGAGTACACCTCAAAAGAGCGTTTTTTACTTTTTTGCAGAGCAACGGATCAACTAAATTCTTCTATCCGTAAATGTTTTATATTTAAAAAAGTGTACGGTATGAGCCAAAAAGAAATCGCCCAGCACATGCAATTAAGTGAAAGCACAGTAGAAAAACACATTGCCAAAGGTTTATTACAAACCATGTTATACATGAAAGAACATGAACAAAATCATAACCAATCTGCGGCACATAATTCTGCTTGTAATTCGGCTCTATCAATTGAGAGGGCAGCAAAATGAGTAATGTTCATCAATTTACATCAAAAGATTTAATTTTAGAAAAAGCCTGCCAATGGATCAGCGCAATTGATAGGGGCTTAAGCGAAATTGAAAAAGAGCAATTTAAGCTTTGGATGATGCAAAGCACCGCCCATCAAGATGCCGTCTACGAACTTGCGCAGCTATGGGATGAATTGTCCGTATTAAACGAGTTAAGCAGTTTATTTCCGCATAGAAGTGTAAAACAGCCCCAGAAAAAAAGATGGGCGTTTTCTAGTGCGATTGCCGCGAGCTTATTTGCAGCATTAATGGTGTGTAGTTACTTATTAATTAACCTTGAAAACGGCTACAACGAAGAGCTGGCTAAAATAAATTACACCAAAATATATACAACGAAGGTGGGCGAACAAGCCACGTATGTTTTACCCGACGGCACCATAGTGCAATTAAACACGAATAGCCTATTAGAGGTAGCTTATAGCAAAGGGCGTCGTCAGTTATTACTGAGCAAGGGTGAAGGGCGTTTTAATGTAGCAAAAGATGCATCGCGCCCATTTAGTGTGATGGCTGGCGATAAGAGCTTTACGGCACTTGGTACTGTATTTAATGTACAACGCAATACCTCTTCTGATTTAGAGCTGGTTGTAACCGAAGGTAAAGTGATGATCACCGACCCAAGTGTTGCTGTAAGTGCCAACGATTTTAAAGACTACCAACTGGCTGATAATAACGCTAAAAAAGTACGTAAAATCAATGCCAATATTGTTATCTCTGGTGAAAAAGCAATTATAGAGCAAAGTATTACTAAACCTATCACGCAGCTTTCTATGGATGACGTACAGCGTGATTTAGCGTGGCAAAATGGTATGTTAATTTTTAATGGTGAGCATTTAAGCGATGCATTAAATGAAGTGAGCCGTTACACCTCTACGCGTTTTGAGCTTTCAAGCGATGAGCTTGCCAATATAAAAGTGGCGGGTGTTTTTAAAGCTGGCGATGTTGAGGGGCTACTTGAGAGTTTACAGACTAACTTTGCAATTGAGCATGAGCGTTTAGGTGAACATATGGTGAGCCTAACACAGCAAACTAAATCATAAGAAATGTTATGCATATCAAACAAATGTTAGGTGAAGTTGCATCTTTAAATGTTATTAGTAAAAAAAAGTTTAAAAAAAAGATAAAAAACTATAGAGGAATTTTGTTTGTCAGCTGTTTATATAAATTGCGCAGTAACCAAACGCATTTATTTAGTGGTTTAAGTGTACTTGCTCCGGCTATTTTTAGCTTGAGTGTGCAAGGGGCAACACAGACCACTGGGCAAATGGTGCAATTTGATATACAAGCGCAGCGAGCAGACAAAGCCTTAATAGAATTTGCTAAACAAACAGAGCAAACCGTGGTGTTTTCTTATGAGTTGGCAAAAAATTACCAAGCAAATTCGGTTTATGGTTTTTATACCCAATTAGATGCACTGCAAGCATTATTAAGTGGGACTGAGCTCGATGCGGTTGTTGATCAAAATGGTTTACTGAGTATAAAACTCAAACAAATCAATAGGAAAGATAACAACATGATGAAGCTTTCAGGGGTTAGTGCAGCTGTATTACCAGCATTGCTTGCAGCAAATTCACACGGTGTGAATGCAGCAGAGGATGTTGCACAAGAGAAAATAGAAAAAATTGCTATTGTAGGTAGCCGCGTAGCAGGGCGCTCAGTAGAAGATTTACCCGTACCCGTTGATATTTTAAGTGCTGAAGCACTTGAAAACACAGGCCAAACCGAAGTTGGCCGTATGTTGCAATCTATTGCACCTTCATTTAACTTTTCAAGCTCGTCAATCAGTGACGGCACTGATGCCTTACGACCTGCAACACTGCGTGGCTTAGGGCCTGACCAAACACTTGTGCTTATTAATGGTAAGCGCCGCCACCAGGCAAGTATTATTCATATCAATACCTCAGTAGGGCGTGGTACCGCAGGTACCGATATGAATGCTATTCCAGCCTCAGCTATTAAACGTATAGAAGTTTTACGAGACGGCGCAGCAGCACAATACGGCTCAGATGCAATTGCCGGTGTAATTAATATTGTACTAAAAGATGGCAGCGAAGGCGGCAAAGCAGCGGTTAATTACGGCCAATACTCAGAGGGTGATGGCGAAACAGTAAACGTTGATTTTAATAAAGGGTTTGCCCTAGGTGATAGCGGCTACTTAAATGCAACACTTAATTACCGCGACCGCTCGCCTACTAACCGCGCTGGTTTGCACGGCTCGTGTCAGTTTTATGGGTGTACAGAGCTTAGCGACGGTACTTTACTGGCAGGCGATCCGCGTGAATTGACCGCCGACAGAGACACTTTTCGTATTGGTGATGCCGACTCACAACAATTTGGCTTAACCGTCAATACAGGGTATGAGTTAGGTGATGGCGAGCTGTATGGCTTTATTACTTATTCAACGCGCGATAACGAATCAGCCGCGTTTTTCCGTCATAATGCAAATGCGGGCGGTAACCCTGTTTTACAAGACAACGATGCAACTATCCCGTTAGGCTTTTTACCTAAAATTAATACCACAATTGATGATATTTCTTACAACTTTGGTTACAAAACCGATTTTGATAACGATGCAAGTTTAGATGTATCGTACACCTACGGTGAAAACAGCATTGATTACACAACAAGTGACACAATTAATGCCTCGTACGCTAACTTTTTACGTTACGAGCAAGGTTTAAGTGCCGCAGATATTCGCAGTACTATTCCACGTGAAGCCTATGCCTATGGCATGGAGTTATCACTGCAAACCATTAATATAGATTTCACACAAAACTTTGATGACTACTCACTGGCTATGGGTGCAGAAATTCGTACCGATGAATACCGTATTTTAGAGGGTAGCGAATATGCTTATCGTGATTACGACACCCTTGATGGGGTAAGTATTTATAGTGGTTTAAGTGGCGGTGTAGGCTCTGAAGATGCCTCTGGCGGCACGCAAGGTTTTGGTGGTTCTTCGCCGGCATCATCGGTTGATGAGTCACGCGATGTAATTTCGTTTTACCTTGATGCAGAAACCTACCTAATTGAAGATGTCATTTTATCAGGCGCACTGCGTTATGATAATTACAAAGGCTTTGGCGACACGGTAAACTTTAAGCTTGCTGGTAACTGGGCAATTACTGATGATGTGTCACTGCGTGGTGCATTAAGCTCAGGCTTTAGAGCGCCATCAATGCAGCAATTGTATTTTAACAATATCAGTACGCAATTCGTTGTGGCTGAAGACGGTTCATTAGTTGCAGAAGAAGTAGGTACATTCAGAAACGATTCAACCCTTGCACAAAGTTTAGGTATTCCAAAACTTAAAGAAGAAAAATCGCAAAACCGCAGCTTAGGTATTGTCTACAACGTAACGGATAACATTAATGTTACTGTGGATTACTACTCAATTGATATTGACGACCGCATAGTAATTAGTAACCGTTTAGGTAAAGGGCTTTCTTCAAGCCTAGATGCTGCATTAATCAGCTCAGGCGCAGGTGCAGGACAGTTTTTCTTAAATGGTGCAGATACCGAAACTTCGGGTATTGATTTTGTAGCTACTTGGAATACCGAGGGATTAGGTGGCACGCTTGATTTTACTTTAGCAGCTAACTTTACTGAAACTGAGGTGGTATCGTTATTTACACCATCGGGCTCAGGGCTTGAAACCGTACCGGTTGAAGATGTTTTCTCTGATCAAGAAATTTCAATTATTGAAGAGTGGCAACCAGAAGATCGCATCAACTTAAGTGCGCTTTACCAGCGTGGTGATTGGACTGTAAACCTTTCACTTAACCGCTTTGGTGAATACACAGTAGAAGATGGCGGACGCCAAACCTACGGTGCAGAAATTTTAACTGACGTTAAAGTTAACTACTTCGTGACTGAAGATTTATCTGTAAATATTGGTGCAAATAACTTATTTGACGTGTACCCAGATAAAAACACTATTGGTAACTCACGCTCGGGCACAATTGTAGATTCAAATGGCAATACGATTGTAAGCAGTGATGGGGTATTTGAATACTCTCGCCGTTCAGCGCCATTTGGCTTTAATGGTGCTTATTACTATGTAGGCGCAGAATACCGTTTTTAATAAATAACACTCCCTTATGTTATTTAAGTTCAAAGGGCCGTAAGGCCCTTTTTTTGTATTTAGCCTTTTCAGTATTTATTTCTCAACCGCGATTTTATTGTGTTGCGCCTTACCTCAGCGTTAAATTATATCAATTCGCTTAATTAAACATTATTACGGATTGGTATACCCCCTGTATGGCTTTGATAATACTAAATGAGGCATTTTGGACTTGGCTATACATAGCAGGGTTTAAACTGGACGTTGTAATAATAAAAAACCCAGCGGCTAGGCTGGGTTTTAAATATATGCAATTGAAAATTAATGCTTTTGCATACGGCTCATTTCGGTGTGGCAGCTTTGCATCGTTAGCAAGGTTTTCGCTAAGGCTGCTTCACAGTCGGCTGGCTGTGGTTTATCCATCGCTGCTTTAATTTCTTCAAGTGTTTTATCTTCTACCTCTTCAAGCTCTTTAACGTATGTTTTATCGTTATGAGAACTAAATGAAGTGAGTAGGGCTGTGTAAGCTCTGCGTGCTTCTACAGCAAAAGAAGAGCCGTCTTCACGCTCACCTTTTTCGTTAACTGCATAAGGTTGTAAGCGCTCAACACTTACTTTTCGTGCGTCAATCATGCGTTGAAATAATGCGCCAATGGCTGGGTCTTCAACTTTCTCTTGCGCTTTTTGATAAAAATCAATGCCACTGTTCATTACTTGGATGATGTCAGTAATATGAGTTGCTTCTGTTCCTTGATGGGTATTCATAATGACCTCTCTTTACATGAATTTAAGTTTCATAGTAAGTAGAGCAAAGGCCATTCCAGTTTTATTTTCATTTTTAAGTTATTGTAATTATTGGCTATTTATTTATTTAGTAAGCTACAAGGTTATTTAAAATAAAATAACCTCGCAAATTTTACATAGCTTTTGTAATAAGGTTATTTAAGCTCATCCGCCACTTCGGCTACTTTTTGGCGTAACCAAATATGGCTTGCATCGCGATGCAGTAAAGGGCTCCAAATCATATCTAGTTCAAAAGGCGGAATAGGAAATGGCGGCTCTAAAATTTTAAGGCCTGCATCATCTAAGTAAATATTGGCAGCCTTTGAAGGTAAGGTCGCCACTAAATTTTGCTCTTTTGCTAAATGAATGGCTACGTGGTAATTACGGGTAAACGTGGCAATATTTCGGTGTTTACCAAAATGGGCAAGTGCTTCATCTACCCAACCTAGCTTTTGTACATCTTTAGGGTCCATACCTACGCCAACCCCAAAGCCGGTTTTACTTACCCATATATGGCGGGCTTTTAAATAGCTGTCTAGGCTAAAGTTTTCGATAATTGGGTTGTCGGCTTTTACTAAGCAGCAAAAGCTGTCTTTCCATATGCGTTTATGATGAAAAGATTGCGGAAGGTTTTCAAAGCGGTTAATTGCCATATCCACTTTACCATTTTCAACATCATGAAACGTTACATCACTAGGCGTAAGTATATCTAGGGTTGTATCGGGCGCTTCTTCATGAAGTTTACTTAAAAGCTTTGGCGCTAATGTACTGGCTGCATAGTCACTGGCCATTATTCTAAAAACACGTTTACTTTGGCTGGCTTCAAATTCGCGATTAGGTGCGAGGGTTTCTTCTAGGGTCATTAATATACCGCGAATAACCGGTTGCAGCTCTATAGCACGCTCTGTGGGGACCATACCTTCACTGGTACGTACCAAAATTGGATCGTTAAACAAGTTTCTTAAGCGCTTAAGGCCGTTACTCATAGCTGGTTGAGTAATACTTAACTGGTTAGCGGCGCGGGTTACGTTACACTCACGTAATAGAGTGTCGAGGTAAACCAGCAAATTTAAATCTATTTTACTTATGTTCATTGTGTGTCCTTTAACGCTTACCAGTGATGAATAAAGCGCTGTGCTGTCGGGTATGGGTATATGTGACTAACATGACCCTTTTTTATATTTTGCTGAGCTTGCTTCCAAAAACTAACATCAACAAGCTCGGGGTGTGTACTGAGCAAAAACTGTTTGTACTTTGGGTTTGGCATAACAAAGGTACAAAGTTGCTCAGGAAAAACATCTTGCGGCGCAACTGAGTAACTTTGTTCATCAGTTAAGTAATCATCATAGCTTTTGGCCTTAGGTAAGGCCCTAAAGTTCATATCTGTTAGGTATTGAACCTCATCGTAGTCGTAAAAAATAATGCGCTTGTGTTTGCTTACCCCAAAGTTTTTAAGCAGCATATCGCCTGGGAATATATTTACCGCAATCATTTCTTTAAGTGCTTGGCCATACTCTTCTATTGCATCGGCAGCACTTTCTTCGCTGGCGTTTTCTAAAAATAAATTAAGCGGTGTCATGCGCCTTTCAATATATAAATGCTTGATAATAAGCCACGGGCCTTCAATTACCATAGATGAGCCAATGGTTTTATGTAACTGTGCCAGTAAATTACTATCAAAGCGTGCCAAAGGAAATACGACGTTAGAGTATTCTATGGTATCGGCCATGCGACCAACCCGATCGTGGCTTTTTACCAGTTGATAGCGTTTAAGCACGGTATCACGGCCAAACGGTTTGCTTTCGCCAAACTTATCTTTAATTACTTTAAATACATAGCCAAAAGAGGGCAGTGTAAATACCATCATCACCATGCCTGGTGTGCCTGGCGCTATAATAAAGTTATCGTCTGAGTGAGACAAGTGATGTAAAAATTCACGGTAAAACTCTGTCTTACCTTGTTTATGAAACCCAATGGCATTATAAAGCTCAGCGAGTGTTTTATTAGGCATAAGTTGATTTAAAAATCGCACCATGGCTGAGGGCGCATGGGTTTCAACCATAAAATAAGCCCGTGCAAAGCCAAAAATCACCCGCATTTGCGATGATTTGGTTAATAGCGCATCGAGGTATAAGCCTTTATCTTCATGGTGCAGTACCGCAATAATAAAAGGCTGTACACCGCTTTGAGAGACCACACGGCCGACTATGTAAGCAGCTTTATTACGATAAAAAGGCGCGTGCAAAATATCAAAGCGCATTTGCCAAGGCTGGTGGTGAGTGTCGGGTGCTTGTTTGTAAAATGCCTTTACGAGCAAACGTATATCCCGCTCTAAATTTACAAACGGGGCTTTAAAATCAAAATGCTCAATAATGCGCTTTATTGTGGGCTTTAAACCATCAACCACTGGAAAGTAGCTGCGGTACTCTGCCTCAACAGGAATGGCTGGGGCATCTTTTAATGTGGCTTGTACAAATATAAAGTCGTTATGAAAATAGCGTCTGTGGTACAAACGGCAAAATACTGAGTTATAAAATGTTTCGGCAAGTTCAGCTTGAGGATGAAAGCATAAAAAGCGTTGGTACAGTATTTTTACTTCAAGCCAAAGCTGCTCATCTAATTGCTCAGTTAACTGTGCTTGTTTTAATGCTTTAGTGGTCTCGTTTACTCTGTCATCGTAGTAACTAATACGCAGTTTACTAATTTCATTAATTTGCTGCCAATCGCGCTTTGCAAAGGCAAGCGGGGCTTGGGCGGTGGTTTTTTGAAACAGCTGATAATGCTTTTTAAAACCCGTTAAGATTAATTCAGCTATGTGGCGTGGCTGCATAAACACTCCTTAAAAAAGTGTATATAACGATTTTAGTACAGCATTTATAAATGTTAGTGGTGCTGTAGTGTTATACACGTTAGAGCTTTAACTCTATAGTTGTTAAGGTTATGTTATTTTAAGTTTAAAACCAAGATAAATATTCTCAGTTTTTATACTTTTAGTTTAAAGCATAATTGAGTGTGATGGCAAAAACCATGCTATTGGTAGGAAGCTATTTTTTTCTCTAACTTTTTAATGCGCTTTTCAATTTCGGTGGTTTGCTTTTTATGATCTTTATTTATTATTTTTAATTGCTTGGTAATATCTTTGCTAATTAACTTTTTGTCCTCGTCATCTAAAATACGGTTGAGGCGCTGTTGCTGGTTGTATTCTGCGCGGTCTTTTTTACGTTTTATAATCGCTAATTTATTAGTATTACTTCTCAGCTCAGCTTGCAGGTCAAGCACAATCCGTTCGCGCTCTAATGCGTTTAGCTCTTTTGTGTAGTCTTGCGCTGGTGCAGAATTAATTCCCGATACAGTATTAATTGTGTAGGCGGTAGCGTTATCGTTACAAGGGAATTGCGAAAAGATAGTGCCGTTTTTTGTCACGCATTTATAGTAAGTTGTGGCATTTTGCGCATGCAGAGAAAGTGGGCATACCATTACTGCGCATAAAAAAAGTGTGTGTTTTTGCATTAATTTCATCCCTGAGCGTTTACTATGATTTAGTAAATATAACCTAGCTTGGTGTTATAGCAAGCTAGGTTAAGGGATAGGGCTATTGTGTGTAGGTTTTTAGCTTTTTAATACTTTGTACTAAAAACGGGATATCGAGGCTTTGCTCAATAGAAAAACCTTCAGCGGCAGATATATTTTTATAGTTACCGTCTGAATCTATTAGCGTAATTCTATCTTTTTTGTAAGCAATAACTACGCCTTGAGAGTAATTAACGCCAGTGTCCGTCTTTTTCTTATACAGGTTTTCACCTAGCATGGTTTGTTTAACCACAGACTTACAGTTTAAGTATTGGCCTACACTGGTTGCAATAATATCACTGGGTTGAATAAGTCCATCTACCTTGGCTATTCGCTTATCTGAGCTGTATAACACCGATGATGTAACTACTTCCGAGCTATTATTAGCTAAGCTAAACGCAAAAATATGGGTGTCGTCACTGCGAGGAGACGGATTATCTTCACCTTTAATGATTTTAATTGCGCTGTTTGAATGCGCTTGATCGTTTATAAAGTTTAGCTTTTCAATTCCAGCAAGCTCTATGCTTCTGCGCTGACTTTGCCACGCGGGCAAGGTTTGCTCTGATAAAATAGCCATTTTATAAAAAGAAGGTAAGCCATACACTAAACTAAACAAGCTATCGCCATGGTGTGTTGGCTGTAAAAACTGATCAGTTTTATGTAGGTTTTTATGCTTGGCAACGAAGCGTTTTAACTGCTCGTTGGTATCAAATACAAAAATATCGACTTGCTGCGCAGTGTAATCTTCACATTTTTGCATTGGCGCAGGTATTTGGTAATTAATATTTTGGTTATTAATTCTTACATTGTGAGCTTGTTTATAGCTTTCAATGTCGAGCAAATCATTTTTTGCTAATAAGCTTTTAGCGGTCGTAGGGTACGACAGCGGTAAAACGTTATCTTGCTTCGTTATATCAAACTTTAAATTTGCATCTGCCCAAATGTGAATACTGTGGCTAAGTGCAAAACACAACACTAAAAACGAGCTGGCAAAACGGGCAAACTTAAGTTGTTTTAAACGCGCTAAGTGCTGCCATGTATAGTTACTTACAACTAATTGGAAGCCTAAAATGAGTAAAACAATCCCCCCGGCTAGCAATGTAGTAAGGGCAGGCGAGCTAGTTAGACGATGCCACAGTAAGGAAATGATTTCCGGTAGCGCAGAAGAGCTTAAATGATAGCCCAAATTAACGTATACATACGCATCAAGCGTTAAAATAGACGCCCCAAGCGTAGCAATAACGGCAGCCATACCTCGAATATGTCGAGGGTAGGGAAACACTAAGCTTAAAGGAAATACCGTCAGCACAAATGCTAAAAAAGCGATAAAGCTCGTATGGCTTAACCACGTCACTAACATATAGGTAATACCCATAAAGCTAGTTGGCGGTGAATCTGCAAATAAAAAGCTTAGGCTAATAAAAAGCGCTAAACCAATATTTGCAAAAGTGAACCAGTGGCCCCAACTTAATAACTGACTCGCTTTTGACGAAAACTGATTGTGCTGCGATAAATTCATATAATTTATTTAACCGACTGAGCAAGTGCTTTTGCAAAGTTCTCAGTTACGGCTTGTCTTTTCCCTGCAGGTACATGCTCTTTTAGGATATGCGTGATAGAATTTCCTAAACACATAAGGCTTAAATCAACCGGCGCATTGTGTTGCGTTAGCACATCAATAAGCTGATCGACGATTTGTTCTACTTCTTCATTAGAGTATTTTGATAAGATTGGCATCAGTTGGTTCAATAAAAGAGTTATATTCTCGTATTTTAACACCAGAGGCGTGAAAAACAAAGATGACAACAGACGTTAAAAAATTAGTCGTTCATTATGTAGACAAAAAAGACGACGATACGCAAATTCACCTACGAAACGATGAAATGGTGATAAACGATAAAGTCGCTGTTTTTATCGAACAACTTCATCATGCATACAACTCAAAGCCAGGTAAAGGTTACTGTGCATTTAGTGGCGATAAAAACAGTGTTGTAGCCTCGGCAATGCAAAGCTATCGTAATGACGAGTTAGGCTTTTGGCACATGACCGAGCAGGCATCTACTGTTTTAAAAGAAGAGTTAGATAAATACGCCTTTAGCGAAACAGGCTACTTAGTATTTTGTCATTATCAGTATGTGGCTACTGATTACATGCTAATAGCTATGATCAATATTAAAGAGCACTACAGCATGACCTCTGAGCTTGATTTAGCAGCGTCGCGCCACTTAGATATATCGCGCATGCAACTAGCTGCACGTATCGATTTAACCGCGTGGGATACTCAAGCTGAGGACAATCGCTATATCTCTTTTATTAAAGGGCGAGCAGGGCGAAAAGTAGCAGACTTTTTCTTAGACTTTTTAGGTTGTGAAGAGGGCATAGACCCTAAACAACAAAGCCAAGTGATGCTTAATGCCGTTGAAGACTATTTATCGGAGCAATCATTCGATAAATCAGAAAAAGATGAGTTACGTAAGCAAGTATTTGATTACTGTAACGATTGTGTGACCACGGGTGAAGATGCAAGCGTTACTGAGCTTTCGGCTACGCTAACGAAAGGTGACGATAGTCCGTTTGATAACTTTTGCAAAGAGCAAAGCTACGATTTAGAAGACTCTTTCCCGGTCGATAAAAAAACGGTGACCAGTATGGTTAAGTTTTCGGGTTTAGGGGGCGGTGTTAGTGTTAGTTTTGAGCGTAAACATTTAGGTGAGCGCGTAACTTACAATGAAGCGACCGATACACTGGTCATTAAAGGCATTCCACCAAACTTAAAAGATCAGTTACAGCGCTTTATGGAAAATGAAAGTGAGTAAACTCATTTGATCTAGTTAAAAGCCGATTTAAGAGCGCGATATTTATATCGCGCTTTTTTTATTTTTGCTAGGTAGTAAAGCCACTTAAAAATCTATTGCACAAAGAGAAGTGAAAGAGGAACAAATGAGAAAATACAAGCTATGGTTTATTAGCTGAGCCCTTTTAAATTAGCTTGTTTAGCTTTATTACTCACTCTAAAAGCGCAGCGTCTCTTATCCTCTTTGTGAATATGCGTTTATTACGGGCTTTGCCCATCACGCCAACAAGCTGAGTGTACAATTTAAAATTCACTGTATGAAATTTCGCCCGTAGGCGTGAAGCTTGCTCACGCGAGAATCAGCGTTTTGGTTTTTTTAATTTTTTACTAATAAAAAAAATGCAGATCTATTGCGCAAAGAGAAGCGAAAGAGGGGTAAATGACAAAACACATTTCAGGACAAGACAGGTATTAAAACAAAAAAGCCGCGCTATTTTACATAGCGCGGCTTTTTAATGAGGCTAAGGGTTACTCAGCGCTCATTGTTTTAGTCATGTCTGAACTAGCACGACCTGCAGGTTTAATTGACCCTGCGCGTAAGCCACTATCAGGAACTAACTCACGTTTATCGTGTGCCATGGCAACTGATGTATGCTTTACGTCGCTATCAGCAACTGGTGTCGGTTGAGCCATAGGTGCGCTTGCAGCCCCTTTGCTAATAACCGTTTTTGCATTGGCATCTTTTTGCTCAGCTACTTCAGTCTCTGCTTTAACAGGCTCAGGTTTCGCTGGTTGCTCAGCTACTTCAGGCTCTGCTTTAACAGGCTCAGGTTTCGCTGGTTGCTCAACTACGTCAGGCTCTGCTTTAACAGGTTCTGGTGTTGCTGGTTGCTCAGGGCTCTGCTTTAACAGGCTCTGGTGTTGCTGGTTGTTCAGCTACTTCAGGCTCAGCTTTAACAGGCTCTGGTGTTGCTGGTTGCTCAGCTACTTCAGGTTCTGATTTCACAGGCTCAGATGCTGTTATTGGTTGCTCAGTAACGACAACTGGCTCTTCAGCTGTTTCAGGGTCAACAGTTTGTACTGCATCGTCATTGGCTGTTGGTTGCTCTGCTTTAGGGGCAGCTTCAACTTTAGCTAAGTCTTCTACAGCTAACGCTTGCTCAACATTTTCTGATGCATCGTTTGAGGTTGGCTGTTCAGCTTTTGCTTTTAGCTCTGCCTCATATTCAGCGGCAGCTTGATCTGCTACTGGCACAAATGCCGGAGCTTCATCTGCTTTTTCTTCTGTAGCTTCACCTTGTTCAGGACGACGGCGACGCTGGCCCGAAGCGCGAAGGTGACGAGGAGAACGGCGTGAACGCGTACGTGTTTGCCCTTGCTCATCTTCAGAGTTTGCTTCGTCAGTTGACGCTGCAGCTACTGGCTTTTCTTCTTGCTCAGGTTGTGCTTTAGGCGCTTGCTCTTTCACAGGTGCAGGTTTTGTTTGCTCTGACTTTTGCTCATTTGCAGTTTGCTTTGCTGCTGGCGCTTGCTCTTGCGCTTTAGGCTGCTCTACTTTAGCTGTTTCAGTGCTTTGCTGCGCTTGCTCAGTTGTATCAGATGCTTTTACTTGCTCAGTATTTTCATCTTGGATACGTACTTTTTTGCGAACATTACGACGTTGACGGCGAACTTTTGGCTTTTGCTCTTTAGGCTCAGTGCTTTGCTTAGCCTCAGTTTCATTCGCTTTTGCGTCTGTTTTAACTTGCTCTTTGTCGGCGGTACGATTGTCGTTATTACGGTTATCGTTACGCTTACGCGAGTTAGGATTACGACGGCGCTTATTGCGGTTCTCGTTTTTCTCTTGGCTTTCGTTCGCGGTAGATTCAGTTTTCACATCTTCTTCAGCAGGACGTTCACCACGAGGTTTAGAGCGAGAGTTATTACGACGACGCTGGTTGTTATTGCGGCGACGGTTGTCACTGTTACCACGGCGATTGTTATTACGTGTTTGCTGTTGCTTTTCTTGCTCAGCTTTTTCTTTTGCTTGCTTTTCTTCTTCGCTTTCACCAGCAAATAACGACTTAAACCAATTACCAATAGCAGCCAATAGGCCACCTTCAACCTTAGGTACAGCAACAGGCGCTGCTGGTTTGTCTACTTTAGCTTGTGGCGCTGGCGTTGAAGGCATAACAACACCTTTAAGCATCGGCTCTTCACGAACAGGCGCAGCTGCTGGTTTAGCCATTTCGAACGACTCTGGCTCAGGTGCAACAACTTGCTCGTAACTTACTGTTTCTAGTGTTTCGTCTTTACGTAAACGCATCACTTCGTAGTGCGGTGTTTCCATGTGTTGATTAGGAATAATAACCACATCACATTTATGATGTTTTTCAATACGATGAACGCTTCTGCGCTGCTCGTTTAATAAATAAGCGGCAACTGCTACAGGCACTTGTGCATTTACTTGTGCTGTGTTGTCTTTAATTGCTTCTTCTTCAATTAAACGCAAAATAGACAAGGCGATAGACTCGTTAGAACGAATAGTACCTTGGCCGCTACAACGCGGACATGGGCCTTGGCTTGCTTCACCTAGTGAAGGGCGCAAACGCTGGCGCGACATTTCAAGTAAACCAAAGCGCGAAATTTTACCAATTTGTACACGCGCACGATCTGGACGAGCGGCATCTTTTAAGCGGTTTTCTACTTCACGCTGATGGCGTGGTGGAGTCATATCGATAAAGTCGATAACAATTAAGCCACCTAAGTCGCGAAGACGTAATTGACGGGCAATTTCATCAGCCGCTTCTAAGTTAGTATTCAGTGCTGTTTCTTCGATATCTCCGCCTTTTGTTGCTTTAGAGGAGTTGATATCAATAGAGGTAAGCGCTTCTGTTGGGTCAATTACAATTGAACCACCTGAAGGCAAACGTACTTCACGTTGGAATGCAGACTCAATTTGGCTTTCAATTTGGTAATGCGTAAACAATGGCGTGTCGCCTTGATAAAGCTTTACGCGGCTCATAAAGTCAGGGCGAAAACGCTCAATGTGCGCTTTAGCTTCTTCAAATACACGTGGTTTATCAATTAATATTTCACCAATATCACGACGTAAATAATCGCGAATAGCGCGGAAAATCACATTGCTTTCTTGGTGAATCAAAAACGGCGCTTTAGCACTGTCGGCTGCTTGTTGAATTGCATCCCAATGTACTAAAAGTGCTTTTAAATCGTAGTTTAATTCTTCAAACGATTTGCCAACACCTGCTGTACGAACAATTAAGCCCATACCTTTAGGAAGTTCTAATCGGCTAAGTGCTTCTTTAAGGTCTGTACGCTCATCGCCTTCAATACGACGAGAAATACCGCCAGCACGAGGGTTGTTTGGCATTAGCACTAAGTAGCTACCCGCTACGCTAATAAAGGTAGTAAGTGCTGCGCCTTTTTGGCCGCGCTCTTCTTTATCAACTTGTACAATTACTTCTTGGCCTTCTTTAATCACGTCGCGAATATTTGGGCGACCATGAAAAGTATAACCTTGTGGGAAGTAAGTACGAGCAATTTCTTTTAAAGGAAGGAAACCATGACGATCGGCGCCGTAATCTACGAAAGCCGCTTCTAAAGAGGGTTCAATGCGTGTGATTTTGCCTTTATAAATATTGGCTTTTTTCTGTTCGTGACCTGGGCTTTCTATATCTAAATCATATAGGCGCTGGCCGTCAACCAGTGCTACGCGCATTTCTTCTTGCTGCGTTGCATTGATTAGCATACGTTTCATATTGTTACTCTACTTATTTTTTGTCGCTGACATGACGAAACGTGTTCGCCTGTTCAGTTGTTCCTTTTTTTAGAATGTGCAGCCTCACGACTGGGTCTGTAACGGAACGCTCTGTAATGTGTATGCAGTATTTTTTAAATGCTGGCTAACAATAACGTACGCTTACGTTATTAAATTCTTTATGGTGCTAAAACTGTCGGCTCTTACGCTCTTTACAAGTTTTACCCAGAAGTTGGCCTGTCATATCAATCTTTTTAGTACGTTTATGTTAGGCGCGTAAGGCTCGTTAAGTAACTTAAATACGATGAGTATTTTCTAAGTACTTGCGAGCAAAGTTCGCTGCCGAATGTTAATAAACGCTTATTTGCTAGATTTTTAGTTCTAAATAAGCTGCTATACGGTACTACGTGTGAGCAAATGCTGAACAACGTTTTTACGTCGTCACTATCAAACAAATTATTTGTTCATTGCTTTTATTTTTACATTAAATGTAAATTCATGTTCAAACTTAACCAGTAATATATTACGCGCATTACTGTTAGTTGATCGCACGTGTTAACTGAGTAGGCATAAAAGCTTTGGAAAACTTAACTCGGATCTGTATGATCGGCTACCCAGAATGTGCATCACGAATGTTTTAATGTGTTAAAAAGCACCGTTGTTATTTGCAAATACTAAATATTTGCGCTGCTGATTATCCCACTATTATAACCGTGTTAGCAACTAAATTATTTTACTTAAATCAGTGATTAGGCAATGTCAGAAAAAACCGGCTTACAAGTAACTTTTGTCACAATCAACGAAGACCATTTAGGTCAGCGTATTGATAACTTTCTTATTACCCATTTAAAAGGGGTGCCTAAAAGCGCTGTTTATAAAATTTTACGCAAAGGCGAGGTCCGCGTTAATAAAAAGCGTATTAAGCCAGTTTACAAATTACAGCTTGATGATGTAGTGCGTATTCCGCCAATTAAAGTAGCAGAGCGCGAAGAGTTTGTGCCTAAAAAGCTTGATAAAGTAAAGCAATTAGAAGACGCAATACTCTTTGAAGATAAATACCTTATTGTAATTAACAAGCCCTCGGGCATGGCTGTACATGGCGGCAGTGGCTTAAGCTACGGTTTAATAGAAGCACTACGCGTATTACGCCCAGATGAGCGCAGTTTAGAGCTAGTACATAGGCTTGATAGAGACACATCGGGGTGTTTATTAATTTCAAAGCGTCGCTCGGTACTTACCGCATTGCATGAGCAGCTGCGTGAAAAAACAATGGAAAAAAATTACTGGGCGTTGGTAACAGGGCAGTGGGATTCGTCGGTTAAAAATGTAACTGAAGGGCTGCGTAAAAACACCCTCAAGTCGGGCGAGCGCGTGGTGCGTGTAGACAATAACGAAGGTAAACCTTCACATACTCGATTTAGAGTACTTGAGCGTTTTAACGAGTGCTCGTTAGTGCAAGCCTCACCTGTGACTGGGCGTACTCACCAAATTCGTGTACATACACAGTGTAAAGGCCACCCTATTGCATGCGATGATAAATACGGCGACCAAGGGTTTGATTTATCAATGCGCAAAATAGGCTTAAATCGCTTATTTTTACACGCCCACGATTTAAGCTTTTATCACCCTAAAAACGAAACTACCATGCGTGTAGAGGCACCGCTTGATAACGCACTTAAAAGTTGTATTTTAAAATTAAGAGATGCTAAAGCGTAATGACCACCGCTGTATTAAAAAAATATAAACTGGTTATTTTTGATTGGGATGGCACTGTAATGGACTCAATTAGCAAAATTGTTAATTGTATTCGTCACAGTGCGCTGGCGCTTAATATTGAGCCGCCGAGCGACACTGCAATTAAAAATATTATTGGTATGTCGCTTGAACTTGCTATTGAGGTGCTATTTCCTGAGGACGTAGCGCACCATCCCGCATTAGTTAACGGCTATAAACAGCAATACCGTGTTGATACGACTGCCACTCCTGTATTTGATAATGTAGAAAATGTACTAAGTGCGTTAAAAGCACAAGGGGTTATTTTAGCGATTGCCACTGGTAAAGGGCGTGATGGTTTAATGCGTTTATTAGAGCAAACTCAGTTAGGGCATTACTTTAGTGCCACGCGCACAAGCGATGAAGCGCACTCTAAACCTTCCCCCGATATGCTTGAACAACTATTAGTTGAATTAGCAATAAATGCCGACGAAGCACTCATGATTGGGGATACAAAAATAGATATGGCCATGGCACAGGCAGCCAACATAGATAGAATTGGCGTTACCATGGGCGTGCACAGTGCAGCGCAGTTAAGTGAGTTTAGCCCCGTTGCAACCGTTGATAATTACCAGCAGCTGCAACGCATACTACTTGGCTAAGGTTGAGCGGCGAGTATGTCGAGATTAAACTCAGCCAATAGCTGGCTGAGTTTAATAAGAGGCAAGCCTATTAAGCTATTAGGATCGTCTCCGTTTAATTTTTCAAATAAGCATATCCCTAATCCTTCACTTTTAAAGCTCCCAGCACAGTTATAAGGCTGCTCTGCATCGCAGTAGGCTTCTATTTGCTCTTTGGTGAGTGTTCTAAATACTACTTCAAAAGGCTCTATTAACGTTTTTGCTTTATCGCTAGCAATATCGTAAACACACAGGCCTGTTAAAAACGTGACAGTTTGGCCGCTAAACAAAGAAAGCTGCTTTATGGCGTTTTCTTTATTATGAGGTTTACCAAGTATTTGCCCATCAAATACGGCCACTTGGTCGGAGCCGATTGCAAGGCCTTTAACAAAATGATCGCAAGCGGCACGCGCTTTACGCTCGCTTAGGCGCTTAACAAGTTGCTCAGGGGGTTCGTTTGGTATGGCGGTTTCGTCAATATCAGGCGAAAAAGTCCTAAATGGCAGATTAAATTTTTGCAATAAAGACTGCCTAAATGGCGAGCTTGACGCTAATATAAGCGGGTGCTTCATAAATTATTATCCTAATTAAAATTAGTTTGAGTTAGGATAAATCAGATCCGTAATGAAAACACGTGAAAAACCATGTAAAAATGCTTTTTTGCTTTGACTAACCAATTAACTATCTATATGATGCAGCCCCTATGCAAAAGGTAAAAATTCCCATCACTCTTCATCCTGGGAAAGCAGCGCAACACCGTTTAACTTACGATGGTATTGTACCGCTTGAAAAACTTGCTCGTTTACGAGGTGTTGTACAGGAAGAAGTAGGTGAAATAGCGGTAAAAATTCAGTGCAAAACCGATGAGCAAGGTTTAGTTGTGATTAGTGGCAATTTGTCTACACACGTAACTGTAACTTGTCAGCGTTGTAATGATGATTTAGGGTTGGATTTGGATCAAGACTTTATGTATTCGCCTGTTGGTTTGGATGCTGAGTCAGATGATCTTCCTGAAGTCTACGATGAAGTAGCGCTTGATGAAAACGGTGAAATTAACGTGTTTGAGTTAATCGAAGACGAGTTAATTTTAGCAGTGCCATTAGTGCCTACACACAACGAAGCTTCGTGCAATTACTCATCAAAGCCTGCTAGCTTTGGTGTACTAAAGGCGGAAGATGATAAACCAAATCCATTTGATATTTTGAAACAACTTAAGAAAGATTCTTAGGAGAAGACTAATGGCTGTACAAAAAAGCAAAAAGTCTCGTGCAAGACGCGGCATGCGCCGTTCACACGATGCGATCAACGGTCCAACTTTAACAGTTGACCAAACTTCAGGTGAGACTCATCGTCGTCACCATGTAACTGCTGACGGTTACTACAAAGGCGTTCAAGTAATTTCTAACTAAGAGATTGCTTTATGCTGACTAATCTAACCATAGCGTTAGATATGATGGGGGGCGATTATGGCCCCCGTTCATCTATCCCCGCTGCCGTTTGCGCAGTAAATGCTCATGCCAATTTAACACTCATTTTATGTGGCAACGAGCAAGTAATTACTAATCAATTAGAATCCCTCGATTCACTTTCACACCCACGTTTAATTATTCGCCATTGCAGCGAAGTTGTCACTAATGCCTGCGAACCCGCTTTAGCTGTGCGTTCTAAAAAAGACTCCTCTATGCGTGTCGCCCTTGATTTAGTTAAATCGGGTGAAGCACAAGCCTGTGTAAGCTCGGGTAACACCGGCGCTTTATTTTTTATGGCTCATTACGTATTAAAAATGCTGCCTGGTGTTAAACGCCCTGCATTAATATCGGCCGTTCCTACAGAGCGAAAAAATCCAGTTTATCTGCTTGATTTAGGCGCTAATGTGCATTGTGATTCAGAAATACTTTATCAATTTGGCATTATGGGCTCGGTAGTAGCAGGCCAAGCTCTTGGCTGCGACAACCCTAAAGTGAGTTTACTTAATATTGGCTCTGAAGACATAAAAGGCCATGAAGGCATAAAGCAAGCAGCGCAGCTTATGCAGCAAAGCCCTTATATTAATTACACGGGTTACAGTGAAGGCAGTGATATTTTTTCGGGAAAAGCCGATGTCATTGTGTGTGAAGGGTTTGTCGGAAACGTTGCATTAAAAACCTGCGAAGGCATTGCTAAACTGATCATGAAAAAGTTTACAAGCGCCTTAGAAAAGCACTTAATTTACAAATGCATGGCGTTTATTTTAAGTCCTATCATAAAAAAACTCTATAATCGGGTGAACCCCGACCAGTATAACGGCGCTTCTCTGGTAGGATTGCGCGGTATTGTCGTTAAAAGCCATGGAAATGCATCAGCAAAAGCATTTCAAGCAGCAATCGATGAAGCGGTAAAAGAGGTTGAACGTCAACTTCCAGATAAAATAGCCGCTATTTTCGAAAAAACACATTCTAAAAACTCGGCGGCCGAATAACGTTTAGGTGCCGTAGTTACACTAAATTTTTGTTTAATTAAAAAGAGCAAAGTATGGCACAAAAAATTGCACTTCTATTTCCTGGTCAGGGCTCACAAAGCGTTGGCATGTTAAGCGAGCTACTAGAGAGCTCTGACATTGTAAAAGCAACCTTTAGCGAAGCGTCAAGCGCACTTGGCTACGATTTAGCAGCGCTTGTACTAAATGGCCCAGAAGAAGAACTTAATCAAACTCACCGCACTCAACCTGCTTTATTAACAGCAAGCGTGGCAATTTACCGCCACTGGTTAGCTGCAAACCCAGATGTGGATGTGGTTATGGCTGGTCACAGCTTAGGTGAATACTCTGCATTGGTATGTAGTGAGGTTATTAGCCTAGGTGAAGCGGTAAAACTTGTTGAAAACCGTGGCTTATACATGCAAGAAGCTGTGCCTGCGGGCGTAGGCTCTATGGCTGCCATTATTGGTTTAGGCGATGAGCAAATAAAAACAGCATGTGAAGAGTCTGCACAAGGCGAGGTTGTTTCACCGGTAAATTATAACTCACCAGGGCAAGTGGTTATTGCAGGGCATAAAGCTGCTGTTGATAGAGCTTCACAAGCGTGTAAAGATGCCGGCGCAAAACGTGCCTTACCACTGAGTGTGAGCGTGCCTTCACATTGTGAACTAATGAAACCAGCGGCTGAAAAACTTGCCAACGATTTAGCCGCTTTAACATTTAATACACCTAAGTGTGATGTAATTAATAATGTTGATGTAAAAGCACAAAGCTCGGCTGATGCAATTAAAGATGCATTGGTACGTCAACTATACAGCCCAGTTCGTTGGACAGAAACAGTACAGGCTTTAGTTGCTCAAGGCATTACGCAAAGCTACGAATTTGGCCCAGGTAAAGTATTAACTGGACTTGCAAAACGAATTGATAAAGCAATGGTATGTGGCTCAGTAAATGACGCTGCTGCTATCGACGCTGCAAAATAAGAGAATATAAAATGACTAATTTATTTTCATTAGAGGGCAAAGTTGTCCTAATTACTGGCGCAAGCCGTGGTATTGGTAAAGCAATTGCAAACACTTTAGTAGCGCAAGGCGCAAAAGTAGCAGGTACTGCTACGAGTGAGTCAGGCGCGGCTAAAATTAGCGATTACTTAGGTGATAACGGTATGGGTTATGCTTTAAACGTAACCGATCCTGCATCGATTGAGGCTACATTAGCAGCAATAAAAGCCGACTTAGGCGATGTTGACGTACTTGTAAATAACGCAGGTATTACCCGTGATAATTTATTAATGCGTATGAAAGACGGTGAGTGGGACGATATTATCGACACTAACTTAAGCTCTATCTTCCGTTTATCTAAAGCGGTATTACGCCCAATGATGAAGAAAAAGAACGGCCGTATTATTAATATTGGCTCAGTTGTGGGCACTATGGGTAATGCAGGCCAAGCTAACTACGCGGCAGCTAAAGCGGGTGTTATTGGCTTTTCTAAATCGCTTGCACGCGAAGTTGCATCGCGCGGCATTACAGTAAATGTAGTAGCCCCTGGTTTTATTCAAACTGATATGACCGATGAGCTAACAGAAGATCAAAAAGCGGCCACCCTTGCTAATGTACCAGCAGGTCGATTAGGTCAGCCTGACGAAATAGCAGCGGCAGTGTGTTATTTAGCATCTGACGCGGCTGCGTATGTATCTGGCGAGACTTTGCATGTAAATGGCGCGATGTACATGGTTTAACCGCCATTGTTATAAGCAAATGCTAAAAATAACTTAAGTAAGTGACCTCAAAAACATTGAAATTTTTATGATCTTGCTTTAAACATACTTGAAATCGCTGTGAAAATAAGCGATAAAAGACAAAACAAACACTCAGAGGTTTGACCAGACAATTATTTATGTTCAAATCATTGAATCAGAGAATTATGCGGCGTAAACTACGCCGCAATCTGAAAATAACGCATTGGCGTTTTTAATAAAGGAAAGAAGAATGAGCGATATCCAAGAACGCGTAAAAAAAATTATCATCGAACAGCTAGGTGTTAAAGAAGAAGAAGTTAAAAACGAAGCTTCTTTCGTAGACGACCTAGGTGCAGATTCTCTTGATACTGTTGAACTAGTTATGGCTCTTGAAGAAGAGTTTGATACTGAGATCCCAGATGAAGAAGCTGAAAAGATCACTACAGTACAATCTGCAATCGATTACGTATCAGCTCACGCTGAGTAATTAATCGCATATTAAAGGCAGCATTCGCTGCCTTTAATCTATATATCCAAACCACCTCAAAGTTCATGATTCAAATTCACCCGCTTTTACTCTCTACTGCATTCATTTGTAATAGCATATCTTTAGTTGAATTTGAGACTCGCACTTTGAGGTCGCTTGGGTATGAATTCCCTTTGTAATGCCAATAGATTTAAACTTAGTGAGTTAAACGGCTTACTAAAGTAATACTATTTTAATCAATTGGTTTAAATATCCCTTATTGGAGGCAAACCGTGGCTAAACGTCGAGTCGTCGTAACTGGCTTAGGAATGTTGACGCCGCTAGGTAATGATGTGCAATCTACCTGGCAAGGCTTATTAGATGGTAAAAGTGGTATACAAAATATAACCCACTTTGATACATCAAAATTTGGTACTAAATTCGCTGGACTCATAAATGACTTTGATGCAACTGCATACATGTCGGCGAAAGATACTAAAAAAATGGACTTATTTATTCAGTACGGCATTGCAGCGGGTGTTCAAGCCTTTCAAGACTCAGGCCTTGAAGTTACTGAACAAAACGCAACACGTATTGGCGTTGCTGTAGGTTCAGGCATTGGTGGATTAACCCTAATTGAAGAAAACCACATAAAGCTGCTTAACAGTGGCCCACGTAAGCTTTCTCCATTTTATGTGCCATCAACCATTATTAATATGATCTCGGGCCATTTATCAATGATGCATGGTTTACGTGGTCCTAATATTTCTATTGTGACGGCATGTACTACAGGCCTGCACAATATTGGCCATGCAGCGCGTATGATTGCTTACGGCGATGCCGATGCGATGGTTGCCGGTGGCGCAGAAAAAGCCTGTACACCTATTGGTATGGGTGGCTTTAATGCTGCACGTGCGCTTTCTACCCGTAACGACGACCCACAAGCTGCGTCGCGTCCGTGGGACAAAGACCGCGATGGTTTTGTACTATCTGATGGTGCAGGTGTTGTTGTAGTAGAAGAGTATGAACACGCTAAAGCCCGTGGCGCTAAAATTTATGCTGAGCTTGTTGGATTTGGTATGAGCGGTGATGCGTATCACATGACCTCGCCACCGGAAGACGGTGCAGGTGCGGCACTTGCTATGCAAAATGCATTAAACGATGCACAAGTAAATGCAGACCAAGTTGGTTACATTAACGCACACGGTACATCTACTAATGCAGGCGACAAAGCCGAAACGCAAGCTGTTAAAACTATTTTTGGCAGTGCAGCGCAAGATGTAATGGTAGGCTCGTCTAAATCGATGATGGGACACCTATTAGGCGCAGCGGGTTCTGTAGAGTCTATTATTTCTATTTTATCGCTGGCCGATCAAAAAGTATCGCCCACCATTAACCTAGATAACCCAGATGAAGGCTGTGACTTAGATTACATAGCCCACACTGCACGTGATGCAAAACTCGACTTTGCATTGTGTAACTCATTTGGTTTTGGTGGGACTAATGGCTCGTTGCTATTTAAAAAGGTATAATCCTTTTTAACAACGAACCACATTATAAGAGCTCAGTTGTTTAACTGGGCTTTTTTTATGCAAGCCATTCAATATGCAAACAATAATAACAACCGATGATACAAGTGCGATTAATACACGCGATAGAGGCCTTAACTACGGTGATGGCTTTTTTACCACAGCCAAAGTAATTGCTGGGCAGGTAGAGCATTGGCAGTACCATAAAGCACGTTTGGTAGAATGCGCAAAACGCTTAGCGTTTCCTGCAATTAACTTTACTGAGCTTGAGCAACATATTGCAAAGGCGATTACTGGCTGCCAATTAAATGTGATTAAAATAGTGATCACCCGCGGAGAAGGTGGGCGAGGCTATGGATTGCCGCAACACACCCATTTAACCATTTTAATTACCGTGTTAGAGTTTCCTCAAAGCTACCCAGCATTAACTAAAACAGGGGTGAGTTTAGCCCTAAGCCCAATAAAATTAGCAGCCCAACCTTTATTAGCTGGTTTAAAAACACTTAACCGACTAGAACAAGTGCTGATTAAAAACGCCATGGCAAAACAGCAATGTGACGATGTTTTAGTACTCGATCATCAAAACAATGTGATTGAAGCCTCGGCAGCTAATATTTTTACTATTAGTGATAATAAGCTATATACGCCAAGCCTTGAGCAATGCGGTATTAAAGGGGTTTATCTGCAATCGTTATGTGATAAATTAGCGGTTGAATTTAAGCAAGTAAGCCTAAATGAATTAACCCAAGCTAGTGCTGTATTTATTTGTAATAGCTTAATGGGCGCTGTGCCCGTTAATCGTATAGAACAACATACATTTAATGTTGAGCAAAGCATGTGTTTATTAAATGAATTATTAGCCAAGGAGGCTAAGTGTTAAAAGTTATTTTATCGGTATTATTGTTAGCTTTAGTTACAACGCTAGTAGGGTATCAGCAATTACAAGCAACAATAACTAGCCCGCTAAATATAACAACGCCTACCCAGTTTGAAGTTAAAAAAGGCATGGGCTTTAACCAGCTATGTAAACAATGGCAAGCTAATAATTGGTTAAAAAGCTGCTGGCGTTACCAAGTAATTGCAAAGCTTGACCCAACACTAACCGACTTAAAAGCCGGCTTGTACGAGCTAACGAATACAAGCGTTATTAATAATATAAAAAAAATAAACAACGGTGAGCAAATCAGTTTTAGCTTTACTATTATCGAAGGGCAAAACTTACGCGAAGTGATAGCAGCCATTAGTAGTGCGCCGCATTTAACTAATAACTTAAATACAGAGCAACTGGCGCAGCAAATAGTAGGTGAAAAAGGCCATTTAGAAGGGTGGCTGTTTCCAGATACATATCATTATCACAGCGGTGATACTGCCAGTAGTTTATTAAAACGTGCGGCCGTTAAAATGCAGCAAACACTTGAGCAAGCATGGCCACAACGTGCAGAAAACCTACCGTATAAAAACGCATATGATGCACTGATCATGGCCTCTATTATCGAAAAAGAAACAGGCCTTGCCAGCGAGCGCCCATTAATAGCCGCCGTTTTTATAAATAGATTAAACGCAAATATGCGCCTACAAACCGATCCCACCGTAATATATGGCCTAGGAGAGAGTTTTGACGGTGACATTAAACGAAAAGATTTACGCGATTACACACCCTATAATACGTATCGCATTAAAGGGCTGCCGCCAACACCCATTGCCATGCCCTCAAAAGCGGCTATTTTAGCAGCGCTTAATCCGCCTAAAACACAGTATGTTTATTTTGTGGCGAAGGGCGATGGCAGTCACCAATTTTCAACCACGTTAAAGCAACACAACGCGGCAGTTAAAACGTATATATTAAATAAAACGAATTAAACTTTATATGAAACCAAAATTTATTGTTATTGAAGGCCTTGAAGGCGCAGGTAAATCAACGGCTATTTCGTTATGCCAAGACTTTTTAAATAAAAAACAAATAGACTTTATTAACGTACGCGAGCCAGGTGGTACACCCCTTGCCGAGTCTTTACGTACTTTAGTAAAAGCCGAGCATGAAGAAGACATAGCCTTTGAAACCGAACTACTTATTATGTACGCAGCTCGCTCGCAGCTTATGCATAATGTAATTAATCCGGCGCTTGATAAAGGGCAGTGGGTATTAGCAGATCGCCACGATTTATCATCTCAAGCGTATCAAGGTGGCGGGCGCGGCATAAGCGCTAATACCTTATCGTCTTTGTCGTCTATGGTATTAAAAGGGTTAAAACCTGATTTAACCATATACCTAGACATAGACCCCGTAATAGGCCTTGAGCGTGCTAAAGGCCGTGGAGAGCTTGATAGAATTGAGCAAGAAGCCATTGAGTTTTTTCAGCGCACGCGCATGCGTTATGTTGAGCTGGCAAATGACGATAGCTCAATAAAAACCGTAGATGCCAACCAAAGTATTGATAAAGTACACCGCGATATAACCAATGTACTACGCACTTTTTTTGAAGGGTTAAAATAACATGGCATTGCCATGGCTTAATAACGTAGAACAACAGCTTGCGCAAAGTTATAAAGCGCAGCGTTTTCATCATGCACAGTTGTTATGCGGGCCAAAAGGCGTTGGTAAGTTTGAGCTAAGCGAGCAATTAGCTAATAGCTTATTATGTCAAAATATTAATACCCACATGCAAAACGAAGGTAGCAAGTTAGCCCCGTGCGGGCAGTGTAAAAGTTGCTCATTAACACTTGCGGGTAACCACCCTGATAAACGGCTAACGCAAGTTGAAGGGCAAAGCATTGGTGTTGACGATATTCGTGCGATAAGCGATTTTATGAACCACTCCGCTGCGCAAAATGGCAATAAAGTGGCCATTATTGAAAACTGCGAAAAAATGACCACGGCAGCAGCAAACGCGTTATTAAAAACCTTAGAAGAGCCCAGTAATAGCCGTTTTTTAATTTTAACCACAAGCCACACTGCGCAGTTACCTGCCACCATTTTAAGCCGCTGTGCTAAAACAGATATTAAAGTTGCAAACCCAGAAGCGGCTAAAACCTGGTTAGCCGATTTAAATATTAGTGACTATGTGTGGCTGCCTTTATTTTATACGCAACCACTTTTAATTAAACAGTGGCAAGCGCAAGAGCAGCTGCAACACATTGATACTTTATATAAATTTGCAACTGAGTTTAAACAAAGCCATAATTTTAGTCCGCTTGTAAATATTATAAACAAACAACCTGAGCTAATACGCATTTTTACATTATTTTTAAGCGAGCAATTAAAACAGCAGCTTATAATGGGTTTAAGTTTTGACGCGTACCAAAGTGCTCAGCAAGCGTTGAATGAATTTTTACAAAATAGCACAGAGGTACTCGGGCTAAATTTACCTCTAGCAGTGTCGCGTTTAGCGCATGCCCTGCGTAACATTTAATAGGAATACATATGCAAGAGCTTTTAGTTGATGTAGATAACCTTGACGAACTTTATCGCTGCTACATGCCTTATTTAAAAAAAGGCGGCCTATTTGTACGTACCAATATGCGTTACGAAATCGGCTACTCTTTAGCGCTTAGAGTGACTTTACCTGATGCGCTAGAAGATGACGTGGTAACGGGTAAAGTTGCCTGGATAACACCACAAGGCGCACAAAGCTCTAACCCACCAGGTATAGGCATTAGCTTTTTAGATGATAAAACAAATTTAAACGCTAAAATCGAAAAGCTATTAGGCACTATGTTAAACTCAGGTAATCCTACATATACCATGTAGTTTTAAACGCATTTGCTTAATAGTAATATGCATAAAGCAGCCAGTTAGCGAGCGCTTAACCCTCGTTAACTTGCAATACTAACTTGCTTATATCAATTCGTTTAATACCCATTCGCTTACTTAAGTGATTTACTTTAAGGCTGAAAAAACGTGTTGATAGCTTGGCAAAAAATTCGCTATTTAGTTGTGCTCGACAATTGCTCCTGCATTGCTCTACCTTCTGCATCCATGCAGTCGTAAATGAGATTAGCTCCGCAAAATGATTAGGTATTATTGCAAATTGGTATAACTAAGTATTTTTGCAGGTTAGTATAATTTAACACCCAAAACCATACAGGCCGTATAGTGATTGTAGATTCTCATTGCCATTTAGATCGTCTTGATTTTGACAAATTAGATTTAAACCTAGATCAAGTACTCGACAACGCCCGCGCAAAGCAAGTAGAGCACTTTTTATGTGTAAGTGTAACGCTTGATCAATTCCCAAGTATGCTTGAAAAAATTAAACATTACGACGATGTATCGGCATCGTGTGGCGTGCATCCGCTTGATCAAAAAGATGCCCTTAATAAACAGCAACTCATTGATTTAGCATCGCATGAAAAAGTAGTCGCGATTGGCGAAACAGGCCTAGATTACTATTATTCGAAAGACACGCACGCAGTACAACAAGCCAGTTTTGTTGGCCATATTGAAGTGGCAAACGAATTACAAAAGCCACTGATTATTCATACCCGTGATGCCAGAGCCGATACTATTAACTTAATGCGTGAGCACAAAGCAGAAAACTGCGGTGGCGTACTGCATTGTTTTACCGAAGATTGGGATATGGCTAAAAAAGCGATTGATATGGGATTTTATATCTCTATTTCAGGCATTGTTACCTTTAAAAATGCCGTAGAGCTTAAGGAAGTTGTAAAACAAATCCCACTCGATAGATTACTCATCGAAACAGACTCGCCTTATTTAGCACCTGTGCCGTACCGTGGAAAAACAAATCAGCCTGCGTATGTAGAAGATGTTGCCTACTATATTAGTGAGCTTAAAGGTATTAGCTTTAACGAGCTTGCAAAGGCAACGACTGATAACTTTTATTCACTTTTTAAATTAGCAGCGAAAGGCTAACACATGACTACTCAATCGGCGCAACTCCCACTTTTATTAATGGGGCCTATGGTGCGCCGAGCTGAGCAAAGTGGTATATGTATACAGTTTGCTACTTCACGCCCTGGTAATTGCCAAATCACACTTGAAAACCATCAAAGCTACAGCGAGCAGCAAAGCATTGCATTAGGTAAATACCTTTACCTGCACTTTATAATTATAAAACCCGTTGATAGCCAGTTTCCGCTCGACACATTATTAGCGTATACACTGCATATTAACGAGCAAAAGATTGACTTAACTCCATGGTGCTTTGAAGGGCAAACGGCGCCTTCATTTGCAATTGCCAATAAGCTTACGCATATTTTACATGGCTCGTGTCGCAACGCACATCACCCCGCAAAAGACAGCTTAGTATCAGCAAGTGAATGGCAAAACACCCAGCGCAGTAATAAACTGCAGGGCGCACAGCTTTTACTCCTTAGCGGAGACCAAGTTTACGCCGATGATGTTGCCGGCCCTATGCTACTGGCTATTCATCAGCTAATAGATGTATTGGGTATTTATAAAGAGCAACCGCTTGAGCTCAATTTACCAGCAGATATAAATGAGCAGCTTTTTAACCGCCATCATTACTTACCAAAAACGCCATGGCAAAAACGTTCAAAATTGGGCGTTGGGTACTGGCTAAAAAAAGACGAGCCTCATTTTTCTAGCGTAAAAGCGCATAATCACTTAATTCACTTTGAAGAATTTATAGCGCTGTATTTACTTAACTTTAGTGCCGCCGCGTGGCAATGCGTTGATATTAAAAATAGCCATTACACACAAGGCAATGAAAAAAATAACACCATTTTTAACGCCGAAAAAAAGGCCTTAATTAACTACGCGAAAGGCTTAAACAGCGTAGAGCGTTTATTTGCTAATGTATCTACCTTGATGATGTTTGACGATCACGATGTTACCGATGATTGGAACTTAACAGCAGGGTGGGAGCAAGCTATAAATCAAAACCCAAGTAGTAAACGCATCATTAATAATGGGCTGATAAGTTATTGGCTATTTCAAGGGCTGGGCAATGATGCGCTACATAAAACCGGCGAGCTTATAGATGAGTTTAAACAAAGCCGTAGCGCCAACAATAGTTGGCAGTTTAAAGCCTTTGATAAGCCTCTGAACGAATTTAACTATTGGCATTATGAGCTTACCACCACGCCTAAAGTAGTTGTGCTTGATACCCGTACACACCGCTGGCGTAACGAAAGTAACTTTAATGAACCCTCAGGCTTACTTGATTGGGAGCGCTTAACAGAGCTTGAGGAAAGCCTGCTGAGCCACAGCAAAGTAATTATTGTATCGCCAGCGCCAGTGTTTGGTGTTAAATCAATAGAAGCAATTCAAGCCGCGTTTAATATGTGCGGGCAGCCACTTATGGTTGATGTAGAAAACTGGATGGCACACGAAGGCTCGGCCAAAAAACTGCTTGATACCTTTAGGCGTACAGACACACCCAATGAAACGCTTATTTTATCGGGTGATGTGCATTATTCTTTTTGTTTTTCGGTGCAAAAGCGTTTTGGCGATCACCCAAATAGAATATGGCAGCTCACCGCCAGTGGTATTAAAAATGAATTTCCGCGTAAGCTAATTAATGTACTCGATAAGCTAGACTCAATATTATACGGCCCCAAAAGCCCGCTTAACTTTTTCACCAAACGCTGGCACATGGAAGTAGATAAACACCAAACCAAAGGTGAAGGCCAAAAGTACCTAGTAAGCGACTCTGCCATTAGCTTAATTACACTGGAGCAAGGAGATTTAGCGCGTTATCAACTAATCCACGGCGACGGCCACACCACCGAGTTTGATTTAGAAGAGCAGTAAAACGCCCAGAGCCACTATCAGCTCTGGGCTACAAATGGCTCTTAGTTGAGCCTTGCGCTAACTAAATACACTTTCGCAATTCTTAGGGAGAAGAAGAAAGTACCTCTAAGTGTAGTTAACTAATTTGCAAAACTCTAACTTTTGTTTATTTATTAACCGCAAATGATAACAAAGACTTAATAATATTGTGCACAGGTTACCCTTTGTATTGAGTGCTTTATGCCCAGCTTATTAACTGGGTATTTTGCACAAGATCGCGTGGCAAAGAGTTTTTGATCTTATTTTTTTGCCATTTACCCAGCCCAATAGGGCAGCCACATAAGGTTAGTACTACTTCGCCGCTGGCTTTTGTAACGTCTTCTAGGCGTATATCTTTACCATTAAAGTAGTCGTTTGCTTGCTCGTTTGTTAAAGCATACGTATTGCTTTTGCATTCATTCCCAAACACGGTAGCAAACTCGTGAGTTAGCCTTACGCCGTTTTTATGAATAATACCTAGTTGAATACCTAAACGTGCGTATTTTATTTTGTTTTGAACGGCTGCAAACCCGTCAGGGAATAACCACAGTTCTTTATCGCGCTGCATTAACTTACCTGGAAGCGCATTTAAGCCAAACTGTTTTTTAAGCTCGCTCATAAAAGAAGTGGTTTGTTTTTTATCAAACTCGTTAAACGGAAACGCACCTTTTTTCACGCTTTGGGTTGGGTTATTGCAGCTTGCGAGTTTTTTAAACTTAGCGATAAAAAAGCCTTCACTGTCGAATGTTTGCGGCCACACATGTAAATAGCCCTCGGCGGTTGTGGCTTTTTCTGCCCCTTTAAATAAATCACTTAGCGATTGCGGCTCAATATAGTCGCCAAATTCATTCAGTAGGTAGTTGCATACTTGTTGGTTTTCGAGCGGGGTAAGCGTACAGGTTGAATACACCAGCGTACCGCCTGGTTTTAATGCGTAAAAAGCGCTTTTAATTAAATCTTTTTGAACTTGAGCAATTTCTATATTTGATTCTATTGACCAGTTTTTAAGTGCGTCGGCATCTTTACGTACGGTACCTTCGCCAGAGCAGGGGGCATCGAGCAAAATGCTATCAAAGCATTCAAACATATAATTACCAAATATGACGCCATCAAAATGCGAAAGCGCACAGTTACCAACGCCCATACGCTTAAGCGTAGCGCTAAGTACTTTTAAGCGTGATGACGAAAGCTCGTTGGCAACAAGTACGCCTTGGTTATTCATTATTGCGGCAAGTTGCGAAGTTTTAGAGCCAGGCGCTGATGCCATATCAAGTACGTAATTATCTTGTAAATCTGAGCTTTCAATACTTTGTTTTAGTGCCATAGGCGGCAGCATTGAGCTTGCCTCTTGCACGTACATAGCGCCGCTTAAATGTAAGTCGGTATTGCCTAATGCTAAGTTTTGCTCTTCATCGCTTGGGCGTTCTAGCCAAAAACCCTCACTACACCAAGGTATGGGTGTAAGTTGCCAGTTTTTTTGCTCTGCACGGTGTTTAAATTCAGCAACACTAATTTTTAATGTATTTACACGAATAGATTTTCTGAGAGGGCGACGGCACGCGTTTATAAAGTCGTCTAAATTGAGGTGCGCAGGTAAATAGGTTTTTACGTCGTCAATAAAATGCTCAGGAATAAAAGTGTTGGCGTTCACGCGTTGGCTCGTACATTAAAAAATAAAGCGCGATATTAGCACTTTTAACGCACTATTTCAGTGTTAAATAGCGGCTTTATAATTTATTGGTGTGTCGACACATTATGTTTTTAGTTTAATTTTAAAGCAACTTTATACGACTTTAGATTAACAGTGTCGACAATGAGTGTGTTTTTTACTCATTTTACCTTAGGTGGGGTTGACATGTTTTTTTATTAAGCACATAGTTAACCCATCAATTGTCGACAATTTATTTATAAAGCCATGACGCAACCTTTTTTAAACGATACACCTATTACTACAACATCTGATCAAGTGTTTGTTGATATGCGCCGTGAAATAGTAGAGGGCAGCATACAGCAGGGCAGCAAAATATCGGAGCCTGAGCTTGCAAAGCGCTACGGTGTAAGCCGTGCGACGCTTAGAGAAGCGCTTAATCGCTTAGAAAGCTGTTACTTAGTGGAGCGTAAAGCCAATGTAGGTTGCCGAGTAGTGGCGCTAACCGCAGAGCGTTTAATTGAAGTATACCAAGTACGCAGCTCGCTTGAAGGCTTAGCATGTAGGCTTGCTGCCGACAATATGGCAGCCGATGAGGTTAAAGGCTTAAAGCAATTACTTAACCAACATTTGCAAACTCAGCGTGTTAAAGAGGGTGAGTCGTACTATCAAGAAGCGGGCGATTTAGACTTTCACTATCGCATTATTAAAGGCAGCAAAAACGCCCATTTAATCCATTTGTTATGTAACGAGCTTTACCAATTAATACGTATGTACCGTGTACAAATGGGCATGGTAGGGCCGCGCGTATCAAAAGCGTTTGACGAGCACTTAGCCATTATTAACGCGATAGAAAACCACGATGGTGAACTTGCTGAAATGCTGATGAAACGACACATCAGTGCATCGCAAGCAAATATTCAAACCAAATTTGATGTATACCAATCAATATGAGTATTCGAACAATTTAACTGATTAAATCGCTCTATAACGTCGTTAAGAATTTTTTATTTAGAACCACTAAACATAAAAATTATTGCCTAGTTACAGAACGATTTTCTTAGCGTTAAATAGACCTCATACACATACAGATTGGTATTTGTCATAAACAAAAACTTCTAAAAGCTAAAGCTAATAACAGTTAAACAGTCACAATGTCAGATTAAAAATATAAGTTACTCCATGTAGCAACCGTTCAAAGTGAGGAGAAAATAATGTCAGCAGGATTAAAATTTAAACAGGCCATTGCGAATAACCGCCCATTACAAGTGGTGGGTACTATTAATGCATACACAGCCATGATGGCTGAAAAAATGGGCCACCAAGCTATTTATCTCTCAGGTGCCGGTGTGGCTAATGCCTCTTTTGGTATGCCCGATTTAGGCATGACCAGCCTTGATAATGTACTTGAAGATATTCGCCGTATTACCGGTGCCAGCGATTTGCCACTACTGGTAGATGCCGATACAGGCTGGGGCGGGGCGTTTAATATTGCGCGTACCGTTAAAGAAATGACCAAAGCAGGCGCAGCGGGTTTTCATATTGAAGACCAAGTGGCACAAAAGCGTTGCGGTCATCGCCCTAATAAAGAAATTGTAAGCCAAGGTGAAATGGTTGACCGCATTAAAGCCGCAGTTGATGCAAAAACCGATAGTGATTTTTACATTATGGCGCGTACCGATGCGTTTCAAAAAGAGGGTTTAAGCGCGGCGATTGACCGTGCAGCTGCGTGTGTTGAAGCGGGCGCAGACGCTATTTTTGCAGAAGCCGTGCACGACCTTGCCGATTACCAAGCATTTGCAAAGGCGATTGATGTACCAATTTTAGCTAATATTACAGAGTTTGGCCAAACGCCTATTTACACCAAAGAGCAGTTAAGTGAAGTAGGTGTTGAAATGGTGCTTTATCCACTTAGCGCCTTTAGAGCAATGAATAAAGCCGCGCTTAATGTGTACTCTGCCATTTTAAATGAAGGCTCGCAGCAAAGCGAAATTGAGAACATGCAAACACGCGCCGAGCTTTACGATTTTTTAGATTACCACACATACGAAAACAAACTCGATAACCTTTTTTCATCAAAATCTGACAAATAATAACTATTAAAATAGATAACACACACAAATTTAGATAGGAGAAGATCATGGTAGATAAAGCATTAGGCGGAGCAGGCTTACGCGGCCAAGTAGCAGGGGAAACAGCATTATGTACGGTAGGGCAAACAGGCTCAGGTTTAACGTATTGTGGGTACGATATTAGCGAACTTGCCGAAAAAGCACAGTTTGAGGAAGTGTCTTTTTTACTTTCACGCGGCGAGCTACCAACAGCCAATGAACTAGCCGAGTATAAAGCTAAATTAAAAAGCTTACGCGGCCTGCCAGATGCACTAAAAACCGTGCTTGAAAATATTCCTAAAGACGCGCATCCAATGGATGTTATGCGTACCGGTTGCTCAATGCTGGGTAACCTAGAAATGGAGCTTGATTTTAGCCAAGCAAACGATGCGATTGACCGCATGGTTGCAGTGTTCCCAAGTATTATTTGTTACTGGTACCGCTTTACTCACGATGGCGTACGTATTGAAACACAAACTGATGACGACTCAGTGGGCGCGCACTTTTTAACCCTATTACACGACAAAGCACCGAGCGAGCTTTTTGCGCAAGTAATGAACGTGTCGCTAATTTTATACGCAGAGCATGAATTTAATGCCTCTACCTTTACGGGGCGTGTGTGTGCATCAACGCTTTCTGATATTCATTCTTGTGTAACGGGCGCTATTGGTACGCTACGTGGGCCACTACATGGTGGTGCAAACGAAGCCGCTATGGATATGATTCAGGGCTTTACAAGTGCAGATCACGCTGAGCAAGAAATTATGGGTATGCTAGAGCGCAAGGATAAAATAATGGGCTTTGGACACGCTATTTACCGTGAGTCAGACCCACGTAACGTTATTATTAAAAAGTTCTCTGAAAAACTAGCTAAAGAGGTGGGCGATGATGTGCTTTACCCAGTGTCGGTTAGGTGTGAAGAAGTTATGTGGCGCGAGAAAAAACTGTTTTGTAATGCTGATTTTTTCCATGCATCGGCGTACCACTTTATGGGGATCCCAACTAAGTTATTTACGCCAATATTTGTGATGAGCCGGGTTACCGGCTGGACTGCACATGTTAAAGAGCAGCGTGCTAATAACCGTATTATTCGCCCAAGTGCAGATTACACAGGACCAGAGGCGCGCAGCTACACGCCAATTGAATCAAGAGGCTAATTAGTTACACATAATACCAATCCGTAACAATACTTAATTAAGCGGATTGGTATAGGGTGAGCAATACGCTCACCTCTTGCCTTTTATTTCCCGTCACCTATTAGCGAACAGATATTATGACCATAATTAATAACACCCAATACCGAAAACCATTGCCCGGCTCAAATGTGGATTACTACGATACGCAAGAAGCCGTTGATGCAATAAAGCCTGGTGCTTATGCCACATTGCCTTACACATCACGCGTACTTGCCGAAAACTTAGTGCGCCGCTGTGAGCCTGATATGCTAACCGATGCGCTTAATCAGCTTATTGAGCGTAAGCAAGATTTAGACTTTCCGTGGTATCCGGCGCGCGTAGTGTGCCACGATATTTTAGGCCAAACTGCTTTAGTTGATTTAGCAGGCCTGCGCGACGCAATAGCCGCAAAAGGTGGGGATCCGGCTAAAGTAAACCCGGTTGTGCCAACACAGCTAATTGTTGATCACTCTTTAGCGGTTGAGCACGCAGGCTTTGACCCTGACGCATTTGAAAAAAACCGTGCAATAGAAGATAGACGCAACGATGACCGTTTTCATTTTATAAGCTGGACTAAAACCGCCTTTAAAAATATTGATGTTATTCCGCCTGGTAACGGCATTATGCATCAAATTAACCTTGAAAAAATGTCGCCTGTTATTCAAAAACGCGATGGCATTGCATTCCCCGATACCTTAGTTGGCACCGACAGCCACACACCGCATGTTGATGCACTTGGCGTAATTGCTGTAGGTGTTGGTGGGCTTGAAGCCGAAAGCGTAATGCTTGGCCGTGCCTCGTACATGCGCCTGCCTGATATAGTAGGAGTTGAGCTTACAGGTACTCGTCAGCCAGGCATTACTGCAACCGACATAGTGCTGGCCATTACCGAATTTTTACGCGCTCAGCGTGTTGTATCGACCTATTTAGAATTTTACGGCGAAGGCGCTGATGCACTCACCCTTGGCGACAGAGCAACGATTTCAAACATGACACCAGAATTTGGTGCCACTGCAGCCATGTTTTATATAGACGATAAAACAATTGATTATTTGCGTTTAACAGGGCGTGATGAAGAGCAAATAGCCCTTGTAGAAAACTACGCTAAAACGGCTGGCCTTTGGAGCGATAGTTTAAAAACCGCAAAATATGAGCGCGTGCTTAAATTTGATTTATCGAGTGTTGGACGTAATATTGCTGGGCCTTCAAACCCACACCGTCGTGTATCCACCAGCGATTTAGCAAAAGAAGGTATATCAGGCAAGGTTGAAAACGAAGAAGGCTTAATACCAGATGGCGCCTGTATTATTGCTGCTATTACCAGTTGTACTAACACTAGTAACCCGCGCAACGTAATTGCTGCGGGCTTACTTGCACGTAACGCAAATGCCAAAGGGTTAATGCGCAAACCCTGGGTTAAAACATCATTAGCACCGGGTTCAAAAGCGGTGCAATCATACCTAGAAGAAGCAAAATTACTCCCTGAACTTGAAAAACTTGGCTTTGGTATTGTGGGTTTTGCATGCACTACCTGTAACGGCATGAGTGGCGCGCTTGACCCTGTAATTCAACAAGAAGTGATAGATCGCGACTTATACGCAACAGCGGTACTTTCGGGCAACCGTAACTTTGATGGGCGTATACATCCGTATGCTAAGCAAGCCTTTTTAGCGTCACCGCCATTAGTGGTGGCTTACGCTATTGCCGGCACTATTCGTTTTGATATTGAAAAAGGTGTACTAGGGAAAGATCAAAATGGTAACGATATAACGCTAAAAGACTTATGGCCAAGCGATGAAGAAATAGATGAAGTAATCAAACAAAGCGTAAAGCCAGAGCAATTTAAAAAAGTGTACGAACCTATGTTCGATTTAACCGTAGATTACGGTGAAGACAACGACCCGCTATACAACTGGCGCGAGCAAAGTACCTATATTCGCCGCCCGCCATACTGGGAAGGTGCCCTTGCAGGTGAGCGAACCATGACCGGCATGCGCGCACTTGCTGTACTTGGCGATAACATTACAACGGATCATTTATCGCCATCAAACGCAATTATGGCAAGCAGTGCTGCAGGTGAATACTTAACTAAGATGAATGTACCTGAAGAGGATTTTAACTCTTACGCAACGCACCGAGGCGATCACTTAACAGCGCAGCGCGCTACATTTGCAAACCCTAAATTGTTAAACGAAATGGTGCGTGATGAAAACGGCGAAGTTAAACAAGGTTCATACGCACGATTAGAGCCACAAGGTACTAACACACGTATGTGGGAAGCAATCGAAGCTTATATGCAGCGTAAACAACCACTCATTATTGTAGCCGGCGCCGATTATGGTCAAGGCTCATCGCGTGATTGGGCTGCAAAAGGGGTAAGGCTTGCAGGCGTTGAGGTTATAGCTGCAGAGGGCTTTGAGCGTATTCACCGTACTAACTTAATTGGTATGGGTGTTTTACCGCTTGAATTTAAACCGGGCACTACCCGTAAAACGCTTAACATTGATGGCAGCGAAAGCTTTGATGTAAAAGGTGAGCCAACACCAGGTGCAACGCTTGATTTAGTGATTACACGTAAAAACGGTGAGGTACTAACAGTACCTATGAAATGCAGATTGGATACCCAAGAAGAACTTTCTATTTATGCCGCTGGTGGTGTATTACAGCGCTTTGCGCAAGACTTTTTAGAAGCTACGCAATCAGCATAAGGGGCGTGCATTATGTTTAAACCACAAATTAAAGTGCCAGCAACTTATATGCGCGGCGGCACCAGTAAAGGTGTATTTTTTAAGTTAACCGACTTACCCAAACCTGCCCAAGTGGCAGGTGAGGCGCGCGACAATTTACTGTTACGCATAATTGGTAGCCCCGACCCATATTGCAAACAAACCGATGGCATGGGCGGTGCAACTTCAAGTACTAGTAAAACGGTTATTTTAAATAAAAGCGAGCAACCTAACCACGATGTGGATTATTTATTTGGTCAAGTGGCAATAGATAAACCTTTTATAGACTGGAGCGGCAATTGCGGTAATTTAACCAGCGCAGTAGGTGCGTTTGCTATAACGAACGGCTTAGTTGATAAAAGCACAGTACCCGATAACGGTGTAGCCGTGGTGCGTGTATGGCAGGCTAATATTAAAAAAAGCATTTTAGTTCATGTGCCTATCACCAATGGCGAAGTGCAAGAAACTGGCGATTTTGAACTTGATGGCGTGACCTTTGCTGCTGCCGAGGTAAAGCTAGAGTTTTTAAGCCCCGCCGATGGTGAAGGGGCGTTATTCCCTACAGGCAATGTAGTAGATGACTTAGAAGTACCAGGCGTTGGTACTTTAAAAGCCACCATGATAAACGCGGGTATTCCTACTGTATTTATTAATGCCGAGGATATTGGCTATAGTGGCACTGAGCTGCAAAGCGATATTAATAACGATACTGACGCACTTAAAAAACTTGAAACTATTCGTGCCTATGGCGCAGTCAAAATGGGGTTAATAGCTAATATTAATGAAGCGCAAACACGCCAACACACACCAAAAGTAGCCTTTGTGGCAGCGCCATTAGATTATAACGCGTCAAGTGGTAAGTTTATTGAAGCTACAACAATTGATTTATTAGTACGTGCTATGTCTATGGGCAAGCTTCATCACGCTATGATGGGCACAGCCGCAGTCGCTATTGGCGCAGCCGCCGCTATTGACGGTACGCTTGTTAATGTGGCCGCAGGTGGCGGGACATTAAACGAAGTTAACTTTGGCCACCCGTCTGGCACGCTAAAAGTAGGCGCAGAAGCTAAAAAAATAGCTGGAGATTGGCAAGTTACCAAAGCAAGTATGAGCCGCAGTGCTCGTGTGCTTATGGAGGGCGTAGTTAGGGCTTTGCAATAAGCTGATTTTAACGTTTTATATTGAGTCATTAACGGCGCATATTGCTCGTTAATGACTGTTAAACGTTTAATTTTAATACACAGCTAAATAAACATTCTGTTTATATATTTCATTTCAAAACACCACTCAACCTCATCCTTTTTCATTATATTAGCCTTGGCGGGCGTTTTTTTTAGCGTATCTGTCGCAATTACTTGAAGAATATTATTAACAAACTAAATTAAATGTAATATTCACTTAATATAGTGGATATATGGTACGTCAGAGCGATGCTTCTTAATGGTTTTAACATATGTTATTGAAAAATAGTAAAGCCTATGAAGAAGCGTCGTTTAAATTTAGGTAAAAACTTGTACTTATAGCGCATAAAAATGTAGCAAAAACTCATTGCTTAATGTTACTTTAATTAATAAGTAACAAAGGTTGTTATTGTGTGTCTGTTTATGTTTTTTTGTAAACTTTCACGCGTATATTTTATAAAATAATTTCTGATACTCATTGCAGGCTATCAAGGAGAAATAAATGGCACAGCGTATGAATAAAATTACCCCAATTGCAGCATCTGTTGCACTTACCCTAGGTTTAGCGGGTTGTGGTTCAGACAACGATAGAAACACTTACGTTCCTCCAGTTGAATCTGTTACATCATCTGATGACGCTCAATTTAACGTAGAAATAACAGGTAAAGCTGTTAAAGGTGCAATGAAAGGTGCCGTTGTTAGCGTGATGACACTTGATGAAACAGGGCAAAGTGTTCCAGTTGCATTTAGATTAGAAGCATCAGCAGAAGCTGAAACGTTTACCGGCGAAGCAACTTCTCAAGATGCGGCAGATGCGGCAGTAGAAGCTAGCAAAATAGCAGGTAACCCCGATGCGCTAGTAACCGGCGATAATGGTAGCTACAGCATTTACCTTGAAGATGACTTTACAGGCCCTGTATATATTACAGTGACTACTGCTGAAGAAGGAGATGATAGCTTCTTACGTTGTGATGCTTACGTAGGTTGTGGTACTTACGATGAAGCGCCAGAAGCAGATGATGTAAACGATGGTGATACTAACATTGAGTTTGGTGAATGGTACAAAGCCGACTTAGAGCTTTCTGTTGTTAAATATGTAGCTGCAGCAGAAGCCGACTCATCTGATTCGAGCGGCGTAGCAGGCGATGCAAACGTAGCACGTTCGTTTAAAGCGAATGTAACTTTTTTAACTACGCTGGTTGCTCAAGCCCTACTTGAAGCCGAAGGTGAAGTTGACGCTGATGCTATTGCATCAACAAGTTTAAATACAGTGATCCAAGTTTTAGGACCAGATGCAGCGGTACTATTATCAGCGCTTATTGGTGACCTATCAAGCGGTGGCGCAGTAGATTTAAGTGATGTAGACGGCGAAGAAAGCCTTTCACAAGGCGTGTTGATGATTGCGCAGTTGTCATCTTCGATTCAAGGTTTACCATCAATTTCTGATACTATAGCGAGCATTAAAGCTGGTATTGCAGCAGGTACTTTAAGTACAACTGATATTGCAGCAACATTACAAACAGCCGTTTCTAGTACTGCAAGCGTGTTTGTAGCTATTGCAACGGGTGATGAAGATGCAATTAAAACTGCATTAGAAGCAGCCTACTTAGCAAATAACCCTAATGCATCAGCTGCTGAGATTAATGCATTTGCAGAAAATTCTGCGGGTATTGCAGCTAAAGCAAAAGAAGCAAAAGACAACGCAGTTAAAAACGGTGCGGCAACCGATTCAGAGCTGGCAGAACTTGCAGGTACTGTGCAAGAAGCTCTAGAAGAGCTGGGTTGTTCTGGCGATGAGTGTGTTGCAGGCGATGACTTTTTTGCAGATTTAGCAGTTGCGTTATCAGCGCAAATTGATGCATCTTCTACTGAACTTTCTGCTCTTCAAACATCTATAGATACTGCTGAAGAAATGCTTGCTGATGTTGAAGAAATGGGTGATGCCGTAACTGACGCAGCTACTGCAATTGAATTTGTTGCGGCTGTAGCTGCACTTGAAAATGAAGCTGAAGCAGCGGATTTAGCAACGGCAACAAACAAGGTTTATGTGCAAGCACAAGGCTATGTTAGCACAGCGACTCTATTAGTAGCTCAAAGCTCTGACTACCAAGGCATACTAGATACTGCAATTGATTTACAAGACGCTGCTTTAGAAGAAGTAGAAAACGTAAGCACATACGATGCAGCACTTGCGCAGTTAGTGCTTGATGCAGAAGCCGCTATTACTGAATACGAAATTGAAGTAGAAGCCGCTAAAGAAATTGCTTTGAATACTGCAGATGTTGCAGATGAAAAGAAAGCCGCTGCAGATACAGCAGAAGCCGCTTCAACAAGTGCACTTGCTGATGCGCAAGCTGCTGTTGACTCGGGTGACGATGCACAAGCAACTGTTGAATTAATTGATGCTGCGGTAACGGCTGCGTCAGATTTTTCTGCTGCTGTAGATGCACTAGAGCTTGCGATTGAACAAGCACTAGAAGCAGCAACTGAATATGAAGCTGTAGCAGTAACTGAAGCTGATATGGCTGAAGCTGCTGATTTAGTTGAAAGTGCAGAAATGATGGCCGAAGCTGCTGAAACTCAGGCTGAACTTGCAAACGAGCAACTTGTAACTGCGCTTAGCCTTCAAGCAGAAGCAGAGCTTGCGGTTGCAACGGCATCTGTTAAAGAAACATCAGAGTCACTTTCTACGATGACGGTATTAACAAGTACCGGTGGTGATGCACTTTACGACACAGCTGAAGTGTTATTTGATGTATTTGAAGAGCTTGCCGATATGGGTAACTCTGGTGAAGGTACTTCAACAACGCATCCTGAGTGGGCATACGACTACAGCTTAGATGATTTAACGCTAATGCTTACAAACTCGACTACAGGTAGCATGATCACAGCGTCTGCTGCGTATCAAGATAACCAATTGGTTGTTGCTTGGGGCGGTATGCTAACCACTGAAAGCGATGCAACTGTTGAGCTTGTTACAGGCGATGTAGCCGCAGATGCACTTGAAGAGTGTCAAGCATTTGCTGATGGTACAATTACTGACTCTACACAAATTGATTCGTGTTTAGTATTTACGTTTGACGGTGCTGTAAATGCAGATACGGTTGACGATGCTGAACTAACTATGGCACAGGCGTGGAACCGTGTTGAAATTGAGGACGGCGACTCAGACTTTATGGGTACGCTAAACTTAAGCGGCATGGAAGAGACAGACATGGCTATGCTAGAACTAGCAGGTATGTCTGGCGACTTAGACTTTAGCGTTATGTCTGAAGTGGATAGCAGTGGTGATGAAGACATGACCATGCTTGAAATTAAAGTTAACGGTGACGCAGCTATGGGTTACACGCTGTCTATGTCGGGTACTGAATCAGCTGGTTACATGGGCGATGTTAAAGCTATGTACGATGGCATGATGATGACCTTTGGTACAGCAACTAAGGTAACAAATGGTGTTTCAATTACTTACATTGATGATGAAGTAATTGAATACACAGATGTGACTTTAATTGACTCATCTAACTAATACTTAAACTATAAAAGGGAAAAGCTGTGTGCTTTTCCCTTTTTTTATAGAAAGCGATTAAATTATGAAAAAAAAAATTCTCTTGTTAGGATTTTCAACTGCTCTATTTTCACCTCTAGCTTCTGCAAATAATCAATTTCAAATATTTACTCACTTTGACGCCGAAATTTACACTGAGGCACAGCCAGTACAAGCATTTGTAGATGATTTTGACGAGCCTATTAAGTCTGGCGACAGTGCATTTACTTATAATATTTTTGAGATTGGCGTGGGTTACAACAATTTTAAAGTTGGTTTGCAGAGCCGTTATGACTACGTACTTAATTTTGATCCCGATACTGCACTTTATACTTATTTAGAAAAAAACGATTTACCCTTTGAAGAGCGATTTTACACGTATCAGCTAGATGCTAAGCAAGTGACCTCTAATGGGGTGTTTGTTTCATACGATTTTAAATTTTTAGATAAAAACGCGCTAACTATTACACCGAAAGTGTCTGTTTTTGCCAGTACACATTTTCAAGATGCCTCAGTAGATGGGCGAGTGTTTAGTGACGATGTAGAAGGCAGCATTACTGCTGATTATAATTTTTCGAAAGATATTTTATTTAAAAAATTTACTCCCTCGCAAAATCCTAAAGGCCTAGGCTATAGCTTAGATATTTTTGCTGATTGGCAAGTAAATGACGATTTAAAAGTAGGGCTAAGTGTAAAAGATCTGCTTTATAAAACTGACTTTGATGATACCGGCGCGGTAAAAGGGCAAACAACAGAAATCCCTTTCAGTGAAGATGAAAGTGGTAATGTTACCTCTACTCCGACTGTTTCTCTTCAAACATCTGCTTTTGGTAATACCCAGTCGCACACACTTGATATGGAAATGCGTATTACCGCCTTTGCCGATTATCAAATCAACCGCCGATATTCAACGGCGCTTACAATCAAGCAGTACGACGAAGATACATTTAGTCAGCTAAAAGGGCGTATTCATTTTTGGGATCATTGGAAGGTACAAGCTGGCTATGAAACAAAAAGTGAGGCGTTTTTAGTCGGTATTGAAAACGAGTACTTTGGTCTTAATTTACAAACCGACAGTTTAGACTTAGATAAAGCTTATTATGCGAATGTAAATTGGTACATGAACATTAAGTTTTAAGGAATGAAGATGTTAAAAAAACTTTTACCTTTGTCAGTTGCTCTAGCGCTTAGTGGCTGCGGTGGCTCTTCAAATGACAGTAGTGACGAAGCGGTTGAAATAAGCGTAGCATCTACCTCTACCGTAAACTTTTATGTACCTCAGTGGCAATCAGCCAAAGGTACGCTTAATCAATTAGACAGCCAAGGCAATGTGGTTGAGTCTGTCGCGGTCGAAAACATAAATACCGCCAGCGTGAGTGTATCGCCTCTTAATTTTTATACATTTGAATTTATACCTGACGATAGCGCCTTGCCGTGCCCACGCTTTACAGGCTGTGGCAGAACGCTTCGCGGTGATGTAAACGATATAAACGAAAACCGTTTAATTGATTTTGAAGAGATAACTGGCGTTAATTTAAACTATGCTGCCCGTGCCTATGTTGCGCCAGGCGTTAATGAGGTGTTTTTCTCGCCATTGAGCACCGCAATTACGAATGCAAATGTTGACGCAACCCTTGCAAGTTTATCTGCGAGTCCTTTTTATCAGCTTACACATAGTAGCTTGAGTAATACACTAGAGGCAGAAATCGTTGCTAATGCATTTACGTATAGCGCTATCGTCGCTGGTGTGTCTGTTGAAGGATTTGATTTAGCCACTGCATTTGATGATTTTATCACCCAGCAGGATGATACAAGTGCTTGGCAAACTTACAGCAGTTTAGCTGATCAATACATCGCAGATAACCTTTACAGTGAACAAGGTAATGGTTTAATTCAAAGTGTAGCTGGGCAGGTTAAGCAAACTATTGCGAGCGTGGCTAGTTATACCAATTGGCAACAAAAAGTTGAAACTGAGCAAGCATTAGAGTCACGCGAATTACTCGAAAATATAAGAGATGCGCTAGGTGTTATTCGCTTACAGGACACAACCTACGTTGATGATTTAGACGCGAAGCTTGAACAACTAGAAAGCGCACTTGATGATGATACGCAGCAAACTATTACCGTGCTTGCAGAGGTAATTAATGAGGTACTTATTAATTACTCTCCACTTGCAGAAGTATCTGCGAGCGAAGGGCAGTACACGTTACGTAATCTTGATATTAGCTATTCAACCTCACCCTACGAATGGCTAATTACCGGTACCTATGATGGCCTCCCAGTAAATATAGACATGTCTATCCCCACATTTAGAATAAGCGGTGTACTTGGTGATAAAATAGAAGGGGTAATGAGCGCTTCTGTTATTAATGGCGATACGCGCTTAGATGTTGATGTAAGTGAACTGCTGGTGGAATTTGATGGGATAAGTGAGCAAAGTGAATTATTACCCGATGCACAAACAGGCATTGCTAATATTACCACTGACGTAGTTATTGCTAAGCAATCAGGCGAGCTTACTGGTGAGGTATCATTAGATTTAAATCGATTTGTTACTGCGTTTGCACAGGAAGTTACGTCTTTATCTGCCTTTGATTTTGCTGGCCAATATCAAAGTGATATTCAAACTACGCCTTTTCATATTACAGCATTAGAAGCTTCGCCACTGACGGGTGAGGAAAACGATGATTTAATGTTTGGCCTAGAACTGGCTCTGCCATTAGGTGGTGCGAGTGACTTTAGCTTAGCGTATGTAGGTGATGTTATTGATTTATCGCAGCTTACCAGTAGTGATGTATTTATTAGCGTAAAGCAAAAAGCTTTAGATTTACGCATTAGAGAAGTAAATAGCAATATTAGCTTAACTGCAAAAGGTGAAAACGGTCGCTGGCTTGATGTAAAACAAGCTGGCAGCAACTACAGCGGTGGCTTGTACTTAGGCGATACAAAAATTGCGGATGTAACCGCAGTACGTGGTATTCCTGGGGTATTATTTCCTAATGGTGATTTTGAGTCGTTATTTTAATAGCGGTTTAAACCTAAACTTAAGCCCAGCAAGTTGCCCATACTTGCTGGGCTTTTTTATTACTCGTGCTTATATACTACCTAACTAAGCAAATTGGCATAAGTTATAGTAGCTCTATTTCTACGGTTTCGTCTTTTGCAATATTGCCACTTTCGGCGGGCACCACAATAAGGCAATTTGCGTGGCTAAGCGATGAGAGTACCCCCGAACCTTGCTTATTTATAGGCGTTACCAGTAGGTTATTGTTTTCGTCGGTACTGGCAATACCACGTTGAAAGTCGGTACGGCCGGGGCGCTTTTTAATCAGCGCTGTGGTGATTGCTTTTAAACGTAACTTAGCAGTATGTTCATTTCCTGAAAGCTTTGTAAGGGCTGGCTTTACAAGTCGCTCAAGCGTAACGGCTGCCGATACGGGGTTACCTGGTAACCCAAAAAAGTAGCTGTTAGGTAATTTACCAAAAGCAAAGGGTTTGCCCGGCTTCATGGCAATTTTCCAAAAATGGATATCGCCAATTTCATTTAATACTTCTTTAGTAAAATCGGCTTCGCCAACCGATACACCACCAGAGCTTATTACGGCGTCGGCTTGCTCGTTTGCTTTTAAAAATGTGTTTTTAATGAGCGTTTTATCATCGGCAATTATGCCAAAATCAATCACTTCTATATTGTTATCATTAAGCTCGCTTAATATAACAGCGCGATTACTTTCATAAATAGCTCCTGCTGGAAGCGCATTGCCAGGCTCTATAAGTTCATCCCCTGTAGAAAAAACCGCGACCTTTAGTGTTTCATATACACTTACTTGGTTAATACCAATAGAGGCAAGTAAGCCTACATCTACCGCTTTTAGTTTTCTGCCTGCTTTAAAAACAACACTATTTTTTGCAATGTCTTCACCTGCAAAGCGCACATTATTATTGAGCTCAATATGACCAGTAAATGTTATTTTGTCGTTATCTACGCTGGCGTTTTCTTGCATAACTACCGCATTAGCGCCAGGGGGCAGGGCAGCGCCGGTCATAATTCTAACGCATTGCCCAGGTGTTAAGGTGTTTTTAAAGGTTTGCCCAGCAAATACACTGCCTACTTGCTGATAAGTTGTTAGCCCTTCGCTTAGGCAAAGTGCATAGCCATCCATTGCCGAATTATCGTGAGCAGGCACATTTATATTGGATTTAATATCGCTTGCTAAAACACGGCCAACACTTTGCATTATTGAAATGGTTTCTGCTGCTTTATTAAAGTTAATAGCGCTTAGCATGTTACTAATTGCGGTTTCTACTGGTAATAAACCAGGTGCATTGCATACATCGTTCATATATATTGTTTTTTATAATGTGTCTGATTTTTAAAACAATACTTATAATGTTAAAGCTTTACAATACATGGTGTGGTTATTTGTTATTACTGTTAGTGGTATTTAGCAATCCTCTTAACGCAAAAGAAACGCTGCATATAGCCGTTGCGAGCAATTTTAAACCTGTGCTGCAAACGCTGGTAACTAACCCAGCCCTGAAAAATATTAATATTAAAATATCAGCTGCTTCTAGCGGCGTATTACACTCACAAATTATGCACGGTGCACCGTACGATATATTTTTATCAGCCGACGCTGCACGCCCACACGCACTGATCAAAGACGGCTTTGCACTCAAAAATAGCTTAACCACCTATGCGATAGGTTTATTAGCGCTGTGGCAGCCAAGCAACTCAGTTATTAATAATAAATTAGCCATTGCTAATCCGCGGTTTTCGCCATATGGTCAATCATCAGCGCATTATGCTAAAAATTATATAAAAACACCGTATGAATTTGTGTATGCAAATAATATTACCCATGCGTTTCAATTTGTAGAAACAGGCAATGCCGCTAAAGGCTTGGTCGCGTTATCTACGTTAAAGTCGGCGTATCGCAAAACTAAAAATAAAAAATATTTAAATTACACGCTTATCGAACCTGAAAAATACCCTGAAATAACGCAGCAAGGCGTTATCATAAGCGCTACTAAGCATTTAACGGCAGCTAAACAATTTATGGCTTTTTTAAATGACTCCTCAACCGCAAAAACATTATTAGAGCTTGGTTATAAAGCAAAGGAAAGTGATGTTAGCAAGTGATGTAACAGCGCTGTGGCTTACAATTAAACTTGCCTTTATAACGGCTGCTATTTTGTTGATTATATGCATTCCGCTTGCATGGCAGCTAGCCAGTTATAAAGGTAAGTTAAAGCCTATATTAGAAGCACTTATAGCAATGCCTTTGGTGCTGCCGCCTACGCTAATGGGCTTTTATTTATTGGTATTGTTTTCACCTACTCATGCATTTGGCCAGTTTTGGTTTTGGCTCACGGGTACGCAGCTCGCGTTTAGTTTTCAAGGGGTGGTTATTGGCTCGTTATTTTACTCTCTCCCTTTTGTGATGCAGCCGTTACTGGCGGGCTTTAAACAAATAAATACTACTTATAATCAAGCTGCTATTGCCTTGGGGATCAGCCCATTTAAGCGTTTTATGTATTTAACGTTACCGCTATTAAAGCCAAGCATAGGCAGTGCCTTTGCACTGGGCTTTGCCCATACATTGGGGGAATTTGGTTTAGTGCTAATGATTGGTGGCAATATACAAGGCGAAACTCAAGTGGTGTCTATTGCATTGTACGACCATGTAGAGTCACTTAATTATGGGGCAGCGCACCAATTGTCGTTGGTATTACTAGCAATCTCGTTTGCGTGTTTAGTGTTGTTGTTTAAATTTAATAAAACCGTGATAAACGGAGCTGCTAATCGTGCTTAAAATACAATGCCATCAACGTTTGGACGATTTTGAATTACATGTTGATTTAGCTATAAATCAATTTGATATTTTAGGGGTGTTTGGCCCTTCGGGCTCTGGCAAATCGAGCTTATTACAGGCGATAGCAGGGCTTACGACAGCGCAAAATGTGTGTATAAATAATCATAATATTACCCATTTAAAGCCAGATAAACGCCTACTTACTTTACAGCTGCAGTCGTGCCCGTTATTTCCACATTTAAATGTAATGGGTAATTTACTGTTTACTCACAAGCATTGTAAAAATAAAAGTAATAACCTAACGCCTGATCAGGTAATTGATTTATTAGCACTAAACCCATTACTAAATCGTGATGTGTCGGGGCTTTCGGGCGGGGAGCGCCAGCGCGTAATTTTTGCAAGAACACTACTAAGTGGGCAATCTGTTGTTTTACTTGATGAGCCATTTAGCGCCTTAGATTGGTCAACGCGTTTTACTATGTTGGGGGCTGTTCAACAACTAAATAAATCCCATGGTATTAAATTTATTATTGTCAGCCACTCTTTAAAAGAGCTACTTTATTGCAGCGATACATTACTTCATATAGCGAAAGGCAACGTGCTCCAGTGCGGTGCAACACAAGAAGTGGTGCAAAGTATTTATGCAAATAAGAGCCAAACGCCACTTAGTATACTTAGTTATAGTAAGCCTGAATTTAATGATGCATTTGGTCTTTACCAGCTTACTCTTAGTAATAGCCAACAGCATTTATATGCAGTGCCTTCGCTGGTAAAACAAAACCATAAGTTAATTATAGAAAGCAGCCAAATAACCTACAGCAAAGTAAAACCAATTAACGAGAGCAGTGCAAACGTGCTAATAGGTATGCTTGAAAATGCCCAGCAGCTTGATGAGCAATGGCTACTGACAGTTAACGTAGATACGCAATTACTGTATTGCGCGGTGTCTAAAAGGCAATGGCAGCAAAGTGCTGTAAGCCTAGGCGAGCAGATTTATTTGACAATAAATAACCTAGAAACGCTAAGTTAGGATCTAAAAAACAGTCATGTATTTACCATGTACTAAATTAAGCACTGCAAACAGGGCAGTGCTTATTTTTAACAATATTAAAACGGTTAAACTCCATACTCAAACCATCTACAAGTAATAGCTGCTCGGTGAGTTTACTAGGCAGTCCTGCAATAATTTTAAGTGCTTCAGTCGCTTGAATACTACCAATAAGCCCTACAATAGGCGAGAGCACGCCTGACTCTGAACAGCTTTGAGTTTGTTCGCCAAAGAGCTGTGACACACACCCGTAGCAATGGCTATTAGGCGCCATTGTAAAGCAAGCTACTTGTCCCTCTAACCTTATGGCAGAGCCCGAAACCAAGGGCGTACGGGTGTTATAGCAGGCGCTGTTGAGCAAATTACGTGTTGCTAAGTTATCAGTGCAGTCAATAACTACATCTACTTTGCTAAGTAGTTGTTCAAGGTGCGAATTTTCATTTAAAAATTCATCAATAGTGTGGATCTCTATTTCATCATTTAACTGAGTTAACTGTTTTTTTGCACTGTGGGTTTTTAAGCACCCAACATCACTTTGTTTATAGAGCACCTGCCTTTGCAAGTTAGTTGCATCAACCACATCGTTATCTACAAGCGTTAACGTACCTACGCCCGATGCCGCTAAGTACTGCGCAACTGGACAGCCTAATCCACCTAACCCCACAATAAGAGCATGACTTTGCCATATTTTTTCTTGTCCATCTATATCTAGCTGAGGAAGCATAATATGGCGAGAATAGCGTAATTGCTGCTGATACGTTAAAGGGGGTTTTTGCATTAATGAGTTCTCATAATTTTTTTTTAACAATACCAATTAGTTAAAACCTAGAGCAAGTAAAGCTTAAAAATTCTTTGCACTGTTTACGCCCAACAAAGCTGCTTAAATAGTGCAAAGCGAAATAAATATTAATTCCCAAAAATATAAGTAACTGAAAAACCTACCTATTAATTGTTGGCTTAGTAATTGCTGAAAGCGGTTAACGTTAATTTAACAAATGTCGCAGTGTTATTACTACCAAAGTCGTACTCACTGCTTAAAATAATAATCGTTACAAGGAAAAAAACATGCAACCGAGTTCTGGGTTTAATCTCATATCGTTTAGCGGAAAAATGAAAATACTACATTTAAGCTGGATGGTGTTTTTTATCTCTTTTTTTGTATGGTTTAACCATGCTCCATTATTAGGGGCAATAGCGGGCTCGCTAGGTATAACTATGGCACAGGTAAAAACGCTTCTCATTTTAAATGTGGCCTTAACCATTCCCGCGCGTGTTGTTGTTGGCATGCTGACAGATAAGTTTGGTCCGCGTATTGTTTATGCCGCTTTACTTATTTTATGTAGCATACCGTGTTTTATGTTTGCTATGGCCACCACATTTGAGCAAGCCGCTATCGCGCGTTTTGCACTAGGCTTTATTGGTGCAGGCTTTGTAGTGGGCATTCGTATGGTGAGCGAATGGTTCCCAGCTAATGAGCTTGGTACAGCAGAAGGTATTTATGGTGGCTGGGGTAATTTTGGCTCTGCTGCCGCTGCCATGTTACTACCTGTATTAGCGCTTATGTTTGGCGGTGACGATGGCTGGCGCTATGCCGTTGGTTTAACGGGCGTACTTAGCGTTATTTTTGGTGTTATTTGGTACATAAACGTAACCGATACACCAAAAGGGGGGACGTACTTTAAGCCTAAAAAAGTAGGCGCAATGGAAGTAACCAGCAAAAGTGACTTTGTATTATTGCTTATTATGAAATTACCTATGTATGGCGCACTGGCTTTACTTACGTGGAAGTTGTCTCCTACAGGCGCTAATTTAATTTCTGCCAATTTTGTTTTAGCCGTTTATGCATTTTTAGTGCTGTTATACGCCTACGAGGTATATAAAACCTTTGATATAAACGGACATATCTTTAAACAACCCGTGCCAGAATCACACCGCTACGAATTTAAACAAGTAGCTGTACTTAATATTTTATATTTTACCACCTTTGGCTCAGAGCTGGCCGTTGTATCTATGCTGCCATTATTCTTTATGGAAGTATTTGGCCTCGATATGGTGTACGCAGGTTTACTGGCCTCTGCTTATGCGTTTATGAATTTAGCCTCGCGCCCAGGTGGTGGTTGGATCTCAGATAGAATGGGTCGTCGTAAAACACTTATTGTCCTTACCTCAGGGTTAGCTGTTGGCTACTTTGTTATGGGCTTAGTTGACGCTAGCTGGTCACTTTGGCTTGCTGTAGCTGCTGCCATGGCGTGTTCGTTCTTTGTGCAAGCTGGTGAGGGAGCGGTTTTTGCTGCTGTGCCACTTATTAAACGCCGCTTAACAGGGCAAATTGCAGGTATGACAGGCGCTTACGGTAACGTTGGCGCGGTGGTGTATTTAACGGCGCTCTCATTAGTGGATTACCAAACTTTCTTTATGATTATTGCTGCCAGTGCATTGTTAGGTTTAGGGGCGTTATTTTTCATGAAAGAGCCAGATGGGCACATGACAGAAGTAAACGAAGATGGCTCTGTTGAACTTATTTCAGTGACTTAAGGCAGCGTTAACCATGTTTGATGAAACCCAACACGCTCAAGTTCGTAATAATACGCTAGATGTTTCTTTTGGTGGGCACAGTGCCGCGGGCATAAAAGATGAAAATCAAGATGCGTTTGCTGCTTTAAATACTGAGCACGAACAACAAGAAACAAAAGGCGCTATTGCGTGCTTAGCAGATGGGTGTTCATCGGCTAAAAATGCCAAACAAGCATCGCAGCTCAGTGTTACTCATTTTATAAATGAGTATTTAAATACACCCGACAGTTGGGCGGTCAAAAAATCGGTTTCTAAGGTTTTAGCTAGCTTAAATCAGTGGTTATATTCGCAATCAGTCAACTATAACCACTTAGGGCAACGCCAAGCAGATTGGATGACCACCTTTACGGCGCTTATATTAAAATCAGCTACGGGGTATATATTTCATTTAGGGGATACTCGCATTACGCGTTTACGCGATAATCAAATGGAAGCGATAACGCGGGATCATAAAGTAAATGATACGCTCACTCGTGCTTTAGGCGCGCAGTCACATCAAGAAATTGATGTTTACGAAGTTGACCTAAAAGCCGGCGATATTTACATACTGACTTGCGATGGTGTGCATGATGTATTGCCCTATAGTGAAATTGCCAACGAAATAAACGCCCATAACAACTTAGAGCAGGCAGCAAGTGCCATTACCTCACGCGCTATAGCACAAGGCAGTGATGATAATGTGAGTTGTTTATTAGTGAAGGTAAATAGCATTGCACAGCAAAATCTAGATGAGCTTTATCAATCGTTAACGCAGCGAAAAATACCACCCGCATTAGAGGTTGGCCAAATAATTGATGGATATACGGTTATTCGTAAAATCAACGAAAGCAGCCGATCGCACATTTATTTGGTACAACTAGCACCTGATGCACCCCCCGTTGTATTAAAGGCACCCTCGGTTAATTTTGAAGACGATATACACTACCTTCAAGGCTTTATACGCGAAGGGTGGGTAGGGCAACGTATTAATCATCCTAATGTAATGAAGGTTTTAAATACGCAATCGCAAAGCCGATTTTTATATCATATTTGCGAGTACATGGACGGACAAACCCTCAGTGACTATAAGCACGACGTCCCTTATTTAGAAATAGCTCAAGTGCGCAGTATTGTAGAGCAAATAGTGCATGCGCTAAGGGCTTTTCAGCGATTAGATATGGTACATCGTGATTTAAAACTCGATAACGTGATGATAGATGCTCACGGTAAAGTTACGTTAATTGATTACGGTACTGTAAGTGTTGCGGCTATGGATGAGTCGGTTAAGCAAATAGCCGATGACTGCCCGCAAGGGACTATAGATTATACGGCTCCTGAAACACTTATTTCGCTGCACGCCGATTTTAAAAGCGATATGTTTTCGCTTGGGGTGATTGCTTATGAGTTATTGTGCTCGAAGCTGCCTTATAAAACATTACCGGCAAGTCATACCCCTATTGATTACAGCCACTGGCAATACACAAGTATTCGCAAGTACCGAGCCGATATACCCTTTTGGTTAGATCAGGCTTTAATGAAAGCACTTGCGCCAAAACCAGAGCTCAGATACCACGCATTTTCTGAGTTTTTAACAGATATTAGTAAACCTAATCCACATTTACAGAGCTCAGCCAACAAAATTTCAATAATGAAACGCGATCCAGTATTACTCTGGAAGAGCATTTCGCTGTGTTTATTTATCATTTTATTGTGCGTGCTCATAATTAAAAACTAAGAGACCAACATGTTAAATTATAAAAATAACTTACCTATTATTTTAATGATAGGGTGCATTGCTGCGCCTTCTATTAGTGTTGCAGCGCAAACCGACCTTAATTTTAGGCTGCGTTATGAAAGTGCAGAGCAAGATAACGCACTAAAAGATGCCAGTAGCTTAACGCTGCGTACTCGCCTTACTCATAAAACGGATGAAATGAATGGCTTTTCTGCTTTATTAGAGGTCGAAGATAGCCGAAGCCTATTAGGTGTAGACGATTACAATAATACGCTGGGTAAAAATACTAATTACTCAGTAATAGCCGACCCTGAAACCACAGAGGTAGATCAGGCTTTTGTTAAGTACGCAAAAGATGCTTTATCAATTAAAGTAGGTAGGCAAGTAATAGCGCTTGATGGACAGCGCTTTGTAGGCCACGTTGGCTTTAGGCAAGACAGGCAAACCTTTGATGCTGCAACAGTAAATTACACCTTTAATGATATTAACTTGCACTATAGCTACATAAGTAAGCGCAACCGTATATTTGCCGATAGCAAAGATATTGATGCATCCGATCATCTTATCAATGCAAGCTTTAAAACAAGCTTAGGTAAGGTGGTTTTATACAGCTATTTATTAAGTGACGACGCAATAGATAATGACAGTTTAGATATTTATGGCGTTTCTTTTAATGGTAATAAAACGCTCAGCGATATTAAATTTTACTATAAAGCACAGTACGCCACGCAATCAGCATCAACGAGCATGAGTGATTTTGACGCTGATTACTATGCATTTGAAGGGGGGATAGATTTAGGCGGTTTAGGCATTGAAACCGTTATATTAAAAGCTGGTATTGAGTCACTGGGTTCTGATAACGGCGATTATGGTTTTGCCACGCCGCTTGCCACAATGCATAAATTTAATGGCTGGGCCGATACGTTTTTAGCAACCCCAGCACAAGGGCTTGATGACACTTATGTAAGTTTAAATGGTAAAGCTTACGGCGGTAAATGGCTGTTGGCGTATCACAGCTTTGATGCCAACGATAGCGCCAATGGCGTTGATGATTTAGGCACAGAGCTAAACGTACAATACGTAAAGCCTATTAATACAACCTATGCGGTAGGCGCAAAATATGCCGATTATTCAGCAGGTGATAGCGCTGCAGGCAAAGTCGATACCCAAAAACTGTGGGTATGGGTAAGCGCTAAATTTTAAGTATTTAACCTAAACCCTCGTTATTTAATTTAAAGCGTTACAAGTTGGTGCAATAGCGCCAGCTTGTGGTGCTTTCACTTCTTTTTTACTGCATTAACTTAGTTAAGCTATTGAAATATATTCATTATATATCTGGCTTGCATATTGCTATAACCAACACATAATAAATTATACATTTAAAGTACCCATCTAAAGTTAAGTGTATTTTAAATCAAACAGGTGATTTTAATGCCAAGCAAGCAGCGTGTTGTAGTTGTCGGAAATGGAATGGTTGGCCATCATTTTGTACAACAGCTAGTATCACAACAAGGTGATACTCAAAATATGGAGATTACCGTACTCAGCGGTGAAGACCGACTCGCTTATGACCGCGTACAGCTTTCGTCTTTTTTTAAAGGCAAAACCGAAGATGATTTAGCGCTTACCTGCAGTAAAACCTATCAAGATTGGCAAGTGTGCTTTCATACTCATTCTAAAGTGGTTGATATAAACCGCGATGCAAAAACAGTCACTACTGCAAAAGGCAAAACATTTGAATACGACAAGTTAATATTGGCTACCGGTTCATTTGCATTTGTACCACCCATTCCAGGTAAAGATCGCGAGCATTGCCTAGTTTACAGGACCATTAACGATTTACACGCCATAAAAAAATCTGCACATGCCAGCAAAGTGGGCGTAGTAATTGGCGGCGGTTTATTAGGGCTTGAAGCAGCCAACGCGTTAAAGCAGCTTGGCTTGCAAACCCATGTAATAGAATTTGCACCACAACTTATGGGCGTACAAATAGATGGTGCTGGTGGTCGATTGCTTAAAAATAAAATTACCGAGCTGGGCGTTACAGTGCATACATCAGTGGCGACAGAGCAAATTATAGAGGGTGAAAACAGCCGTTATAAAATGTGCTTTAAAGGGGGGCAAACCCTAGAAACAGACATGATTGTATTTTCGGCCGGTATTCGCCCATACGATAACCTAGCTCGTGAGTTTAATTTAGAAATAGGTGAGCGCGGCGGCATCGTAATAAACAACCATTGCCAAACGAGTGATAAAAACATATACGCCATAGGCGAATGCGCCCTTTGGAATAACTTTATTTTTGGCCTTGTAGCACCCGGCTACGCTATGGCAAAAGTAGCGGCGGGGCATGTTTTAAAGCAGCTTTCTTCAAGTACAGCTTCAAACACACCTTTAAGCAACTATTCAAACAATACTGATGAATTTAGCGGTGCCGATATGAGCACTAAGCTTAAATTAATGGGTGTTGAAGTAGGCTCAATTGGTGATGCTCATGCACGCAGTGAAGGCGCAATTAGCTATTACTTTGAAGATCAACTAAGCGGTATTTACAAAAAAGTAGTCACTAATGAGCAAGGCAATAAGCTCATAGGTGCTGTACTGGTTGGCGATACGAGTGATTACGATAACTTATTGCAGTATCACTTAAATGGCATTGAGCTTAGTGTGCCCGCAGAGTCATTAATAATACCGCTTGCAGGTGACGCGGGCGAGCTAAACGCTGATGATTTGCCACGTGATGCCATTATTTGTGCGTGCCACAAAGTGACAAAACACACTATTGAACAAGCGGTTATACAAGGTTGTAGCGATTTAAACAAAGTGCAGCAAGCCACTAAAGCAAGTACGGGTTGTGGAGGCTGCGAAAAACTAGTGCAAAGCGTTATTAGCAGTGCACTTAGTAATAAAATAGCCACGCTAACCTCAGTAGATGAGCCAGTATCACAGAGCGCTTAACACAAATAATAAGAGAGCAGTATGGAAACATTAAACACATGTTCAAACACACCTTTGCTTAAACAAACCACCTGCGCTTATTGCGGTGTAGGCTGTGGGGTTGATATTTCATTATTAAATAATACCCCAACAAAACTTGAAGGCACGCGCGAGCACCCCGCTAATTTTGGCCGTTTATGTGTTAAAGGCACGCACTTGCTTGACACCATCGGCACTGATAATCGCTTAACATCGCCTCTTATTGATAACGAACCCGCCAGCTGGGATACGGCAACTGATTACGTTGCCAACAAATTTAACGCCATTATTAAAGAGCATGGACCGGAGTCGGTTGCGTTTTATGTATCGGGGCAGTTACTGACTGAAGATTACTACGTTGCCAATAAATTAATGAAAGGCTACATAGGCTCAGGCAATATAGATACAAACTCAAGGCTGTGTATGTCATCGGCGGTTGCCGGTTATAAACGTGCGTTTGGTGAGGACGTTGTGCCATGTAGCTACGACGATTTAGAGCAAACGGAGCTACTTATTTTAATTGGCTCAAATGCGGCGTGGACTCACCCGGTGCTTTACCAGCGTATGGAGCGCGCAAAAAAGCTTAATCCAAACATGAAAGTAGTGGTTATCGACCCGCGAAAAACCGATACAGCCGAACTTGCCGATACCTTTTTAAATATAAAACCAGGCAGCGACGGCGCACTTTATAACGGCTTACTTACTTATTTAAGTGAACATAACTATTTAGATACGCAATTTATAAACGCGCATACAAACGGCTTTGAAATAGCGCTTGCAGAGGCTAAAAAGTGGAGTGTTAAAGCGGTCAGTGATTTTTGTGATATTGACGCGCAGCTAGTCAGTGACTTTTACGCCTTATTTGCAAAAAGCCCAACCGCTATTAGCTTTTATTCAATGGGTATTAACCAATCAAGCTCAGGGGTTGATAAGTGTAATGCCATTATAAATGCGCATTTAGCATCGGGTAAATTGTTAAAACCTGGATGTGGCCCGTTTTCTATAACTGGGCAGCCTAATGCTATGGGCGGGCGTGAAGTAGGGGGCTTGGCAAATCAATTAGCAGCGCATTTAGACATTGAAAACGACGCGCACCAACAGTTAGTGCAGCGTTTTTGGCAATCGCCAACAATAGCTAAAAAAGCAGGGTGTAATGCGATTGATATGTTTGATGAAATCGCCAAAGGGAAAATAAAAGCTATTTGGGTAATGGCAACCAACCCGATGGTAAGCCTACCTAATAACGCAGCAATACAAAATGCACTTGAGCAATGTGAGCTGGTGGTTGTGTCTGACTGTATTGCCAAAAGTGATACGCTAAAATTTGCTGATGTGGCGTTCCCATCAACCGGATGGGGCGAAAAAAACGGCACAGTGACTAATTCAGAACGCAGAATATCGAGGCAGCGCCCGCTAGTTGAGTCATTTTCGGGGGCTAAAAACGATTGGCAAATAATGTGTTTAGTTGCCCAAAAAATGGGTTTTGAAGGATTTGACTTTACAGACCCCAGTGGCATTTTTGAAGAATGGGCACAGCTGACTGATTTTGAAAATAACGGTGATAGGCTATTAAATTTATCAGCTTTAGTGGGGCTTTCGCAGCAGCAATACGATAACTTAAAACCGGTTATGTGGCCGGTACTAAAAAATGAGCCATATAAAAATGGGCAGGTTTTTGTTAATAAACAATTTAGCACCGCAGATAAAAAAGCCCGCTTTATACCTATAACGCCCAAACTTCCTGTGCAGCAAACATCAAGCGATTACCCTTTTGTAATGAACTCAGGGCGAATACGCGACCAATGGCATACAATGAGCCGCACCGGAAAAAGTACAGCGCTTTCTACTCATATAACCCGCCCATACATTGAAATAAACCCCATTGATGCCAGCAGACTAAATATAAAAGCAAACGATTTAATAACTGCCAATGCTAAAACTGGGCAGGTTACAGCTCATGCAAAAATAACGGATGCCGTGCGTAAAGGTGAGTGTTTTATGCCTATTCACTGGAACAAGCAATTTGCCTCATCCGCTACGGTAAGTGGGCTTTATCAATCGGTTGTAGACCCTATTTCGGGCCAGGCTGAGTGTAAGCATGGTGCTGTTGATTTAGTTAAAGCGCAATTTGCTCAGTATATGCAAGTTTTTAGCAAAACAGAGCTTAAAATAACCAGTGATTTTTGGCTTAAAGTTAACGCAAGTAATTGTGTTAACTACCAGTTAGCGCTCAATGAGCCGCAAGATGACTTACTTTATTATTGCCAAACACTGACAGGGTTACAAGGGCAGTGGTCGGCAATGGGCAGTGCAAAAGCAATGCATGTTCAATGTATTCAAAACGAGCAGTTAGTGTTTGTTGCAGTTATTTCGCCAGCTCAAAAAGACATATCACTTGAGTGGATAAATCATTTATTTGCAGAGCCTTTAATAACCTTTAGCCAATTACAGTCATTGTTGTATGCCACGCCTGATGAAGAATTTACTCAAGGCGCACAAGTATGTAGTTGCTTTAAAGTACGTGAACAACCCATTATAAACGCCATTAAAAGTGGTGAAAATACAGTAGAACAATTGGGGTCTAAACTAAAATGCGGCACTAACTGTGGGTCGTGTAAAACCCAGTTAAGCCAATTAATAAAGCAGCATACTACGCAAAACGCTAACAGTATTAATGTTGCAGTTGAAATGTAAATAAACAAGGAAGCATATGCTTAATGATCAATTTGGTCGGCAGTTTAACTATTTGCGCCTCTCAATTACCGATGTGTGTAATTTTAGTTGCACCTATTGTTTACCAAACGGGTATCAGTGCGATACCCCGCGTAACTTTTTAAATAAAAGCGAAATAAACACCTTAGTAAATGCGTTTGCGCAATTAGGCACAAAAAAAGTGCGCATTACAGGCGGTGAGCCGTGTTTACGCAGTGATGTAACCGACATTATAAAGCAATGTAAAAATACTCCAGGCATAGAAAAAGTCGCCATAACAACGAATGGTTTTAACTTATTTAATAAAATTGATGAGTTTTACAGCGCTGGCCTAGATGCCCTAAACATTAGTATAGATAGCTTAAACCCGAGTATGTTTAAATTAATTACAGGACACGACAAGCTAACCCATATTTTAAAAGGGATAGACCGGGCAATTGAGCTGGGTATAAAAGATATAAAAATAAATGCAGTGCTGGCTAAGCAGTTTAATAAAAACCAATTGAAGGATTTTTTAGACTGGGTAAAACATAAAAAAGTAACGGTACGCTTTATCGAATTAATGGAAACAGGTAATGGAGCCACCTTTTTTGAACAAAACCATTTAAGCGGGAAAAGTGTTAAAACGGAGCTTTTAGCACAAGGTTGGTTACAGGTAGTAAGAGGTAAATTAAACGGCCCTGCAGAGGAGTTTTGTCATCCCGATTTTAAGGGGCGCATTGGCTTAATTATGCCCTACAGTAAAGATTTTTGTAAAAGCTGTAACCGATTAAGAGTATCGTCATTAGGCAAATTACATTTGTGCTTGTTTGCCGAGCAAGGTATAGACTTACGCCCGCATTTAAATGCGCAAGATATGCCAGCCACTGTAAACGCGATTCAAGCGGCAATGGGCAATAAAACCATTAGCCATGAGCTTGATAAGCGCTTAACGGGCGCCACAACCCATTTAGCTATGTTGGGCGGCTAAAATGAGCAATAAAGCCGTGTTTACAGGGGTTGTACTCGCTGGTGGGCAATCATCCAGAATGGGCAGCGATAAAGCTAACCTCATTTTAAAAAATAAAACATTACTGCAAAATGCATGTGAATTATTAACAGCAGCAGGAGCAAGTGATGTACTTATAAGCCGTAATGTACAAAGTGCTACTGCGCAATACATTGCAGATATATACCCAGGTTCTGGCCCACTTGGCGGGATTTATTCAACTTTAATGGCGACAGAGCAAGATATACTTATCACCGCTGTTGATATGCCGTTGCTTACTTGCACGTTATTATCGCAAATTGTATCTGCAGCAAGCGATAATCCCCACTTTCAAACAAATCAGCCACAAATACATGCGTGGCACTTTGAAAATGAACCGCTACCCCTGTATATTCGTAACACCCAAAGCGTTAAACGTCATTTAAAACAATTACTCATAAACGTAAATAGTCATAAATCAATTAAACAGTTTACCCGTAGTATTGGGGTGCAAACGTTAAAATGTAATAAAGCGCATGCACTTGTTAATACCAACACGCCGGCGCAATTTAAAGCTGTTAACGAGCAATTTGACCAACACAAACCTAATTTATTGAGAAGAACCCTATGAGCCACACAACTGAGTCACAAATCGCATTAAACATTGCCGTAATGACAGTAAGCGATACACGCGATGAAATTACGGATACCTCAGGCCATTATTTAATTAAAGCCCTTACTGAAGCAGGCCATCACTTAGCGGATAAAGACATAGTTAAAGATGATGTTTACCAAATGCGAGCAGTTGCATCGCAGTGGATTGCCGATGACACCATTCACGCTATTTTAGTCACCGGGGGTACGGGTTTTACCGAGCGCGACTCAACACCAGAGGCATTTGCACCGTTGTTTGATAAAAGCGTAGATGGATTTGGAGAGCTATTTAGACATATTTCGTACGGCGAAATTGGTAACTCAACTATTCAATCACGTGCGTTGGCGGGCCTTGCCAATAACACCGTTATTTTTTGTATGCCTGGCTCTACAGGCGCATGTAAAACAGCCTGGACAGGTATTATAAAAGATCAGTTAGACTCAATGCACAAGCCATGTAACTTTGCACCGCATATTACTATTGGTAAAAAATGCGAATCGCGAGAGCAATAATATGCTGAGCCACGTAGACGAAAATGGCCAAGCAAATATGGTTGATGTATCGCTAAAAGAGGTTACTCTGCGCGATGCATCTGCCGAGGCCTACATTAAAATGAGCAAACAGGCTTTTGAGCAAGTGTTGCTTAATCAAAATAAAAAAGGTGACGTGCTAGGCGTAGCCCGAATTGCAGGTATTCAGGGCGCTAAAAAGTGCGCTGATTTAATTCCGCTTTGTCATCCGCTGGCACTGAGTAAAGTAGCCGTTGATTTTGAACTTGATGAAGCAAATAGCCAAATTAAAGTTACTAGCTACTGTAAATTGGCGGGCAAAACTGGCGTTGAAATGGAAGCACTCACCGCTGTATCTGTAGCGACCCTTACATTATTTGATATGTGTAAAGCCGCCGACCCGCTTATGGAAATACACGGTATGCGTGTAACGCAAAAAGCAGGAGGCAAGCATGGTAGCTGGCAGCGAGACTAATTTAAATGATATTGATGCAGCTGCAGGGCATGTAAACGTACTGTTTTTTGGCCAACTAAAAGAGCGCCTAAAGTGCGATAAGTTAACCGTTGAGATAGCGCATACCCTTAGCATTAAAGCGTTTAAAAACATGCTGGTTGAGCAAAACCCGCATTGGCAGTCATGGCTTGAAGAGCGTGATGTATTGTGTGCGCTTAATCAAACTATGTCATCAAGCGATGAGCTTGTAAAAGCAGGGGATGAACTTGCTTTTTTCCCACCAGTGACAGGTGGCTAATGAGTATAAGCATTAACGTACAAACGCAGGATTTTTCAGTAGGCGAGCAACATGACGCACTTTGCAGTAATAACAAAAGTGATGGTGCCGTAGTGACGTTTACAGGGCTGGTGCGAGAATTTAGCAGCGGCGATAACGTAATTGCCCTTGAGCTTGAACACTACCCAGGGATGACTGAGCAACTACTGCAATCGATAGCTGAGCAAGCCCAAACACGCTGGCAACTTGCCCGCATAAGTATTATTCATCGAGTAGGCTATTTAGCGCTTGGTGAGCAAATTGTATTTGTTGGCGTAACTAGCCGCCACCGCCAAGCCGCGTTTGAAGGCGGACAGTTTATTATGGATTACTTAAAAAACCACGCCACGTTTTGGAAAAAAGAGCATTTTAAAGACTCCTCAAACTGGGTTGAGTTTAAACAGAGCGACAAGCAAGCACTGGATAAATGGCAAAGTATCGAACAGGATGCAATTAAGTAAATGCATATAATCTCTACCAACATCTCTAAAATAAAAACGGTTGAGCATAACGGCAAAGCCATTAAAACCGGTATATTTAAAACACCAACCAATGAGCCAGTTGTTATTGAAAAGCAAAATATAATAGGTGATGAACAAGCTGATTTAGTCAATCACGGTGGTATTGATAAGGCGGTTTATGCGTTTTCGCACAATCATTATGATTATTGGAAGCGCACCCTAAAAAATGATGATTTAGCAGTTGGTGCCTTTGGCGAAAATTTCACAATTTCAGACCTTGATGAGCAAAATATTCATATAGGCGATCGTATTCGTATAGGTACTGCACTGCTTGAGGTAAGCCAGCCCCGTGTGCCGTGCTTTAAATTGGCTATTGCACTTAATAATAAACAAAGCCTAAAACTTTTCACTCAGTATTACCACACGGGTGTTTATTTTAGAGTGCTTGAGGAAGGTGTTGCTAAAACGGGCGATGCAGTGACTATTGAACATAAAGCTGAGCATAACATTTCGGTTAAAACGTTGTTTCAGGCCTTTTTTGATAAACAATACCCAGATTATGAAAGCGTATTATTAGCAGCACTTGAACTACCCGAGCTTGCACTTGAGTGGCAAACTAAAATCAAAAAGAAGTTGGGTAGTTAAAAGAGCGTTATTAAAGCTGTATTACCCTTAATAAAAGCTCACTTTTAGCTGTATTATTTAGTTTGTTAAGTGAGCAACCGCTGATATGTATTTGCACACCAATTTGCTTAATGTGCCGTATTGCTGTTTGTTATTTACCGGCTTACTAAAATCGCTACTTACCGCCACTGCGCATGCCCCCGCTGCAAACCAATGTGTTAGGTTGTCTAAATTAATGCCGCCTACGGGCATTAATGGCACATCAGAAAAAGGCCCCGTTAGCGCTTTAAAGTAATTAACCCCCATACTGCCTGCCGGAAAAACCTTAATAATATCGGCGTTATACTCTATTGCATTGGCAACATCGGTAGGGGTGAGTGCGCCCATTAATACAGGTAAACCATGGCGGTGGGCAAGCTCTACCACTGCTTGATTAGTATTTGGTGTAACTATAAATTGCGCACCGGCATCAATCGCTTGTTGCGCAAGGGCGGTGTTAATTATTGTGCCAGCGCCAATGAGTGTATTTTTATAAGCAGCGCGTGCTTTTGCTATTTCTTGCTCAAAGCCAGGTGTATTTGAGGTGATTTCTAGCGCGTTAATGCCTGCATTAACTAAGCAATTAATTAAAGGGGCTACATCGCTTTGTTGCTTTAAGCGAAGTATAGCAACTAACTTATGTTGCTTTATTTGGTTGCTTATTTTTATTCTGTTGGCATTTAAAATTTGGCTCATAATGTCACTTCACTTTATTTAATCCAGAGTCACACGTGTAACAGCAATCGGCAATAATACTTAATTATTTTGGGGCTAAACGCGTTACAAAGCTCTCACTTTGATCATTTTGAATAACTAAATAGCGAGTTTTTGTCTAGTTATCAACACGCTTTTGCACCCTCAAAATAGCACACTTAATTAAATGGATTGGTATAAACGTTTTTTTCTCATAAAAAAAAACCGCTGAAATATCAGCGGTTTTTTTATAAGTAATAAATTACATTACACGCATGCCTGGCTCTGAGCCATCGTCTGGGTTAAGAATGTAAATTTCTTTACCGCCAGGGCCTGCAGCTAATACCATACCCTCTGACATCCCAAAGCGCATTTTACGAGGTTTAAGGTTTGCAACCATTACAGTAAGTTTGCCTTCAATGTCTTCTGGTGCGTAAGCCGATTTAATACCAGCAAACACTTGGCGTGTTTCGCCGCCTAAATCCAGCGTAAGTTTAAGTAGCTTGTCGGCGCCTTCAACATGCTCTGCTTTAGCAATTTTAGCAACACGTAAGTCTACTTTTGCAAAGTCATCAAATTCAATTTCATCCGCAATTGGCTCTTTTGCCAGTGGGCTATTAGGGTCAATTGTTACTTTTGATTCTAGGCTTTCTTTTGATTCATCAACCATTTTGTTCACTTTATCCATTTCTACACGTTGCATGAGCGGCTTAAATTTATTGATAGGGTGGGCAACAAGTGCATTTTGAACGCCATCCCATGCTAAGTCGTCATTTAAAAAGGCTTCTACGTTTGCAGCCATACCTGGTAATACAGGTTTTAAATAGGTAATTAAAACACGGAACAAGTTAAGGCCAAGCGAGCACACTTCGTGCGCTTCTTGCTGTTTTGCTTCGTCTTTAATGAGTACCCATGGCGCTGCGGCATCAATAAATTGGTTTGCTTTATCGGCTAGGGCCATAATTTCACGAATCGCGCGGCTGTATTCACGGTTTTCATAGTGGGCAGTAATGCTCGGTGCAGCAGCTTGAAATTCTTCAAGTAATTCAGGCTGCATAATTGTGCTACTTAATTTACCGTCAAACTTTTTAGTAATAAAGCCTGCACAGCGGCTTGCTATGTTTACTACTTTACCTACTAGGTCTGAATTTACACGTTGTGCAAAGTCTTCTAGGTTTAAATCAAGGTCAATAATACCGCTGTTTAATTTAGCTGCGTAGTAATAACGTAAGTACTCTGGGTCTAGGTTATCAAGGTAAGTACGTGCTTTTATAAACGTACCCTTTGATTTAGACATTTTTTCGCCATTGACGGTTACAAAGCCATGTGCAAACACGTTAGTTGGCTTTCTAAAATTAGCGCCCTCTAGCATGGCTGGCCAAAATAAGCTGTGGAAGTAAATAATGTCTTTACCAATAAAGTGATAAAGTTCAGCATCAGACCCTTCAGCCCAAAATGCATCAAAGTCGAGGCCTTTTTCGTTACATAGGTTTTTAAAGCTTGCCATGTAGCCAATTGGCGCATCTAGCCATACGTAAAAGTATTTGCCCGGTGCATTTGGAATTTCAAAACCAAAGTAAGGCGCATCGCGGCTAATATCCCACTGTTGCAGGCCATCGGTAAACCACTCATCTAACTTATTCGCCATTTCTTGCTGAATAGAGCCAGAGTGTAGCCACTCTTTAAGCATGCCTTCAAATGCTGGCAGGTCAAAAAAGTAATGCTCTGAATCTTTTAAAATTGGCTCAGCACCTGACATTACTGAGCGCGGGTTTATTAATTCGGTTGGGCTGTAAGTTGCGCCACACGAGTCACAGCTATCGCCATTTTGGTTTTCAGACTTACACGTTGGGCAAGTGCCTGTTACAAAGCGATCTGGTAAAAATATGCCTTTTTCAGGGTCGAATAACTGTGAAATAGTGTGCTTTTTAATATGACCCGCATCATTAAGGCGGTTATAAATAAGCTCACTCAGCTCTTTATTTTCTGAGCTGTGGGTGCTGTGGTATTTATCAAACTTGATGTTAAAGTCGGCAAAGTCGCGCTGGCGTTCAATGCTTACATTTTTAACCATTTCTTCAGGCGTGATCCCTTGCTTTTGCGCATTAAGCATAATTGGCGTGCCGTGAGCATCGTCGGCGCAAACATAATAAGCTTCGTGGCCTTGTAGCTTTTGAAAACGTGACCAAATATCAGTTTGAATATATTCCAATAAATGGCCTAAGTGAGTAGGGCCATTTGCATAAGGTAATGCGCTGGTAATGAGGATCTTTCGCTGCGTCATAATCATTCCGAATTGAGGATAAACCACCATTTTTACTACAAAAAAGGCGGTTATCATTAATTTATCCATAAGCTTTGGACTAACGGTACGCGCAGCTTATGGATTTTTGTTAATTGACTGGTGTTAATGCCCTGAATGTTACATAATTCTGTGGCACTTTTCATCAAAGAAACGCTATTTAATTGCTATGTTTGGACTGTCGAAACTATTCTCCTCTAAATCGGTGCAAAAACAACCGATTATTACTGCCTTAGCGGCGTATCGAAGCGCGGCATTTGCCGTAGGTATTGATGAAAGTTTTATTGATACCATTTCGCAAAATGACGATAAATCAATACACATTAAAATAACGCTGCCATTTGCGGCTCAATCAGAAATGCCGTTAGTTGAGCAGCACGTAAGTGAAAGTATAAATACACCGGTTACCATAGACTCTGTGGTGAGTATAAAAGAGCCTGCAAAATTTAAAGCCATTAAACACATTGTGCTGATTGCCTCAGGTAAAGGGGGGGTAGGAAAATCAACGACCGCTGTTAATTTAGCCGGGGCGCTTAAAAGCGAAGGCGCTAAAGTAGGGATTTTAGATGCTGATATTTACGGGCCTTCTATTCCTATGCTTTTAGGGCTTGTGGGTGCAGAGCCACAAACCAAAGATAACAAACTACTACAGCCATTTGATGCCAACGGCATTAAAGCGCAATCAATCGGCTTTTTAGTGCCAAGTGATGACGCAACGGTATGGCGAGGGCCAATGGCATCGGGAGCGCTCAACCAATTATTAAACGAGACAGATTGGGGCGAACTTGATTACTTAATTGTTGATATGCCACCGGGTACGGGCGATATACAGCTAACAATGAGCCAAAAAGTGCCTGCCAGCGGCACTGTTATTGTGACGACACCGCAAGATTTAGCCCTTGCCGATGCGCAAAAAGGCATTGCAATGTTTAATAAAGTTAACGTACCTGTGCTTGGGCTTATAGAAAATATGAGTCACTACATTTGTAGCCACTGCGGTGAAGCCAACCATGTGTTTGGCAAAGATGGCGCAGAAAAACTTGCCCATAAACACGGCGTACCGGTGTTAAGCCATATTCCACTTGCCATAGATATTCGTGAATACTCAGAGCAAGGTAAATTAATCGCCAGCGATACCAGCGCGGCTATTAGCAACACATACAGCGCAGCGGCAAGACTGATTGCCAGCGCGCTTTTTTATCAGCAGCACCAACACAGTGTTGAGATAGTGATAACGCAGGACTAAGAAAAAATGAGACTCTCAGATACCCATATTAAAGAATATTTAAGCGATGGCCGCATAGTGATTGAACCTGCGCCGACTAACGAAATGATTTCGGGTGTGACAGCCGATTTGCGCTTAGGGAACAAATTTAGAACCTTTAACGCACATAACGCAGCGTACGTAGATTTAAGTGGCCCTAAAGATCAGTTAAATAAGGCTATGGAATCAATAATGAGTGAAGAGATTGAGCTTGCCGACGGCGAAGCTTTCTTTTTACACCCAGGTGAGCTGGCATTGGCCATTACCCATGAAAAAGTAACACTTCCTGCCGACATAGTAGGCTGGTTAGATGGTCGTTCATCACTTGCCCGCTTAGGTTTAATGGTGCATGTAACAGCACACAGAATCGACCCAGGTTGGAGTGGTAATATTGTTTTAGAATTTTACAATTCAGGTAAGTTGCCACTGGCGCTGCGCCCAATGATGAAAATTGGTGCTATGAGTTTTGAAATGCTCTCAGGCCCCTGCGAAAACCCTTATAACATTCGTAAAGACGCAAAATATAAAGATCAAAGTAGTGCGGTAGCAAGCCGCATTAGCGACGATAACCTATAACAATATAAAAATATTAAGCGTTTAAATAGCTTTTTTTGTTAGCTTAAACGCTTAATAATTTATACCAATATGCATTGTTGCTTAAACTGATATTAAATATGTTTTTTATTTCTAGCTTTATAAACGAGTAAAAACTCGACTAATATAGATAATAAAATAACTACAATTACAATGCCTTGAATAGTGTGTAGCCTTTTAACCCTGTCAACACTCTCTTTTTCGTACTGCATAACTACCGTATTAAACGCTTTTAAAAGCGGCTCTTTTGCTAAAGAAAAAAAGCTTTCTTGCGCTGTATCTAAATTAAGTGTTTGTGTTTTTAACTTTAGTACTTCTTCAACTCTATCTGAAAACATACTTAATTTTTTATCGACATTAACAGGCTCTTTAAAATACATTGCTAACAACTCGTTAGATAGCGGGCTTTCATCGCCTAATACTTGCGCCCCATAATGCTCACTTAATAAGTATTTATGATTATTTTTTAAAGAGTTCAAAGCATTAATGGCCAGTAATTTAGAATCCTGCGAACCATACATTAAGTACTCTAAAGTAAACATACTCACCCGTTGCGAAAGCATTCTTTGTTGACCACTTACATTTACGAGTTTTCCAGTATCGGTTTGCGCTTCAATGACTTCATCAAGCATAAAGTGAATACAGATAGATAAAATTGCAATTACAGTTAAGGGAATAATATAAACAAAAGAGATAGCGCCATGCTTTTTATTTGTAAAATCAGTATTTACCATTTAATTGCTACTTAATTTAAAATTATTAATGCTTTAGGATAGGATAGATTAAATATAAGATTTTTCACGTAATTAAAGTTTACAAGGTAGTTTGTGGCTTATTGAGATTTATGAAGTGCATAACCTAGTAGTTCAAAATACTTATTAAGGGCTTTATTTGCTTTATTAATATGCTCATTATCAGGGTAAATTAAATTACTGCTTTTTAAGCCACTGACTAAAAAGCTATTTTGAATAGTGCTGTGAGCATCTATACAGGCTTCAAAGCAGCGTGCTGCTAATTCCTCAGGCATACTCATGTAATTCATGTTGTGTGCTTGGTCGTGTTTTATGCACGTTTGTACAAATTCATTCGCATCTTCCCCATCAAAATCTAAAAACACGTTTTTGTAAAAATCGTTTAGCGCACTATTAAGTGGGTGAGATAAATTTGGCGTATTTGAAAGCCACAGCTTTGAGGCAAAACCAAAGCGAGGTTTTGCATTGAATAAATGCTCGCTTATATGATGATCAAACGCATGAAACCATTCGTGAGCCAATGCGCCACCGCCGGCGTTTTTTGCTAAAGCAAGGGTTTGTGAAGCTGCGTTATAATGCGCTTGTACGCCTTTTTGACCGCCATGCCCAAAGGCAAAATTTAGTTTGCCGCGCAGGCCAATGGCTTTGGGCGGTAAATGTAATATTTGAGCAAGGTCGGCTAGGGCATCGTAAATTAAGTTTGCACTAATAAAATGCTCTTCTTTGGTCACCCATTTTCCTACAACCATAGATCTAAAGCCAAAGGTGTCTCTAATATCACTAAAGTCAACTTGGTCGTCAAAGCGGTAGTCTGGCCCTTTACGAGTGAATCCGCGTTTTAATCTGTTTGGGTAATTACGCATTTACATTTAATGGTGGCTAATTTAAGTAACGTGCTTTTACGTGTTCGGGCATGTGTTGGGTTTGTTTTTGTATTAATTCATCTAATAAATTGTAAAGCGGAGCAGGGTTTAGCTGCTCTATTAACAACAAACTATGTGCAACGGCCTCAAGTGTAGAGAGACTGTCGGCTCTGGGAGCTTTCCTAATAGCGTAACGGTTTTGCGGTAACTGCTTAAAGCTCACTGTTTTAAATTTAGTGAGTAGCGGGGTCAGCTGCAAAATTTTATAGGCTTTTTTCCAGGTGCCATCAATCACGATTAAATGCGTAATGTTACTTAAGGCTGGCTTTGGTTTTGCATCATCTAAGTAGGTGGCGTGCTCATTAGGGTAGAGCAGTACCGTGGACTTAACAGGTAAAGAGTTGAGCATGGCAAAGTCGGTGTTATTTTCCCCTTTGATTATTTTGCAGTCAGTTAGGCTCAAATTAAGCAATTTTGCCGTGTTTTTCGCTATTTTTTCTTCACTGGGGTGTTGTAGAATAACCACGCTAACTTTATTTGTTAAACGTTTAATGGCCCCGCATATACAGGTAGAGGGCGTAAACAAACAGCGTTCACAAACTTGGCGAGTCATTAATTAAACTTTTTATTGCGAGTGTATTTTGATAATTATACATTTATAAAGTAATAAAGTTGGATTTTTTTACGCATAGATATACAGTAATACTATTAATTATAAAATGACACGGAATGTTTAGAAGGGCTTAAAATATGACAGAAGTACAAATAGATGAGGCTGCTTTAGAAAGTATGCAGTCGTTACTTGGTGAGCAGTTTAAAGATACACTTGAATTTTGCTGCAGTGAATTTGAGCGCCTTGGTAATGAAGTAATTGCAACCATTGGTAACGATAAAGAAGCGGCGATTCGTCATGCCCATAGTTTAAAGTCGAACGCGGCACAGTTTGGTGCCACGAGTTTATCTGATGTAGCCCGTGATATTGAGCTTAATCTCAATCAAGATAACTTAGCGCAAGCTGTTACGGCATCTACAGATTTATTGGCGCAAGTAAGTGGTTCGCAGGCCCAATTAAGAGCGTGGGTAGAGTCTAATTAACTTTATTTGTTAACGTGAATTTATTTCAGTATTAAGCAACTAATTACGCTGGCATTCTACGCCTTTACTAGGGTAGTCTTAGACTTTACTAGGGCGTGTTTGGCCTCTCGATAATAAATTTGATCACGCATTGCCCAAGGACCACCCTTGGGCTAGTAACACAATTTTACCGAGCCCATTAGGTTATAACCCTCGCATTGAACAAACCCACTCCTAGTTAATTATTTTTTTCCATAAAGCCAGTTCGCCCCAAAGAGGTAAAAATGTCAGATATTAAAAAGAGTCACAAATTAGAAGGTGTATGTTATGACATTCGTGGACCGGTTTTAGCGCAAGCCAAAAAAATGGAAGACGAAGGTCAAAAGGTACTAAAGCTTAATATTGGTAACCCTGCGGCGTTTGGCTTTGATATGCCAGAGGACATGCACCGCGATATTATTCGTAATTTGTATTCGGCCCAAGGCTACTGCGACTCTAAGGGGTTATATTCAGCCCGTGTAGCGGTTTATCAGCATTACCAGCAACGAGGTTTACATAACCTAGATGTAGATAATATTTATATTGGTAATGGGGTGAGCGAGCTTATCCAAATGATCACTCAAGCGTTATTAAATAACGATGATGAAGTGCTTATTCCTGCGCCTGATTACCCACTGTGGACCGCGTCAGTTAAATTAGCAGGCGGCAACCCTGTTCATTATTTATGTGATGAAGAGCAAGATTGGTTTCCGGATATTGCTGATATAAAAAGTAAAATTACGTCTAAAACAAAAGCGCTCGTACTAATTAACCCTAATAACCCAACCGGCGCGGTTTATAGTGACGATTTACTTTTAGAGTTAATTAATGTGGCGCGCGAGCATAAGCTGTTATTGCTTAGTGATGAAATTTACGAAAAGATTTTATACGATGGCATCACTCACACCTCAATTGGTGCGCTATGCGACGATGTGCCCATTATTACCTTTAATGGCTTAGCTAAAACCTACCGTGCGGCAGGTATTCGAATGGGCTGGATGGTACTAAGCGGGCGCACCTCAGCAATGGAAGATTTACGTAAAGGGCTAGATATTTTATCGTCCATGCGTTTGTGTGCCAATGTACCCGCCCAGTATGCGATACAACAAGCGCTAGGGGGCGTGCAATCAATAGATAGCTTAATCGACCCAGGCGGGCGATTATATATTCAGCGCGATATTGCTTGGCGTGGGCTTAATGCTATTGAAGGGATAAGCTGTAAAAAGCCAAAAGGGGCGCTTTACGCGTTTGCTAAAGTAGACACGGCTCATTTTAATGTCACTGATGATGAAAAAATGATGTTTGATTTACTAAAAGCAGAAAAAATATTATTAGTGCATGGGCGTGCATTTAATTGGCCAGAGCCTGATCACTTTAGGTTAGTGTTTTTACCTAACAAAGACGATTTATCGAGTGCGATGCTTAAAATGCAGCGCTTTTTTAAAGACTATCGCCAAGTTTAGTTAATCCCAACTAATGCGCTGTAAAATAAAAAACGAGCTTAAATAGCTCGTTTTTTATTTACGCGATAATGCTGATACTGGCTTATTAGTACGCGCGGTCAACTCTTACGGTATTATCACTTAAATAGACCAACCGTACGTTATCACCTTTACTAAAGCGCATTGACCGGTCTTGGTCTTGTACCACCATGTATTGATCGCCGTTTTCTACCTGAATCAATAACTCTACTAGGTGTGTTTGCTTATAATAGCTTTTTTGCTGATTATTATGCGCCACGCTTCCGCCAATGACTGAGCCTAAAATAGTGGCGACGGTACGACCGCTCCCACCACCAAATTGATTACCGACAACACCCCCGAGTAGGGCGCCGCCAAAGGTTTTCCAGCCATTGTTTTTGTCTTGCACAAGCTCTTGTTCGGTAATTTTACGTACAGATTTTACATCGCCAAATAAAACCTGTTGTACAGGCACGGCTTTGTTTCGCTCATAGTTCGCAAAACTTGGTGCACTGAGTGTAAGCAATGCACACATTGCTATGGTTAAGGCTTTCATAGATGTCTCCTGTTGGTGTTACGCAAAGGCGATATTTTGCCTTTGCGTGGAAATGTATACCAATGCGCAAAAATACTTAAATATTTTGGGGCTAAACGTGTCGCTAACTAAGTTAAAAATTCTCATTTAAAAACAAACTAAATAGTATTCTCTGCCGAACTCTCAACGCGTTTATCCAGCCTCAAAATAGATAAGTTAATTAAGCTAATTGGTACTATTACCAACCAAATGTCGATTTTTCTTTCGTTTTACGAATTTCAGTTTCGTCTGCCCACTCGACTAGACCGCTTTGCATATCCATTAAGCGCATTGTAAATTTGTAATACACATCTGATTTATCAGCATTTGATTTAACAATGCTCGATAAGTTGCCGTACAACATGTATTGCGCACCAATTTGTTTACCAAAGGCAACTGCGGTGGCTGGATTTACAAGGGCATCTTCGTTTTGAAAGTTAAGCTGCTCACGTACTGATTCAACACGGGTCATGTCAACAAAACGAAACTTACCGCTGCGCAACAGTTGCGTAGAGATTGAGTCGGTAATAGATTCAGTATCTATGTGTTCACTGGTTTTATTTTTAATGCGCTCAACAAATACCACAGGGCGTTTGTTTTGGGTCATTGTACCAATAACCGGCGAGCTGAGTAGTGAGTCGGTCATTTGGCTGGCTACTTTTTGTAAATCGGTAGAGCCAAAGTTTATATCGGTGGTTTCTACTGCTTGCGCGTCGCCATAACTAACTACGGCTTTATTGGCACAACCGCTTAAAATGAGTGCGCTGAGGCCAATAACTGCATAACTCGATAACGTTTTAAATTGTGTAGTGATCATTTTTATAACCCTTATTCTTTAAATTCTTGTGCGTCGGTAGACACTTCTCTTACAGCGAGCGAAAATGTAACCGCATCCGGTGTTGGCGCTAAGCTGGGTAATTGTGTTTTAGAAAAACCAAACAGTGTTAAGGCTTGCCAAGGTGAGTGGTTTCCTTTAATTACAAACCCGTCTTTGTCGTACCAATTAAACTGATACTGTAAATATTGCGACTTTTTATATTGGCTGCTTAGTGTTACTACCACGTCGGTTAACTGGTTTGTTTGGCGTGTTTTAACATCGGTAATGGCAAGCTTTTCACCTAGAGCAGGATTATCAACATGTAACTGCTCGTTAAATGTATTTTTGCTTTGCTCAACCGAAATGCCTGATGTATCAGGTTGGCTTGCACATGCCCCAAGCATTAATGCAGCCACTAATGGCAAAGTATATTTCATGATGACTCCTAGAGTTGAACCACATGGTAGTTAAAATAGTTATTAATAGAGGTTAGGTAAATTAAGGTTAACCCTTGCTTACTAACGGTAAAATTAATAGGCGCATGGTTGCCTATTAAAAGTGTATGCGACCCTGCATTTAAACTGCTACGTGCCATGCTTATTTGATTAGGTAAAGTAAGCCAGCTACGTGTATCAGCCTGCTCAGACGCCAAATTATAAATATTAGCAATAATATTGCCTACATCGCCTGTGCTACGTGCAAGCTCTGCGCGCACTTTTTCTTTGGCTACCAAGCGTAATACTTGCCTAGATACGCGAGCCGGTATTTGTTGCTCTAATGTTTTAGCCGCTAATGCTTCTATATGCACTAACGGGTTTAGCTCTAAATTTTGCGAACCTATATTTACGCCATTAATGTTAGCTATAAACGCATTATCTTTATAAACCGGCATTGCTAAACTGTAAAAACGCGCATCACCACCGGAGGTATAAATAGGCAAGCGTAATTTAAATTCATCTTGTTTAGGCACTAAGCCTTGTTCAACCAATATAACCACTTCACCGTGATTAGCCTGAAGGGGCTTTAATGGGCTAAAGCGGCGCTCAAACTCTTCTAAATCTTGGTTAAAACCTTGCCTTTTAGCTAATCGCATTACATCTTGCTGTAAGTAGTGATTATCAGGTTGAATCTCTAATGCTTTTTTATAATCAATGTAGGCATCATCGTATTGTTTATCACTTTGGTACAACAGCGCAGATAAATAAAACGTAAAGGCATTTTGAAAACCATTTTTAATACCGCGTGTCACATTACTCATACTTGGGTAATGCTGTTGTGCTTGCTCTATTGTGTCGTTTATTTGTGTTTTATTATCAGCAAGCGCATCGACTTGTACTTTGTTAGCGCGACGTATTTCAACCAAGGCGCCTTCTAAATCACTGTTGTATACATAATTAAGTGCTTTGTAGCTATGTAGCATGCTCATTTCATATGCCGGTGGTACATAAGTAATGGCAGAGTCGTTAGTAAATAAGGCATTACTTTGTTCAAGCCCTGCACTTAATTGAATTTTTGCTGCTTCTCGTTTTATTTGTACCTGGGCGTATACGTTTTCAAATTGTTGTTGTGAAAGACTTTGCTCGTTAGCAAGGTCTTTTAAACGGGCTTGCTCTAATTGGTTAAGTAAATAGCTACTGTGTAACTTACTATTGTTGGCAATAAGTGATTGAGCCTGTTCAATATTGTTATTTTGAATTGCGTTTCTTACAGACGTCATTTGGCTTGCATAGTCGTTAAATAAATCATTAAAGCCTATGGTGCTGCATCCACTTAATATAAAACAAACACTTAAAATTATACTTTGGCGCACTGAGCACTCCTATATAGTTAGGTTTTAAAGATTAACATACTCTGGTTTTGGATTTGTGTGAAATAGTGTAAAAAAGCGTAGCCTACTTTAGGGCATATAGACCTGTGAAGATTGAAAATTATTCTCCCTAAGGTAGCCACGCGTTAGTTAAATTACGTGTATTTAAGGTAGGCAAATCATCATGAATAGCTTGTGAATGCCAGAGGATAGACGCTTAATTACAGCAATTTAGCAGTATATAAAGTTATAATGCTGCGAATAAGAATAGAGTAATTACAACAATGCCGCTTTACAGCTAAATGGCTCAGCTGTTTAAATACAGCGCTGGCTGAGCAAGCCAATTTAAAGCATCTCATTATAAGGTTTTAGTTAAGGAGCGATTTTGAAAGCCACTTTATACACCCTCGTTGCATTAATAGCCTTTGCGGCAAATTCTTTACTTTGCCGTATGGCGTTAGCGCAAGGTTATATTGATGCGTGGAATTTTACAATTATCAGGCTCGTAAGTGGTGCCGTGTGTTTAGGCTTAATTATGGCTGTATATACGTATAACCTTAAGCGTAAGGGGGCGCTTAATGACGCTATTTTAAGTGATACCGGAAGTTGGCGAAGCAGTATTAGTTTATTGGTATATGCACTTTGTTTTTCTATTGCTTATATAGAGCTAGATACAGGCACCGGTGCGCTTATTTTATTTTCAGCGGTGCAACTTACCATGATTGGTTGGGGCATATATAAAAAAGAGCAGCTAAGTAAATTGCAGTGGGGGGCTTTTTTTGTCGCGTTAGCTGGATTTGTGTATTTAATGTTGCCCTCTGCCGCTGTGCCTTCTTTGTTAGGGGCATCGCTTATGGCGTTAAGTGGCGTTGCATGGGGCGTTTACAGTATACGCGGTAAAGCGTGTGTATCGCCGCTGCGGACCACCGCCTTTAACTTTATTAGAAGCTTAGTGGCTATTCCTGTTTTATTACTTGTAGCAATAGGCTATTTAAAAACAGTAAGTATGCAAGGGGTGTTACTAGCGTGCGCCTCGGGCGCCATTGCATCAGGCATTGGTTACAGTATTTGGTATGTGGCCATGCCGCTACTAAAAAGCACGCAAGCGGCGGTCGTACAGTTATGTGTGCCTGTACTGGCTGCTATCGCTGGTATGTTGTTTTTATCTGAGCAGGTAACAGTGGAGTTTATTATTGCAAGCTCACTAATACTCGGCTCGGTATTGGTGTTTATATTAAATAAGCATACAGCGCGGTAATGCCAAGAAAAGCCCGCTATTAAGGCGGGCTTACATTTGTTATAAAACGTTTATATAGCGCGGGTAAATTATCTAAAATAGCTGACTTACCCTCTAAATCGCTGTTGCTTATACATTCGTAAAGCATCGCTTCGCTCAATGTGTTTACTAACCGCTGAGACTGCTTAATATGGCTAATATGCCAAAGTTCAGGTGCTACGCCGCCTAAATCCTGTTTGTAGGGGCGATAAAAACCATATTTAGCTAGATTTTTATCAAGCCACTGGCTGAGTGGCGCAAATGGCCCACCATGTTGGTATTCATCAGGGGTAAGTTGCAGCTTATAGTCATCGTTAATTGCAGCGGTATCATACACATCAAGGTCGGTACCTAAATGATGCCGACTAGCCCCTGGCAAGGCGGAGTAGAGCATAATAGCCGTGCATTTTTCCAGCTCATTTAGTTGGCTTAAATCCACTATCTGTTGCTGTTTATTAAAAACAGGGCGTATACCTAAAAACTTGTTATTCCAAATCATAGCTTGGCGATTAAAATCGCGAAAACTTGAGGCAATAGTCAACTCAAAACCAGCATTTTTAGCGCCATTTTGCAGGGCTATAAAGTCATCAATAATATCAGTATGTAACCGATGCGATTGAATCTCAGTGAGGTGTGTATCACTTTGTCCAGTGATACACATTGCTAATGTATTGGTATCGAGTGCCATTAGGTTAACAATTGTTCTAAAATTTGCTCGTAAATATCAGCTAAAGCGATTAAATCATCGGTGCTTACACATTCATCTACTTTATGAATAGTGGCGTTGCGGGGGCCTAGTTCAATCACTTTTGCGCCTGTTTGCGCTATAAAGCGCCCATCTGACGTACCCCCGGTGGTTTCGAGGTTAGTGGTTAAGCCCGTGACGGATTTAATCGCATTTACGGTGGCATCAACTAACGGGCCATGCTCGGTTATAAACGGCAAGCCATTTACTATCCAGCTTAATTCGTAGTTTAAGTCATGCGTTTGTAAAATAGCATTAACCCGTTCTTGCAGTTGCTGATGAGTTACTTCGGTACTAAATCTAAAATTAAATTGCACCTCAAGCTCGCCCGGTATGACATTACCGGCCCCCGTGCCACCATTTATATTTGATACCTGGAAGCTGGTTGCAGGGAAAAATTCATTGCCGTTGTCCCACACTGTTTGGCTCAGTTCAGTAATGGCGGGGGCAGCCAAATGAATTGGGTTTTGTGCTAAGTGGGGATAGGCTACATGGCCTTGCACACCTTTTACTTTTAAAAAGCCAGTAAGGGAGCCACGACGGCCATTTTTTACTACATCACCGAGTACATCTCGCGATGAAGGCTCACCCACTAAGCACATATCAATTTTTTCGCCGCGTGCTTCAAGCGTGTCTATTACTTTGGTTGTGCCGTTGATAAAGGGGCCTTCTTCATCTGAGGTAATTAAAAATGAGATAGAGCCTTTGTGATCAGGGTTTTTAGCCACAAAGCGCTCAGTAGCAACAAGCATTGCCGCCAGAGAGCCCTTCATATCAGCTGCGCCTCGGCCATGCAGCAAACCATCTTCAATTAAGCCTGAAAATGGCGGGTGCTGCCAGTTTTGTGCAGGTCCTGTAGGGACTACATCGGTATGGCCTGCAAAACAAAAGTGTGGCGACTCGTTTCCTTTACGGGCCCATGTATTGAGTGTATCGGTAAAAAATAACGACTCAATATTAAAGCCTAGGGCTTTTAAACGCTCGTTCATCATTGGTTGGCAACCTGCATCTTCAGGGGTTACCGACTCGCGCTGAATAAGCGCTTGTGCAAGTGCAAGTACTTCATGTGTCATTATTTAAATATCTCATCGTATTGCGCAGCTTTAAAGCCTAAGTGGTAGCTGTTGTTATTAACAAGCACTGGGCGCTTGATCATAGCTGGTTGCTCTACAAGTAATGTTATAGCAGTGTCTTTGCTTAGGTTTTGCTTTTGCTCATCACAGAGTGCACGATAGGTTGTGCCACGCTTATTAACTAATTGCTCCCAGTCAATATGCTCAGCAAATTCGCTTACAAGCTGCTCGTTTACACCGTCTTTTCGGTAATCGTGAAAGGTAAAATCTATGTTGTTGTCGGCGAGGTATTTTTTGGCTTTTTTAATGGTGTCGCAATTACTAATGCCGTAAAGAGTGATCATAGGTTTAGTTCTTCTTAATAATAGTTAAAAGGGGGTCTACACCCGCATTTACGTGCGTGTGTGAATAATGAAAAGTGCCTAAGTTATGGCCATTTAATAGCACCAAGCTGGCCAGTAAGGGCGATTTAAGTTCGCGTAAATCAAAGTAAGCTAAGCGCTGCCCTTTGCTTATTTTGCTGCCATTTAGCTGTGCAATATGTGTGTGTGTAATAGGCTGCTGCGCCGGTAGTGACAAGTTAATGAGAACCTTTAAACCGTTATTTGCTTGGAGAATAAATTCACATCCTGCATTTTTAACCTGCACTAAAGTGCCATCAAAGGGCGCTAAAATTTTATGATTACTTAATGCAACCAACATAGTTGGCCCAAGGGTAGAAAATTTAAAAAAGGGCTCAGGGTGTTGGTTTAAATCAATGACTTTGCCGCTAAAAGGGCTGGTAATTTTTAATGCGCTGGCGGGGAGCTTATTTTGCGCTAAAAACTTGATAGAGGCTGCTCTCATTTATTGATCTACTACTAAATTGTAGCCATCGTTTTTAAGTGCAGTGATGGCTTGCTGCGCAGTGTGTTTTTTTACCAAAATATAATCTGTGTCGTAGGTTGAAATAGAAAAAATAGAAATATTAGCCTTTGCAAGCACGCCAGATATATTGGCCATAATCCCCGTTAAAGAAAACCCCAACGGCCCAACCACTTCAAGTGCTTGCCAATCAGGCTCTGTATCTAAACACTCAATAGCAAAATGACTAGGGCAAACAATAGAAAGCTCATCGTGAGTTTTAGAAATAAAAAATAGGGGTAATTTTAATAGCGCTACAGGAATGTCTGCATCCACTTCTAAACTATGAATTGACAACAGCGTGCTGTGTAATTGTAATGTTTGTTTTGACATTAATAACCTGCAAACAGCGTATAGAGTCAGTTAATAGTATAGATTATTGGCTTTAAATTAAAGGTGTAACAGCCACTAAAATAAAGGCTGTGTGACTGTGGGTAATAAGGATTTAAAACTTACCCACAATTTCTGTGGATAAGTATGGGAATTGGTAGGTATAAATAGCCTAACTAACTAATTAATAAGTAAATATTAGCTAGGCTATAAAAAGCACTAGTTTGATTTAGGCGTTTTCGAGCGCTTCAACTTGAGCTGCTTGAATAGCCGTAAGTGCAATGGTGTACACTATGTCATCGACTAATGCGCCACGGCTTAAATCGTTAACGGGCTTTCGCATACCTTGTAGCATAGGCCCTATGCTGATTAGATCGGCACTACGTTGTACGGCTTTGTAGGTTGTGTTACCGGTATTAAGGTCTGGGAAAATAAATACCGTAGCTTTACCGGCTACTGGGCTATTTGGTGCTTTTTTAAGAGCAACATTTTCCATAATCGCAGCGTCGTATTGCAATGGCCCATCAATAATTAAATCTGGACGTTTTTGTTGAGCAATTTGAGTGGCTTCACGCACTTTTTCAACGTCGGCGCCAGAGCCAGAAGTACCTGTGCTGTAGCTTATCATGGCAACACGTGGCTCTATGCCAAACGCAGCTGCAGAATCGGCTGACTGAATAGCGATATCTGCTAATTGTTCTGCATTAGGGTCGGGGTTAATTGCACAATCGCCGTATACTAGTACTTGGTCGGGCAGCAGCATAAAAAACACAGACGATACAAGTGATGACCCTGGAGCGGTTTTAATTAACTGCAGCGGTGGGCGAATTGTATTAGCTGTTGTGTTAACAGCGCCAGATACTAAGCCATCGACTTTACCTTGCTCAAGCATCATAGTGCCCAGTACAACATTATCTTGTAATTGCTCTTGTGCTACGACTTCTGTTAAGCCTTTGCTTTTACGAATTTCGACCATAGGTGCAACATAGTCGTTAATCACCGATTTTGGCTCAACAATACTTACATGTTCGTTAAGCTCAATACCTTGTTGCTCGGCAATACGCATTATTTCATCGCGATCGCCAAGTAATACTGTTTTTGCAATACCACGTTGTCCACAAATAGCCGCAGCTTTAATAGTACGCGGCTCATTTCCTTCAGGAAGCACCACAGTTTTAGCCGCTTTACGGGCTTTATCTGTAAGTAAATAACGAAACGCAGGAGGAGAGAGCTTACGTGTTTTGCCAACATTTTTTGCAAGCGTATCGAGCCAATCAGAATCGATATATTCTGCGTTGTGATCTTTTACTTTTTCAATACGTTGGTCATCATCGCTTGGTACTTCCATATTAAAATTATGCAATAGTAATGATGTACGCCAAGTATCGGCCTCTGTGGCTAAAATAGGCAAACCTGTTTGCATTGCTTGTTCACACAGCGCCATTATACGCGGCTCTGGTTCAAAACCACCGGTAAGTAAAATAGCACCAATTTTAGTGCCGTTCATGGCCGACAAACACGCAGCGACTAAAATATCTGAACGATCGCCTGGGGTGACTAATAATGCGCCCGGTGTAAAGTGGTTCAATATGTTTGATACAGTACGCGCACAAAATGTAATGCGGCGTAAGCGACGGTGTAGCATGTCGCCTGCGTTAATAATGGTGGCTTTTAAATACGCGCTTAAATCTTTAACGCGCGGCGCAACTAAATCAAAGTCCCACGGGATGGCGCCTAACAACATAAATGGGTTTTTTCTAAAAATAGGTAAAGAAGCTAAACGGTTTAATTCGTTATCGAGCTCTTCTGCTTTGTATGAATCGACCAAATCAGCGCGGGCGCGGCCTTCTTCATCAAGCGGGGCATTCACTTTGTTAAAAATACAGCCTAAAACCCGCGGGTGATCAATGCCACCATAATACCCAGCAGCAATTTCTAAACGGTCTTCAATTTGCGTAATGGTGTAATTACCAGGGGTTAGTACAAATACAATATCGGCACCCAGAGTTTGGGCTATTTCGCGGTTTACACGCCCTGCATAAGGTTGGCGGCGAGTAGGCACCATACCTTCAATAATAGCTACTTCGTCATCGTTAATTTTACTTTCAAAGCGCTCTACTATTTCTTCAAGTAAATCATCGCCTTTACCATCGCCAATCATTTGCTCTGCATAGCTTAATGCAAAGGGAGTTGGTGGGGTAATTGATGAGCCTTGCATAATAATTTGAGTCGACTTTTCAGGGCCTGTTTCACCCGTACGTGGTTGGGCAATTGGCTTGAAAAAGTTAACTTTCACGGTTTTTTGCTCAAGCGCACGCACTAACCCGACAGAAACAGATGTTAAACCAACACCCGTAGAAACCGGAATTAACATAATACGACGTGCCATAATTAAAGCTCCTTCACAATGTTAGCGGCATCAAGGGCAATTACCCATTCTTCATTAGTTGGCATTACAACCGCTTTAGTGATCGCGTTGTCAGAGCTAATAATGCCCTCATTACCAAATCGCGCATCTAAGTTGGCTTGTTTATCGCAATCTAGGCCTAAAAACGCCAGTTGTGTGATTACTTTTTCGCGAATAATATCTGAGTTTTCGCCTATACCACCGGTAAAAATAAGCGCATCTAACTGCTGTAATGGCACCATGTAGGCGGCAATTTGTTTAGCAAGGCGGTAGCAAAAAATGTCAAGTGCAAGGGCGGCTTTTTCATGGCCAGCTACAGCGGCTTCTTCTATGGTTCTGCAGTCGTTAGACAGTTCACTAATACCTAACAAACCACTTTCTTTATTAAGTAAGTTGTCGATTTGTTTTGCATCATAATTAAGTTGTGTTGTTAAAAAGTTAAATAAACCAGGGTCGATATCACCACTGCGGGTGCCCATTACTAACCCAGCAAGCGGGGTTAAGCCCATGCTAGTATCTACACTTTTACCGCCTTTAATTGCACACACAGAACAACCATTACCTAAATGCGCACTAATAAAATTGCTTTGCTCAACAGGCTTATTAATTAATTTAGCGGTTTGGCCTGCTACATAATAGTGGCTTGTGCCGTGCATACCGTAACGGCGAACACCGTGCTCTGTGTATAGCTTGTAAGGGAGTGCATATAAGTAGGCTACTTTATCCATGGTTTGATGAAATGCAGTGTCAAAAACAGCAACCTGTGGCAAACCAGCAAACGAAGCCTGCGCTGATGAAATACCCAGTAAGTTTGCATGGCCATGTAAAGGGGCAAGGCTTGAAGCATCTGAAATACCCGCAATGACTTTTTCATCTACTAATGCAGATTGAGTAAAGTGCTCACCACCGTGTACAACACGATGGCCTACGGCAATTAAATGCTCATCTAAGTGGTGATCTTTAATTAGGCTCACAAGCGTATTAATGGCTTCACCATGCGCTTGATTAGCAGCTAAGGTGATAACGGTTTTATCACCTTGGTATTTATATTTAATGGATGGATTTTCTGAACCTAGGCGTTCAGCTAAGCCCGAAATAATTTCATGCCCGTTATCAGCATCAATAATGGCAAATTTTAAACTCGAACTACCACAGTTTAATACTAAAACGTGTTGTGATTTAGAGGGCGTAGTTGGCATAGATACAGTTTCCATAAACAATAAATTTAGTAAGTGTACGTTAAGATATGAACAATACACTTAAGGTGCAAATTAAAGGTAAACTTAGCCACCATATAGATGATAAAAAAGCGACTAAAGTCTAATTTATAAGATGAGTATTTTAACCCAGTTAATAAATTTAGTTTAGTGTTTAGTTGCTTATACATACAAAAACAATAACTTTTACTGCTAAAGTGTGAAGCTATTTATTTGTGTTACACTTACAGGCAGTGGCAAGCAGGCGCTACGGGTTTAAAAGTTTAGATGTGAGGAGTCATGATGCAAAAAAGTGTGATGTCACAATTACAAACGGGTAGGTTATATGCAAAAAAATGGCCTATGCGTAAAGAGTTAGCACCGTTGTTTAACGAATTTAAAGTAATTAAGGCAACCGAGCTGGCAATTACTGTAATGCCAATATTAGCCATGCTTACGTTATTTTTTCAGCTTAACTATTTAGGCCCCGATTTTTTACCGCAAGCGATTGCCAGTGCATTGTTTTTTTTATCGTTGCCGTTGCAAGGCTTGTTTTGGTTAGGTAAGCGAGCCGAAACACCATTAGAACCGAGCATGCAAAAATGGTACAACGAGTTATATACCAAAATGGTGGCAAATGGCTACCAAGCCCAAATAAGCGAAAACAAGCCCCGTTATATGGAACTTGCACACTTATTAAAAGACATGTTTGATAAAATGGATAAAGCGTTTACTAAAGAGCAATTTTAGAGCGCGTTTATCTATAAGTGTATGAGCAGAGTGCACGCTTTGCTCCATTTATTTATAACACTCCCTCTGGCATATGAGCTAACTCAATTTACCCTATCAGTAATTTCCTCACAAACACTCGTTATTAAAATATCAATCGGCTTTACTAAACTTGGTAATGTAAAACGATAGGGTGACGCTTTGGGCGCCTTTTTCTTCAAGAGTTTGCCAATGTTCAGGTCTAAATTTCCACGCAAACGGTGTCATCATTATTAAATTTTTAATATCTGAAAAATTAAGCGTAACCTGCTCTGTAATGAGCTTTTGATCTGCTTTTATAAAGCCGCTTGGCGTGTCAATTTCAGTGTGTTTTGCTACATCTGCATAAATATATTCTTTAAGCTCTTTTAAATGCCACGGCCCTGGGCTTGCAACTACTAATGTGGCATTTGGCGCTGCTAAACGCGCCAGCTCTTGTTCAAACAAAGGCGCAAAAACACTAAGTAATACGTCAGCAGTGCCTGACTTAAAAGGCGCCTGGCTAATTGATGCAACGCTAAAATGACATTGTGGGTATCGCTTTGCTGCATATTTTACGGCTGATTTAGAAATATCGACGCCGTATACCTGCGCCTCTATTTTATCGGCAATGGCATGAGTATAAAACCCTTCGCCACAGCCTAAATCTATTAGCACGTTTGGTTTGCGCTCACTAATTATATTACTTAATGCGCGCTGTAAAAATGCGTAAAAGCCTTGCTCTAAAAAAGCACGCCTTGCTTGTACCATTTCGAGCGAATCACCCGGTTGCTTTGAGTTTTTGTGTTGCACCGGTAATAAATTTACATAGCCTTCTTTGGCGAAGTCGAAGGTGTGATTGTTGTCACATCGAAGTGATGAATTATGTTTTAAAAGTGCGTGGTTACATAAAGGGCATTGGTATTGCAGACTCATGAGTCTAGGTAGTCCTTATCATAAAAAGTTTTGACCCAGTGTGGCCGATAAGTGATCAAAAGCGTAATGGCCATACCGTTAAGCATTGCCTCAGGAAACCAAATGATAGCACTTAGGTATACGTAATTATCTGCCAATTCCTGCCAATTATATTGCCCTATAAGCAAATAAAACAAAGCCCCTAAGCTTATTTTTAGACATGCAATAAAGCCTGCCAATATAAAAGAGCATACAAAAATATAAACAAAAAAGTGACGCGGTAAATACTGATAACTCATTATAAAGCCAAGGTAGCTTAATAATGTAGGAATAAATGCACCAAACAGTATTTGCATGGGCAAAAGATTAAGATCAATGTTTGCAAAAGCCGCCAATAGGGCACTAGCCAGCAGGCTACTTAAAATAGCAAGGCGCCACCCTAAAATTAGCGTTGCGGCAGTTACACCTAAAATGTGTAAATCAAGACCGCTTAAAATACCCGCTTTAATTTGCCATAACATGGCAAACACTAACGCACACGCAAGTACCCCTATTTGCCGTGCAGGCGTTTTATAAAGTGCTTTATAGGTATTTTTTTCTACGCTTATAAAGGTAATAATTAAAACAAGGACCCAAAGTAGCCCTTGCATTTTAAGCGTTAACATAGCAATTATTTAAAGGTTGACCAAATTGGCGCATGGTCAGAGGGCTTTTCTATGCCGCGTAATTCGTAATCTATACCGGTATCAATACAGCGCTCGGCAAGGGCATGGGTAGCAAGCACAACATCAATGCGTAGGCCACGATTATCTACAAACCCTTTAGAGCGATAATCAAACCACGAGTATTTGTCGCTTGTATCAGGGTTTTGCTCTCTGAAGGTATCTTTAAAGCCCCAATTTAATAATTTAGCAAGCCATTCGCGCTCCTCTGGTTGAAACGAGCACTTACCTGTTTTAAGCCAGCGTTTAGCGTTTACTTCGCCAATACCAATATCTAAATCGGTAGGCGAAATATTGATATCGCCCATAACGATAACGTCTTCATCGGGCGTGTGGTTTGTTTCTAAATGGGTCATTAAATCTTTGTAAAACTGGCGCTTATAAGGGAATTTTGTTTCGTGATTTATATTATCGCCTTGTGGGAAATAACCATTCATTACCGTTAGGTCGCGGCCATTTTCTTGCTCAACTGTCACACTTATCATGCGTTTTTGTGCTTCTTCAGTGTCGCTGGCAAAACCTTTTAAGACCGATTTAGGCTTATTTTTGCATAACATTGCCACACCGTAGTGCGCTTTTTGACCATGAAAATAAACGTGATAACCCATTTTTTGTACGTCCTCGAGGGGGAACGCCTCATCATGAACTTTAATTTCTTGCAAACCAATAATGTCTGGCTGGTGTTTATCTATAATTGCTTGTAACTGGTGTAAGCGAGCTCGCAGACCATTGATATTGAAAGAAATAACCTTCATAAAATTTACCTTTAATTAGACTCTGTTTTTATAGCTAAATTGTATCAGTAAATAAGCCTACATAACATGATCGAAATGAGAAAATAGCTGCGCAAATGTTGATCAATTGGTGCGTAAAGTTTAAACATTGTAAATGCTTTATTAATTATTTAAATAAATAAAAAATTCAATTGATCTCGTAATTATTGAATATATAATGCGCAAAAATTACTTGTTTAGTCGTTCAAATAGGATCTCTCTCATGAAAACACAATTACTTTTAGCTACTGCTTTATTAGCCTCTGCGTCTGTATCAGCAAAAAGCAACACTTACTTTAGCCAAGATAATAAACTTGAATCTAAATTATGTGTATTAAGTGCAAATGAAGGCTTTAGCGCAGCGCGTAAAGAAGCAGCACAACACGGTGTATACTTATCGCGTTTTTCTAAAAGTGTTTTATGTAATGGTCAAGATATTCGCGACATTGCTAAAAAAGTAACGTCTAACCAAGCTGCTGAATCAAAAGTTGAAGTGTTTGCAAAAGATGCACACCAAGAAACACAGTTATGTATCACAGCGTTAAAGCAAGGCCTTGCGCCTGTTCGCCAAAAAATTGGTAACTTAAACTCATTAAAGTGTAACGGACAAAACGTAACTGAATTTGTAAAGCGTTACCAAAACGCAGCAATCTAATTGCGCGCTAACATATAGATTAAAATAATGCCCAGTTTGTACTGGGTATTTTTTTGCAAAAATTACAAGGTATGCAGCAATCATTGCAAAGCTAAGTAATTGATTAATGTATATAAAATGAGCTAAATACACGTAACTTATTGATTGTTGGCGGCTTGTGCACTTTGGCATTGGACTTGTATTAGTTAAAGTGACATTTACTAACTACAAGGATACGTCTTATGAAAAAGTTAACACTCGCAACAACTATTTTAGCTTCGTTAAGTTTAGCCGCTTGTGCCTCAAACCAAGGCCTTGAAAAAATCGATAGCGATTTTGCAAGTTTAGATAACGACAGTGATGGTTATATTTCAAAAGTAGAAGCAGATGACGATAGCATCTGGGGCCACTTTTCAAATATTGATACCAATATGGATAACGAGATCAGTCGTAAAGAATTTAACACTTACATGCAGCTAAATACCGGTAAGGTAGCGACTGACAGCGAAGTAAGTGAGTCGGCATTTAAAGCTAAAATAGCTAAATTTGATAAAATCGAAAATGATTTTAGAAGTTTAGATAACGACAAAAATGGCTACATCTCAGTAGAAGAAGCTGACGATGATGATATTTCAAACCATTTTGGTTACATGGATGGCAACAATGATAAACGCATCAGTAAAGGTGAGTTTAAAGGCTACATTAGCAAATACGGTAAAGCCGTTGCTGAAGATGATGCACTAAAGCATTATAAAAACAGCTAATATTAGCTAAATACGCTACACATAAGAGCCAGCATTAATTGCTGGCTTTTTTGTGCATTTAATTTGTTTTAAAAGCAGATATATTTTCCCCCTTTTGCGATGTTCTGTCATAATAGATGGCTACGTATTTTAAAGGGCAAAGCAAAATATTATGGCGGGTCGTCGAATTAGTGATGAACAATTAATTGAGATCATTGAAGCGGCTATATTTGTCGCAGACAAACCTGTTAGCAAACGCCACTTAAAAGATACTGTACTGGCTGATTTAGCTATTCCTATGTCACGAATTAACACTGCAATAGACGCTATACATACTCACTATCAAACACGTGGCATTAAGCTAGTTGAAGTAGGCAGTGGCTATCGCTTTCAAGCGTGTAGTAGTTTAAGCCCTTGGCTTAGTAATTTATGGCAAGAACGGGCACCTAAGTACTCTCGCGCACTACTAGAAACATTGTCGCTAATTGCCTACAGGCAACCAATAACGCGTGGTGAAATAGAGCAAGTACGAGGTGTAACAACCGGATCAGCAATTATTAAAACCCTCCTTGAGCGAGAGTGGGTTAAAGTAGTAGGGCATAAAGAAGTACCTGGTAAACCAGCGCTTTATGCAACAACAAAATTATTTTTAGATTATTTTTCGTTAACCGGTTTAGATGAACTTCCTGCATTGCCAGCGCAACAGGAAAGTAAAATAAACCAGTTATTAAGTGATCCTTCTGTGAGAGAACCATCCGAATGAGTATTCAAGGTGAAAAGTTACAAAAAGTCCTAGCCCGTGCAGGGGTAGGCTCACGACGTGAAATGGAAAAATACATTGATGCAAACCGCGTTAGTGTTAATGGTAAAGTGGCTAAATTAGGTGACCGTGTTGAGGAAACAGACTTAATACGTGTTGATGGCCACAGCGTAAAAATTGAAGAAAAAGCCGACCGTATTTGTCGTGTAATTATGTACAACAAGCCAGAAGGGGAGTTAAGTACACGTAAAGACCCAGAAGGACGTCGTACCGTTTTTGACCGTTTACCACGCATAGACGGTGAGCGTTGGATTGCTGTTGGTCGTCTAGATATTAACACGGCAGGTTTAATGTTATTTACCAACGATGGTGAGTTAGCTAACCGCTTAATGCACCCAAGTTATGAAGTTGAGCGTGAATATTCAGCCCGTGTATTTGGTGAAGTGACCAATGAAACCATTAAAAACCTAACGCGTGGCGTAGAGCTTGAAGATGGTCCGGCTAAGTTTTTAACGGTTAAATCACTGGGTGGCGAAGGCATTAACCGTTGGTACAATGTAACGCTAAACGAAGGGCGTAATCGCGAAGTTCGCCGCTTATGGCAATCGCAGGATGTAGAAGTATCGCGACTTATTCGTATTCGTTACGGAAAATTAGAGCTAGATAAGCGCCTTCCTCAAGGTGGCTGGGCTGAACTTGATTTAGAAACCGTTAACTATTTACGCAAAACCGTTAAATTAGGCCGCGAAACACAAACTAAACTGTCGGTTATGCCTGAAAAACGCAAAGACAAGCGTGCTAAAATTAACCAAATTCGTAAGGCGGTTAAAAAGCATAACCAACGTGTTAAGCAAACTAAGCGTAAGTAATACCAATCCGTAGTAATACTTAATCATTTTGCGGGGCTAAACGTGTCGCTACCTAGGTAAAAAAATGCTTATTTAGCACAGCTAAATAGCGAATTTTTTGCCAAGCGAACAACACGTTTTTCTAGCCTTAAAATAGATAATTTAATTAAGCGAATTGGTATAATTACCAAAAATTACCGACAAAAAAGCCGCAATGTATGCGGCTTTTTTTATAATTAAAAATGTAGTTTACTTTTTTTGTTGCGCATCGAGAGATTCACCGTTTACATCGCTCGAGTCATCACTCATTAAATATAAATACGTTGGCATTAAATCTTCTGGGGTAGCAAGCTTATCGCGATCCTCCCCTGGATACGCTGATGCGCGCATAGAGGTACGCGTTGCGCCAGGGTTTATACAATTTACACGGATATTGGTTTTACCTACTTCGCAGGCCCATGTTTGCATCATGCCTTCAACTGCAAATTTAGATATTGCATAAGGCCCCCAAAATTCGCGCCCTTTACGGCCAACGCTTGATGAAGTGAAAACAATAGAGGCATTTTCTGATTTACGCAGCACAGGGAATAGCGCTTTGGTGATCATTGCTTGCGCAGTAACATTCACTTTCATGATGTTTTCAAACGTAGAAGAGCAAAAGTGCTCAAGTGGCCCTAGCGACCCTAAAATACCGGCATTATTCAATAAGCCGTCTAATCGGCCAAATTGACTTTCGATTGTAGCTGCTAAATCGCGGTAGTTTTGTTTTGTCGCGCCTTTTAAGTCCATTGGCACAATAGCAGGCTGAGGGTAACCAGCATTGACAATCTCATCGTAAACGCATTCGAGCTTATTTGTTGTTTTACCAAGTAAAATAACTGTCGCGCCATGCTTTGCGTAGGTAATTGCTGCTACGCGGCCAATACCATCGCCGGCACCTGTAATTAAAATTACTTTATTTTGAAGTGCATTTGGAGTTGCTTGATAAGTTTGCATATAAATACCAATTTATAAAATTTTTTTGATTTTAACATAGCAAATCGTCAAGTAATCGAATTTATTGAAAATTTAGGTGGCGGAATTATAAACTTTACGTTAAGTTTAACTGGTCTAATGTCTCATTAATAAACTGATTACATTGTTTTAACTTTACTACACTGATTAAACACACTTACTTTGAACGAACACACTATAAAAATAAAGATATGTGCGGAGCCAACAATATGAAAAAAATGCTACTCTCACTCTCGGTTACAGCTGCGTTAGCAGGTTGTGGCGGCGGAGAAACATTAGAAGATGTTAAAAACGATACTGCAACCATAATACCTAATGCCACGGTGACCTTTGACCCTGCAAATGGGGTTTTATCTGTCCCTAACGATTTATTAATGAGCGGCACTCAAGACGGCACAATTAATATTCCAGGTGAATTAGACGATGATAACGTCTCTGTGCCTCGCACTGCTTATGCAGATCCGCAATTAGCGCTAGGTGCGTTAGATGGCTGGTCATCGCAAGTGCCTTACAAAATTGATTTAACTTTCCCTACAGGTGTATCGCTTGATGAAACCTCTGCAGCGTCGCCTGGTACAGTAAGAATTTTTGAAGTGGTTATGGGCGCAAGCTTAACTGATGCAGAATGTGCTGTTGTTACAGCTGGTTCAGCGTGTAAATTGGTAGGTGAATTAACCTACGGCGTAGACTTCATTTCTCAAGCCTCTGGCGATGCAGTTGCTATTATCCCATTAAAACCTTTCACACCAGGAAGTTCTTACATAAATGTATTAACCACTGGATTAAAAGACTCTCAAGGGCGTTCTATTCAGCCTTCTTCTACTTACGCTTCTGTAAGTGAAGAAGCGCCATTGATTACTGATGCTCAGCTTGGTCTTCAAGCGGCAGTAAATAGCTATGAAAATGTGGTTGTAAGCTCAGGTGATATTACTAAAGATGATATTATATTTTCTGCTGCTATGACCATTCAATCAGCAGGCCCAGTGCTTGGTACAATTAAAAACTTACTGGCAGCTAGCTTACAAAATGATGCTTTGCCAACACCAATGGTAAGTGTGCCTGAACAAGCAATGGTAAATGTGCAGCAAGTATTTGCAGCTGCGGGTGTTAGCGTATCGGATGCGTTCTCTGGTGTGCAATATTTAAAAGGTAGCGTTATGTTACCTATGTATTTAGGCACGCCAACAGGCACTGAAATAAGCGATTTAAATGATACATATTGGCAAGGTATGTGTGACAACGCGGTAGCTGTTTTAGGTTACAAAGCTGCAGCAGGCGAGGCTTTCCCTGCAGAGCCAATTAGCGATAATGATGGGCTTTGTGCTGCGTTAAGTGACGGACAGTTGCGTGATTTAGGTTTAGACACTACGCGTCATTTAACTAAGTATAACTCTATTCCTAAAGTGCAAAGCATGGCGAATGTGCCAGTGCAAATAACCAAACCTATTTTACCGGTTATTAATTTTATTCGTGATTCACAAGGCCTTGATCCAATTGAAATGCCAGAAACTGGTTGGCCAGTTGTTATTATGCAACACGGTATAACAACAGACAAAGAAAGCATGTTGGCACTCACTGCACAACTTTCAATTCAAGGTTTTGCCACAGCGGCGATTGACCATCCTCGCCATGGTGAGCGTGGTGTAGATGTTGATGCTGATGGGACAGATGACTTTAATGCGACGACGGGCTCAGTACTAAGTTACATGAACTTAAACTCGTTGTTAGTGGCTCGTGATAGCTTGCGTCAATCATCAGCAGATTTATTAGGCTTACGCTTAGGTTTAAACTTTATTAATGATGCGACGATTAACGCACAAGATGTAACCTATGTAGGGCATTCTTTAGGCTCTATTGTTGCACCTGCATTTATAGCTCAGGCTAATACTCCGCTTGCAGATACAGTTGACCCATTATTTAAGGTAAACACGGTAGCACTTGCCAGTGGCGGTGGCGGTATAGCAAGCTTTTTACTTGAATCGGCTGCGTTTGGGCCATTTATTCAAGGCTCTGTATTATCGCAAGCTGGTACAGCAGAGTCGCAAGAGTTTAACGAGTTTTTACAAGCAGATGCTATTTCAAACTGTGGTACATTATTACCAGATATGGAAGCGTTTTTAACTTGTGGCTATCAGGCGTATGTAACCTCACTTACTACGGCAGGGGAAACTACAAAACTTGCTAACATTCAAGCGGTAATGACCGAGTTTGCTTTTGCAGCGCAAACCGCACTTGATAGCGGAGACCCAACAAATTACGCAGCAGCGGTAAATGCATTAGGTACCCCTGTATACACTAATGTAGTTGTAGGCGATGGTGCAGATAACAAACCAGACCAAGTTATTCCGCCAGCGGCAGCAAATAACCCTATATCGGGCACAATTCCGTTAGCAACATTAATGGGGCTTGAAACAGTAAGCACTTCACAAGCACTAAGTGAAACCCCGGCGAGTTATTTGGTGAAATTTACAAAAGGGCACCATGGCTCAATTTTAACGCCAGCACAAGACGATGCCCAAGCGGCAACAGTTGAGGGCAGTGCAGCAGCAAACGCTGAAATGCAGCTCCAAGTAGCTACTTATTTAGCTGCACGCGGGCGTATGTTATTAGTCAGTAACCCAGAGGTTGTGACTGATTAATCAGCAAAAACCTTATTAACCTTGAAAAGCCACTGTTTAGTGGCTTTTTTTTGTTATAAAGCATGATAAATTAGCTTAAATTTATAAATGGAGAGACCAGTTGGAATTTTTATACGAATACGGTTTGTTTTTTGCTAAAACGGTTACCTTTGTTATTGCTATTGCAATTATTTTAACTCTTATTGTGGGTTCAGCAGTAAAACCTAAAGCTAAAAAGGGAGCCATAGAAATAGACGATTTGTCTGAGCAACTAGATGACTTAAAACACAGCTTTTTAGAAAATACTTTAACTAAAAAAGAGTTAAAGGCGCATCATAAAGCGCAAAAAGTCGAGTCTAAAAAAGCGGCAAATGATGAGCCGAAGCCACGCCTATATGTTATTGATTTTATAGGTAGTATGGACGCTCATGAAGTTGAAAGCCTACGCGAAGAAGTGACCGCAATTATTGCCATTGCTAATCCTGAGAAAGATAAAGTATTAGTTCGCTTAGAAAGTGGGGGCGGCGTGGTGCATGGCTATGGTTTAGCTGCATCGCAATTACAGCGTTTTAAAACTACAGGTATTAAGCTTTCGGTTTCTATTGATAAAGTAGCAGCGAGTGGCGGTTACATGATGGCCTGTGTGGCCGATGAAATATTAGCGGCTCCTTTTGCTATAGTTGGCTCTATTGGTGTAATTGCACAAATACCTAACTTTAATAAAATTTTAAAGAAAAACGATGTAGAGTTTGAGCAAATTACAGCAGGCGAATTTAAACGTACGTTAACCTTGTTCGGCGAAAATACAGATAAAGCCCGCGAAAAGTTTCGTGATGAAATAGAGCAAACACATGGTTTATTTAAAGAGTTTGTAAGCAGCCAACGGCCAACACTTAGTATTGATAATGTGGCAACGGGTGAGCATTGGTTTGCAACACAAGCAATTGAAAAGGGCTTAGTTGATGTAATTAAAACCAGTGATGATGCGTTATTAGAGCAACAAGCTGAGCGTCAAATATACAAAGTAAAATACAAAATTAAGAAAGGGTTAAGTGATAAGTTAGCAATTGGGCTAAGTAGCTCTGTAAATAAAGCAGGCGTTAATTTAATGTCGCGTTTTAAAGCAATGAACCCATAAAACGTTATTAAAGGTAATAAAAAACCCTTGCATAGCAAGGGTTTTTTATGGGCTTAAATAATTACTCAGTAGATTTGTGGTAATCTTCTAAGTCTTTAGCTGCGTTCGGGTCGTTAAATATTGTTTCATCTAATTGACCTTCTGATTTAGCAACCACACAAGTTACCATACAGTCACCCGTTATATTAACGGCTGTGCGCGTCATATCGAGTAATCTGTCAACACCAATAATAATTGCAATCCCTTCTACTGGTAAACCTACTTGGTTAAGTACCATTGCAAGCATGATTAAACCCACACCAGGCACACCCGCAGTGCCTACCGAGGCAAGCGTTGCGGTTAGAATAACCATTAAGTAATCAGAAATCGTTAAATCAACAGCAAACACTTGTGCAATAAATACTGTTGCCACGCCCTGCATAATGGCTGTGCCATCCATGTTAATGGTAGCGCCTAGCGGAATAGTAAAAGAGGCAACCGAGTTATTAGCGCCGAGTTTTTTGGTCGCAGTTTCAAGTGTAATAGGCATAGTCGCGCTTGAGCTTGAAGTGCTAAAACCAAATAAACACGCATGTTTCATTTTAGCTAAAAAGGTAAGCGGGTTAAGGCCTGTTAATACTTTTAAAATAATACTGTAATTAATAAACGCGTGAATTAATAACGCCGCCACTACTACAAGGAAGTACTTAGCTAGGCTGAGTATTAATCCCATTTCGATAGTGGTAAAAAGTTTAGCCATTAAAAAGAACACACCGTAAGGTGCAATGTTCATAAGTAGCGTTACTAGTTTTAAAATAACCGTGTTTAAATCTTCAAATACTGCGGCTACACGTTTACCTGCTTTGCCACTTAGCGCCATTGATACACCAAATAAAAGCGCAAACACAATAACTTGCAGCATGTTCCCTTTAGCCATCGCTTCGAATGGGTTAGTAGGGAACATATCGATAATCACTCGCGCTAAGGTAGGGGCTTCTTTAGCATTAAAGCTTGCATCTGATGGCAGTGCAATGCCTTGACCTGGATTAAATAATAACGCCAGTGAAATAGCTACGGTAATTGCCACGGCAGTTGTAACTAAATATAAGCCAATCGATTTACCACCTAAACGGCCTAATTTTTTAGGATCGCTTAAGCTACACGTACCACATACAAGTGATACAAATACCAGCGGCACAACCAACATTTTTAAGCTGGCAATAAAAATTTGTCCGCCAACATGGAAAAGGCCATCTACAAAAAAAGCTTTAATTGGCAAAGAGAATAACCCAAGAGGAATTAGATAATCGTCTTCACCAGCTAATATAGCCTGAAATAAAAAGCCTACTGCAATACCTAGTGCCATGCCAATCATGATACGGGTAGTTAAACTCATTGAACGTATTTTAGACATATTCCCTAATCTATTTTTTCAAATTTGCCATAGACTACCAGCAAGGAAATATTTACTACAGAAAAAAATAGCCTTTGCGGAATTATTTACATAAAAAAGTGACAAAAAACTGTGATATTAGACTAAGTTATAGGTTAATATTAGGTAAACAACTATTAGTAAATAATAACAACGCTAGGGAGAGGTCCATGCCTTTAACGCGACTACTCAGCATTACACTATTTAGCATTTTGCTTTGCGCTTGTGGTGGTGGTGGAACAATCGAAAAAGACGGCACCATCGGAGATGATGACGATTCTACTACAGAAACATCCACTTACACGGTAACTTTAAAAGGTTACTTACAATCTAGTGACACTGAGTCAAACACGGTCACAGCGGCTGCTCCTTTAGAGCTTAGAGCTACTTTAGAAGATGAAGATGGCGATGCAGTCTCAGGTGAGCGTATTACTTTTACCCTTGCTGACTCAATCGGTGAACTAAACCCTACAGCAGGTACAGCGTTAACCCAATCAGATGGTATAGCGATACTGGAACTTACCGCGGGTGAAAATGCAGGAGCTGGTGAAGTAACAGCAACCTATACAGTAGATGGCGAAAGTTACACCGATACGTTTGCATTTGAGTCGGATGGCGCACAATCAACAGATCCACAATTGAGTGTAACGCTTGTTGATTCATCTGGAGCTACGACTCGAAGTGTTGATTATTTAAACCCTGTTACCGCGCAGGTTGAACTATTAATTGATAATGAACCCGCTGCTTACCAATTAATTGAGTTTGTACTTACTGGTTTAGGGAGTATAAATCCTACAAATGGTACAGCTTTAACAAACGAACAAGGCATTGCAACAATTAGCTTGCTTGCAGGGACTGAAGCTGGGGCTGGCTCTATTGTGGCCACCTACACCGATAACGAAAATACTGTTTATAGCTCTGAAGGTTATACATTTACAACTGAAGGGGATGCGCCCATTCAAGGTGAATCATTAGACTTTTCTATCGGTTTAAGTCTTACCTCTTCAACGACGTTATCAGAAATTAGCACAATCAGCGCTGCAGATAGCGCAGTTGTTAAAGCAACTATTCTTGACGGAGATGGCGTTGAAGTTGAAGGGGCAGTTGTAAACTTCTCATCAACTTTAGGTAATTTAATCCCAAGTATTGGTACTGCACTAACGAATGAGAGTGGTGTTGCATCAATTAACTTAACTTCGGGTACTGTAGAAGGTGCAGGCGTTATAACAGCCCAGTACGAAGGTGTTGAGCAAACGCTGGGTTTTTATACAAAAGGTGATGCTGTAAATCCAGACCAAAGTACTGCAGATATTAGTTTTTCAATCCTAGAAAATTGTCCAGCAGACTTTAAATCTCAAAGAGATGCAAGCCAGTGTGATCTAGTAACTAGTATCTCAGGTGATTCAACGGCGATTCTTTATATCGAAGTGACTAACGAGAATTCGACAACTCCTCTTACGCAGACCCTAGTAACAGCGAGTACAACAATTGGCTCAATTACACCTTCAACTGGCACGGCTATTACCGATGCAAATGGTATCGCACTTTTAGATATAGTTCCTGGTCAAGATGTAGGCGCCGGTGAAATTACTGTGTCAGTGCTCGATAGCGATTTAACTAAGGCATTTCAAATTGCTGCTGTAGATGTTGAAATTGCTATTAGCAGCTCGGTTGCAGACGATGAACTATTAGCTGCAGGTGCAACAGCACTTATCTCAATTGAAATCTCAAAAGACGGTGAGCTATATACCACACCACTTACTGTTGAATTTTCATCTGGTTGTGTTGGCTCTGGCCAAGCACTTATAGACGAAACAGTAACCAGCATTGGCGGCTTTGCACGCTCTACATACCGTCCGCTTACTTGTGTGGGTGGCGACATAATTACGGCTACCGTGATCACCGGTGGCGATACGGTTTCTGCTAGTACCACTATAAATGTATCACCTGCCAATATTGGCTTTTTACAATTTGTAGAAGTGACTGAGCCAGTAATTGCATTAAAAGGTACGGGTGGTGCTGACAGAACTGAAATCTCTGAAGTAACATTTAAACTTGTGGATTCAAATGGCAATGATTTAGCTTCAAGAACGGTTAACTTTGAGCTGTCAACGGCAGTCGGTGGTATAACGTTAGGCACAGCCAGTGCAATTACTAATGCCAGCGGTGAAGTGACTACCTCAGTTCAATCAGGTTCAATTGCTACGCCTGTGCGTGTTATCGCTTCTAGCGAAGAAGACGTAGATGGCGACACGGTTATTGTAACCGCCCCTTCAGATATTCTTGTAATTAGTACAGGTATTGCTGATCAAAATAGCTTTTCGCTATCGCGTTCAATATTTAACCCTCATGCGTTAAATGTTGATGGTAATACGGTATCGGTTAATGCTCGCCTAGCTGATCACTTTAACAACCCTGTGCCAGATGGAACAGCTGTTAGCTTTATCACAGAAGGGGGCGTAATAGAGCCCAGTTGTACAACAACCAATGGTACGTGTAGCGTAACGTGGACCAGCAGTAACCCACGCCCGTTTACTGACTCTATGTATGAAAATACCATTACGCAAAAGTGTGATGGTGGCTTACCATGCCCATTAGGAATTTTAAATAATGACTTAACGGTAGATTTACCGTTAGGTGGACGTGCAACTGTACATGCTTATGCAATTGGTGAAGAAACGTTTTCTGATTTAAATGGCAACGGCTACTTTGACAGTGAAGACTTTTTTGATGATTTATTTGATATTCCAGAAGCCTTTATCGATAACAATGAAGATGGCACCTATGGCGGTAAAGACTGTAATGATGGAACCGACCCCTGTTCACGTGATAACTCAACCGGTGATGAGTTTGAAGAATTTGTCGATTTTGATGGCAATGGTACATGGACCACAGAAAACGGCCTATACAATGGTTTACTGTGTCGTGAAGAAGACGAAGCCGCAGGTATTTGTAGTCGTCAACTGGTTAATGTATTCCAAAATCAAGAAATAGTGATGTCAGGGGATGCTGCGTTCTTCAGGGTTGTTACGTTTGCTGATGACTGTGCCGCAATACCTGGTGTTACAGCGACCGAAGTACGCGTTAATAGTGACCCTGCAAGTCCACTCGTACGTAGGAATCCTGTAGATCCAACAAGTGCGCAAATGTGTCAAATATCGCAAATTGATTTAACCGAAGGCACCGGGGTTACTACTGCTGGGGTGACGGTATTCATTGCAGATATTTATAATAACCCTTTACCAGCGGGCTCTGAGGTGAACGTCAATACGGATCAAGGAGAACTTTCAGGCACGACGAATTATACTTTCCCTAACACGACAAGTATTCAACCTGCTAATCTTTCATTTAGCATATCAAGAGTGTTAGTTGAAGATAGAAATGCGGTAGTTAGTGGTGCTTTAACTATTACCACAACGGCAACATCAGGTTTGATTTCGTCGTCGTCAATAACAATATTACACGATGCAAAACTGTAATTCGGTAATGATTAAACAAAAATGCCAACCTTAAGGTTGGCTTTTTTATTTGTGTTCTATATATTCCACAGCAATTATTTTAAAAACACCGGTTTGTATAATTTAACAACAAAAATTGTTTGTTTATTCAGTAAATACTGAAAAGTTTGTATTAAAAGCTTGTAACAATAGGTGTTTGTAGATATACCTATAAATATTCGCGCCGTTTATGTCGGCAAAACACATTTAAATATTTGGTTAGAAATAGGCAACTATGGGCAAATCGCTAGTAATTGTAGAGTCACCTGCTAAGGCTAAAACAATTAATAAATACTTAGGTAAAGACTTCATCGTAAAGTCCAGTATTGGACATGTGCGTGATTTACCTACTTCAGGTTCGAACAAAGCTAAAGTACCGGCGACTAAAACGCCAGCTGAAGTTCGTAAAATGGAGCCTGAAGAAAAGGCAGCGTATAAACAGCAACGAGATTACACTAACTTAGTTGCACGTATGGGTATTGATCCTGAAAAAGGGTGGGAGCCACATTACGAAATTTTGCCAGGTAAAGAGAAAGTAGTTCAAGAGTTAAAAAAGCTGGCCGAAAATGCAGACCAAGTTTATCTCGCAACGGATTTGGATAGAGAAGGGGAAGCAATTGCTTGGCACCTTCAAGAAATTATTGGTGGTGAGCCTGAAAAATATAAACGCGTTGTATTTAACGAAATTACAAAAAATGCGATTCAACAAGCGTTTGAAACACCTGGTGAACTAAATACCGACATGGTATATGCACAACAAACACGCCGCTTCTTAGACCGTGTAGTTGGCTTTATGGTATCGCCATTATTATGGGCTAAAGTAGCGCGCGGGCTTTCTGCTGGGCGTGTGCAATCGGTTGCGGTACGTTTATTAGTAGAGCGCGAACGTGAAATTAAAGCGTTTATTCCAGAAGAGTTTTGGGATATACACGCCGATGTTAAAAATACTGAGTCACAATTACGCTTAGAAGTCACCAAACAAGCTGACAAGCCATTTAAGCCGGTAAATGAGGCTCAGGCTACAGCCGCAGTTAAAAGCCTTGAGACAGCCGAATATAAAGTAATAAGTGTTGAAGAAAAACCAAGCAAAAGCCGCCCAAGTGCGCCTTTTATTACTTCAACCATGCAACAAGCCGCCAGTACACGTTTAGGCTATGGCGTTAAAAAAACAATGATGCTTGCACAGCGCCTCTACGAAGGCGGTTACATTACTTATATGCGTACCGATTCAACTAATCTGTCAAAAGATGCAGTTGAAATGTGTCGTGATTATGTAACCCAAGAGTTTGGCGCAAAGTACTTACCTAAAGACCCAATTAGCTACAGCTCTAAAGGCAACGCACAAGAAGCGCACGAAGCGATCCGTCCTTCAAGTGTCACTGTACTTTCTGGGCATGTTGAAGGTGTTGATGCCGATGCCAAAAAACTGTACGAATTAATTTGGCGTCAATTTGTTGCCTGTCAAATGGTACCTGCAGAGTACGACTTAACAACGCTTACTGTGGCCGCTGATGAGTTTCAACTAAAAGCAAAAGGGCGAGTACTTCGCTTTGATGGTTGGACAAAAGTACAACCTGCGGTACGTAAAAAGAATGAAGAAGATCAATCGCTGCCAGCAGTAAAAGAAGGTGAAGTACTTAGTTTGATTGAGCTTGACCCTAAGCAGCATTTTACTAAACCGCCAGCGCGCTTTAGTGAAGCAAGTTTAGTAAAAGAGCTTGAAAAACGTGGTATTGGTCGTCCATCTACGTACGCATCAATTATTTCAACAATTCAAGACCGTGGTTATGTACGGGTAGAAAACCGTCGTTTTTTCGCTGAAAAAATGGGCGAAATTGTTACCGACCGTTTGGTTGAAAACTTCACTGATTTAATGAACTTTGACTTTACAGCAAAAATGGAAGGTCGTTTAGATGATATCGCCGAAGGCGAGCGTGTATGGACCCAAGTGCTTGATAAGTTTTATGCTGATTTTTCTACGCAATTAAACATAGCCAAAGATGAGCCAGAGCAAGGCGGAATGCGCCTTAATCAAATGGTCGAAACCGACATTGACTGCCCTACATGTGGCAGAAAAATGGGTATTCGAACAGCATCAACGGGTGTTTTCTTAGGGTGTACAGGTTATAACTTACCGCCTAAAGAACGTTGTACAACCACTATGAACCTAGTGTCAGGGGATGAAGCGGTTGCGGCAGATGTTGAGGACATTGAAACTGAAACATTAATGCAAATGAAGCGCTGTCCAATCTGTGAAACGGCTATGGACTCTTACCTAATAGACGAAACCCGTAAATTACATGTTTGTGGTAATAACCCTGCATGTGAAGGGTATATCGTTGAGCAAGGTACCTTTAAAATTAAAGGATACGATGGGCCTATTATCGAATGTGATAAATGTGGCTCAGACATGGAGCTTAAATCGGGCCGTTTTGGTAAGTATTTTGGCTGTAACAACGAAGAGTGTAAAAATACGCGTAAGTTACTTAAAAACGGCGAAGCTGCGCCACCAAAAGAAGATCCTGTGCACATACCTGAACTTGAATGTGAAAAGTCAGAAGCTTATTTTGTTTTACGTGACGGGGCTGCAGGTATTTTCTTGGCGGCTAACACTTTCCCTAAATCACGCGAGACGCGAGCGCCTAAAGTGGCTGAGCTAAAGCGTTTTAGAGAGCGTATTTCACCTAAGTTTTATTACTTAGCTGATGCGCCAGATAAAGATCCTGATGGTAATTTAGCCGTAGTACGTTATAGCCGTAAAAATAAAGCGCAATACGTGATGACTGAAGTTGACGGAAAAGCCACAGGCTGGACTGCTCACTACGAAGCGGGTAAATGGGTAGAAGAAGCGAAGAAAAAAGCAGCGCCTAAAAGGAAAGCGGCTGCAAAAAAATCGCCAGCTAAACCTAAAGCAAAAAAAGAAGCTGAATAAACGTTAAAATTTATTTAGCCTAAGACAAATAAAAACCGGAATACACAGCCTGTGTCATTCCGGTTTTTTTATGATTATATGCGTCGCAATGGCTTTATTAGCCGCATATTTTTTATTGTTTAGATTTGTACAGTAGATACTTTTTTGTAGCCTTCAGACTCTAATTCATCATTAACGCATTGAAGAACATAGCCAAATAGATCGTCGTTACTTACATCATCATCTTTAGCCCAATTTACACACATATCTGTGTATTCTTTAATTGTTTGTGCAGAAGCTACTGGTGCATCGTCTGCGATTGCAACCGTTGCAGATACAGCAAAAAGTGGTGCAACTATTAATGCTAGCAATGCTTTATTCATTTGTTGATTCCTAAATAAATGGTTTAACGATTTAAATACATTTTAAAGCTGTATTTAAATAGTGCCCAATGCAGAACAACTCTGTTGGTGTAGTGATTTTTAATCGAAATTAAAATAAAAGATAACGAAAAATTTTTATCGTCAAGATGAGTAAATTACGCTTAAATAATTATATAAGTAATTGTGTTGTAATAAATTATAAGCTAAGGTCGCTTTTTTATAAAAAGATAGATTAATGTCAGAACACCAAGCAAAACCAACCAGTACGCCTCGTAAAATACACCAAGTAGAGCAGGGCTTAGAGTCGTTTATATTTAAAGGGCGCTGGTTATTAGCCCCGTTTTTTGTAGGCCTACTATTTGCTGTAATATTGCTATTAATAAAGTTTTTTAAGCAACTTTATTTAATGGGTATTGCCACTTTTAGTGCAACAAACCAAGAGTTATTAGTGGGTATACTTACCCTAGTTGATACCGCTTTACTGGCTGGTTTATTACTTATTATTATTTTTAGTGGTTATGAGAACTTTGTTTCAAAGCTTAATATAGAGGGCCACGAAGATAGGCCGTCATGGATGGGAAAAGTAGGTTTCTCTGGCTTAAAAATGAAGCTTATTAGCGCAATTGTTGCCATATCTGCGGTTGAGCTTTTAAAGGTATTTATTAATTCTAATATTCATTCAAGTGAGGAGCTATTTTGGAAAGTGATTATCCATGTCACCTTTGTAAGCTCTGGCGTGTTATTTGCGCTCACTGATTATTTAAATAGTAAAACACAATCACATTAGAAAGGTTAAGTTAGTGGTTTGGAGGTCGGTATTTCGTCTTAATACCGGCTATAGCAGCCCCACTATTTGAGCGCACAAAAAAGCCCGATAAAATCGGGCTTTTGAGCATCATACGTCAGGGCATTCTTATTTTACAAAAGCAAAGTAACAGTCAAAACCATTCATGTTTAGCTTATTACCATCTAAAGTAGCATTACAATGAGATAGTGAGTCATGCGCCTCAGTCACTGTTTTAGTCAACTCAAATGTTTGATTGGTATCAGCTAAGTTAAACACACATAACATCGTTTGCTCGTTTAGCGTTCTGTAAAAAGCGAGGATAGGCTCAGCAGTATCAATAAACTTAATATCGCCTGCTAATAACACAGTATGCTGTTTACGCCATGCCATAAACTCACGATAAGCATTGAGTATAGAGTTTGCATCTTTATCTTGTACAGACACAGCCTGCTGCGTATGCGCGCTATCAACCGGTAACCACGGTTTAGCAGCACTAAATCCTGCGTTTTGTGTGTTGTTACCTTCCCATGGCATTGGCGTTCTACAGCCGTCGCGACCTTTAAAGTTTGGCCAAAAGGTAATGCCATATGGGTCTTGTAGGTCTTCAAATGCTACAGAGGCTTCACCTAGCCCCAGCTCTTCACCTTGGTACATACATACACTACCACGTAATGAAGCAAGTAGGGCAGTAAGCATTTTGCATTGTGCTGGGTTTATTTCACCATTTTGGCTCCAGCGGCTCGCAACACGCTCTACATCGTGGTTGCTAAACGCCCAGCACGGCCAACCTTCAGTCATGCGCTGCTCAAGAGTCTGTACGGTTTCTCTTATGTATTCACTTGAATAATCATCAGTGAGTAGCTCAAAACTATAGCCCATATGCAGCTTATCGCCGCCTTGGGTATATTCTGCCATTGTTGCCAATGAATCTTCCGATGAAATTTCACCAAGTGATACAGTACCCGGGTATTTATTAAGTAGTGCTCGTATGTCTTGCATAAACTCAATGTTTTCTGGCTGGGTGTTATTATAATAATGGTACTGAAACGCATATGGGTTATCTTCACTAAAGCCACGGCCTTGGCGTTTATCTTTAGGCTTTGCTGGATTGTCACGTAATTGTGCATCGTGGTAGCAAAAGTTAATAGCGTCTAATCTAAAACCATCTACACCTTTTTTAAGCCAAAACTCTACGTTTTCTAAAACAGCTTTTCTTACATCTGGGTTATGAAAGTTTAAATCAGGCTGTTCGGTTAAAAAGTTATGTAAATAGTATTGACCGCGACGAGGCTCCCATTGCCAAGCACCGCCACCAAAAATAGATAACCAGTTATTAGGCGCTGTGCCATCTTCTTTAGCATCCGCCCATACGTACCAGTCTGCTTTATCATTGTTTTGGTTTTCGCGGCTATCTAAAAACCAGTGATGTTGGTCTGATGTATGGCTTAACACTTGGTCAATAATAATTTTAATGTCGCGTTTATGTGCTTGATCTATTAACTCATCAAAGTCGTTTAGGTCACCAAATATGGGGTCTATATCGCGATAGTCACTTATGTCGTAGCCAAAATCTTTCATTGGTGATTTGAAAAAAGGAGAAATCCAAATAGCGTCAACGCCTAAGCTTTTAATGTAATCAATGCGATTAATTATCCCTTTAAGATCACCAATACCATCGTTATTGCTGTCTTGAAAGCTTCGCGGGTAAACCTGATAAATAACCGCACCTTTATACCACTGCTGTTGGGCCATGCTTTTCTCCGTCGTTCCACACAGTATTTATATTGTTATTAGTTTGATTGAAACAATCACTAAATTTTCAAAAAGCATACGTGAAGGGTGCCGCTCTGTAAAAAGTCTGCATACGTATGCAGCTAATTTACTTACATAAAAGCGGTTTTACCTAAGCAGAAAGTTACGCATAAAAACCGCTGCAGCACTTTTACCAATCATGTTTATTTAGGTGTAACTAAAACAACTGGCTATTTTGGTGCTTATTTTTAAAGGGCTGCACAGCTTTGGTGATTTCATTCTTTGGTCAGACCAATTTAACCTGGTAATCTTTACAAAAGATATGCGTGTAAATTTATAAAAAACCTTTAATTAACGCTATTTACAAACAATGACACAGGGATTTCAGTTAAATAATTGATGTATTTTTATAATGATAATAAATCACTAGGTTGCACCAATATAAAACTATTTAAAACAGTAGGTTAAAGTTTTATTTGTGAACTCATTGTTAACTTTTAGCCTTTTGCATAGTACTGAATACGTATGCATAAAGTTGTTAATAAAATAATTCGAGCGTTAATATTGATGCTGACAACAAAATTAGCTCGTCTGTTTGACTATCACTCAAATAAAGAAGCGAGTATCACAATATGGGTAACGGGAAAAACATCATGTCTATGTTCAAACCAAGTATATTAACGTTGGCAATGGCTACTGCAGGATTAGCAAGCTTTGCCTCTGTAGCAGCACAAGAAGATACAGTTAAAAATGATGACGTTGAGGTTATCGAAGTAAAAGGCTTTCGTGGCAGTGTTGTAGAATCAATCAACACAAAGCGTTTTTCTACTCAAGTCGTTGAGTCAATTTCAGCTGAAGATATAGGTAAACTTCCTGACTCGTCTATTGCTGAGTCTATTGCACGCTTACCAGGTTTAACGGCGCAGCGCCTAGATGGTCGCGCAAGTAGAGTATCAATTCGTGGTTTTGGTGAAAACGAAAGTGGCACCACATTTAATGGCCGCGAGCAAGTATCTATTGGCGATAACCGCGGCGTAGAGTTTGACCTTTACCCATCAGAAATTATGAGCGGCGTTACCGTTTATAAAACACCTAATGCAAGTATTGAAGCAGAAGGTATTGCCGGTGTTATTAACATGCAAACCGTACGTCCTTTAAGTAAAGGCGAGCGTGTATTTCAAGTTAATGGCCAGTACGAGCAAACTAGCTTTGATAAACTAAACCCAGACGGTAACGACGATGGTTACCGCGGTACTATTTCATACATTGATCAATTTGCAGATGACACCATAGGTGTTGCGTTTGCACTAAATACCATGAGCTCTCCAAATCAAGAAAAACGTTGGAACGCTTGGGGTTACCCTGAATTTACTGCTGATGATGGTCAAACGTACTCTATATTAGGGGGTGCAAAACCATTTGTACGTTCATCAACCCTTGAACGTGACTCAGCAATGCTCGTACTAGAGGCCGCGCCTACAGATAAATTAAACATGACGTTTGATGCGTTATATGTTGATTTTACAGATGAAAAAATCTTACGTGGTATCGAAATTCCATTCGCATGGGGTCAAGGTTCGATTGACCCTGCAAGCGTAGCTGTAGATGACGCAAGTGGTTTTATTACCAGTGCGGTAACAAATGGCCAACGTGTGGTTGTTCGTAACGACTACGAAGAGCGTGAAGCAGAACTAACCGCGTTTGGCTTTAACACTAAATACGATATTGATGACTCGTGGTCAGTAGAGTTTGACGCAAGTTACTCTCAAGTTGACCGTAAAATTTGGAGCCTTGAGAGTTACTCAGGCACAGGTCGAGGCGATGCTCGCGGTGTTGCAGATAACCTTGGTTACACATTTAACGGTGGTAATACAGGTGCTACGTTTACTCACGATTTAGATTACAGCGATTACAGCTTAATGCAATTAGGTGGTCCTTTATCATGGGGTGCAAGCTCTGCTTTAAATGATAAATATGGCTTAACGGGCACCGAGTATGAAAACCAAGCGCAAGATGGTTTCATTAATGCACCTACAATTGAAGATGAGTTATCTACGTTAAAACTAGCGGCATCTAAAGTATTAGAAAACGAATACTTCAGCTCAATTGAATTTGGTATGTCTTATAAAGAGCGCGAAAAAACCAAAGATTCGCAGGGCTTCTTTATGACGTTATCTGGGTTTTCACTTGATAACCCGGGTTTAGTTACCGTGCCAGAGCAGTATCGAATGGGCAGCGTTAATTTAGACTTTATTGGCATGGGCGATATGATTGCCTACGATGTAAATGGTCTTGTTAATGACGGCTACTACGACTTACTAGATGAAAGCTTAACAAATACGAGCCACTTAACTAAATCGTGGACCGTAAAAGAAGAAATTACCTCTGCATTTGCACAAGCTAATATTAATGCCGAAGTAAGCGGCTTAGCGTTAACGGGTAATATCGGTGTACGTTACGTTCACACTGATCAGTCATCGCAAGGTAATGCATTTAGTACTGTAGATGGCATTGTTGTGGCATCACCTACCAATATTAGCCACGATTATTCACACGTTTTACCAAGTTTGAACTTATCACTTGCGATTGATGAGCAGCAAACAGTACGTTTTGGTGCAGCTAAAACAATCTCACGCGCCCGTTTGGACGAGATGAACTCATCTATTGATGCATCATACAACACAACGCCTGATGAAAACGGTAACTTTTGGTCTGTATCGGGTGGTAACCCTAACCTAGAGCCTAAAGAAGCAACTGGTTACGATTTAACGTACGAAAACTACTTTAGCGATGAAGGTTACTTCTCTGCTGCGTTTTTCTATAAAGACTTAACCCAGTGGATTTTTGACGGCACATACGAAATTGATATGTCGGGCGTTGCTGACCCTTCAACGGGTGAAATACCAGCTACTTCTGAAGGTACTGGCAGTGGTAAAGTAAATGGCGGTGGCGGCGACCTATACGGTTACGAGCTATCTCTCGCATTGCCATTTAAAATTTTCCACCCATCACTTGAAGGCTTTGGTTTAATTGCAAGCCATACCGGTATTGAATCAGACATTGAAGATCAAAACGGTAATGAGTACGAGCTACCGGGTCTGTCTGACAAAATTCAGAGCTTAACGGTTTACTACGAAATGAATGGTATTCAACTGCGTACCAGCATGCGTAAACGTAGTGCCTTTAAAGGTGATGTATACGGGCTAGGTTTTGATACCGAGCAAGTGGATATCCTAGGCGAAACAATTTGGGACATTCAAGCGGGCTACGACTTTAGTGAGGCCGGTGTTGAAAGCCTTGAAGGGTTATCAATTCAGTTCCAAGTTCAAAACTTAACAGAAGAGCCGTTTACATCGCTTTCTGGCGATAACGCGCTACAAGTTCGTGACTACCAAGATTACGGTCGTACTTACTTGTTAGGCTTTAGCTACAAGCTATAATAAAGGTTGTGTGTAGGAGCCCTTGTAATTTGTTTTACAAGGGCTTTTTTATAGCTACTTTATCTAAATTTTATCAAACTTAACAAAGCTTTAAACTGTAAACGTGGACAATAATATGAAACCAATAAAACACGTCGTAATCGCAGGCGGGGGCACGGCAGGGTGGATAACAGCCGCCTTGCTTAATAAAGTGTTAGGTAAAGTAATTAAAATAACCCTTATTGAGTCAAGTACTATTGGCACTATAGGCGTGGGTGAAGCAACAATTCCGCCTATTATTCAACTTAACAATGCACTGGGTATAAACGAGCAAGATTTTATAAACGCTACAAATGCATCTATAAAACTAGGAATTGAATTCGAAAATTGGAAAACCCCCTCTCATAGCTACATGCATGCTTTTGGCTCATTTGGAAAAGACTTCCCCTTTTGCGATTTTTACAATTTTTGGGTAAAAGGACATATTAGCGGTGCAGAAGAAAGCTTATGGGACTTTTCTCTTAACTACCAAGCGGCTAAACAGCATAAATTTGCACCCTTAAATACCCTACCTAATACACAATTGCCTGGCTTGAGTTATGCGTATCACTTTGACGCAACGTTATATGCTGAGTTTTTAAAAAAGCTCGCAACATCACGCGGTGTTGAGCATATTGATGCCAAAATAGAGCAGGTTGAACAATGCCCTCTATCAGGGAATATAAAATCATTAACCCTTGGTAACACACAGCAGATAAATGGCGACCTTTTTATAGACGCTACAGGCCAGCGCGCCTTACTCATAGAGCAAACCCTTAACACCGGTTTTGTCGATTGGTCTCATTATTTACCCTGTGATAGTGCCGTGGCGGTGCAGTCTCAAGGTACTAGCGAGCTAAAACCTTATACGCGTTCAATTGCACACAGCGCAGGCTGGCAGTGGCAAATACCGCTGCAAAGCCGAATAGGAAATGGCTTGGTGTACTGTAGTCGTTATTTATCTGACGATGCGGCAACGCAGTTATTATTAAATAATTTACCTGCTGAGCCAATGACTGAGCCGCGGGTGATTAAATTTAAAACAGGGCGGCGGTTAAAGCAATGGCATAAAAATGTGGTATCGGTTGGCCTTGCCAGTGGCTTTTTAGAGCCGCTAGAGTCTACCAGTATTCATTTAATACAAAGTGCCGTAACCCGTTTAATAAAGCTGTTTCCACACAATGGCATAAGCGAAGCTTTAGTTACTGAATTTAATAAGCAAAGCGTGATAGAAATAGAGCACATTCGTGATTTTATAATATTGCATTACACACTAACAGCGCGAGAAGACTCCCCATTTTGGCGACAATGTAAGCAAATGGACATTCCTGACTCATTGGCCCATAAGCTCAAATTATTTAAGCAAACCGGCAAAGTAGTGCGCGAAAACGACGAATTATTTGCCGAAGTTGCCTGGCAACAGGTGTTTATTGGCCAAGGACTTATCCCCGAAGATTACAACAGCATTGTTGACTCACTCAGTAGTGAACAACTAAACGATTTATTCTCAACACTAAAAACGCTTATTACCTTAACGGTAGATCAATTACCCACTCATAAAGATTTTTTAGCAAAAATTAAAAAGGCCTGATGATGCAACTTTTAAAAAAACTTTTACTTGTAAGTGCCTGTACTTTACCAACCATTAGCTTCGCACTTGACGTTGAGCCAGCTAATTGGTGGGTTGGCATGAACAAAAACACGATTACCATCATGGTTCATGAGCAAAACATTGCAAACGAGCAAATTAAATTAGCTAAATACAACGGTGTTAAGTTAAATAAAGTAACCCGTACCGACAATCCAAATTATGTATTTTTAAATATTACCATTACCGACGCCGCTAAAGCCGGAACGCTTGAATTTAATAGCAGCGAAACGAGCAATAACTTTGAGTTTCCACTTCTTGAGCGAGATAAAAACAGCGCTCAGCGTCAAGGGTTTACATCAGCTGATACGCTTTATTTAATTAACCCAGATCGCTTTGCTAATGGTGATAAACAAAACGATACCGTCCCAAGCATGTTAGAAGCGGCAAACCCGAGTATAAAAGGTGGGCGCCACGGTGGTGATATTCAGGGCGTTATAAACGCGCTTCCCTATTTAAACGACTTAGGCGTAACACAGCTTTGGCTAACGCCTGTGCTTGAAAACAACATGCCTAATTATTCTTATCATGGTTATGCAATTACAGACTTTTATAAGGTTGACCCACGCATGGGCTCAAACCAGTTATACAAAACGTTATCAGTAAAAGCCAAAGAGCAGGGTATAGGGCTGGTAATGGATATGGTCCTTAACCATTTTGGCTCTGAGCATACTTGGGTTAACGATAAGCCAACTAAAGATTGGATTAACTTTAATGGTGAGTTTAATAAAGGCAAAAATGCCACCAGCCATGCGCGCCAAACCATACAAGACCCACACGCCAGTGAATACGACAAGCGCCAGTTTAACGATGGCTGGTTTGTAGAAACCATGCCTGATTTAAATCAGCGCCAACCACTGTTAAGTGAATACTTAATTCAAAATGCGATTTGGTGGATAGAATACGCCGATTTAAGCGGCATACGTGTTGATACCTACTCATATTCAGATAAAGCATTTTTGAGTGATTGGACAAAAGCCATAATGCAAGAGTACCCAGATTTTAATATTGTTGGAGAAGAGTGGACGTCTAACCCTGCTATTGCCTCTTACTGGCAACGTGGAAAGCATAACCAAGATGGCTATACATCAAGCTTACCAAGCGTGATGGACTTTTCGTTGCAAGAGTCGGTAATTCAAGCGCTAAATGAAGATGAAAGCTGGAACACGGGTTGGGTTAAAGTATATGAATCGTTAGCTAATGACTTTTTATACCCTGATACAAATAACATTATGGTATTTGCCGATAACCACGATATGAGCCGTGTTTACACTGAGCTTGGCCAAGATGTAGCCAAAACAAAAATGGCGATGACCTTGTTTTTAACTACACGTGGCATAGCGCAAATGTATTACGGTACGGAAGTACTATTAGATAACACCCCAAGTAAAGACCATGGTGATATTAGAATCGACTTCCCCGGCGGGTTTGAAGGCCAAACTCGTAATGCCTTTACCAAAGAGGGCTTAACAAAACAGCAAAAAGAGATGCATAACACCATCAGTACGCTGCTTAACTTTAGAAAAAACAGCTCAGCATTAGATAAAGGAAAGCTTGTACACTTTACGCCTCAACAAGGGGTTTATAGTTATGCGCGTATTAGCGATGAGCAAACAGTGTTGGTATTTATGAATAAAAACACACAAACGCTACAAAAAAATATTGAGTATATGCAAGAGGTAATGCCTAACAGCACAACAGCATTTAATTTATTTACTCAAAAAACACAAAAGCTTGGCAAAACCATTGAATTACCAGCGATGAGCGCAACGGTACTCGTTATAAATACGCCACAATAGTGACCTGAATACGTATGCAGCAACTGTATGGTTGCTGCAGTAATCTTTAGTATAAAGTTAATAACAATACTGACAAAAAAGACACACAATGAAAAAATCAGTTTATGTACCCGCAGTACTGTGTAGTGCACTTATTGCTACAGGGTGTTCAGAAAATAACAAACCTGAACAACAGCAAGCACCTGCCCACACGCAAAATGAGCTTACCAAGCCGGTTGTATATCAAGTATTTACGCGTTTGTTTGGTAATACCGAAACAGCCAATGTGCCATGGGGCACTAAAGAGCAAAACGGCGTAGGTAAATTTGCCGACTTTAACGATGCAGCCCTCAAAGGCATTAAAGAGCTAGGTACCACGCACGTTTGGTATACCGGTGTGTTACACCACGCGTTAGTGGGCGATTATACCGACTACGGCATTTCACAAGATGACCCCGATGTAGTAAAAGGCCGCGCAGGTTCACCGTACGCAATTAAAGATTACTACGATGTTAACCCCGATTTAGCCGTTAATGTAACAAACCGCATGGGGGAGTTTAGTCAGCTTATTGAGCGTACACATAGCCACGGTATGAAAGTCATTATTGATATAGTGCCTAACCATGTTGCCCGAAACTATCAATCACTTGGAAAGCCTAAAGGCGTAGAGGATTTCGGCGCAAAAGACGACACCAGTAAAACGTACGATAAAAATAACAACTTTTATTATGTGCCTGGGCAGTCATTTCAAGTGCCTACCTCTACAACTTATACCGTGTTAGGGGGAAAGGATCACCCACTTGCGGATGGCTTTTTTGATGAAACACCTGCTAAATGGACAGGTAACGGTGCCCGTGCACCAAAACCCGATATTAACGATTGGTACGAAACAGTAAAAGTAAATTATGGAGTAAAGCCTGATGGTAGCTACGATTTTGCTCAGCTGCCAAACGACTATAAAGACAAAGATTACCGTGCTCATTATGCGTTTTGGCAAGATAAAGAGCTACCAGATAGCTGGTACAAATTTAGAGACATTGCGCTTTTTTGGCTAGAAAAAGGCGTTGATGGCTTTAGATACGACATGGCCGAAATGGTCCCGGTTGAATTTTGGAGCTTTTTAAATTCGTCAATAAAAATGCAAAAAAGCGATGCCTTTTTATTGGCCGAAGTATATAACCCGTTAATGTACCGTGCCTATATTCAGCAAGGTAAAATGGATTACCTTTACGATAAAGTCGGCTTTTACGATACCTTAAAAGCGATAATGCAACTTAAACAACCTGCCAATAGTATTTTTGATGCGCATCAAAGTGTGCTCGATATAGAGCAACATATGCTGCATTTTTTAGAAAATCACGATGAGCAACGAATCGCAAGCCCAGACTTTGCAGGTAATGCCCAGTGGGGTAAACCTGCTTTAGTTGTTTCTAATTTAATTAGCCGCGCGCCAACACTTTTATATTTTGCTCAAGATGTGGGAGAAGATGGCTCTGAAAACGCGGGGTTTGGAGCGCCGACACGTACCAGTATTTTTGACTACATTGGCGTCCCAGCGCACCAAGCATGGATGAATAACGGAAAATTTGATGGCGCTAATTTAACCGCAGAGCAAATAGCACTTCGTGATTACTACAAAGCGGTTATGTCACTGAATAGTTTACCTGCTGTAGTAGGCGGAGAAATGTCGGCACTTAACCTTGTAGGAAGTGAACGTGTTGTTGGTTTTACCCGCTCTTTAGGCCAGCAAAGTGTGTATGTGTTAAGTAACTTTAGCGAGCAGCCACAAACAGTTACGGTTAATTTATCAAAGGCACAATTAGGTGCAATGAGTGAAAATACGCTATTAAATGATTTACTTGAAAATCACACCACCGGGCTTAAAGCTCACCCGCAAGGCGCTACATTTAACCTCACACTTGATGCATTTAGCAGCGCAGTATTAACAAATAAGGCTAATAATGAATAATCAAAATAATAATACCGATAAGCCAAATTTAAGTTTTTGGCAAATATGGAACATGTGCTTTGGCTTTTTAGGCATACAATTTGGTTTTGCCCTGCAAAACGGCAATGTAAGCCGAATATTTCAAACATTAGGCGCACAAGTTGATGATATTCCCATTTTATGGGTTGCAGCCCCCCTTACCGGTTTAATTGTTCAGCCTATTATAGGCTATTGGAGTGATAAAACCTGGGGGCGCTTTGGGCGTCGTCGTCCGTTCTTTTTTATAGGCGCAGTGTTAACAACGCTTTCACTATTTATTATGCCGCATTCACCAACGCTTTGGATTGCCGCGGGTATGTTATGGATCATGGATGCGTCAATCAACGTAACCATGGAACCGTTTAGAGCACTTGTTGGTGATAACTTGCCAGAAAAACAACGCGCGACAGGCTACGGTTTACAAAGCTTTTTTATTGGTATTGGTGCTGTACTAGCCTCAGCATTACCATGGATGATGACCAACTGGTTTGATGTAAGCAATACTGCAGCATCAGGGCAAATTCCTGAATCTGTTAAATACTCATTTTATTGGGGCGGGGTGGTGTTACTTGTTGCCGTGCTTTGGACCGTAGCACGTACTAAAGAATATAGCCCTGAGCAATTAACGGCTTTTGAAAAGCAAAGCGCACAACCTACAACAAGCAAAGTGGTTGATATTAACTTTAATAAAGGTGCCATTATTTTTGTGGTACTGGGTTTAGCAACTCTTGCATTAGTCATGGGCTTATCCCTTGAAAAAGAATTATACCTACTTGCTGGTGGTTTATTAGCCTTTGGTATTGTGCAGTGGATTACAGCGGCGCTTAAAAGTGCGAATAAAACCCAAGGTGGTTTTTACCAAGTAGTACAAGATGTATTTACTATGCCAGAGGCCATGAAGCAGCTTGCCTGGGTGCAGTTTTTTAGCTGGTTTACTTTATTTGCTATGTGGATTTATACCACCGCTGCAGTAACAAGCTTTCATTATGGTAGTAGCGATGCAACCTCTAAAGCATTTAACGATGGTGCTGACTGGGTGGGTATTTTATTTGCCGCTTACAATGGATTTGCCGCAATAGCCGCTATGTGTATTCCGTTTTTAGTTAAAAAAATGGGATTAAAAGGCGCGCATTGCTTTAATTTATTGCTTGGCGCGTTAGGTCTTGCAAGCTTTATGTTTATACAAGACCCTAAAATGTTACTTATACCTATGATAGGCGTAGGGTTTGCGTGGGCGTCTATTTTATCACTCCCGTATGCCATGTTAAGTAATGCACTACCGAGTAACAAAATGGGCGTTTATATGGGGATTTTTAACTTTTTTATAGTTATACCCCAGTTACTTGCCGCCAGTGTTTTAGGGCTTATTTTACGCCACGTATTTTCTAATCAGCCTATTTACGCATTATTAATTGGTGCAGCTTCGTTTGTTGTTGCTGCTGTTGCAGTAATGCGCGTTAAAAATTCTCATTAAGGACACACAATGAAAAAATATAACCTTATAACCGCCTCTCTTTTAACGTTAGGTTTAACGGCTTGCGGCGCTCAAAACACAAGTACAACTAACGAAAGTACCACAGCACAGGTTACATCAGCACCAGGTGCCCCAGGTGCAGAGCCTTTTTGGGCTTATGCGGGTAAAACAGGTATTGGTACATCATACGAGCAATACCAAAACGGCCAATACACTGATGCAGCTGCAACGGGGGATGTGTCTAAAGTATGGTTTTCAATTGCTAAAGGGGTGATCACCGAAACCATGTTTGGGCTTATTCACCAAGCACAAATAAAAGACATGCAATTTATAGTAACAGGTAAAGATTTTACCGTTAGTGAAGCGGATGATTTAAATGTCACCATTGATTACTTACATAAAGATGCACAAGGTCGCCCGTTATCGCTGGCTTATAAAGTAACAAGCACTGATAAACAAGGCCGCTTTAGCCTAGAAAAACACATCTTTACTGACCCAGATGGGCAAACCCTATTTGTACGCAGCGTATTTAATACTGAGCTTGAAGGGCTAAAAGCGTATGTGTCTGTTAATCCGTACATTAATAATAACGGCTTAGGTGACTTTGCTAAAACAACAGAGCAAGGCCTAGTAGCATGGGAAAACGATAACTATCTATCACTTCAATCCGCGTCACCATTTAAAGCAAAAACGGTAGGGTTTACAGGAAAAAGTGACGGTATTAACACCCTTAAAACTACGCAATCTATAACTACCCAATACACAAATACCGGCGAAACTGCTGGTAATGTAAGCATGCTTGCAGAGCTTGGCGAGATAAGTGCAAATACCACTTTTGATTTAGCCCTGAGCTTTGGTAAAACGCAGCAGCAAAGTATTCAGCAAGGTGAACAAAGTTTGGCAAAAGGGTACCAAACGGTGCTCGATCACTACAACGGCAAAGGTGAAGCGCTAGGCTGGGAAGATTACCTACAAAGCCTAAAACCACTTAATACCATGGTTGAACAAACAGCCGATAACGGTAAGCTTTTATACACCAGCGCCATGGTATTAAAAGCACAAGAAGATAAAACACACGCAGGGGCATTAATTGCTTCTTTATCTAACCCATGGGGCGAAACGGTTTCAGCCAAAGAAGGTTCTACGGGTTATAAAGCGGTATGGGTGCGCGATTTTTATCAAGTAGCCATGGCATTTATGGCGCTTGGTGATACTGCCACAGCAAAAACAGCGTTTGAATACCTTGAAAAAGTGCAAGTAAATAGCAAAACACCAGGTAATAAAGGCGATACAGGCTGGTTTTTACAAAAAACACACGTCGATGGTGAATTAGAATGGGTAGGCGTACAGCTTGACCAAACCGCTATGCCTATCATGCTGGCATGGAAGTTACATAAAGCCAACGTACTTAGCGATGAAGAGCTAAAAAACTGGTACGGCAAAATGTTAAAACCAGCGGCAGATTTTTTAGTAGAGGGCGGACTTGCTAAAATTTTGTGGAACGACACACAAATTACACCACCGGCAACACAACAAGAGCGCTGGGAAGAGCAAAGCGGTTATTCGCCATCTACAACTGCGGCAATAGTGGCAGGCCTTATTACCGCAAGCGATATCGCAACGCTTAGTGGCGATGATAAAAACGCGCAGCGCTACCTTGCCACGGCTAAAAAATACAGCAGCGATATTGAATCGCAAATGTTTACTACCGAAGGTAACTTAAAAGGCGAAAATAGCGATGGCGAATACTTTATTCGCATAGGCCAAGATACCGATGCAAACTCAAACACTAAAATTAACGCTAATAATGGCCGCGAAGGGTTTAATAAAAAGCAAATTTTAGATGGCGGGTTTTTAGAGCTAGTACGCTATGGTGTACGCGGTGCAAATGATGAAAGCATCGTTAAAACACTACCTGAGTATGACGACGAAACACTAGAAGATAACCTACAAGTTAAATACAGCTTTAGCTTTGACGATGGCAGCGGCACTTTTGCAGGCTACCGCCGCTATGGCAATGATGGCTACGGTGAAGATGAAGTTAAAGGCACAAACTATGCTGAGGGTGGCAGTAATACACCAGGCCAACGTGGGCGTGTATGGCCATTTTTCACCGGTGAGCGCGGGCATTACGAAATCGCAGCGGCTAATGCAAACAACGCTCTGGATGATGCTAAACAAGCGCAAATTAAAAACAGCTATGTAAAAGGCTTAGAGCAATTTGCTAATAACGGCCTTATGTTACCAGAGCAAGTATGGGATGGTGTAGGGGTTAACAAAGCAGGTTATGAGCTAGGCGAGGGGACTAATTCAGCAACACCATTGGCATGGACTCATGCCGAGTATATTAAATTAGTCCGTTCACTGAGCGACAAACAAGTTTGGGATCATTATCCCGTTGTTGAGAAAGCTTTAAAAAATTAAAGTTAAAATTAAATTTAAAATTAAAGCTCCTTAATTGGAGCTTTTTTATATTCTTTATATTCTTTTTTACAACTATGGCCGCTACTGAAACTATTAAAGTGTTTATGGTGAAATGTTTGGATTAATTACTAAAACACAACTTTTTTAAATAAATATCGTTGTTCAAAGTATTATAATGTGGTTTTAACTTACGGTGTTTTTTAAAAAACATTAAGTTAACATTTGAAGCTTCTTTTTTGAAAAAATCAAAAAAAACCTACCGTTGCGCAATGTGCAATTTAATTTAATTTATTGTTAAATCGCTGTTTAATAACCTCTTTTTTTGATGTTTGATAGGTGTCGCATATTATTGACGTATTTGTTTTTATTATGTTATTAGTTTGTTCCTCTTTTTGTTTAAGAGGTTTTTCATTTACATCTTAGATTTATATGTAAATGAAATTGATTTTATAATAATTAAAAATTATTCAGGGATATGTTAAATATGAAAAGTAATTTCTCTAAAACATTTAAGCGCTCATTAACTGCTGCTGCAGTAGCAATGACAATAAGCGCGGCCATGCCTGTAATGGCAGATAACGTTAATGGTGCTATAAAGGGGAGTATAACAACACCATCAGGTTTATCGTTAGCGGGTGCTAAAATAACAATTACTGATGATACGAAAGGGTATTCAAAAACTCTAATAGCAGATTCAAATGGTGAGTTTGACCTAAAGCAAGTACCAGTAGGCAAATATGACATTATAGTTTCTCAAACTGGTTATGATCAGGCCCAAGTTAAAGATGTTGTTATTGGAGTGGGTAAAACAGCTCTAATCGAGATTCCACTGACTGCTGGTAATATTGAAAGGATTGCAGTTGTAGGTGGTTCAGTTAGAGCTATCGATGTGTCTGTATCTGAGTCATCATTAAATATTAGTTCTGAGGAGTTAGAGCTCTTACCTATATCTCGTTCTGTAACTTCTGTTGCACTGCTTGCGCCTGGCGCAACAGAAGGCGACAGTCGTTTTGGTGACCAGGCGTCTTTTGGTGGTGCCTCAGTTGCTGAAAACGCGTATTACGTAAATGGTCTAAATATGACTAACTTCCGTAATGGTCTTGGTGGTGCAACAATTCCATTCACAGCTTACGATAGCTTCCAAGTTAAAACAGGCGGTTATTCTGCAGAGTTCGGTCGTACTACAGGTGGGTTAATTTCATCGGTTACTAAATCGGGCTCTAATGATTTTCATTTTGGTGTTGAAACGATTTATTCATCTGACTCGTTAAGTGAGCAAGCTCCTAACTCACTTTACAAGCAAAATGATCGCTGTGATGATGCAGACGGGCATTGTATTGGTGATTTATATGTGAATAACCAAGACGATTATGATAATTCATTTGAAACAAATATTTATGCTTCAGGTGCGATAATTGAAGATACATTATTTTTCTATGGTATTTACACTGCAAGAGATAATGATTACGAATACGGTAATGCATCTCAAACAGATTTAACTGTCGAAAAAGATGATGACCCATACTACCTAGCTCGTTTTGATTGGAATATAAACGAAGATCACCAGCTAATGCTGTGGGGCTTTAGTGATAAACGCACATATTCAGAGAAAACGATTTCAGATCCTGAAGGAAATGGTAATTACACTGAAGATGGCGGTACAGCTTACCACAAGCGAGGCGGTGAGAGTTTTGCAATTCGCTACACTGGTAATCTAACTGAAGATTTAAGCATGTCTGCTATGTATGGTGAAGTGAAGTTCTCGGAAACAGATTACTCAGATTTTGATGACTGTCCTACAGGTTACGATGCTGACTTAGGTGAAGATACCACGTGTTATGTGAACTTTACCGTTGGTGCAAATGAAGATAAACGTGAACAATTGCGTGTTGACTTTGACTACTATCTAAACGATGAGCATACATTAAGATTTGGTTATGACTCGGAAACCAATACAGCTGACTCAACAACCATAAACTCTGGTGGCGTTTACTACTACTACAGAACATATGAAGAAGGCGCTAGATTACCTAATGGTTATGTTTTACCAGAAGAAATGAAAACAACACGAGTTCGTGATTATAAAAATGGTGGCCAGTTCGAAGTAGAAAACTGGGCTATTTATATTGAAGATCAATGGTCAGTTACTGAAGATTTAACGTTAACACTTGGTCTACGAAATGACAGCTTTACTAACTATAATGCTGATGGAGAAGAGTTTGTTTCTATTGATAACCAAATTGCTCCGCGGATAGGTGGGTCTTGGGATATCAATGGTGACGGTGATAGTAAATTATACTTCACAGCAGGTCGCTACTATTTACCTGTAGCTGCGAATACTAATATTCGTTTAGCAGGTGCAGAGACATACATTCAAACATGGTATGCATATGAAGGCTTAAATGCAGACGGTACTCCTGTTGGTTTAAGCACACAGTTAGGTGATCCTGCTATTTCTAATGGCGGTGACGGTACTGCAAAACCATCAAATACCCTATCAGACAAAGATCTAGAACCAATGTATAACGATGAGTATATGATTGGTTACCAAGCAGCAATTAATGATGATTGGTCATGGGGAATCAAGGCAACTTACCGTGTTTTAGGTAATCAAATTGATGATGGTTCTTACATCTTTAGGGATGAAAACGGTGAATACTTAGGTGAAAACTGGTTCTTATTTAACCCTGGTAATGGTGCTACTTTCAATTTCGATCTGGATGGTGACGGTACTACTGAAGAATATAGCTTTAGTGCTGAAGAGTTAGGCTATCCAGACGCTAAAAGAAAATATGCTTCAGTTGATTTAACATTAGAGAAAACATGGGATCAGGTATGGTCTTTAAAAGCACTATATACATGGTCACACAACTACGGTAATACAGAAGGTTTTGTTAAATCTGATAATGGCCAAGATGATGCTGGTCTTACGCAAGATTGGGATTACCCATATTTAATGGATGGTGCTAATGGTAATCTACCTGCAGATCGACGTCATAACATTAAAATTTATGGGGCGTATGCTGTTACAGAAGACTTCTTGATTGGTGCAAATGTTAATGTTGCTTCAGGTCGTCCTTGGACAGCTTTAGGTCAAGGTTATACACCAGATCCTGATTTATACCAATATGGTGATACATACTACGTAGGTGACAAACGTTTCCCTCGTGGTAGCATGGGTACTACACCATGGACAGCTCGCTTAGATCTTAACTTTACTTATAACCTTCGCTTTAACGATCAAAAAGTTCGTTTAGCCATGGATATATTTAATGTATTTGATGCTTCTACAGCAACTCGTTACGATGAGGAAGCAGAAGTTGCAGCTGGTGATGGAAATGCTACATTTGGTTTAGCTCAAACTTACCAATCACCACGTAGAATTCAATTATCAGCTTCATACGACTTCTAATAAGTTAAATAGCAGAGTTTGATTAACTAAAAAGCCTCATTATGAGGCTTTTTTTATGACTTTTTCAGAATTTTAAATGATATAGACTCTGAGAATGATATTTATAAGTAGATAAAAAAGCAGTTTTACTATTAAAATAATTTATAAGCATTCTATTTTATATACATTTGCAATTCTAGCTACTCCCTCTAGCAATTAATACCGGCGGTAAAAGGGTGCTTTGCACCTCTTCTTCGCGTATTAATTTAAGTAAATTCTCTACTAACATTTGCCCTGCGACGGTGGTGTCTTGCGCTATGGTTGTAAGCGGTGGGTTTATGTAGCTTGCAATGGCTATGTTATCAAAACCGACCACGGCCACTTCGTTAGGAACATTAATATTGGCTTCTTTTAAAGCGCGAATTGCACCAATGGCAATTAAATCACTGGCGGCAAATAAGGCGTTAAATTTTATGTTATTAGCAATAAGTGAGCGTGTAGCATGATAACCAGACTCTTCAGTTGAAATAGCGTTGGCCATTTTTCGCTCATTAATGGTTATACCATTAGTAAGTAGCTCATCTTTAAACCCTTGAAAGCGGGCAAAAAATTCTGGGCTGTGATCAGATGCATCACCGATAAACGCGCAATCGGTGCGGTTATGGGCAATTAAATGGCCAGCGGCTAGTTTGCCCCCGCCGTAGTTGTCGCAGCATACAGTAAGATCTGGGCGGTTATCTACTGTTGCGCCCCAGCATACAAACTTAGTATTTTGGTCAAGCAAGGTTTTAAATTTTGGTTGAAAGTCTATGTAATCACCATAGCCGAGCAAAATAATACCATCGGCTCTGTGGCTGTCTTCGTAGTCGGCTTGCCAATCGGCGCTAGCTGATTGAAACGATACTAATAAGTCGTAACCTTCTTTTGCACACGCACGAGTAATACTGCCCAGCATTGATAAAAAGAATGGATTTATTTGTGATTCATCTGATGTTGGGTCTTCAAACAACAATAGCGCAAGGGTACTACTTTGCTGAGTACGTAAGTTGCTGGCATTTTTATCAACTTTATAGTTAAGTTGTTTTGCTATGTCGTGGACGCGTTTGCGTGTTTCTTCATTAACAAGGGGGCTGTTACGTAAAGCGCGAGATACAGTTGATTGTGAAACCCCTGCATAATGGGCAATGTCAAATGAGGTGGCTTTACCTTTCATTGTTACAACTTAATTAAATGCTAAATAATTGTGTCATTTTCGACTATTAGTGAATTATTTCAAGCTTTTTGCGATTTATTATTGATCTAATCCTGACACCGGTGTCATAATGCCAATGTTTTATCATTTTGTTGTCAAAACGTATTAGCTGCTATTTTATATAGCAGCCTTTTTACTGTGATAGCTACTTTGAGGTGATAGCTCAAAGTGTATAAATAACAACGCATAGCCGTTGTAAAATAATAAGCATAAGCCGCTTACACAAAAGAGATAATACCATGAGCCAAAATTCTTCTGCCCAGTTTAACCCTATCTTAGTTGCCGATATTGGTGGCACCAATGCGCGCTTTGCATTAATTACCGACTTTAATGAGCAAACTAACCAATTTGTTATTGAGCATATTAACATATTTCCCAGTGCTAATTTTGGCTCTTTAGAAAGCGCACTTGAACAATACCTAACAACGATTCCCCATCTTACGCCAACTCAGGCATGCTTAGCTGTTGCAGGCCCTATAAAAGCAGGCCAAGTGCATTTAACCAATTTAGGTTGGCATTTTAGTGTTAGTGAATTTAAAGCACATTTTAATTTAACACAATTAGAAGTAATTAATGACTTTGCTGCATTTGCTTATGCAGCGCCTTATTTAGACTCAACGCAAAATATTACTATTAAGCCTGGTCAAGCCGATGCAAATGCAAATATTGGTGTTATGGGACCAGGTACTGGCTTTGGTGCTGCGTGTTTAGTGCGTACAGCGCAGTCAACTGCAGTATTAAGCTCTGAGGGCGGGCATATGTCGCTTGCTCCTGTAAACGAGCTAGACGCTTTATTAATTAACGAGCTTCGAAAAGAGCACCCTCATGTATCTATAGAAACTGTTTTTTCAGGCCCAGGTATTGCCCATTTATACAAAGCAATGGCAGCCGTGAAAGGGGTTACAGCTAAAAATTTAGATGCAGCACAAATTAGTAGCCTTGCGAACAGTGGCGAGTGTGAAGTGTGCGATGCAACGCTTAATCAGTTTTGTGACTGGATTGGCAGTGTGGCAGGCGATTTAGCGGTAGTATACGGCGCATTAGGTGGCCTATTTATAGGCGGCGGTATTTTACCGCGTATGCAAACCCGATTACTTGAAAGCCGTTTTGTAGAGCGTTTTTCGCAAAAAGGTGTTATGTCGCAATATGCAGGGCAAATTCCAGTTACTTTAGTAACACAAGATAACATACCGCTAATTGGGGCGGGTGCGTGTTTATATAACAGCAAGTAAATTTGCTTAATGGTTGTATTTGGATAATGAACAAATGAAAAAAGTAACCATAAATAGCGTAGCAAGCCATGCGGGGGTTTCTAAAAAAACCGTGTCGCGGGTTTTAAATAATGAGCCTAACGTGAGTGCAGCTACGCGCGAAAAAGTACTTAAAGTATTTAAAGAGCTTGATTACACGCCTAACCCAATAGCACGCGGGCTTGCGCAAAATCGCAGCTTTATTATTGGCTGCTTATACGACAACCCCAGTAAAAGTTATATAACACGCGTACAAACGGGTGCGCTTGCTGCCTGTAAAGAAAATAACTACAACTTACTAATACACCCGTGTGAATTACGTGGTGATGATTTAATTAACGATATAGAGCAGTTATTACAAACCTCGCGTTTAGACGGCGTAGTACTGACCCCGCCATTTGGTGATTTTGAAAAGCTCGCTAATTTTTTAAAAGCTAAAAAAATACCCTATGCACGGGTTGCATCGGCACTGCTAGAGGATGATTCAATTTCAGTGCGCAGTAATGACGAGCAGGGCGCTTATGAAATAACCGAGCACTTAATTTCGCTTGGTCATAAGTCGATTGCTTTTATTAAAGGCCACCCTGATCACAGTGCTACACAACAGCGCTTTAAAGGTTACAGACGAGCGTTGGCAAGCCACGGTATAGAATTTGACGAGCGCCTAGTAGAAGAGGGTAACTTTAGTTATCACTCAGGTGTAGACAGTGCGCGCAGCATTTTAGATTTATCGCCACGTCCTACCGCGGTATTTGCATCAAACGATTACATGGCGGCGGCGGTATTAAAGCTTGCCACACAGCGCCAATTACGCGTACCCGATGATATTTCTATTGCAGGGTTTGATAATGCACCAATTGCACGCCATATATGGCCGGGCTTAACGACTATTGCACAACCTGTAGAAGAAATGACTAAACAAGCTGTTACGCAGCTTATATCGCATATTTCGCAGCCACAAGAGCAGCCGTATCAGGTAACGCTTGAATCACGCTTAATTACCCGCGAGTCTACAGCAGCAATAAAATAACCCCCTTTTTTTGTTTTTCACAGTAACCCGAATTTGAGTGACGCTTATTCGGGTTTTTTTTGTGCGGATTTTAGCAAATAAACTAAAATTAGCATGGTCATTAATTGGTCACGTTAAAATTTTACACTATTTTTGTTACTCAGGGTTGACACCGGTGTCAATGCTATGCGTTAATACAGTGACACCGGTGTCAGGGTTGTTGTGAGAGGCTCCCTGGTAGCGTACCTTTGAACGGGTAAATCAAAGATGCTCAGTGCAGTTATTTACGTGGAGTCTGTAATTGCTACTGAGCCTTTTTCCTCTAACTAATAGAGATGAGCTAAATTATGTTGCACCCTCGCATTGAAGAAGTCACCCAACGCGTTATTGAACGCAGTAAACAAACCCGTCAAGATTATTTAGATCGTATTTCGCACGCAAAAAAACAAACAAGAGTCCGTGCCGGACTAGGCTGCGGAAACATCGCACACGTTATGGCTGCGTGTAGCAGCGACGACAAAGCGCGCTTAAAGGCTGATGAGCAGCCAAATCTTGCTATTATCAACTCATATAATGATATGCTTTCGGCCCATGTGCCATACAAAGATTTCCCAGATTTAATCAAAGACCTTGCTACTAAGTACGACGCCACTGCCCAAGTTGCAGGCGGTGTACCAGCAATGTGTGATGGCGTTACGCAAGGGCGTGACGGCATGGAATTATCGCTTTTTTCTCGCGACGTAATTGCTATGTCTACTGCGGTATCACTATCGCATGACGTATTTGACGGCGTTTTTTGTTTAGGCGTATGTGACAAAATTGTCCCAGGTTTATTAATTGGTGCCTTATCTTTTGGTCACTTACCGGTATTCTTTTTACCTGCAGGGCCAATGCAATCTGGTATTCCTAACAAAGAAAAAGCACGTATTCGCCAAAAATTTGCACAAGGTTTAGTAAGCCGTGAAGACTTACTTGAAGCTGAAAGCGCCTCGTACCACAGCGCAGGTACATGTACGTTTTACGGTACCGCTAACTCAAACCAAATGTTAATGGAAATAATGGGCCTACACCTTCCAGGTAGCTCGTTTATTAATCCTTATACTGAGCTTCGCGATGGTTTAACAGGTAATGCTGTAGAAACCATGCTTAAGCAGCTTACAGATGATAAAGAAAGCCCGTGTTTAGCAGATGTAATCAGCGAAAAAACCATTATTAATGGTTTAGTTGGCTTGCTATCAACAGGTGGCTCAACTAACCACGCTATTCATATTGTTGCTATCGCAAAAGCGGCGGGTATTCAAGTAACGTGGAAAGACATGTCTGACTTATCAGAAGTTGTACCACTACTTACGCGTATTTACCCTAACGGCTCAGCCGATGTAAACCATTTCCAAGCCGCAGGCGGTATGGGCTTCTTAATGCGTGAATTAGCCGGCGCAGGTTACTTGCATACTGATGTTAAAACAATGCTTGGTGAAGGTTTAGCGCCTTACATGATGGAGCCGCGTTTAGATAAAGACGACAGCTTAATTATGAGCAACTCAACAGGCCCTTCAAAAGTGAAATGGGTAGATTGCCCAGAAAACTCACTCGATGAAGAAGTACTGCGTCCAATTAGCAATCCATTTAGCAAGCAAGGCGGCCTACAACTACTTACGGGTAACCTAGGTAAAGCAGTCATTAAAGTGTCTGCTGTAGCCACTGAGCACCAAGTAGTAACAGCCCCAGCTAAAGTATTTAGCTCACAAGGCGAACTGCAAGAGGCATACAGCCGTGGCGAGTTAAACCAAGACTTTATTGCCGTGCTTAAAGAGCAAGGCCCTAAAGCGAAAGGTATGCCAGAGCTGCATAAATTAACGCCTGTAATGGCAACACTTCAAGACGAAGGCTTTAAAGTAGCTATTGTGACTGATGGCCGTATGTCGGGCGCATCAGGTAAAGTACCTGCTGCTATTCACTTAGCGCCAGAAGCTGTTGAAGGTGGCATTATTGCAAAAATTCTTGAGGGCGATTTAGTAACACTGGATGCGCCAAACGGAATATTAAAAGTACATGTTAGCGACGAAGAGCTTGCTAAGCGTGAACTACAACTTAGCCAACCAAGCTTAACCTTTGGTACCGGCCGAGAGTTATTTACTGGATTTAGAAATATTGTAAGCAGCGCCGATTTAGGTGCGAGTGCTTTTGGACTTGAATAATAATTGCCACACACTGGGTAATGAGGAACAAGTAATGAGTATTGAAAAAATCTTAGCGTCGGCACCTGTGGTGCCAGTGGTTGTAATCGAAAAACTAGAAGATGCAGCACCACTCGCTAGAGCGTTATACAACGGTGGCTTAAAAGCCCTTGAAATTACGCTACGCACGCCTGTTGCAGTGGAAGCTGTAAAACTAATGAAAGCAGAAGTTCCAGAAGCTTACGTTGGTACAGGTACAGTGGTTGATAAAGCAAGCTTTGACGCTTCAGTAGAAGCAGGCGCTGATTTTATGGTAAGCCCAGGTGTAAATGATGAATTATTAGCATTAGCTAAAGATTCAGACATCCCTTTTTTACCGGGTGCAGCAACTGCAAGCGAAGTAATGCAGTTAGCAAGCCATGGCTTTAAGTACTTAAAATTCTTCCCTGCAGAGGCTGCAGGCGGAACGGCAATGCTTAAGTCGATTGGCGGGCCATTGCCGCACATTACTTTTTGCCCAACCGGTGGTATTAGCCTAGCAACAGCCCCTAATTACTTAGCGCTTAATAACGTTATTTGTGTTGGTGGTACGTGGATGCTAGATAAGCAACTAATTGAAAACAAAGACTGGCAAGCCATTGAAGCGCTTGCTCGACAAGCAAGTGAAGTTAAATAGGAGTCTAAAAATGATTAATGTAGCAATTAATGGCTATGGCCGTATCGGTCGCAACGTATTACGTGCACTTTACGAGTCAGCACAAAACAGTGAAATTAAAATTGTAGCAATTAACGATTTAGCACCGGCTAACGTAAATGCGCATTTAACACAATTTGACTCAGTTCACGGTCAATTTTCTCAAAAAGTAACGTTATCAGATAACACTATGCTGATTGGTGATGACGTAATTACTTTGACTCAAGAGCGTGACCCAGCAAACTTACCGTGGAAAGAGTTAAACGTAGATATCGTTTTAGAATGTACTGGTTTTTTCACTAAGCGTGAAGACGCAGCTAAGCACATTACAGCAGGTGCTAAAAAAGTAATTGTGTCTGCTCCTGGTAAAGATTTAGATGCAACGGTAGTACACGGCGTTAACAGCGATGTAATTAACGCTGATAGCAACATTATCTCTAACGCATCATGTACGACTAACTGTTTAGCGCCAATTGCAAAAGCAATTAACGACACAGTAGGTATTGAGCAAGGTAGCATGACTACAATTCATGCATATACAAACGATCAAAACTTATCTGACGTTTATCACCCAGATCTATACCGTGCACGTAGTGCAACTCAGTCTATGATCCCAACTAAAACAGGTGCTGCTGCAGCTGTTGGCTTAGTACTTCCTGAGCTTGCGGGTAAATTAGACGGTATGTCGGTACGTGTACCTACTATCAATGTTTCTTTAGTTGATTTTACGTTTATCACTAAGCGCGAAACAACTGCTGAAGAAATCAACGAAGTAATGAAAGCCGCAGCAACAGGTTCAATGAAAGAAATTTTAGAGTACAACGAGCTTCCGCTTGTTTCTATTGATTTTAATCACAACCCTGCGTCATCAATTTTTGATGCAACGCAAACTAAAGCTGATGGCAAACTAGTTAAAGTAATGGCTTGGTACGACAACGAGTGGGGTTTCTCAAACCGCATGTTAGACCAAGTTAAAGCATTAGGTCAGTACTTATAATTGACCCTGTAAAAGTTTAGCTTTATCCAACCAAGCCTGCATTATGCAGGCTTTTTTATTTTGATTAATTTATACCCGCTCGTTTAATAGAGCGCTTAGCTCTTTAAAACTAGGCCGCGATGCAATATCAGTATTTATAGCACGCGCTGCTATATCGGACATTTTACCAAACAGTTCGTTTTGCTTATCTGCAGTGCTAACAGTGCTTAGTAAATCCTCAATTAAGCAACCAAAAGCACGTACTTCTATAAGTTCTATGCGTTTTTTTTCTTCTTGAGTAAGCATGTTTAAATTTGTTGCAGCACCAAAATCGCCAAATAAAACATCGTATTGCTCGTTGAACATGGTGTTATGGGCGTAAATATCGCCATGACTTACGTTGTTAGCATGTAAGTGGGCAAGGGTGCTTATCATTTGCTGGGCAACTTTATAAATTGCCTCAGGCGAATAGTGACAGTGTGTATTAAAGGTATCGCGCGTACAGGTTTCTAAACTTGGCGGCAAACCTAAATTAGTAAAGCGTGTATCTATTAGCTCCATCACTAAACCAAGCTGTGTGCTTTGCTCTATGTAGCTTAATACGTTAATTAGGTTTTTATGATAGCCTGCTTGTAAACAGCAGTTTACTTCATCAAGTGGGTAGCCATCGCTTGTTATTGCCCCTTTAAATAATTTTACCGCCACATCGTGCTGTGCTGTTTTAGCTAAATGAATAACGCCCGATGCACCTTGGCCAATTACTTTTTTAAGCTGAAAATTTTCAAGTGGCGTGTTTTGTAAACGACAGTTAGTTAAGCATTGAGCTTTATTAAATGCATTACCAGCAAAGGCAAGCCAAGCAAGTTTGGGGAGTTCTAATAGCCAATTATCAAGTTTTGTTAGTTTATTAGCAGAGAGCCTAACTAGCTCTAAATTAGTACAAGAGGCCATACTCGCGGGTAGTTGTTTTAGGTTATTTCCTGCAAGGGCGAGCTTTTTAAGCTGTGTGTAATTACCAAAGTCACTTGGCAATGCGCTTAATTTGTTATCGGTCAGTATTAACCATTCAATATTTTTAGGTAAGCTGTTTAGTGCAAACTCTGTTATTTGATTACCTTTAAATGCAACCATAATTAAAGCAGGGCACTTAGCGAGTACTTCAGGTATATGTTTAAATTGGTTAAACGATAAAAACACCCGCTTAAGCTTTGTTAAGCACGCAAACTCATCTGGCAGTGTAGTGAGATTATTGTTTGATAAATCGAGTACTTCTAAGGTATCTGCAAGGGTTAAAATTTCTAAAGGAAACTGTGTTAAGCCTTCTACGAGTTGTAAGCGAGTAACACCATTCAACCTACCAGACTTAAGCTCTGCAAGGGTATTCATAAATTTTCACAAGCCTTTTAAAATAAAAAAGCCAACATTGCTGTTGGCTTAAAATAAATACGTTTAGTAAAGTTTAAAATTGCGCGTTATGGTAAACGTTTTGCACGTCGTCACAATCTTCAAGCATGGCTAAAAAGCGCTCCATTACTTCTACGTCTTCACCTTCAATAGGGGCTTCAACTTGTGGTACAAACGAAATTAAATCTACGTCAAAATCTGTAATACCCATTTCTTCAAGCGCTGTACGGGTGTTGTTGTATTCTGTATGTGGTGCAAAAACCGTCACTTTACCGTTTTCTACTTCTACATCTGTTACATCAACATCGGCCATCATAAGGGCTTCTAGTACTGCTTCATCGTCATCGCCATCAAAAACAAAAATAGCGAGGTGATCAAATAAATGTGATACCGAATTTTGTGCGCCTATTTTAGCGTTTGCTTTGGTAAAACAAATACGCACATCAGCAAACGTACGTTTGTTGTTGTCGGTTAAACAGTCAACAATAATCATACAGTTACCAGGGCCGTAACCCTCATAACGTGTGGCTGCGTAATCTTCACCGCCGCCGCCTTTGGCTTTGTCTATTGCACGCTCAATAACGTGTGCGGGTACCTGGTCTTTTTTAGCGCGCTCGATTAAACGGCGCAGCGCAAGGTTACCATCTGGATCTACGCCACCATTTTTAGCGCAAATGTATATTTCTTTACCGTACTTAGAATAAACTTTAGTTTTAGCACCCGCAGTTTTAGCCATTGAATCTTTTTTGTTTTGGTAAGCTCTTCCCATCTGCGTTTCGCCTTAATATATGTAAATTATTGAATAAAATTGCAAGGCCGTATTCTAAAGGTAAAGCCGCAGTATCGCCAGTAAATGGCGTTAATTAATCATCTTGCTGTTGTAATTGCCACATTTGAGCGTATTGACCATTTTGTAATAAAAGCGCTGAATGTGTGCCTTGCTCAACCAGTTCGCCCTTTTTAAATACTAATATGTTATCGGCATCAACTATAGTTGATAGTCGGTGCGCAATCACAATACTGGTGTGGTTTTGAGTTACATCGCGCATTGCCTTTAAAATGGCTTGCTCTGCATGCGAGTCGAGCGCCGAGGTTGCCTCATCAAAAATTAAAATAGGAGATTGCTTTAAAATTGCACGTGCAATGGCAATACGTTGTTTTTCGCCGCCAGATACTTTTAAACCGCGCTCGCCTACCAACGTTTTATCGCCTTGCGCTAAAGTTGAAATAAAGTCTTTTAAATGGGCCATTTCTATTGCTTTATCTATTTCACTATCGCTTGCTGTGGGTCTGCCATAGGCGATGTTTTCGCGTATGCTGGTGTTAAATAGCACGGTGTCTTGTGGCACTATAGCAATGGCTTTACGCAGGCTATCGAGGGTGACGGAGTCTATAGCTTGGTTATCTATGGTTATACTGCCCGCGCTAATATCGTAAAAGCGGTAAAGTAACCGCGCCAAAGAGCTCTTACCTGCACCACTTGCACCTACAACGGCAACCTTACTGCCTGCTTTAACTTTAAAGCTAATATTACTAAGAATAGGGCGGCTGGCATCGTAACTAAAACTCACATTATTAAAGGCTATATTGCCTTTGCTAACACAAAGGTGTTGAGCATGGGGGCGCTGCGTTACCTGTGGTTTTTTATTAAGTAAGCCCAGCATGTTTTCTAAATCGGTTAGGGCGCGCCTTATTTCTCGATAAACAAATCCTAAAAAGTTAAGCGGTAAAAATAATTGGATCATGTAGGCGTTTATCATTACAAGTTCGCCAATTGTTAGAGCGCCCGTTACCACTTCTTTGGCACCTAACCACATTAGCGCTGTAATAGCGCTTGCTATTATCAACGCTTGGCCTGAATTAAGCGCAAGCAACGACATTCTATTTTTTAAACGGGCGGTTTCCCAATTTGCTAAAAAAGAGTCGTATGTTTTGGCTTCAAATTCTTCGTTATTAAAATATTTTACAGTTTCGTAGTTAAGCAGGCTGTCTATGGCGCGCGTATTACTAAGGTTATCGGCGGCGTTTGCCTCGCGTATAAAACGGTTTCGCCACTGCGTTACTGTTACAGTAAAGGTAATATAAATAGCAACCGCTAATAAGGTTATTAATGCAAACCAAATAGAGAATAGCGAGCCAAAAATAATAGCAACGGTCAGTATTTCAAAAAGGGTGGGGACAATATTAAACATTAAAAAACGCATTAAAAAGCTCAGCCCACTAGTACCACGCTCTATATCACGGCTTATTCCACCGGTTTGTCTATCGAGATGAAAAGCAAGCTCTAGCGAGTGTAAATGTTTAAATACTTTTAACCCAATATCACGCATCGCGTGCTCTGTCACACGAGAGAACACCGCATCGCGTACTTCGCCTAAAAACACGCTGGCAAACCTAAGCCCACCATACATAAGCAATAGTAATGCAGGGATAACTAAAACTGGATTGATTGATTTATCAACCGAGTCGATAATTTCTTTTAATGCCCAAGGCATTAAAAGAGTTGCGCCTTTAGCTCCTATAAGCGCTAAAAGGGCTAAAAGTACGCGCCCTTTAAATTTAGTAATGTATGGCCACAGCGTTTTAATACTTTGTTTTAAGGTCATTGCATCGGCGCGTTTTATAGTACTGTGTTTAGAGCGCATTACGGATCTCAGTCAAATAAATACTTAATTAATATGCATTGTATTTTAAATACTTGCCCATATATACTACGCATCCCTTATTTTAGTTTGACGCAACCATGTTTAACATTCGTGTGTTTATATCTGCTTTTTTAATGTTTTGTGCGCTTTTTAGTGTTCAAAGTAGTGCGCAGTGCGCGACACATAAATTAAACACTGCAACCACCTCATTGAGTGTGTTTGCTGATAGCGTTGGTCTAGCTAAAACGCTGCCTATATCAACATCGGTAAAGGCAAATGAGCACAAAAAAACACATCAAACTGGGTTTGACGCTCATCAACCTAGGTTAACGGCTAGTAATTCTTCGTTATTTTTACATGTCGCGCAAAGTGAGCCTGAATACGACGTTGTATTTGAATTTTTTGCACACACCCTTTTTAGAGAAATATACCTAAGCCCCAACGCGTTTATTGCCCAACGGCCATGGTATACACTTGTAACGCATAGCAAAAAGTCGCGACTCAGCGGCTGGAAAGACGCTAATTTACTTTATACCGCCGTAAGTACCTACCACGCTTAATTTTCTTATTTAATTTTTATTAGGTTTTAACGTTTTACGTTTAAGCCTTGAGATTAATTGTGCTTTTAAAAAGTACGTTACCGGTTCTGGTAATAAGGAAACACCATGTTAAGTGTAAAAAAAGATCACAAGCCGTTTATGGCTAAATTTAAATTAAGCTATATAGCCATGCTTATTGTGCTGGTTTTATTAGCCATTAGCGCATTACCCAACTTATACCCTAATAAATCGTGGTTACATGTAAGCAATGCACCTTATAGCGAAACACAAGCTGTGCCAAGTACTAATGCATTAGTTACTTTTTTAAATAACCAAGGCTTAAAAGTTGAGCAAGGGCTAAATAATCAAACATCTATAAATATTTTGTTAAACGAACCAACTAAAAGCGCACAAGCCCAAGCGGCTATAAAGGCGCAGTACCCAAACACGCAAGTTAAAATTGTAGAACATGCAACGAGCCCACTTTGGCTGCAAGAGTTTGGTTTATCGCCAATCAAATTGGGACTAGATTTAAACGGCGGTGTGTTATTTGTACTCGACGTAGATTTAAATAAAGCAATTGATGAGCAATTAGTCAGTGCGTATCAACAAGCAAAATCAATTATTATTAAGCAAAAAGCGCACGGCCTTAAAGTGCTGCAAACAGGGCACGGCTTTGAAATAAATGCACACCCAAATGGAGCGAAAAAGCTTACCCCGGTAATCAATGAGCTACAAAGTCGATTTGCTAATTTAGCAGTTTCAACAACCAGTAATGGTGATATTAAAAATGCAAAATTCACCTATTCAGAGCAAGGGCGAAGCAACTTTGATAAAGAAGTTATGAGCCAAACGCTCACAACGCTTCGCTCACGCATAGAAGAATTAGGCATTACCGAAGCCGTCACTCAGCGCCAAGGTAAAAACCGTATACGCATAGAGCTACCTGGCGTGCAAGACCCAACAGAGGCAAAGCGCATCATAGGTGCAACTGCTTCACTTGGGTTTTATCAGTTAAAAGAAATTGGTGGTAAAACATTTGATATGCAATCTGGCGGGACCCTCAAACTTGATCCTGTGCCAATTTTTACCGGTGAGCATATTAATAATGCCACCATAGGGCGCGACGATTGGGGTAAACCACTTGTGCAACTTAGCCTTGATGGACAAGGCGGCGATGCCATGTCAGCGTTTTCAAAAGCAAATATTGGTAAGCCTATGGCCACGGTTTACTCTGAGTACTCTCAAAACGCTAAAGGTGAAACGGTTAAAAAAAGCGAAGTTATAAATGTAGCGAATATTGCGCAGCATTTAAGTTCACGTTTTAGTATTACTAATATGAAAAGCCAACAAGCAGCGGCCGATTTAGCACTATTATTACGCGCAGGCTCGCTAACTGCACCGGTTACTATTGTGCACGAGCAAACAATTGGCCCAAGCCTAGGTCAAGAAAATATAACTAACGGCTTGGCCGCATTGATGCTGGGCATGGGTATTACACTTGCCTTTATGGCAATGTGGTATCGCCGTTTAGGGCTTATTGCAAACGTAGCGCTGTTATTAAATTTAACGTCGCTTGTGGGGCTAATGTCGTTATTACCAGGGGTTGTGTTAACACTTCCGGGTATTGCCGGGCTGGTACTCACCATTGGCATGGCGGTAGATACCAACGTTATTATATTTGAGCGAATAAAAGAAGAGCGTAGAAAAGGGCGCTCTGCTTATCAAGCTATTCAAGAAGGTTACAAGCAAGCCGCTAACACCATATTTGATGCCAATATAACCACCATGATCACCGCGCTTATTTTATATGGAATAGGTTACGGCCCAGTTAAAGGCTTTGCTATAACATTGGCACTTGGCTTAATAACCTCGGTATTTACTGGCGTGTACGTATCAAAAGTACTAAGCCAAACGGTATATTTAAAAATGGCTAAAAAAGCAGGAGTAAATGCACATGCTTAACACTTTTTTAAAGGGCGAGGCGGGTACACGTCTGCGTTTTTCGGGCATGCTTTTGAGCGCCATACTTGTACTGCTATCGGTATTTACGCTTAGTCAAAAAGGGCTTAATTTTGGGCTCGACTTTACCGGTGGTTACCTAACAGAATTTACCACCAGCCAAGGTGTTGAGCTAAAACAACTTGAGCAATTTATTACTAAAAATCACAATGGCGAGTTTGAACTAACCGCACAAGGTAATAGCCATTATCAACTTCGCGAAGCGCCCAGCGGTTCAACAGCAAATAGTAGTGATTGGCAAAGCGCCATTACACAAAATGCAGATATTAACGCCGAGGTTTTATCATCAGCGTATATAGGCTCGCAAGTGGGTGATGAACTGTTTGAGCAAGGTTGTTTAGCGTTATTTTCAGCTATGGTTGCAGTAATGCTTTATTTAGCTGTACGGTTTGAATGGCGTTTAGCCGTTGGCTCTGTGGTTGCGCTAGTGCATGATATATTACTGGTACTGGGGCTATTTTCGCTTTTAAGTATTGAGTTTAATTTAACCGTACTTGCCAGTTTGCTGGCCATTATAGGTTATTCACTTAACGACTCTATAATAGTGGGCGATAGAGTACGCGAGCTTTTACGTGTTAAATCTAATAATGCGCTTAGCCCCGCAAGTATTATTAACAACGCCATAAAAAGTACTTTAACGCGCACATTTATTACATCGGGTACCACACTTGCTACAGTTGCAAGTGTTTGGCTCCTCGCCGGTGCGCCATTACAAGGCTTTGCCATCGCGCTATTTACCGGCATTGTAGTAGGCACGTTCTCATCTATTTGTATTGCGGCTACTTTACCTGAGCTTTTAGGGTTAAGTGCTAAAAATTACGAAGAAAAACAAGATGCAGAAACGCAAGCGTTGCTCGGTATGCCTTAGCAATAAATGCTTTTAAAAATCTTCATTAAAACACAGGCGCTTAAAATAATGGTTTTAAGCGCCTTATAACGGTAAAATTAATCACATAGTTTACCGTATTGGTTATTAGCGCCTTTCATGAATAAATCCCACGTAATAGAACACCTTAAATTTGCACTAGAAGCCCAATTAAACAGTGCAAAACAAGCAGCAAAAGCCGCGCACGACGCCGCCACTCACGAAGAAAGCGTTGCAGAAACGCAGTACGATACCCTAGGACTCGAGGCCGCTTATTTAGCACAAGGCCAAGCCGAGCGTGTAAACGATTGCTACAAAAGCATTAAACAGTTTGAAGCCATTTTTAAAGAGCCCACTCACAATAAAGTGATTATAAGCTCACTCGTTTGCCTAGAAGATAAAAACGCCTTACAAAAATGGTTTTATTTAGGCCCAGCCGCAGGCGGCTTAACGGTTGAAGTAAAAGGACTAACTATTCAAGTTGTTACCCCCGAAGCACCGCTAGGTAAACAACTTTTAGGCAAGCAGCTTGACGATGAAGTAAGCCTAACCATTGCAGGCAAAAACCATGAATATGATGTGGTAGAGATTTTATAAAGCATCAGTTTTATATGTAGGTCGGATAAGCTAAGCGCCATCCGGCAAAACCATATCAATACAATAAACGCTTATACTTATAAATTAATTGTCGGATGGCATGGCTTCGCCATTTATCCGACCTACGAATTAGCCTTTTTCACAAACTTCGCTGTTACCATCATTTCGCCAATACCATCTACTTTGCAATCTAGCTCGTGATCTTTTTTATCAAGCACACGCCTTACGACCGCTTTTGTGCCAATTTTAATAACTTGTGAGCTGCCTTTAATTTTTAAATCTTTGGCTACGGTTACTTTATCGCCATCAGTAAGTAAGGTGCCGTTGGCATCTTTAACTGAAATTGCGTCTTCATCGTTTGTACTATTTGGGTTCCATTCATAGGCGCATTCAGGGCATATAAGCAGTTGTTGGTCTTCGTAAACATATTCAGATTGGCACTGTGGGCAGGTAGGGTGTGACATTTATAACGCTCATAAAATAGTAATTTTGCGTATTTTAATCTGCATTAATAGGAAAATATAGTTAATCAATATTTTTTATCTTCACGCTAAAAATATCTCGTTTGTGTGGTTTTTAAAAAGAGCATATAAAGCAGATGTCGCTTAAGCAATTTAAGCGCTAACACTTACAGTAGGTATTTGTTAAAGCACCCATCGTATTAAGTGATACGCGCAATGCCCACTTAGTACGATGGGTGTTTCTATTTATAGTGCTGAGTATTTTATTAGGCATGCTTTTTATATTTCTGACTTAACTAGGAAAAGTCGTGTTTAAAACCTTAATAGTGGTTGATAACAACGAGCAAACACTTGCTCAATCGTTCGAAAATGTAATTACGTTTAATAGTTACTTACGTGATTACCCAAAACATAATGAACCTAAAACCCGCATTATTAATTTATGCGACTCAAGCCAATACTTGAGTAAAGGTTACTATTGCTCATTACTTGCAGAGGCCCGTAAACACCAAGTATTACCCAGCGTTAAAACAATAAACGCGCTTCGAAGCGGTCAAGCTCCTATGTTAAATATTGGCTCTATTGATGGCGAAATTTACTTTGGTAATGCCTTAAACGAATTACAAAGCAAAGCGGCTAAATCGGTATTTAAGCAATACCCAGCGCCTATTTTATATGTAGATGAGCAAGGCTTGTTACAGCAAGGTTCGCTTAGCTCTTTAAACGAGGAGCAATACAGCAGTTTTGTAGCAAAACTAAATACGTTTACCCAAACACAGTGGCGCATTGGAAATGTGCAGCGCCGTTTTAGATGGGATATGGCAATACTTGTTGATCATAACGAAAAAGTACCACCGAGCGATAAAGACGCCATTGCCCGCTTTATAAAAGCAGCGGCTAAGCATGGTATTAATGCTCAAGCATTAAGCTTTGAAGAAATAGACAATATTGCCCAGTTTGATGCGTTATTTATTCGCCAAACAACAGCGATTGACCACCCAACGTACCGCCTTGCAAGCAAAGCGCAGAGCCTAGGTTTAGTGGTAATTGACGATGCTGAATCTATTTTACGTTGTTGTAATAAAGTGTATTTACACGATGCGTTTAATTATCAAAAAGTGCCCAGTTTAAAAACGGTGGTAGTGGCTGATCAAGCAGCGCCAACGCTTGAGCAATTAGAAGAGTCGTTTACCTATCCGCTGGTTTTAAAAATGCCTGAAGGGTCGTTTTCTAAAGGGGTGTTTAAAGTTGCAAACCGCAGTGAGCTTGAAGCTAAGCTAACCGAGCTGTTTGAATATAGCGCATTGGTACTTGCACAAGAATACATGTACACAGAATACGATTGGCGAGTAGGTGTATTAAATGGCCGCGCTATTTATGCGTGCCGCTACTTAATGGCGCGTAATCATTGGCAAATTTATAATCATGATGCTAAACGGTTTTTCTCTGGTGGCTTTGAAACGCTACCTACCTTTGAGTTACCAAAAGTTGTGTTAGATGCCGCTTTAAAAGCATGTAAAACAGTGGGCAAAGGCTTATATGGCGTAGATGTTAAAGAGCATCAGGGCAAAGCATATGTGCTTGAAGTAAATGATAATCCAAGTATTGATCATAAAGTAGAGGATGGCTATTTAGGCGACGAACTATACATGATCATTATGGACGAATTTAAACAACGTTTAGAAGCGCGAGGCCGTGGTTAATACATGAGTAACCTGGTTATTCGAAAGGCTATTGGTAGTGATTTAACTGCACTGATTGACGTTGAAAACGCGTGCTTTAATAACGATAAATTGAGCCCGCGTAGTTTAAAGCGCTGGTTAAGTGCTAAGCACGGTATTTTGCTCGTTGCAGATAATGGCGAGCAAGTATGCGGCTATGGGCTGGTGTGGTGCCATAAAGGCACGGGTTTGGCGCGTTTATATTCGCTTGCTGTAAAACCAATAATGCAAGGTAAAGGCATTGCCAAAATGCTATTAGCTGCGCTTGAAAAACAAACCAGCGAGCGTGGGCGACTTTATTTACGTTTAGAAGTGGCCGTAAATAACGAAAGTGCGATTGGGCTATACAAAAGCTTGGGTTACAGAGTATTTGGCCAATATAGCGATTATTATGACGATCACAGTGATGCACTGCGAATGCAAAAAAATATTCGCCAAACGCGTGAGCTAAAAGTAGCGCGGTTAACGCCGTGGTACCAACAAACTACCGAGTTTACCTGTGGGCCTGCTGCGTTATTAATGGCAATGGGGGCACTTGAGCCAAAGACTGAGCTTAGCCAATCGCATGAGCTGGCACTTTGGCGTGAAGGCACCACCATTTTTATGACATCGGGTCATGGTGGTTGCCATCCGTTTGGTTTAGCGTTAGCGGCTAATAAACGCGGCTTTAAAAGCGAGGTAATGGTAAATACCACAGAGCCTTTGTTTTTAGATGGCGTACGCAGTGAAAATAAAAAAGTGGTGCTTTCAACAGTACACCAACAATTTGTAGAGGGTATAGCGCAGGCAAATATACCGCTTAGCTATAAAGATGTAGAGCTTGAGCATATTGAACAGTGGTTAAGCCAAGGCTTTAGTGTGCTGTTACTAATTAGCACATACCGGTTTGATGGTAAAAAATCACCTCATTGGGTATGTGTTACACACCTTGATGAGCACTGCGTGTATGTTCATGACCCATTTTGCGAGCCAGGCAGTGACAAACAGCTCGCAATAGATTGCCAGTACGTGCCTATAGCGCGCAGTGATTTTAGTAAAATGTCAGCATTTGGTAGCCAACGTTTAAGAACCGCAGTAGCCATTGCTAATAATTAATAGGTTTTAAGTAAAGAGTGACTTTTTTAGATTTAATTGATGTAGCCCCTTATTCGTGGGCGGCCATTGGTACCGCCGCTTTTTGCGGTGCAATAATTGGGTTAGAACGGCAATTGCGCGGTAAGCCTGTGGGTATTCGTACCTCTGCGCTCATAACGCTGGGCACGTATTTGTTTTTATCGACCGCGTTTAACTTACAAGGCGATGTGATTGATCATTCGCGTGTAGTGGGGCAAATAATTACAGGCATTGGCTTTTTAGGTGCAGGGGTCATGCTTGCAAAAGACGGCGCTGTAGTAGGGGTAACATCTGCTGCAACCATTTGGGTGCTTGCCTCAATTGGCGTAATGATAGCCACCGACAGTCTAGCTGCTGCCATTAAAATTTCGGTGCTGGTGGTTGGTATTTTATACGGTGTAGATGTACTGGAGGCAAAATTTAAAAGCCTAAGCAAAGGCGTGCACACTAAAGTAAAAAATTATCAAAAGCGTTACTACCGAAAAGACTTTAACGACACAGAAAGCCACTGATTTAACGCCACTAATTTAGTGGCGTTTTTATATGAGTGTATTAGCTAAAGCGTGACTGCTTGGTACTCTATTGCCTCGTTAATAGGCGCAGGGCGACCAATAAAGTAGCCTTGGACGTTATCTACTTTTAGCTGCCTCAATGTGAGAAGCTCTTCTTTATTTTCGATACCTTCAGCTACAATCGTACAATTAATTGCTTTTGCAAAACCACATAATGCTTTTGCGAGTAAAAACTTTCTTTGGTCGTTATTTATATTTTCAGTCAGGCTTATATCAAGTTTTATAATATCGGCTTCTAGCTCAAGTATGTGCTGAAAAGACGAAAATCCAGCGCCTACATCGTCAATAGCTAATTTTACGCCTTTATTTCTCAGTGGCTCAAGTGCCGCGCGCATAGCTTGGTAATCTAAAATAGGCGAGTGCTCTGTGACTTCTAATATAATGCGGGTGCAATCAACATTTTGTAGTACATTATTAATTGAGCCCGATAATATATGTGCAGGGGATGTATTTATAGTCACGTAGGCATGTGGGGCAAGTTCATCCATACAATGTAGGGTGTTTTGTATAGCAAGAATTTCCAGTGCTTCACCTAGCCCTAAGTTGTCGGCATCTTTAAACCATACATCGGGGGTTTTGTAAGGTTGAGTAAAAAAGCGTGAAAGCGATTCATAACCCGATAGCCGATTCGTCGCTAGGTTAAAAATTGGCTGAAAATAAATAGTGATGGCATTTGTTTTTATAATATTTTCAATCAGGATTTTTGTTTCATTACTTATGGTGTCTGATTGTGATCTTTGTTCAATGAGCTCGGTAGCAAGCTCTGAAATTAGTTTTAAAAAAGCCAGGTCTCTATCATTTAAGTTGTCATCAAATGTGGTTTTATAACAGCAAAAGGTACCGTACGTTTTGCCTGATGCTAAAACAATCGGCACACCTATGTAAGCGCCTATATTTAATTTTTTGGTGACCGGCATAGTCTTAGTAATAGGGTGTTTATGTGTGTTAGGAATTATTGGTTCAAGGTCGTTGTCTGAAATTTTTTTACAGTAAGTCTCACAAATAGGATCTGAATTACCTACTGATACGCAGTGGTTATTGGTATGATTATCGACCACCTTAAAAACCCGATCTGTTTGTGTAAATTCTGATATAAACGCCACATCCATTTTAAGATGTTTGCGCACAAGCGAAAGTAACCTTAATAACTTTTCGTCTACTGAGCCATTATTTTGTTGTTCAAAAAGGTGCTGTTTTATTTCATCGCTCATACAATAACCTAGCTAGGATTTTAGCTAATAGTGTAATTTATATAAGGAAAAAAGCCACTTAATTGCAGCTTTGTATTAGCCAAATAGTTTTCTTCGTACTACTTTTCTGTACTCGCTTGGCGTTTGGCTAAGCACTTTTTTAAACACGCGGGTTAAATGACCTTGGTCGTTATAGCCGACCTCAAGTGCCACCTCTTGAATCGTTAAATTAGATGAAGCTAATAGCTCTTTAGCGCCTTCTACCCGTAATTGTTGCCAATATTCTATAGGGCTTTGATTAGTCGCAAGCTTAAAGCGGCGGGTAAATGTACGATAACTCAAACTAAATTGTGCGGCTACTTCTTGTAAGTTTAACTCGCTGGCTAAATTAGTTTTAAGCCAAAACTGAATTTGCGCTATGAGTTCATCTGGATGGCGGTCAACCGCGCCTTCAAGGTAGCGCTGATCTTCGTATGGTTTACGTACTTCGTGCGAAAAGTTACGCTCTACATGTTGAGCTGCTGCTTTGCCATAGTATTGGCTAATAATATGAACGATTACATCGGCAAGGGCATTTAAACTTGCCACTGTATACATGCGCTCTGACTGGGTGATAAAAAAGTCGGGCTTTAAGCGCACTAACGGGTAGTCGTGGCTAAATTGTTTGGCGTAATGCCAATGGGTTGTTGCAGGGTGCCCATCAAGTAAGCCTGCCTCTGCAACTAAGCAATTACCCGTGCCTACACCAATTATATGACTGCCGGTTTCAAAGCTTTCTTGTAGCCATTCAACCACTTCTTTATTAGTACGTACTACAGGGCGAGGGTTTCGCCAAATCCCAGGTACAATAATTAAGTCGTTGTAGGGCGCGTTGTGTGTGGTGCAGTCGGGAACTATGGCAAGCCCAGTACGGTTTTGTATTGGCTCATTATTTTTAGCAATTAAATTTATACTAAGCGGTCTAAAATCCGTGTGGCTTAAATGGCCTTTTGCATATGCCTCACCCGCTCTTAGCATTTCAATAGGCAGTGTTAAACTGGTAATAAGTAAATGTGGGTACACCGCTATGGCAATATTTAACGCTGGATTTACTGATTTTTTATGCATGTGAATGCTCCGACCAGTACTTTTTGGCCTTTAATGCTGAATATTTGGCTATTAAAGCACAAAGTGTTGTGGTTAATCCAATTAAACTGTTGGCTTCTCCTATAACACGTTTTAAAGGTTAATTATGACAGCATTACCCGTAATAGTAGGCATGGGTGGTATTAACGCCGCTGGCCGTACTTCTTTTCATCAAGGTTACCGCCGTATCGTGTTAGACGCATTAAACGCACAAGCTCGTAGTGAAACATTTTTAGGCCTCGCCACATTAATGAACTTAGTACGCGTTGTTGATGGTCAATTACAAGACACAAACGGTAATAATGTTGAGCAAAGCGACATAGAAGCACGCTTTGGTGAGCAAATTATTGCTGGCACACTTATTCGTAAAATTGAAAAAGAACATTTTGACGCAGATGCCACGCCTTGGCAGCAAAAGATGACGTTAAAGTCCTCTGATGAAAACGCAATTGTATTTGAAACGCGCGCACGCGACTTACCAACCCCGGTGCCTGCCAGTTGGAAAGTTCAAGAGCTTGAAGGCAAAAAAGTAAAAGTGACTATAGCGGCAGAGCTAGATGTAAAATTAGATTCTACCCGTGATAACCCAATTAAATCGGCAGGGCAGTTTCCTACCGGGTTTGATCCGTCAATAATGTATAACAGCCGTTACCAGCCACGTGGTTTGCAAGCCACTATATTTGCAGCAAACGATGCTATTAAGTCAACTGGTCTTGATTGGCAACGCATAATGAATAGCGTAGAGCCAGATAAAATTGGTACTTATTCAGCCTCGGTTATTGGCCAAATGGACGACAAAGGATTAGGCGGTTTAGTTAAAGCACGCCAGCAGGGCGATCGTGTTAGTACAAAGCAATTAGCACTTGGCTTAAACACGATGTCGACTGATTTTATAAACGCATACGTTACAGGTAATGTAGGTACTACGTTTTCTACCTCGGGTGCATGTGCCACATTTTTATATAACTTACGCGCTGCAGTAAACGATATTCAAGCAGGGCGCACCCGTGTTGCGGTGGTAGCAAGTGTTGAATGCGCTATCACGCCTGAAGTAGTAGAAGGCTTTGGTAATATGAGCGCCCTTGCCAATGTTGAAGGTCTGCGCCGTTTAGATAATTTAAGCAGTGAACAAGAGCCAAATTACCGTAAAAGTAGCCGTCCATTTGGCGAAAACTGTGGTTTTACATTAGGTGAAGGCGCACAAGTGGCCATTTTAATGGAAGATGCGTTAGCACTTGAACTAGGTGCAGACATTATGGGCTCAGTACCGGATGTATTTGTAAATGCCGATGGTATAAAAAAATCAATCACCTCACCGGGCCCTGGTAACTACATTACAATGGCCAAATCTGCAGCGCTTGCAACAAGTTTATTAGGTAAAGAGGCGTTACAAAAGCGCAGCTTTATTTTAGCGCATGGTTCTAGCACGCCGCAAAATAGAGTAACAGAGTCACTTATTTACCATAAAGTGGCACAAACGTTTGCCATTGATAGCTGGAAAGTGACGGCGCCAAAAGCTTATGTAGGGCATACAATTGCCCCCGCCAGTGGCGATCAGCTCGCTATTGCGCTTGGTGTATTTAGCCATAATATTATGCCGGGTATTACTACCATAGATAAAGTTGCCGACGATGTTTATGCTGATCACTTAGATATACGTAACAGTCATTACGACTGTGGCGACATGGACATAGCCTTTATAAACTCAAAAGGTTTTGGCGGTAATAACGCCACTGCAACTGTACTTAGCGCTAAAGTAACACTACAAATGCTTGCTAAGCGTCATGGTGAAAAAGCGATGAATGATTACGCTGATAAAAACACATCCGTTGTTGCTGCGCAAAATACCTATAAAGCGCAAGCTGACCTTGGAAAGTACGAATTAGTATATCGTTTTGGTGATGGCGCCATTGACGATAACGACATTGTAATTGGCGAGGACGGCATAGAGCTTCCTGGTTTTGATAAAGCAATTTCGTTTAATACAACCAACTCCTATCAAGATATGTTTTAAGCACACATACTTGAATCCAAAGGCGCTGTTTAAGGCGCCTTTTTTTATGCCTGTGTCTTTTATAAAACCCATAATAATACCAATCCGTAATACTCAATCATTTTGCACGGCTAAACATGTCGCTACAAGCGTTAAAATTCTCAATTAGATTAATTAAATAGCGAATTTTTTACCTAGCTACAAACACGTTTTTCCAGCCTCATAATAGCTCACTTAATAAAGCAGATTGGTATAAAGTTGATTAAGAAATGACGTGTTTTTTATGGATTAACTTGCATTTATGGAGTACCTTTGTTTTTATAATAGAAACATAATCTAGGATGGATATATCGATGAAAAAACTTTTACTAGCACTTTCTCTCGCTTCAACCTTTACTCACTTATCAGTATCAGCAGATGATTTTGTAGCTGCTGAAATTATTAATAAAAATTACGACCAGCTCACTAATACCTCGCCGCGTGCATCGAGGTTAGAAGGGATTAATTTAAGTAGCTACGTGGTTGATGAAAACGGCCAGGTGAGTGATATCGAAATTGTGGCTTCGCTTGGTCAAAAAAAATATCAACGAGAAGTTCTCGATTATGTTTCTAAGCTTAATTATAAAAGTGCACAGATAAATGGCAGTGCCGTGCCTACGGCGAAAACTATTACGGTAAGCTCGCAAAATGTACATGCTAGTTTTTCTAACAATCAGGCATCCCCGGCGTTTTTTGACGATTATGAGAAAGCCAGCCAGCTTATTGATGATAAAAAGTACGATGAAGCTAAAACGTATATTACTGAGCTTGAAAACGAACACACTAAAAACACAGTCGAAATAGTTTTACTGACTTGGCTTAAAAGCCAACATAGCTACTTTGTGCAAGATTGGAAAAGCTTTGATAAGTCTATTTATGAAGCCTTTTTGTTTAGAGATAACTTACCGGATCAAATAAAAAAACGTGTTATTAAAAATGCCTTACAGTGGTTTATTTCAAAACAAGACTACTTACGTGCTTACGATGCAATTGATGCATTAGGCGATATTGAATCAATAACGTTTAGCGAGGAAAATAGAGCGCAATTACTTGCACAAGTGAATGACATTTATAAAAATTCTGGCGCTATAAATCAGCAAATAACGCTTGAGTCTGAAAAAGCGGTTTTACCTTTACTTTCTAAAGGTACGGTTGAACTTAGCGCGAGTAAACCGTTATCTAAAGTACAACTTCGCTGTGAAAACAAAGTCGTTAATTATAATACCAACGAGATTGATAAAATATTAATATCAAAAAATGATATTCGTTGTGGGCTATTAATTAAAAGTGCACAGGCGCAAACGGTTACTTTAAAACAAACTGGTGAAAGCTTTTTATAAAGTATTTTATTGGTAATAAACACTTAAATAAAAACCCCACAATATTATGTGGGGTTTTTGTTATATATATTTAGCAATTAGAGTGTGCTTATTATTGCGCTTCCAGCCTAAATAGCGTTTTGCAAGTAAAGTGGTTAAGCCTATAACCACAGCTATAAATAACAAAGTTGCGCCATAACTCATACCGTACCCCGGTGGAAGGCCTACTAATGTGTCGCCGTATGTCATATCGCTAAAACTAAGTCCTAAAACAGGGATAAGCAACCAAGCGACAGCGTGCAATAAATACAAATGTGCAAGGTATGAGAACATACTGGTTTTACCAAGCACTTGTAAAAAGTTGCGAGAAAAGTCGGCTTTAACATGGCTTAAAAGTTTAAGCGCAATTAGCCCAAGGCCTACGGTTAGCAACATAAATTGTAATGACAGTGGGTATTTAGTCGGGTTTAAAAACGACATAACAGTATTAATAGTATTGGTATGAATAGTAAATACTGAAGTGTCGCCGTATAAATTAAAACCGCGAAGCACAGTATATAAAGCAAGGCAGCTTGCACCTAATATAGCTGCATAATTCATCACCTGAGCTTTGTACTGGTGTTTTTTATAATATACCCCCGCGCAGTAAGCTAAAGCCATTAAACCTACAATGGGCGCAACTGGGTAAGTTGTTCTCATTCTTAAGCCCAAAGGTAGTTCAAGTACATTTTTTTGATGTGTAATAGACCAAAGTGTATGTGCAAACGTATTTGGCTCAAAGCTTACGCCATCAAATAGGTTATGGCCAAACACCAACAATAAAGCACTTATTAGCACTGCATAAATGCCTAATAAACGTAATAAGCCTAATATGACAAATCCCCAGCCTATCGCCCAAATGACCTGTGCGTATAACATTGGAAAAGCGGGGTTAAAGCTCCATGACCAGGAAACAATGGTAAATTCAAAAATGATTAGCACCAAACCACGGACAATTAAATTGTAAGAAAATGCCTTAGTTGAAGCGTATTTATGCTCGGTAACAGCTGCCGAAAGGCCTGCTAAAAAAACAAATAAAGGGGCGCAAAAGTGCGAAATAAAGCGGGTGAAAAAAGTAACAGGGCTGGTACCCGGAACCGTCATAGGATCGGTTACTGAGTAATTAAGACAATAATACATACCATGGTCAATCACCATAAATATAATGATAATGCCACGCAATGAATCAATATGATGCAACCGAGGGGCTGTAAAGTGAGACGACATTATTAAGCTCAAATATGTTGTATAAATTTGCCGATATTATATGTTATATAGTATCGTCATGCGAGCTTGAGCGCTTTTAAGCACCTTGATTTATTACATTAATTTAGGTTGCAGTAGTTACTCACAATTTATCTTCTTTTTAGTAATTTCATAATGGTACACCCTAGCATTACTTAAACTTTTTAATGTACCTCAGTGTTATAAAATTAATGATAGCTAGTAAAATTGCAATTTCGTAACGGCTGTAGGCAACCGCTATACCAATTAAACCCATATTCCATATGCTTGCTGCTGTTGCGGTACCCGATGTAGAGTTATTATTTTTTAAAATTGCACCACCGCCAATAAAGCCTATGCCGGTAATAATCCCTTGTAGCATTTTAGATTGTGCTTCTGCACCTTCTAGCACTGACATAGCAATTACCGCATAGCCACATGAGGCAACTGCAACAAGTGGAAAAGTCCTTAACCCTGCACCATGGTGGCTTCGCTCCCTGTCGTAAGCCATAGGCAGGGCGAGTATGTAGGCAATGCCAAGGTGTACTAAATTATCGATGATTTCGTTCCACTGTAAATCAATTTCCATAATGGTCTCTATTGGTTAAGGGTGTAAACTAATAGCAACCTATAGGCCAGCTTATTTTATTATATAAATTCAATGTGTTAAATCTAAATGTGAGATGCATTCATTAATTAATTGGTAACATTTACATAGTTAATTTACGCTTTTACAGATAAACCCTGCCTATGCGTTTAATTAATTATGCAAAGTGCGTATTATTTTATTATTAAACATAAATAAACAGTATTTCACTTGCCTTTACATACAACCAAGCTTGAAAAAACAGCGTTATTACTTTGCCTTACTCTTTGTGCTATTGCATTTTTGGCGCCTCAATTACTCACCAATCATTTGCAACCGCTTATAAATAACGCTTTAAGTTTTTTAGGGGCGCCGTTTTTTTTATTAGTAAATTTTTTATTACTTGCAGTTATCGTTATTGCCATAAGCCCGCTTGGGAGGCGAAAAGTAGGCGGTGACAATGCCCATATTGAATTTGGCTTATTTGGTTGGCTTTCTATGCTTTTTGCCGCAGGGATGGGGTCGGGTTTAATTTTTTGGGGAGTTGCAGAGCCTGCGTTGAATGTAGTCAACTCTCCTTTAAAACATACACTTTACCCTGACAAAGTAAGTAGTGCTTTAGCGCTGACGTTGGTTAACTGGGGGGCGCATGCGTGGGCTCTTTATGCAGTATTTGGGCTTGTGTTAGGTGGCTTAACAAAAAACAGTCATTGCAGTGGTGATATTAGCGCACCGGTAATCAGTGCATTAAAAGGCGCAATAAATATAAAATACCAAAACAGGCTTACCTTTATTGTTAAATTAGTGGCCGTGCTCGCCATTTTTTTTGGTGTGGTTGGGACAATTGCAAACTCTACGTTATTGCTACGCAAGGGAATTGAAATAAACTTAGGGATAGAGTCCGCGCTTGTATCTGGTTTTATCATAATCAGCTTAATTGTATTGCTGTATACAATATCGGCCAAGCTTGGGCTTAAAAAAGGTATTCAAACGCTGAGTAAGTTTAATGTTTGGCTAGCTTTTTTACTTTTATTGTGGCTGCTTTTGTTAATGCCCATACAGCCTATAATGGCTATTGCCATTGAGGGCACAAGGGATTACTTACGGCTTATTTTTACAGGGGCATGGCAATTACAAAGCCAACTTAATAACCCCGAGTGGGCAAATGGCTGGACCTACAATTATTATTTTTGGTGGTTAGCGTGGGGACCTTTTGTTGGCGTGTTTTTAGCTAAAATTAGCCAAGGCCGGCCAGTATGGCAATATATATTGGGCGTAGTTTTGCTACCTACGCTTGTGACTATTGTGTGGTTTAGTGTGTTTTCGGGCTCGGCTATCGCATGGGATAAAACCTACCATGCCGGTATTTTAGATGCCATTAAAGCCGACTACACCCAAGGGCTATTTATATTTTTTCAGCAGTTAGGCTGGCAAGGCGCCGTACTTATTTGGTCAAGCTTGTTACTGTTACTTATTTTTGTGGTTACCTCAGCCGATTCGGCCATATTAGTAATACGTGATTTAACAAATAGCAAAAAGGCAAAAGCATGGAGTATTTATGGTTGGTCACTCGCGCTTGGGCTTTGTGCCTTTATATTGCTGGTACAAAATAATGAGCCACTAAACAGAACCATTGCTATTATTGGCGCTTTACCGTTTTTAGTTATTTTTATTTTGCAGCTGGTGGGCTTTATAAAAGAGTGTATAAGTGAATTTAAGTATTAGGGCTTAAACCCATTTTATTAATAAAAGGATGACGCACTGTATTAAATTGTACGCTTAGGCCGTTCAAAATTAAGTATATAGAACAGGTATACATATTTTTACAATACTATTTTTAAAGATGTTTATAATTTAGGTAATGTTTTTGATCAGGATGAGTCATGAGAGCGCTAACTTTATGTTTATGTGTTATTTACCTAAGTGGCTGCACAGTCGCTGGTGTTATAATTGATGGGCAGGCACAGTCAAATGCACGCGCCAATAAATATAGTAATAGCCCAGCTCGCTCTGAGCCTTATAAAAATCCACTCGAACCTCTACCGAAAGACAAAAACGGGTTTAGTTTTACCGATATAGGGTTAAAAATAGATTCATTGCTGATCAATTTAGTAAAAGGTGAGGGCAATACGGTACAAGTGTGTAGGCAAGTGAGTAAAGTATTGAAAGAGTGTGTAGAAGTAGATAAGTCTGATCTACACACTAATGAGATTACGCAGTTAAAAACTGACTATGAAATGATAAGTGTTGGTCAATAAAGCTGCTTATAAAAAAGTAACTATGATCGTAGCCAGCTTGCATTTCAATGCTAAGCGGATAGCCTTTATTTTTAGCAACAGCCGCTAAATTTTGTGGCTTAAGTTGCTCCTCTAAAAACCCATCGGCATCGCCCTGTGTAACAAGCATGGGGAGAAAATCAGCCTGCTGCGCTTTTTTCATCAACTCGCACGAATCGTATTGAGCCCAGAGCTCTTTGTCAGTGCCTAAATAACCCGTAAATGCTTTCACGCCCCATGGGCAGTCAATTGGATTAACAATAGGGCTAAAGGCCGAAGCGCTAACAAACGCTTTAGGGTTTTTAAGTGCCACCATTAAAGCGCCGTGCCCGCCCATAGAGTGACCACTAATTGCTTTAGTACTGGTTACTGGGAAGTGTTGCTCAATAAGCATAGGTAGTTCATCAACTACATAGTCATACATATTAAAATGTGTATTGAACGGTGCTTGTGTTGCGTTTACGTAAAAGCCTGCGCCTTGGCCAAAGTCGTAGTTATCGTCATCAGGGACATTATCACCACGTGGGCTTGTATCAGGCGCTACAATTGCAATACCCAGCTCAGCCGCTTTTTTAAATGCGCCGGCTTTTTGCATAAAGTTTTCGTCTGTACAGGTTAAACCCGATAGCCAATAAAGTACCGGCACTTTATTTGTTTCGCTTGCGCCTGGGGGTAAAAATACCGCAAAACGCATTGTGCAATGGGTACTTGTTGCAGTGTGGGTGTACTGTTTGTGCCATCCACCTGCTACTTTTGTACTTGAGATATTCTCTAACATAAAAATCCTTAAAAGCCGCAAACAATTAAGTATTACGGCTTTTTAATACATAGGTTACCAATAGCGTATTAGTAGTGAATTACTGTACGAATACTTTTACCTTCGTGCATTAAATCAAACGCATCGTTAATTTCTTCAAGGCTCATGGTATGCGTAATAAAGTCGTTAAGGGCAAATTCGCCAGCCATGTAACGCTCAACTATTTCAGGTAACTGTGAACGGCCTTTAACGCCACCAAATGCGCTACCACGCCATACACGCCCTGTTACTAGTTGGAATGGACGGGTTGAAATTTCTTGGCCAGCACCGGCTACACCAATAATTACCGACTCACCCCAACCTTTATGACAACACTCAAGTGCTGAGCGCATTACATCAACGTTACCAATACACTCAAACGAGTAATCAACACCGCCATCGGTCATATCAACAATGACTTCTTGAATTGGCTTGTCGAAATCTTTAGGGTTTACTAAATCGGTTGCGCCAAGTTTTGTTGCAAGGTCAAATTTGCTGGTATTAATATCAACACCAATAATGCGACCCGCGCCGGCCATTTTTGCACCAATAATAGCCGATAAACCAATGCCACCTAAGCCAAAAATAGCCACGGTATCGCCAGGTTTTACGTTTGCAGTGTTTGTTACCGCGCCCATACCTGTGGTTACGCCACAGCCTAATAAACAAATTTCTTCAAGCGACGCTTCTTTGTTTACTTTTGCGAGTGAAATTTCTGGAAGTACTGTGTACTCAGAAAAAGTAGACGTACCCATGTAGTGATAAATTGGTTGGCCGTCTTTAAAAAAGCGTGTAGTGCCATCTGGCATAAGGCCTTTACCTTGTGTTTCGCGCACTGCTGAACACAGGTTAGTTTTGCCTGAAGTACACATTTTACATACGCCACATTCAGCGGTGTAAAGTGGAATAACGTGATCGCCTACTTCAACACTGGTTACGCCTTCGCCCACTGCATACACAACGCCTGCACCTTCGTGGCCTAAAATTGCTGGGAAAATACCTTCAGGATCTTCACCTGATAAAGTAAATGCATCAGTGTGACAAACACCAGTAGCGGTAATTTTTACCATTACTTCGCCTTTTTTAGGCATCATCACATCAACTTCTTCAACGCTTAGAGGTTGGTTTGGACCCCACGCAATAGCTGCTTTTGATTTTATAAATTCAGACATGTGTTTATCCTTTGTAGTGGTTTTAAATAACAATTGTAGACCCAATTTGTTTGGGTGATGGCTCCATTGTATTTGTTTCTCAAATAATGATAATCTCTGATTTATTAAAACACTTTTACAGTATGGTAATAATGGCGCGTTGGGATGGCATAGACGAATTTATAGCAGTGGGTGAAGAGGGCAGTTTTACAGCAGCGGCTAATGTACTGGGGTTGTCGGTTGCTCATATAAGTCGCCATGTAACGGCGCTGGAGCAGCGTTTAAATACCCAGTTACTCACCCGTACCACCCGCAAAGTGGTATTAACCAAAGAAGGTGAAGCCTTTTTACATCAAACTAAGCAATTACAACATGCTATGGACGATGCCACGCAAAGCTTAGCAACGCAGCAAACAACGCCTAAAGGTAAAATTAAATTAACAGCACCAGTTATGTATGGTGAAACTTTTATTATGCCCATTGTGCACAATTTCATGCACGCTCATCCTGAGGTCGAAGTTATTGCTACGCTTTCTAACGAGCAAGAAAATTTACTCGAAGGCGGGTTTGATTTAGCCATTCGGTTAGGGCATTTAAAAGATTCAAGCCACAGAGCACGGCGTTTAAGTGCTAGGCGCTTTATAATGTGTGCCTCCCCAGATTATTTATCCCGAGTAGGTGAGCCTCATACCCTAGGCGAGCTAAACCAACATCAATGTTTAATTGGTAACAGCAGTTACTGGCGAGTAAACGAAAACGGCCGCGATAAACACATTAAAATTGCAGGACGCTTGCGCTGTAATAGTGGTTGGGCATTAGTTGATGGTGCAAAAAAAGGCTTAGGAATAGTGCAGCTGCCAAATTATTACATTGAAAATGAGCTACGAACGGGCGAGCTTGTGCCAGTATTAACTTCTTATCAGCCAGATCAAGAAGGCGTGTGGGGAATTTACCCACCGCGTCAGTTTGTTGCCACCAACGTAAGAGTATTACTCGATTATTTAGTGGCTGGGCTTGAATAAAGCGCGCTTAAAATATAGCCAAGTATAAGATTTATAAATTATTTCTTACATTTATGGTCATATTCAATTCATCTTAGTTCGTGCTACTATAGCCGCACACTTTTAGCATAAATGTTTTAAATAATATGTTTCAACCGGTTAGCTTATTTATAGGGCTCAGATATAGCCGCTCCTCCAAAGGAAATGCGTTTATATCGTTTATCTCGTTTTTTTCTATTGCCGGAATAGCCATAGGGCTAATGGCCTTGTTCACTGTAAGCAGTGTAATGAATGGCTTTGAAAACAGTTTAAAAACAAATATGTTAGGGCTCATTCCTCACGTAGAAGTACAATCCAATAAACACACCAGCGAACAAATGACAGCGTTAAAAGCCGAATTAGAGCGCTCAGATTATGTAGATCACGTAAGCCTTTACCGCCACGGTGAAGCCATTTTGCAAACCAATAAAGATTTACACGGCGTATTACTGCAAGGCTTGTATGGCAATAACGGATCGCTATATAAAATTACCGATAAAGTTGTGCAGGGCGATTGGCAAAACGTTTTAAATAATAGCTACAACATAGCTATTAGCCGTTACTTAAGCCGAAAACTTGGCGTAGGTATGGGAGAAAAACTGCGCGTAATTATGCCTAACGCCTCTACTTACACGCCACTTGGGCGCGTACCTAGTCAGCGTTTATTTAAAATAGCCGCAATATACGAAACCGGCTCAGAGATAGATATGAGCCTTGCATTTACCAGCGGCGCATCTTTACAGCGGGTATTAAAGCTTAACAAAAATACCGCGCCTAACTTAAGTGTGTCGTTACATGAACCCTTTGAATTAGCGCAATTTACAAAGGACAGCCAGCACACTTTACGCGATTACCAAGTAAGTGACTGGCGCAGTAGCCAAGGTACTTTATTTGCCGCGGTTGCCATGGAAAAACGTATTATGTCTATGTTGTTAGGGCTGATTGTATTAGTGGCTGTATTTAATATTGTTTCGGCACTGACTATGATGGTGAGTGAAAAACAAGGCGAAGTGGCGATATTACAAACCTTAGGTTTAACGCCTTCACAAGTACAAAAAGTGTTTATGGTGCAAGGCTTGTATAACGGGGTTATTGGCACCGCGATAGGGGCACTTTTAGGTGTATTGTTTAGCTTATATATTAATGAACTACTCGCTGCTGTGGGGCTAAACCTACTAGCAGGTGTAGAGCTTCCGGTAAAATTTAATGTGTTAAGCCTCGTTATTATTGCGCTTAGCAGTATTGCAATGAGCTTTTTAGCCACTTTATATCCTGCGCGCAAAGCCGCAAAAGTAAAACCAGCAGAGGTATTGCGTTATGAATGATTTAGTTATTAGCTGTCAAAACTTAAGTAAAGTTTATCAAGATGGCCAAAACCAAGTAGAAGTATTAAAAGGGGTGGACTTATCTCTTAACCAAGGTGATATGCTGGCTATAGTAGGCAGCTCAGGCTCAGGGAAAAGTACCTTATTGCATATTTTAGGAACCCTTGATACGGCTACATCGGGTAGCGCTAAAATAAAAAATCAAGACGTTGCTAAATTATCGCGAACAGAGCAAGCGGCGTTTAGAAATAAAAACTTGGGCTTTATTTATCAGTTTCACCATTTATTAATGGAATTTAGTGCGGTTGAAAACGTGGCTATGCCGCTTCTAATTAAAGGGCTCAACGCAAAAGAGTCGAAAGAGCAAGCCCTGCAAATGCTAGATAAAGTAGGCCTAGCGCATCGCAGTGAGCATAAACCTTCGGCACTGTCTGGTGGAGAGCGCCAGCGTGTTGCTATTGCTCGTGCTTTAGTGACTAAACCCGCATTAGTGTTAGCCGACGAACCTACCGGTAACCTTGATAAGCAAAACGCGATTAAAATTTACGATTTAATTAATGAGCTAAATAAAAGCTTAAATACTAGTTTTGTGGTGGTTACTCACGACTTAGAGCTTGCAGACAAACTAGGAAAAATTGCGTATTTAGATGATGGGAAACTTGCTATAAAAGAGTCGCACTATGTTGCTTAGTTTATTTTTAAGTGAACGTTTTAGAGCGTATTCTGGCCATAAAGACGAAAAAAACGCATTTGTAAGCTTTATTGCCAAAGCCTCTACTGTTGGTATTTTATTAGGGGTGGCGGTGTTAATTGTTGCGCTTTCGGTTATTAATGGCTTTGAGCAGCAATTAGTGCATCGTTTATTAAGTGTGGTACCGCAAGTTGAATACGTAGCGCCTAGCCGACCGATTGCTGATTGGCCTAACAAAGTAGAAAAACTTAGAGCAGAGCCTCATGTTACAGGTGCTGCGCCATTTATAGCAGTAAATGGTATGGCGCAATTTAAAAGCCAGCTAAAAGCGGTAGAAATACGCGGCGTTGAACCTAGCTATGAAGGGAATGTATCGGCCATAAATCAATTTACCAAAGGCACACTGGTTAGTCAGCTGCGCACGAATGACGTTATTTTAGGCAAGCAAATTGTAAAGCAATTAGGCGCTAATATAGGCGATAATATTACTTTACTCATTCCTAAAATTAGCGAGCAAGGCAAGTCTCTATTAGCCCCTAAACGCGTAACGTTAACACTTGCGGGCATTATAGAAATGGGTGGGCCAATTGACAGTAGCGCTGCATTTATTCACTTAAATAAAGCACAGTCAGTTTTAGGTTACGACGCCAGCCAAGTGACAGGTTTACGATTGAGCGTAGATGATGTGTTTGCTGCGCATCAAATTGCACTGCGAGTAGGGCAAACTATTAGTGATTATGTGTATGTCTCTAGCTGGTTTAGAACGCAAGGTAGCCTGTATCAAGATATTCAAATGGTACGCACAATTGTGTACATTGTGGTGTTTTTAATTATAGCGGTAGCTAGTTTTAACATTGTATCGTCGCTTGTAATGGAAGTGCGCGAAAAACAAGGCAACATAGCTATTCTAAAAACTATGGGTGCTAAAGACAGTACCATTTTAGCTACCTTTGTCATGCAAGGTTTAACGCAAGCCTTTGTTGGCGTGTTACTTGGCACACTAGTTGGGGTTATATTAGCGCTTAACATTAGTGAGCTGTTTACATGGGTTAGCCAGTTATTTGCAGCTAATCCGCTTGAAGGTGTTTATTTTATTGAATTTTTACCCAGTAAATTAGTACTCAGTGATATTGGAATAACAGTTATTGTTACCTTTGTTTTAGCTGTACTTGCTACTATTTACCCAGCGTGGCAAGCAACTCGAGTCGACCCTGCCAAGGTACTGGGTAATTAACAACTCTTTATAGTGTAAATATCAATAGGGCAGCGTGCCTTAAGCTGCTAAACTGCGCGCTCATTTAAGGTGGGCGCTCTAATTTAGCCTCGCTCTCAACTCAGGAAATTACTTTGACAAATAACGATATTTTACGCCGTGTTCGCTATACCTTTAATTTAACCGATACTGCCATGGTCGGTATTTTTGCTGCCGCAGAGGCTACAGTTACCACTGAGCAAGTCGTTGCATGGTTAACAAAAGAGGGTGAGCAAGGGTTTGTTAAAATGTCAGACACTGAGTTTGCTACGTTTTTAAATGGCTTTATTAATACTAAGCGTGGCAAGCGCGAAGGCCCACAGCCAGTGCCAGAGGCTAAGTTAAATAATAATATTATTTTTATGAAGCTACGTATTGCTTTAAACATGAAAGCAGAAGATGTAATAGCAACACTTGCACAGGTTGACTTTGAATTAAGTAAACATGAGCTCAGTGCGTTTTCTCGCAAAGTAGAAAATAAACATTACCGTGTGTGTAACGACCAAGTTTTGCGTTTGTTTTTAACAGGTGTTCAGCAGCAGTATCGCCCTGCAGAGTAGATAAATTATTTAACGCTAAAAGCTCAGCAATTGCTGAGCTTTTTTGTAGTTAATGTTTGCGGTTAAGAAAAGGCCTTATCAGTAAGAGATTGCTGCATTTGCTCTCGCATTTTAAACTTTTGCAGTTTACCTGTTACTGTCATTGGGTAACTCTCTACAAAGCGAATATAACGGGGCATTTTAAAATAGGCGAGTTTGTCTTTTAAAAATGCACGTATTGCTTGCTCATCAAGTACTGCATCTTCTTTTGGCTGGATCCACGCACACACTTCTTCGCCGTACTTCTCATCACTAATACCAAATATAGCGGCATCTTGAATACCTGGGTAAGTGTAAAGAACCTCTTCAATTTCGCGTGGGTAAATGTTTTCGCCACCTCGAATGATCATGTCTTTAATGCGGCCAACAATACTCACAAACCCTTCGCTGTCCATTACCCCTAAATCACCAGAGTGTAACCAGCCTTCGTCATCTATAGTGGCTTTTGTTTTTTCTTCGTCATTCCAATAGCAGCGCATTATACCGGCGCCCTTACTGCATACCTCACCAGGTACACCTATTTTTTGAATGTTACCCAGTTCGTCAATAATTTTAACTTCAGTGTGAGCAAGGGCTCGGCCAACGGTTGTTACTTGGCGCTCTATTGATGAGTCGGTTTCGGTTATATTGTTGATTGGGCTGCACTCAGTTTGCCCATACGCAATTAATACTTGATGCATGTTCATTTGTGTTTGGACTTTACGCATGACTTGCTCAGGGCACGTTGAGCCCGCCATTACACCAGTGCGTAAAGTGCTGAGGTTATAATTGGTAAAATTAGGCAGCTCTAGTTGGCTAATAAACATAGTCGGCACACCATGCAGCGCGGTACAGCCCTCTTGCTGCACAACATCAAGTGTGGTTTTTGCATCAAACGCATCGCTTGGGTATATAGCTGCGGCGCCTTTACTTACACATAACAGGCTGCCAAGCACCATCGCAAAACAATGATACAGAGGCACAGGTATGCACAGCTTATCTTGCGCTGTAAAATGCATAGCCTCTGCAACAAATAGCGCATTATTTAGTATGTTTTTATGGGTGAGTGTAGCGCCTTTAGGGTTGCCCGTGGTGCCAGAGGTAAACTGTATATTTATGTCTTGATCCGCGTTTAAATTTGCTGCAATCGCATTTAATTCAAGCTTGTGGGCTGGGGTAGCAAAATTCATCACATCAGCAAACGTAAACATACCAGGGCTTTTTTCATTGCCAATGCGTATTACATTTTTAAGGCTAGGTAGGGCATGTGCATTTAGCTCACCGGGTTCACATTGGGTAAGTTCAGGCGCTAAGCTGTTAAGCATGTCTATATAATTGCTGCCTTTAAAATGTGACGCGGTAATTAATGTGCTGCATTCTACCGAGTTCAAAGCATAGGCTAACTCGTTTGGTCTGTAGGCAGGGTTAATGCACACCATAATGGCACCTATTTTGGCGCTCGCAAATTGGATTAAACACCACTCAATGTTATTAGGTGACCATATTCCTACTCTATCTCCTGGTTTAACGCCGATTGCTAGTAGCCCCATAGCGAGTTGATTAACTTCATTTTGAAATACTTTATACGTTAAGCGTACATTTTGATGGCTAACAACGACAGCGAGCGAATCAGGGTGTTTGTCGACAATAAAGTCAAAGTACTCGCCAATCGTTTTTTCCGTTAGCGGCGTGCTTTGCGCACCTTTAAAATAGCTTTTTGTGAGCGGTAATGTGTTTATTTGTTCTACTTCTTTTACCGAGCGCGATGGTGTGTGCATATGCTTCTCCGTATTAATGTGTGTCAGTTACTTATATCAATCCGTGCTGATAAGACAGTTTTCATTTGCTTAGCCACGAATAGCTGTGTAGCTAAATAAAAAATAGTTAAGCGAATTGATATAGGCTGTAGTTAAAATAAACACAAATTGTCGACAAAGAAAGGGTGGTTAGACTAATGTACTAAGCATAAAGAAAAGTTAAATGAAACGTTTTACAGAGGGGCAATAAAAACTAACTTTTATAAAGGCATAAAAAAACGCCACTAAATGGCGTTTTTTATAGTTTATTTTAATCGCTGTGTGACTTATAGCTCGTCACTGCGGTAGGTTTTTTTCATAATGTATACATAGGCATTAACAAAAGCGTTTTCTTGGTACTTTTTAAGGCCTGTATCTTCAAAAGCAATAGGTATAGGGTTGCGTTTAAGCTGCTCTTTAATTTCGGTCGTTGAGAACACGCGAACGTCTAACTCTTCAATTAATTGAATCGCTGTTTCCATTTTAAAGCCCTTTGCACTGCCTGCAAATTTACCTTTAGGTTGGCGCTCACGAATGGCAACAGAATCAATTTGGTAATCTTGCATTAGTTTTGCAAAATCAAATTGAAATTTACGCATTATTTCAGTGTCGTTACCGTTACCTAAGGTAAAGCGTGTTTGGCGCACATCGCGAATATCAAATACGTCGTTATCTTTACTTAAAATACAAAGTAGTACATCACTACCGGTAATTTCTACACCACATGTTCTCATTGCTGTTCTCTAATATAACTTAATTGCTTGGTATTATACCCAACATCTAATAAATTGCGAGAGCAAGGCGGTGTAGGTGCATTTTAATAATCAGTAAACTCAAGTTGTCACATGCTTAATTTAAATTAGCGAGCGAAAAACAAAAAAATGACAATTTTAGGTGAAATTTCAAGTAATGAGCGCGCTTTAAACTTGTAATTGATACTCTATCACGCGACAATATCTTTTTTGTAGTTGAGCAGACTCAGCATCTACATTAGTCATTTATGGCGAAAAATAGTCAATGCTTATTCGTAAAAGCGTTGTCGAGTCATTCTCATTTAATTTATTTAAAAATACACGTGATACATTGTAGGTGTCACCACTGTATGTAAGGATTTATAATGCCAGTTATTACTCTTCCTGACGGCAGTCAGCGTAGTTTTGAAAACCCTGTAAGTACTCTTGATGTAGCTAACGACATTGGCCCAGGCCTAGCTAAAGCAACCATTGCTGGTCGCGTTAATGGCGAGCGTGTTGATGCGTGCGATATGATCAACGAAGATTCGCGTCTTGAGATCATCACCGCAAAAGATGACGATGGCCTAGAAATTATTCGTCACTCGTGTGCTCACTTAATCGGTCACGCAGTTAAGCAGCTTTTCCCAGACGCTAAAATGGCTATTGGTCCAACTATTGATAACGGTTTTTACTACGATATTGATATGGAACATTCTTTGTCTCAAGAAGACTTAGACGCCATTGAAAAGCGTATGTTGCAACTTGCAAAAACAAACTACGACGTAGTGAAAAAAAATGTAAGCTGGCAAGAAGCACGCGATACGTTTGAAGCGCGTGGCGAAACATACAAAATGGAAATTTTGGACGAAAACATCGCAAAAGATGATCGCCCAGGATTATACCACCACGAAGAATACGTAGACATGTGTCGTGGTCCGCACGTACCAAACATGAAATTCTGCCAAAACTTCAAAATAATGAAAGTAGCTGGCGCTTACTGGCGTGGCGACTCTGAAAACAAAATGCTACAGCGTATTTACGGCACAGCGTGGGGCGATAAAAAGCAGCTTAAAGCGTACCTTAAACGCTTAGAAGAGGCTGAAAAACGCGATCACCGCCGTATTGGTAAAGCGCTTGATTTATGGCACTGGCAAGAAGAAGCGCCAGGTATGGTATTTTGGCACAACGATGGTTGGAGCATTTACCGCGAGCTTGAAGAATTTGTTCGTGAAAAACTGCGTGAGTACAGCTACGAAGAAGTTAAAGGTCCAATGATGATGGACCGCTCTTTGTGGGAAAAATCAGGTCACTGGGAAAAATACTCAGACGCCATGTTTACCACAGAGTCTGAAAAACGCGAATACGCTATAAAACCAATGAACTGCCCAGGTCACGTGCAAATTTTTAACCAAGGTTTAAAATCGTACCGTGATTTACCACTGCGTATGGCTGAGTTTGGTTGTTGTCACCGTAACGAACCATCAGGCGCTTTACACGGCTTAATGCGTGTACGTGGCTTTACACAAGATGATGCTCACGTGTTCTGTACAGAAGAGCAAGTAATGGACGAAGTTTCAGCGTGTATTAAGATGGTTTATGATACATATGAGACATTCGGTTTTGACAAAATTGTAGTTAAGCTTTCTACGCGTCCTGAAAAACGCATCGGCGATGATGAAATTTGGGACAAAGCAGAGGTTGCATTAGCCGATGCACTTAAAGCAAACGACATTGAATTTGATTACCTACCAGGTGAAGGTGCCTTTTACGGACCTAAAATTGAATTTACTTTGTACGATTGTTTAGACAGAGCGTGGCAATGTGGTACAGTGCAACTCGACTTTGCATTACCGGGTCGTTTAGGCGCTACTTATGTAGCAGAAAATAACGAACGACGCACTCCAGTTATGATACACCGTGCTATTTTAGGCTCAATTGAGCGCTTTATCGGTATTTTAACTGAAGAATACGCTGGTTTATTCCCAACGTGGCTTGCTCCAAAGCAAGTGGTAATTATGAACATTACCGATAAACAAGCAGATTACGTGCACGAAATTGTACAAAAATTAAATAAACTTGGAATTAGAGCCGCTGCTGACTTGAGAAATGAGAAGATTGGCTTTAAAATCCGAGAACATACACTTAAGCGTATTCCTTACTTACTCGTTGTTGGCGATAAAGAAGTTGAACAACAGGAAGTAGCAGTACGTACCCGCACAGGTGAAGACCTAGGCAAATTTAATGTTGATGATTTTGTAGCTAAAATTAGCGAAGAAATTAAAAATCGACAGTAAAAATCGAGCGTGTAGGGCAATCACAAACAGCCAACTACACGCTTATATTATTGATATTCTTGGAGGAACGTACCATTAGAGGCGGCAAGAAAGGGCAACAAACAGCTCAAAAAAATCGTATTAACGAAGAAATTACAGCTCAAGAAGTTCGTTTAATCGACATCGAAGGCGAACAAGCTGGAATTCAGTCATTAAAAGACGCACAAGCTATGGCTGATGCAGCGGGTGTTGATCTTGTAGAGATTAGCCCAAACGCTGAGCCGCCTGTTTGTAAGGTTATGGACTACGGTAAGTTCATCTTTGAAAAAAGCAAAGAACTAAAAGAGCAGAAGAAGAAGCAAAAGCAAATCCAGATTAAAGAAATCAAATTCCGTCCTGGCACGGATGAAGGTGACTATCAGGTTAAGCTGCGCAACTTACGTAAGTTCTTAGAAGCTGGCGATAAAGCTAAGATTACTATCCGCTTCCGTGGCCGCGAAATGGCTCACCAAGAAATTGGTATCGAATTATTAAACCGTGTTAAGGCTGATTTAGAAGAACTTGCAGTAGTTGAGTCTTTCCCAAATCGTGTTGAAGGCCGCCAAATGGTTATGATGATGGCGCCTGTTGCTAAAAAATAATTTTTAAGCGATAATACGCACCGAATTTAGCGCAGGTACCCAAGTAATATGCAAATATTCACCTGTGCTAACCGGTTTTAAAGTAAAATTGCGGCATTTTTGCTGGGTTTTCACCGGAATATGGCAGTAAGTTAGGCCTAAAAGTGGAGCTATAGAAATATATCTCACGCCTGCTTACTAATTTTTAAGCAATACATTTGGAGTTATTGCAATGGCTTATAAGCTAAAAAGTCACAGAGGCGCTGCTAAGCGTTTCAAGAAAACTGCTTCTGGCGGTTTCAAGCGTAAACAAGCGCATCTTCGTCACATTCTGACTAAGAAAACTTCTAAGCGTAAGTTACACCTACGTCCTAAGATGATGGTTCATAAAAATGACCATGGTCTAGTTTCACGTATGTTACCATTCGCTTAATAGGGGTTTTTAGAAATGGCAAGAGTTAAACGCGGCGTTGTCGCACGTGCACGTCACAAAAAAGTTTTAAAGCAAGCTAAAGGTTACTACGGAGCACGTTCACGTGTTTACCGCGTAGCTTTCCAGGCAGTTACTAAAGCGGGTCAATACGCTTACCGTGACCGTCGTGCTAAGAAACGTACTTTCCGTCAATTATGGATTGCACGTATCAATGCAGCTTCACGTCAAAATGGTCTGTCTTACAGCCGTTTTATCAATGGTCTTAAAAAGACTTCTGTAGAAATCGATCGTAAGATCCTTGCAGATATCGCTGTTTACGACCAAGTTGCATTTGCAGCGCTTGTTGAAAAAGCAAAAGAAGGTCTAGCGGCAGCTTAAGCTTTTTTAAATAAGTAATAAAGAGGAGCCCTAGGCTCCTTTTTTTGTGCCTGTAATTTAAGACTCGCTTAATAATATCCCCCCGCAATAATACTTTATAATTTTGTGGGGCTAAATGTGTCGTTATCTGCGTTAAAAAACTCTCATTAAGAACTACTAAATAGCGAAGTTTTCCTTAGCTATTAACACGTTTATCCATTCTCAAAATAGATCACTTAATTAAGCGGATTGGTATAAACAACGAATTTTTTAGCAAGCTATTGACACTTTTCCCCAGCCTTAAAATTAACTACTTTAATAATCACTTTATTGAGTCCATGGGTATAAACGGGCTTTCTTTTTTGTTGAATCACCGCACTTTTATAATATCGCTATGTTTACTTGGTATAATTTATTTTATTAAAGCGTTTGTTAGAGAAAACTATGTTTGCAAGCCTGTTATTTTTATCTGCAATTGTGGCAGATAACAGTCATTTACCGCCTCTTATTCCTTGGCAAGGTGATAGCGTTTCGTTATTACAGCAGCAAGGCCCGTTAACCACTGATTTTGAGTTATCTCAGGGCAAAGCCTCGCCAAACTATGCCGATACTATGGCGTTTGTAGATAGGCTTGTAGCGGCAAATCCCACGCAGTTTCAGTCTCAAATAATAGGCTACAGTAATAGTAATCGCGCAATTAAAATGGTGGTTGCCAGTGAACAAGGTTTTTTTGAAGCAGGGCAAATGGCCAACAGCACTAAGCCAACCGTTTTTATCCAAGCCGGTATTCATGCAGGTGAGATTGATGGTAAAGACGCCATGTTTATGTTGCTGCGCGATATTGCAACCGGTAAGCGCCGTGATATTTTAAAAAAGGTAAACATACTTTTTATTCCTATTTTAAACGTAGATGGGCATGAACGCAGCAGCGCATTTAATCGCATAAATCAGCGCGGCCCTGAAAAAATGGGCTTTAGAACCAATGCAAATAATCTAAACCTTAATCGCGATTTCACTAAGTTAGATACACCAGAGGTGAGAAGTGTTTTAAAGGTTATTAATGATTACAACCCAAACTTATACATTGATGTGCATGTTACCGATGGCGCCGATTATCAGTACGATGTGACCTATGGTTATAACCCTGTATTTGCAAGCGAATCGCCTGCTATATCTGATGCATTAGATCAGTATATAAAGCCGGTTATTGACGAAACATTACAAAAGCAAGGGCATATACCTGGGCCATTGGTATTTGTTATGGATAAACGCGACTTTAAAAAAGGCCTTGCAGGTTGGGTGGCTACACCGCGTTTTTCAAACGGGTGGGGCGATTTAAAATCATTACCAACAATTTTAGTCGAAAACCATTCTTTAAAACCTTATCAACAACGCGTATTAGGCACCTATGTATTTTTAGATGGGGCAATAAACGCGCTTTCTCAGTACAGTCATGAGCTTTCGAACGCCGTTAAAAAAGAGCAAGAATTTGTACCTGAGAAACTAATTGTTAAACGAGGTTATGCTAAACAAGCAGACACGATTAGTGAGTTTAAAGGGGTAGAATACACATCAAGTGTAAGTGCGCTTTCGGGGCAAACTGAGGTTAAATATTTAGGTAAAGCCTATACCTACACTGACTTACCGATTTATTGGCAAAAAGAGGTTGAACGAGTTGTTGATGTGCCCCAAGCGTTTTTTGTTCCGCCTGTATATAGCGATATAATAGAAAAGCTTAAGTTACATGGGGTGTCAGTAAACAAACTTAAAGGCGCGAATACGCAACCTTTAAAGCTTGCCAAGGTACTTGATTACTCGTTTGACAAAGCCCCATTTGAAGGGCGCTTTAGAGTCTCTGCAAGTTTTGATTATGTACCAGCAATAAATGTAGATTTAGACGGATGGTATCAAGTAAATACGCAGCAAAAAGCAGGGGAGTTAGCGGTTCATTTATTACACCCAGAGGCTCCTGATTCATTTTTTGCGTGGGGTGAGTTTAATACAATTTTTCAACGAACAGAGTACATGGAAAACTACGCGTTAATCCCTTACGCAAGGAAAATGCTTAAAGACAACCCAAAACTTGCTCTCGAATTTGATAAAAAACTTCAAGATAAAGCATTTGCGCAAGATGCCAATGCACGTTTGCACTGGTTATATTCACATACACCGTTTTATGACGAAGCGTATTTGAAATACCCAATTTTAATGTCATATGAGCAAGTAGCCGTTATTCCCGATCAAAAAGATAAAGAAATTTAATATGCACGTTATTACGATACCCGTGACTGATTTTTCTCAAAATTGCAGAATAATTAGCTGTACAGAAACAAAGCAAGCTGTGGTGATAGACCCAGGTGGTGATACACAAAAAATTATAGCCACGCTTAGTGAGCACAAATTAGTACTGAGCGCTATTTGGCTTACACACGGGCATTTAGACCACGTAGGTGCGGCCGATGAATTACGCTCACACTACAATATGCAAATTATTGGCCCGCAAAAAGATGACTCATTTTGGTTTGATAACCTGCCTATGCAAGCACAAATGTTTGGTTTTTCAGCTATTGATGCTTTTTACCCTGACATTTGGCTTAATCATAATGATGTATTAACGCTTGGTAAACTTAGCTTTAGTGTTAAGCATTGCCCCGGGCACACACCGGGTCATATTGTGTTTTATGAGCCTGAACAGCAATGCGTTATTGTTGGCGATGTTATTTTTAAAGGTGCTGTAGGGCGTACAGATTTCCCTAAAGGCAATACAGAGCAGCTCATTGAGTCTATTAAAAGCCATATTTTAACACTTGATGACAACACGCGTATTTTAGCTGGCCATGGTGAAGATACTACTGTAGGCCACGAAAAACGCACTAATCCATTTGTAAGTGGCCAATTTGGTTAATTAAAATCCATGAAAATGCAAAATTATTGCAGACGGAATTTTAAATTGGCTGTATAATTTAACCAGTTTATTAGATAAATAAGAAATAAAATGTCTCTAAATCACGTAGATCGCCAAATTTTGGCACTATTACAACAGGACGCAAGTCTTTCAACTGCTGAAATTGCAGACAAAGTAGGCTTATCTCAATCACCTTGTTGGCGACGCATTGCAAAGCTTGAACAAGATGGCTATATCAAAAGTAAAGTTGCGCTTTTAGATGAGAAAAAGCTTGGTTTTGACATGCTTGTATACGCACATGTGCGCTTATCAAATCATGGCAAGAAAAACTTAGCTGAATTTGAAAAGCTAATTATGAGCTATGACGAAGTGACAGAATGTTACACAATGGCCGGCACCATGGACTTTATGCTGCGTATAATCTCACAAGGTATAGAAGGCTATGAGCACTTTGTACGTGACAATTTACTCAGCTTAGAATACGTTCAAGAGGTACACTCTAACGTAACCATGACATGTGTAAAACGCAGTACATCTCTTCCTCTATAAAATAAACGACACAAAGTTAAGCTATACTAAGAAAGCTAATAACGGTGTGTGCGAATTGTTAAATGAGCGCTAATTTGGTAACATTTAGCGCTTTTTCGATCCTAACCTAATAACCCCCTGAGGAACTCAATGTTTAACTTACTCAGCAAAGCGCCTAGCTCTGCTAAAAACGATATTTTATCTGGCTTAACTGTAGCACTTGCTTTAGTTCCAGAAGCTGTTGCGTTTGCTTTTGTAGCAAATGTCGAACCTTTAGTTGGTCTCTACGCCGCGTTTATCGTTGGTTTAATTACGGCTATTTTTGGTGGCCGCCCTGGTATGATTTCGGGCGCAACCGGTGCATTAGCTGTTGTAATGGTAAGTTTGGTACTTGATCACGGTGTTGAGTATTTATTTGCCACGGTGTTGCTGATGGGAATACTGCAAATACTCGCGGGGATATTTAAGCTCGGTAAGTTTATTCGCATGGTCCCTCACCCAGTTATGCTCGGCTTTGTTAATGGATTAGCGATAGTAATATTTTTAGCGCAACTAGGGCAGTTTAAAGTGCCAGATGGCGCAGGTGGCCAGCAATGGATGACGGGTAACCCGCTTTACATCATGTTAGGTTTAGTTGCATTAACTATGGCTATCATTCACTTTTTACCTAAGCTCACCACTGCAGTGCCTTCTTCTTTAGTGGCTATTGTAACGGTAACCGCGTTACTAATAGGCCTTGATTTAGACTCGCGCACTGTACTTGATTTCCTAAAAGGGATGACAGGTAATGAAGCGGCTACCATTGCTGGCGGCTTACCTGAATTTCACATTCCTATGGTTCCATTTACCCTGGAAACTTTTTATATAATTTTTCCGTATGCATTAATTTTAGCGGCTATTGGTTTAATTGAGTCGTTATTAACGCTTAGCTTGATTGATGAAATTACCGAAACCCGTGGTCACTCAAATAAAGAGTGTATTGGCCAAGGTGCTGCTAATGTAACCTGTGGTTTTTTTGGCGCAATGGGTGGCTGTGCCATGATTGGGCAATCAATGATCAATATTAATTCGGGCGGACGCTCGCGCTTGTCGGGTATAAGTGCTGCACTAATGCTGCTTGCATTTATTATATTTGCTTCAAGTTTAATTGAAATGATCCCACTGGCTGCGCTTGTAGGTGTTATGTTTATGGTTGTACTTGGTACGTTTGAATGGGCAAGCTTTAAAATGATGAAGCGCGTACCACTGTCTGATGCCTTTGTAATTGTATTGGTATCTGGCGTAACCGTAGTAACCGATTTAGCGATTGCCGTGTGTGTGGGTGTTATTGTTTCTGCCTTGGTATTTGCTTGGAATCATGCAAAACATATCTACACAACTAATTACATTGATGAGCAAGGTGCTAAAGTTTACGAGCTTCACGGTCCGTTATTTTTTGGCTCAGTTAAAAACTTTTCTGAGTTATTCGATGTTAAAAACGACCCTAAAGATGTAATTATCGAATTTGAACACAGCCGTGTTGCGGATCACAGTGCCATAGAAGCCATCGACAGCTTAGCTGATAAGTACACTAAAGCAGGTAAACAGCTTCACTTACGTCATTTAAGTAAAGACTGTAAGCAGCTGCTACACAAAGCGCGTGACTTAGTTGAGGTAAACGTAATTGAAGACCCAACTTATAAAGTAGCCTCTGATAAACTTGCTTAGTTTATAAGGTGGCTTTGCCCATACGAGCTGATTGAATCGGCATTTTAAAAGCGAAAGGTTAAAGCCTTTCGCTTTTTTATTGGCTTAACTTTGCGGTAAGGCTCTTAAAAATTAAGACAGTTGGTACTGCTAACACTTTGTAATAATCGATATAATAACCAAACCAGTGGTTAAATTAGCTAACGTAATTTTAACTTATTGGCTAACTTATACGGAGTTGTATTTTATTTTGAATTGGCAATCTTTAGTTGATAACAGGCAACGCTTTTTTTGGCTATTGCAAATTGCAGGCTGGATTGGTTATGCGCTTGTAAATTATATCGGCTCTAAAGTATTTGAAATGCGTGATATTTACGTGTTCGTTATATTATTAAATGCCTATGCGGGCTGTTTAATGACAGTCCCACTTCGTTATATTTACAGAAAAACCTGGAATGCTTCGCCGTGGATATTAATGGTGGTTGTATTTGGTGCCTCGTACATTACAGGTACATTGTGGGCAATTGTACAAAAATTTAATTTATGGGAAATATACCGCCATGGTTATCGCCCAGAAGATTGGTTTTATTATTTACAGCATGGCTTAGACTCTGTTTACATAATTTTATGTTGGAGTGGCTTATACTTTGGCATAAAGTATTACCAGCTATTACAAAGTGAGCGACAAAAAGCGCTTAAAGCAACTACAATGGCCCATGAAGCGCAATTAAAAATGCTCAGATATCAACTTAACCCGCATTTTTTATTTAATACGCTTAATGCTATTTCTACATTAGTTTTGGTAAAAGAAAACAAAGATGCTAACTTAATGGTGGCAAGGTTAAGTGACTTTTTGCGTTATACACTAAATACCGATCCCATTAAAAAAGTGCCTTTAGAGCAAGAGCTACACGCATTAATGCTGTATTTAGAAATAGAGCGGGTTAGATTTGATGAGCGCTTAAAAGTAAATGTAGATGTAAGCGAGCAAGCAAAAGAGGCACTTGTGCCAAGCTTAATTTTGCAACCGATAATTGAGAACGCAATTAAATACGCCATTGCGCATATGTCACAAGGCGGTGTGATAGACATAAAAGCACAGGTTTTTGCCAACGAGCTACTACTTGAAGTAGGTGATAATGGCCCCGGTACCGAACTAATAGACGGACAACTTGTAAATGCACAAGGGGTAGGGGTGGCAAATACCAAAGACAGATTAAAAACGCTCTATGAAAATAATTATTCGTTTGTATTATCACATAATACGCCAAGTGGATTGAAAGTTAATCTGCGAGTACCGTTTGAGAAGGCTGTGAAGAAATGACTAAAATTAAAACCATCATTGTTGATGATGAACCATTAGCAAGAAAGGGCTTAGCAGTAAGACTTGAAGAATATACTGATATAGAAGTAATTAAACTGTGTAGTTCAGGCTCTGATGCAATAGAAGCATGTAAAGAGCACCCAATAGACTTAGTTTTTTTAGATATACAAATGCCAGGAATGAATGGCTTTGAAGTTGCCCGTGCCTTAAGCGAAAGCACTAAAGCGTTACCCGCGATTGTGTTTGTTACTGCATTTGATCAATTTGCAGTAAAGGCATTTGAAATACATGCTTTGGATTACATTTTAAAACCCGTTGACGATAACAGACTAAAACAGGCGGTAGAAAAAGTGCATAGTTACTTAAAAACACAGCAAGACAACGCCCATAAGAAAAAACTAGCGAGTTTTGTTGCCGGTATTACAGGTAATAACTGTGAAGAAATACTTAAAAAATTAGCCACAGGCGATACCCTAACCGACAAACGTTACCCAGAATCACTGGCGGTAAAAGAGCAGGGTGAAATTATTCGTGTCCCGGTTGCGACAATTCAGTGGGTTGATGCCGCCGGCGATTATATGTGTTTACATTGCCAAGATGGGCAAACACATATTTTGCGCAAAACAATGAAAGAGCTTGAGCAAGAGCTCGACCCACATTTGTTTGTGCGCGTTCACCGCAGTGCAATTGTAAATACAAAACAAATAAGCAAGCTGGTTACACAAGTAAGCGGTGAGTATTTATTAGTGCTTGAAAACGGACAAGAGCTTAAAGTAAGCCGAAGCTACCGCGATAAAGTAAAAGCTGCACTAGCCAGCTAGTTTGGTATTTTACAGGCATAAAAAATGCGAGCTAAGCTCGCATTTTTTATATAAGGCAGAAATTACGCAACAGTTACAATTTTCATTGTGTTCGTTGCGCCCACAGTTTCCATAGAGTCACCGTGAGTAATAATTACTGTATCACCAGAGTGTAATGAACCTTGCGCTACAAGGGTATCAAGTGCGGCTTTAACCATTCCGTCTTTTTCAGTTTTTGTAGAATCAAAAAACACAGGGTAAACACCACGATAAAGCGCTGTTTGGCCTAGCGTGCTTGCATGGCGTGAAAGCGAGTAAATAGGTAAACCAGAGCTGATACGCGACATAAGTTTAGCGGTACTACCTGACTCAGTTAAGGTAACAATGGCTTTAACCGAATCTAAGTGATTAGCAGCGTACATAGCTGAAAGCGCGATAGATTCTGCATTGTTAGAAAAACGGCTGTCTAAACGGTGCTTAGATACATGGGTTTCTTTTTGCGATTCTGCACCTAAACAAACACGTGCCATTGTAGCGACCGTTTCTTCAGGGTAATCACCGGCAGCGGTTTCTGCTGAAAGCATAACTGCATCAGTACCATCAAGTACCGCATTTGCCACATCCATAACTTCTGCGCGTGTTGGCATAGGGTTATCGATCATCGATTCCATCATTTGTGTTGCAGTTACAACAGTACGGTTTAATGAACGAGCGCGACGAATAATGAGTTTTTGTTTACCCATTAGCGCAGCATCACCAATTTCGACACCTAAATCGCCACGAGCAACCATTACAGCGTCTGATGCTAAAACAATGTCATCTACGGCTTCTTGTGTTTCTACGGCTTCTGCACGTTCAATTTTTGCAAGTAGTTGTGCTTTAGAACCTGCAGCTTCTGCTAAAGAGCGTACATAACGCATATCATCGCCACTGCGTGGGAACGATACTGCAATGTAATCAACATCTATTTCAGCTGCAGTGATTAAATCTTCTTTGTCTTTTTCTGTAAACGCAGGGGCTGTTAAACCACCGCCTAAACGGTTAATGCCTTTATTATTTGATAATACACCACCTACGGTAACCGAGCAGTGCACTAAGTGACCTTCTACTTGCTCAACGGTTAGTTGAATAAGGCCATCGTTTAATAGTAATAAATCGCCAGGGCTTACATCTTGTGGTAATTCTTTGTAATCAATACCTACCGCGTTTACGTCGCCTTCACCTTTTTCCATTTTTGCATCTAGGGTGAATTTAGCGCCTACTTCAAGGTTTACTTTACCTTCTTTAAACGTTGAAACACGAATTTTAGGACCTTGAAGGTCTGCAAGGATAGCAACATGTTTACCTAATTTTGTGGCTATCTCGCGTACAGCTTGTGCACGGTCTTTATGATCTTGTGCAACACCATGTGAGAAGTTTAAACGTACTACATTAGCGCCAGCGCGAATAATTTTTTCTAGATTGTTATCTCGATCTGTTGCAGGCCCAAGTGTAGCGACTATTTTTGTGCGTCTTAGCATCAAATTCTCCTGTGTGCTTAGATGTGTAAGCAGGTTGACGGTTATTTTGTGACTTCAAAATACTTATAACTTATGTATAAACATTTTTAGTTATAGGCAAACTAGTTAGTATTGCCACTATTTTATACAAAACGAATATGTCATCATTATGACACCGGTGTCAAAATCCGTCAATGATCTTAAATTCAAAATACGCAGAGTATTTGTAACCGCACAGCCCTTATATTTGATACAATTGCAGTGCTTTTTAATAGCGTAATAAAAAAGCATGCTGTATTAGCTCAACGTTCGCATTTTATGACGGTATGAGTATAATGCACGCGGTATTATTTAATGAATTACTTAGTTTACTAACCAAATAGTTGTTACCGAGGAGGACACTAAATGCAAGTTGCATTAGTCGGGTTAGGCGTTATGGGCAAAAATATTGCCTTAAACATGATTGAAAAAGGCATAACGTTAGTCGCATATGATAAAAATCCACATGCGGGTGAAGAGTTATTAAGTTGTGCTAAATCGCAAGGCATGGCCGATAGACTTCATATTGTTTCTGATTTAGGAGACATGGTAAGGCGTTTAGAAGCACCTCGCTCTATTTTATTATTAGTGCCTGCAGGCGAACTGGTTGATGCTGTGTGTAATGAGCTTGTTGAAGCTGGCGTACAATGTAACGATATGATTGTAGATTGTGGTAACAGTAACTACAAAGACGGTATTAATCGTAAACTTAAGTATCAAAACAAATTTGAATTTGCCACCATGGGTATTTCTGGCGGTGCCGAAGGCGCTCGTCATGGTCCTGCAATGATGGCAAGTGGCTCAGAAGGCGGTTGGGAGCGTATCGAACCGTGGTTTGAAAAAGTAGCCGCTAGCTACAATGGCGAGTCGTGTTTTGCACGCGTTGGTCAATCGGCCAGTGGCCATTTTGTAAAAATGGTTCACAACGGCATTGAATACGCAATTATGCAGCTTATTGCTGAAGTGTATCAACTACTTCGTATTGGCACAGGTCGCTCACCAAAAGAAGTGGCTGAAATTTTTGATGACTGGTCTACCGGTCACTTAAATAGCTACTTACTTGCTATTTCTAGCCATATTTTATCTCTTGAAAACACCAAGCAAGAGCCGCTTGTTGATTTAATTGATAATAAAGTAGGCGCAAAAGGCACAGGCCTGTGGACTGCGCAAAATGCACTTGAACTGGGTATTGCTGTTCCTTCACTGGTTGCTGCGGTGCAAGCTCGCCACTTAACCAATGTATGTGACACTACCGCTGCACAAGAAATGACGTATGCCGCTAAAGCTACAAACAAGGTTGATATTGACCTTGAGGAGCTAAAAGATGCCTTTACATTGGCGAGTTTATTAGCGTATCGCCAAGGTTTAGCGTTAATTAAAGGGGCATCTCGTACCCATCAGTGGAAAGTAGACTTGTCTAAAACGCTGCAAACATGGCGTGCAGGTTGTATTATTCGTGCTGACTACCTAGATAGCGTAGCGCAAGGCGTAGAATACATTGATACGCTTGAAAATGAATCTAATGCGCTTCGCAAAGTAACTGGGCAAGCTGTAATGACTGGCTTAGCGTTCCCTGTACTTGCATCAACACAAACGTATTTAGCCACATTAACCACACCAAGTAATGGGCATTTAGTACAAGCTCAGCGTGATTACTTTGGTGAGCATGGTATTAAAACTCACTCAGGTGAAGTGTGCCACTTAACTGATTTAGTGGGTATAGACGCGAAAGTAAGATAATTAACGCGTTTATAAAATAATAAAGGCACGCTATTTAGCGTGCCTTTTGCGTTTTGGTCACTAAATTTAGCGACTTAATTCACCGCGTAAATTGTCTTGCATTAAATGGCGAATCGTTTCAATTTCTAGGTTTTGGCTAAACAAATAATGCAGCTTTGTTAAACACGCCTCTAGCGTCATATCGTAGCCACTTATTACACCAATATTTAATAACGCGTTACCCGTAGCGTAACCGCCCATATTTACATGGCCTTTTAAACACTGCGTTAAATTAACAATAACCATGCCGCGTTTACTTGCCTCACTTAGCACGTCTAAAAAGTCAGGGTCTTGTGGGGCATTACCTACGCCAAAGCTAAGCAATACCAGTGCTTTTATATTGTCATTCACCAAACTTTTAACCACGTCTTTACTAATGCCTGGGTATAAATAAAGTACACCAATTGGTTGAGGTGTAATGGTGGTTACCTGTAGTTCGTTTTCTACATAAGGACTTAGCTGACCTTTAATTAGCTGAATATTAATTCCAGATAACGCTAAAGGCTCTAGGTTAGGAGACGCAAAAGCATTAAAACCATCGGCATGTGCTTTCGTGGCTCGATTACCTCTAAATAATTGGTTATTAAAAAATAAGCTCACTTCAGCAATAGGGTAATTAGCCGCTAAAAACATGGCGTTTAATAAGTTAACTTGGCCGTCAGAGCGTAATTGCGATAAAGGAATTTGTGAGCCAGTAACAATAACGGGTTTAGTTAAGTTTTCGAACATGAACGACAGGGCCGAGGCCGTGTAAGCCATTGTATCGGTGCCATGAAGTACCACAAAACCATCGTAATCGTGGTATTTGCTTTTAATGTCATCAGCTATTAGTTGCCAATGCGCTGGCGACATATCTGATGAATCGATTAAAGGGCAGTACTCGTGAATATCAAAAAGGGGCATTTCTTCACGGTTAAATTCTGCGTTATTGACCACTGTTTCTGTTAAAAAACCTTCAGCCGGAATGTAGCCACGGCTCGATTTTTTCATACCTATGGTACCGCCAGTGTATGCGATATAAATGCGTTTACGTTTCATAAAAAAAGCCCAGTAAAAAAACTGGGCTTAGTATAACGTTAAGTTGTTTTAAATACAGCTGCTTGAGTAAATACCTGCACTTTTATTGTGCAACGCTACACTCTAAACAACGTGCGTATACACCTTGCGGATCGTTATAATCTTTCAGATCAGCTACTTCACTACTTAGGCGCTTTATCACCGTATTAATATTAGCTTGAGTGGCTAAAACAGAGGCTGTATCTGTATTTAAGCCAAGCATAGATTTAACGGATGCACTGCCAAAAATATCTTGCAGCATTTTTTCTTGTGGGCTTAGGTCTTGCTTAATTGTTTTCACTTCGTAGTGATTAAGTTTTGCAAGCGCCGCTGCGGCATCAATTGCATCTTGTTTATCGCCAAGCTTATCAACTAGGCCAAGCTCTTGTGCTTGTGAAGCAATCCACACACGCCCTTGTGCAATTTTATCAACTTGCTCTGGTGTCATATTGCGAGCATCAGCAACCACATCTATAAAGCGGCTATAAGCTTCTTCAACACTCATTTGAATAACTTGCGCCATTTTTTCATTAAGCGGGCGAGTAATAGAAAATCCAGCCATTTCTGACGTTGCAACACCATCTGAGTACACACCAATTTCAGATAAAGTATCTTCAAAAGTCATAAATGTACCAAACACACCAATAGAGCCGGTGATAGTACTTGGTGCTGCCCAAATTTCGTTAGCTGCTGAGGCAATCCAATAACCGCCAGATGCGGCAACGGAGCTCATTGATGCGATTACTGGTTTGCCTGCGGCTTTAAGTGCTAATACTTCAGCGCGAATAACCTCAGAGGCAAACATGCTGCCGCCACCTGAATCAATACGTAAAACAACCGCTTTTACTTTATCATCAAGGCGTGCTTTGCGAAGTAGTGCTGCGGTAGAATCGCCGCCAATTTCACCTGCTTTGCGCTCACCATCAACAATCGTACCTTTAGCAACAACTACGGCAACTTTTTCTGTAATTGGGTTATCAAATTCGATAGGGGGCTTAACTAAGCTTAAGTATTCACGAAAAGACACTTGCTTAAATGTTTTACCGTCTTCTTGTGCGCCAACTAAATCAATGAGTTGTTGGCGAATTTGCTGAGTTGTTTTAAGCGAGTCGACCCATTGATGGTCAAGTGCATATTTACCTGCATCGCCATTTGCCGCCTTCATTTTAGCAAGGTAAGCATCCATGGTTTCGTCAAAGTTAGATTCATCAAAAGGGCGAACCGCAGCAACATCTTGCTTATATTCGCTCCATAATGCACCAAGCCAAACGCGGTTTGCTTCTTTAGCAGCCTCAGACATATCGTTACGAATAAACGGCTCTACCGCCGACTTAAACGTACCGACACGGAAAATATGCTGCGTTACTTTAAGTTTTTCTAGTGCTTCTTTAAAGTAAAGTGGATACATTCCATAGCCTTCAATGGCTACCGAACCATAAGGATGCATTGCAATTTCATCGGCATGCGAAGCAATATAATATTGCGATTGAGTGTAATAGTAGCCCGATGCAATCACTTTTTTACCCGCTTGCTTAAAGGCATCTAACGATTTAGTAATACGCTTTAGCTTATTTAGGTGGGCTTTCGGCATTTCTTGCAAATCTAGTAAGATAACGCTGATGCGCTCGTCATTAGTGGCTTCATCAATCACTTTGACTACATCATCAAGTAAAATTTCACTAGGTGCTTCTGAATTAGACGTAGCATCGTTAATGGCTGCTTCGACAGGGTCTATATATGTTTTTTCTTCCACAATAGGCCCATTAAGATTAAGCCTAAGTACAGAGCCATCTTCTATTATTATTGTATCGTCATCGCTTGATAGCGACATAAAAAATACAACAACCAGTAATAAAAACAAAATGTTGAGTATTAAACGACGAGAAAAGTTTATTCCAGCCCAAATACCTCTAAATACCTTTGCTATCAAAATAGCTCCTTAATTTGGTACAGCTAATACATTAGTTCCATCTTAGCCTAGAATAAAAATAATTTTAACTGCTAAATCGTAACGAAGTGTTTATGAGGTAACATAAATATACGTTTTTAATAGTATTTTTAATTAAATGCAGGCACATATTGCTTATTACTTGCCATTAAAGCAGAATTAGCTAATGTATACAGGTTAGACCAGTTAACGGGGCACAGGATGTTAGAACAACAATTACAATTAAAACACACACAATTACGAAACCGCTTGGTAATGGGCTCAATGCATACAGGCCTTGAAGAGGGCTGGCACAACCGCAAAAGGTTAAGCGCTTTTTACGAGGCGCGTGCTAAAGGCGGCACGGCCATGATCATTACCGGGGGCTACAGCCCTAACTTGCGCGGTAAATTAACGCCTATTTCTTCATCATTTAACAGCTATTATGATGTATTTAAACACCGTGCATACACAGGCGCCGTTCATAAACATGGCGGAAAAATATGTTTGCAGCTTTTACATGCTGGTCGATACGCTTATCATCCGTTTAACCAGGCCCCGAGCGCTATTCAAGCGCCTATAAATCCATACAAACCTAAACAAATGTCGTTAGGCTCGATTAAAAAAACCATTAAAGACTTTGCGCACTCTGCCTATATGGCAGAAAAAGCAGGTTACGATGGTGTTGAAGTAATGGGCTCTGAAGGTTACTTAATTAATGAATTTATGGCGCCACATACCAATAAGCGCGATGACGAATTTGGTGGCAGCCTAGAAAATAGAATGCGATTAGCGCTTGAAATAGTTAAAGCCGTAAGGGCTAAAGTATCTGATACGTTTTTAATTATTTTTAGATTATCTGTTATGGACCTAATCCCGAATGGCTCAACCTCTGATGAAGTCACTATTCAGGCAAAAGCACTTGAGCAGGCCGGTGTTGATATTTTTAATACTGGCATTGGGTGGCATGAAGCACGCGTGCCAACAATCGCCAGTATGGTGCCTCCTGGAGCATTTAAAGAAGCTTCAAAACGATTAAAGTCAGTGGTGAATGTACCTGTTATAGCTGTAAACCGTATTAATACGCCGGATATAGCCAACCAAATCCTTAACGATAATGAAGCCGATTTAATTTCAATGGCGCGCCCTTTATTGGCCGATCCGGAGTTTTTTAACAAATATCAAAATCAGCAAACTAAACAAATAAATATTTGTATCGGCTGTAACCAAGGCTGTTTAGACCACGTTTTTAAAAATAAACGTGCAACCTGTTTAGTTAATCCACAAGCCGCCTTTGAACTTGATTACCCGTTAGATAAAGCTGCTAAAGCTAAAAATGTATTAGTTGTTGGCGCGGGCCCTGCTGGGCTTTCGGCAAGTTGTTATTTGGCTGAAAAAGGGCATACAGTAACGCTTATCGATCAAAAAACACAAATGGGTGGCCAATTTAATCTAGCTATGCAAATTCCAGGTAAAGAAGACTTTAATCATACGCTTAGCTACTTTACTAATGAACTTGAAAGGCTCAACGTAAATGTAGAGCTTGGTAAAGCCTACGATGATGCAATGTTACAAAAATACGATGACATCGTATTTGCCACAGGTGTACGCCCGCGTGAAGCTGCAATTGAATGCGCAGACTCTAAGCGTGTATTTGCTTATGATGAAGTTATACGCGGTGAGGTCGAACTGGGCAAATCAATAGCCATTTTAGGTGCCGGCGGTATTGGCTTTGATATGGTTGCTTTTTTAAGTGAGCATAAATCGCAATCTATTCCTGAGTTTAAAAAGCAGTGGGGTATTGAGTGCGAGGCAGAGCCGCACAAAGATGAGCGAGAATTATACATGCTAAAACGCAGTGCAGGGCGCTTTGGTAGCGGGCTTGGAAAAACCACAGGCTGGATACATCGTCAAGTTGCTAAGCAACATGGTGTTAAACAAATTGCTGATTGCCAGTACCACAGTTTTGATAAAAATGGCCTTACAGTTACTGTTGCCGGAGAAAAACAAGTACTGCCGGTTGATACGGTTATTGCGTGTATAGGGCAGGTTTCTAATAATGAAGTGCTTGAGCAACACCGGGAAAATGCAAAGGTACATGTTATTGGTGGTGCTAAATTAGCAGCAGCAATTGATGCAAAGCGTGCAATTTTTGAAGCGCTTCAAGTGGCCAGAGCCATTTAACAGTGTTAATAAAATGAAATAATTTACAGTGCCCTCAGGTCTTGTGTGTATAGAGTCCATAACTTAAAACACTGACAAAGCAGGCCACACATGAGTAAATTATTTCGTTTGTATAATAAAATCATGGGTAATCTATCGTATGCCGACGGATTACCTGCGTTACTTTTTCGCTTAATTTTAGCCCCCGTAATGATTATTGCGGGCTTTAATAAATTAGCCCTAAGTGGAGAAACCGACGGCTTTTTTAGCTATTTTCTTGCTGATGCAAGCGTTGTGCAATGGTTTGGCAATAGTGAATGGGGTTTAGGTTTACCATTTCCAGACTTACTTGCCTTTTTAGCAGGCTGGAGTGAATTTTTAGGTGGGTGGTTTTTACTCTTTGGGCTATTTACCCGCTTAGTAAGCATTCCGCTGATGTTTACAATGGTGGTGGCAGCAACAACTGTGCATTGGCATAATGGTTGGTTTGCTATAGCGCCATCAAACCCTACAACCAGTTCAGCTCAAGTACTTGATTGGTTATCAATTCCAGGGGCTAAAGAAAGCCTAGAAAACTCACTAGAAGTACAAGAACGTATAGGTAAAATTAGGGGCATAGTTGAAGAGCACGGATTTACTGATTACTTATATGAAAAAGGTAAACCTTCCATAATAAATAACGGTATTGAATTTTCTGCTATTTATTTTGCCATGTTACTTAGCTTGTTTTTTGTAGGTGGCGGTCGCTATGTTAGTGTTGATTATTGGTTAAGGCGTGCAGTAGTAAAAGAGTAGCAAACAAATTGGTTTAAAAAGGGCGTATAAATATTTTTTATACGCCCTTTTTGTTTGTAACGTGTGTTAAACGCATAGCGCCTCTCTCGGATTTATACAGTGGTATATGAATATTGTTTACGCAGTAAGGGCGCTTTAAGACGAGAGAATAATGAGGGTTTTAATAAAATTGATAATTACGCAGAGTTTATTTTTTAAAGGCATAAATGGTACTCTAACGTTTTGAATTATGAGAGTACACTATGGATGCTATTGAGCTTTTACTAACCCGCCAATCTGACGCTAAATTAACCGCCCCAGGGCCAAATTCAGAGCAGCTCGATATAATAAAGCAAGCCGCGTTACGGGTGCCTGATCACGGATGCATTGCGCCTTGGCAGTTTATTGTCGTTCAAGGTGATGCCCGCCATAAATTAGGTGAGATATACCATCAAAGCGCCGTTGCTGAGCAGCAAGAAGAAAAAGTGATTAAACGCGCAAAAGAGCTTGTGCTGCGCGCACCGATGATCATTATTGCTATTGCTAAGTATCAAGCCCATCCAAAAGTGCCGCGTATTGAGCAAGTACAAAGCGCCGGTTGCAGTGTACTTGCCATGCAACAAGCCGCATTTGCACAAGGTTTAGGTGGTGTATGGCGTACAGGGTATTTTGCACAAAGCACAGCAGTCAAAAATGCCCTTAATTTAGACGAACAAGATGAAATTGTTGGGTATTTATATTTAGGCACCCCAGAGATTGAGTGCAAAAAGGCAGCTAAGCATAAACCAGATGATTACTTCACTTATTTATAATAAATAATGAACTATTGCAGTTCTGCGCAGTCATATAGCATTAAGGTTGCTGCTGTTAGGCTCGTCCTTTTTTGATTTAGCTGTGAGAAGCGCACGGAAGCAATATAGGTTAACTTTTTCTTCTTCAGTTTGTTTTTTAATCGGTTGTTTTTTGTTAAAGTATGGAAAGTCTTAATAAAAATAACGATAAAGAAGACGAAAACGATGGGAAATTTATTTTTACAAGAAAAAGAGAATTGGCTGGCATGGTCAATTTGGGGAATAGTGGGTGCTTTTATTACACTTTATGTGGCAATGAGCACGAATACTGCACATTTTATAGCTGGCTCTGCTATGGGAATGCTTGTTTTATTAACCTGGTGGATGCAGCAGTCTAAAAGGTTTGATTTTGGTCGGGCCTTTAAAATTTGTTTTTATGTGTTATTGCTTAGTGTATTACCTGCATTTTTATTTGTGGTTGTACCAAGTGATGATTTAAACCGTTTTGATTTAATATTTCAAAGCGTTACATTTTTAGCACTTAGTTTATTACTGTGCTTAATTTGTTCGTGGATTGCACGCAGACCAAAGCAATATTATTAATAGGGTAACGCGCAACCTAGGTTTTTAGCTATTTGTGGTGATTTTTTGAACCAAATGCTGTTTTTAGCTAATTATTTACATTTAGGTCTTTACAAGTTGCTCAATACCCCCTATTATTCGCGCCGTACGGAGAGATGGCAGAGTGGTCGAATGCACCGGTCTTGAAAACCGGCAGGGTTCAAATCCCTATCTCTCCACCATTATTTAAAAAAACCGCCTTATGGGCGGTTTTTTGCTTTGTGGAGTTTAATAAATGTCAAAAGAAGCAAACCTTACAACATCCCAGCGCTTAATAAAGCATGTACTACTGTGGATTGTATTTGGCTACTGTTATCAAAGCGCGATTAATTTATTAATAAAAATGGCAGCAGATGCACAACCAGACGCAACGCTTATCACCGCCTTTGTGTATGGTATTGGCTTTAACGTATTAACTGCGCATCTTATTACTAAATACGATACGCATTGGCCTGTCATTGGCGCAGCTTTTATTGCTTTAGTTGGTTTAGTATTAGTGCCATTAGTGCTGTTTGGCAGTGGCGGTTTACTAGCGTGGCCATTGCTTGTTGGATTTTTATTCAGTTTACCCCTTTGTAGCTACATAGTTGGCAAAATTAAGGTAAAACACAGTAAAAACTAGCCCCAAACCGGTTTTATTTTATGTTAGCATGTACGCGTCTTTTAACTAACAAAACGTGAAAAACACATTATGTCAGATAATTTTACTACAGATGCTGAAAAAGCAAGTTACGGTATTGGCTTACAAATGGGTGAGCAACTTAAGTCTAACCCTTTTGAAGGCTTAAACCTAAATTCAGTATTTGAAGGCATGAAAGATGCGTACGCTGGTAGCGCTTTTCAAGTTGAGATCCCTGAGATCCAAGCTGCATTTGAAAAAATTAACGAAGAGATCCAAGCGCGTCGTGAAGAAGAAGCAAAAGTACTTTCTGCTGAAGGTATTGCATTCTTAGAAGAAAACGCTAAGCGTCCTGAAATCACTGTTACCGAGTCTGGTTTACAATACGAAGTACTAGCAACAGGCGAAGGCGAAAAGCCAACTGCTGAGTCTACAGTACGTGTTGATTACCACGGTACATTAATTAACGGTACAGTATTTGATAGCTCTTACGAGCGAGGTCAACCAGCTGAATTCCCAGTAGGTGGCGTGATCAAAGGCTGGACTGAAGCTTTACAAATGATGCCAGTAGGCACTAAATGGCGTATTTACGTTCCTCATGAGCTTGCTTATGGTGAACGTGGCGCAGGTGCTGCTATTGCACCTTTCTCAACGCTTGTATTTGACGTTGAGCTACACGAAATCCTTTCTTAATTTAGTTATTAAGTCAGTATTTAAAAAGCCGTGGTCTTGACCGCGGCTTTTTTGTGTCTTGTGGTTTTAATACCAAGCTATAAAACGTTAATAATTTAGGCCAATCCGCATAATTAAGTGCGTTATTTTGGGGGAAAGATAAACTTGCTACCTGCGCTACAAACGCTATTACAACAAGTAAATAACCTAGTTAATTAAATGAGTAGGCATAAAAAAACCGCATATAAAATGCGGCTTTAAAAGTAACTAAATAAATACCAAAGCGTTATTAAAAATAACCTCTAATACCAAAGCGGAAGTTTCTACCAGGTAGTGGGGCTTTATCTTTTATAAACGAGCTGTGAACAAAGCCAAGTTCGTCTGTAATGTTATCTACATTTAAGTATAACTGCGTATCTATAGCGCCTAAACTTAACTGATAATTAGCTTGTGCATCAACAATTGTGTAGCCGTCGGTTTTAGTTTCATAGGCGCTAATTTTATCTTGCTCAAAGTAGTGCGTACCTGTGAGCGTTAGCTGTAAATCGCCTACATTGTATTGTAATTCAGATCCTAATTTATTTGCTGGTATGCGCGGCAAGTTACCTTCGTCGTCTTTTAGCTTAGCGCGTGTTGAATCACCAAATACTTTAACCATGGCATTAGGGTCAATTTGATAGTGTACATCAAATTCTACACCGTAGAGTTCAGCATCTTTGCTGGCAAATTGATATACGGCAACCGCACCATCATGAGCGCCAATTGCAGACTCTAAACCATCTTCTTCGTCGTAAACTAATCCAGTGTTTTGTTGATAATAAAAGTTTTTAATATCGTTATAGAAAAAATTAACTGTGTAACCAAAGTCACCGCTAAAACGTCTAAAGCTAAAATCTAAATTGGTCGATTTTTCTTGTTTAATGTCTTCTGGCTCAAAGTGAACCTCGTTATCTTCAATATGATAGCCAAGGCCTAGCTCGTAAGTACCTGTAGCAATGTGTAATCCGTTTGATAAAAGCTCAGCAGAAAGGGGCGCACGCTCAGAGTGAGATAAGCTAAGTGCTACGCTTTGCCCTGGTGTGTATTGCCAAATAGCACCGGCAGAGGCGCTTACATTAGTAAAGCTTTCGCTGTATGCAATGCTTTCTTCTTCGCCTTCGTCATGATCTTCTTCTTCATCGTGATCATGTGCGTGCTCGCTTTCGGTAATTGTGCTTGTTATTTCGTAATCTTCAATACGCGCACCAAGCTCTAGTGTAACATCACCAAACTCACGTTCTTCAAGTAGATATAACGCATGTGTAGTGGTCACACTTGCAGGAGTAAATGCTTCTTCGCCAATTGCGTCGTAGTCCGATTCGCTATAATGATAGCCCATCATACCGTGCCACTGCGCTAACTTGTGCTCTACATTTAAGCGTGCTTCGGTTGTTTCATTTTTAAAGGTGGTGCCAATTTCACCGTCTTCAATTTCACTGTGTTTGTAATCAGTGTAGCCAACACGAAGATTAATATTTTCAATCCAGTTGTTATCGAGCGCATAGCTTATAAGGCCTTGCCAACGATCTTGCTCTAGATGTGCATAAACAGACTCTTCTTCCTCTTCATCTGCGTGCTCATCGTGTTCTTCTTCGGTTTCACCTTCATGGTCATGATCATGATGCTCATGCCCAGGAATACCGTAATCGGTTTCAATGCTACCGTAAGAAAAGCCAACCGTTAAATGATCGCCCACATAACTCGTACCCACATTAAATGTGTCGCTATCAATAAAAGTGTTTTCTACAGAGTTATGAGTTTCAACATCACCATCTTCATCTGTAATGTTAAATGTAGGCGTTTCATAGTCATCGCCGCTGCGTTTAGTCCCATCAAAATGAAAGTTAAATCCGTCATTTCCGGTTTCTAGTTTTGCAGCCACGGTATTTGAGTTAGAAACCGTGTCATGGCTGTATTCAGCAGCACCGGTTAAATCATCTAAATTGCTCGTTGGAATACGGTTATCAACCACATTTACCACACCACCTATTGCGCCTGAGCCGTAAAGTAGGGTGCTTGGTCCGCGCAATACTTCAATTTGTTCCGCTGCTAAGCTGTCGCTTGAGGTTGCATGGTCAGGACCAATGCGCGATGCATCGCTGGCATCTAAACCGTTTTGGGTAATTTTAACGCGAGGGCCATCTAAACCACGGATAATAGGGCTTGATGATACCGGACCAAAGTAACTGGCATTAACACCTGGTAAGCCCTTTAGTGTTTCGCCAAGGGTCGCCTTTGATTTGTTTTTAAGCTCATCACCTGATAAAACGCTCACCGGCGAAATCATTTCTAAGCTATTTTTATGCAGTGCAGAGGCATATACAACGACGGTTTCTACCGAGGTAGGGGTAAGCGACACCGTCACATTGTTTGAGTTTTCATTTACCGCAATACGCGAGTCTATAAAGTTGTCTTTACTTACATGCAATTGACTTTGAGAGTCTACATCAATAGAAAATTCGCCCTGTGCGTTGGTTTTTACACCTTGGTCTTTACCATGTACGTGTACAGCTGCGTTTTCAATAGGTTGGTTTTTATCGTCTGTTATTTTACCGGTAACGGTAGCAGCAAGTGCTGAATGAGAACATAAAACAGAAAAAACTGCAGAGGAAATTAATGTTAACTTTGTCATTATCTTAAAGGTTCGCGGTTACTATGTTGTGATATAATATAACACCGCGTTTTTGACTTATCAACAATGTTATACTATAGCTTAACGTTTTTCGATGAATAAACACGCAAATAAGATAAGCTGATTAAGAGCGGCTATCAAGCATAATTATATTAAGCTTATGTTGTGCTCTAGTTTGGTTTTTTACATCGATAGGTTCTATCATTTCGCATTCATCACGTATCATTTCTGACACTAGGCTTGGATAATGGCGGCAATCTTCTGGCCTATCTAGGTAAATGCTACAGGTATACATTGTTTTATGGGAGGGCTCTTTTTTGGGCGCTATTTCTAAAAAGGGGCAAGTGGAGAGTCGCATTTGCGTTTTTGGATCAAACCAAATTTCATCATCTTTAACATATTGATAAATCTCTGGGTTAAACAGTGCCCACATTTCAATTTCTTGTACGGTTGCACTTAAATCGCCCCCACCGTATTTAATACAGCATTTACCGCATTGGTTGCACTCTTTCATTTTTAGCCAGTATATTAGGTAACGATTAGTTTCTCAGTGTATCACTGTAATTAACGTGGATTACTTTTTTATATATAATTTTAAAACCACACTTTTAATTCCAACCCGCTATCTATTATTAATGTATTATTACACCTAAATAATTAGCCGTTCTAATAAGATTAGGACGCCTCTAAATAGTTAGTTTAGTGACCAGTTAAGGATAGTTCCTGATGATGAACACCAAAGTATATAAAGCAGTACATGATTTAGCAGAGCAACTGATGGAAGCTGCAAATAGAAACGACCGTAAAAGGTTTGAATTATTATTTTCTAGGCTCAAAGCTATTTGTGAAGAAAACGAGAATACTTCAAAAGATCACCCCGTACAGTGGGAAACCTTAGCTGACTTTACCGAAGAACTTGAAGAGGCAATTACCACGTATGAAAAAGCGCTACAGAAGTCGGTTGCAATCAATAATAAAGATCATATGTCGTCGGTTGCTTATTCAATGGCAACTCTACAAATAGAGCTTGGACAAAAAAACGAAGCGATTAAAAACTTAAAAAATGCCAAGGTAAGCGCTAATAAAATTGAAGATAAAGCGCTTAAAGCTGAAATTCATGATTTACTTGAGTCACTGACTGAAGAAGAAGGTTAATTAAGCCTAGTTAGTCGCGATTTTAATGAGGCTTGGAATATGGATATATTAACCGCAATCGAGCAATGGATTGATGAGGTAAATCATAAATATAAATACAAACGGGTGTGCTGTACTCAATTTGCATCACAGTTTGCAGGTTTTTACCCAACTGAATTTTTGGAAAATGCCTTTTATGTTGTAATCGATGAAATACCCAAGCCCGATTTTGCTGCTTTACGTGCCATGGGGCTGGGTGATTTTATTGATATGAAAGTCAGCGGCATAACTTATAAAAATACTTACTACTTGTTGCCGACAAGTGTTGATAACTTGCGCGTACATTTTCATGAATTAGTGCATGTATTGCAGTGGCAAAATCTTGGTGCTTTAGCCTTTATAGAGCGCTATATGAATGAAATTAAGCACTTTGGTTATCACAATGCACCGCTAGAAATTTTGGCTTATTCGCTCGATACTCACTTTATAAATTCAGGCGAGGAAATAAATGTGCCTGAGTATGTACTGGATGCATTATAAATTTTTTTACAAGGAACAGAATATGGCTAATGTATGGTTATATTTTAGTGTATTAGCGCCTTTTAGTGCCTTAGCAAATTCATTTGAAGAAGACATAACTGCTGCATTAATACAGCGAACAACACACCAAGTTACGTATGATGGGAGCTATCGTTCAATAAGTTACCCAGGTGGGGACGTGCCAAGTAATATTGGGGTGTGTACCGATGTGATTATTCGTGCTTATCGCCAGTTAGGTATAGACTTACAACAGTTAGTACACGAAGACATGCGTGACAATTTTACTCTATACCCCTCAAAGCGTATTTGGGGACTGACCAAGCCCGATAAAAATATAGACCACCGCAGAGTGCCTAACTTACAAACCTACTTTAAAAGACAGGGTCGTGCGTTAGTATTATCTGATAGCCCTGAAGAGTATAAAACAGGTGATATAGTGACTTGGATGTTACCGGGTAACCTGCCACATATAGGGATGGTAGTTAATGAGCGTTCAGTACAAACTGGCAATCCATTAATTGTACATAACATTGGGCGTGGGGCAGAAAAAACCGATATGCTTTTTGATTATAAAATCACGGGGCACTACCGGTTTGAACCACAGTATTTGAATAAAACGCAGTAAATTTATTTTAAATTAATACTTATATTACCGTTTGGCTTACAACAGCACAGCAGTATTTCTCCCTCGCGTACAAACGCTAAAGGCTCTTCGTTATAGTGCACTTGGCCAGAGACTAACGTGGCTCTGCACGCGCCACAATAACCTTCGCGACATTGATACGCTACGTCTATTTTTTGGTTTTCTAAGCAATGTAAAACAGAAGGGCAGCCAGTGCTAAATTCTATACACTGGCTGTTATCTGCAAGCGTTATACTTGCAGTGGGTTTGTCACTCATTATAAATCAAAGTCACCAAATTCTGAGGCATCTACTTGTGAGTCAATTTGACCTACAAGGTATGAGCTAATTTCAGCTTCTTGCGGTGCAACTTGCACGTTGTCAGACACAAGCCATGAGTTGATCCATGGAATCGGGTTACTGTTGTTTTCAAATTGCGCAGGCAGGCCAATGGCGGTCATACGTGCGTTGGTGATGTATTCAACATACTGACATAAAATGTGTTTGTTCAAACCAATCATAGAGCCATCTTTGAATAAGTACTCTGCCCATTCTTTTTCTTGCTCTGCGGCTTCAACAAACATTTTAATGGCTTCTTCACGGCACTGCGCGGCAACAATCGCCATTTCAGGGTCGTCTTTACCATCTTGCATAATGTTTAAAATATGCTGCGTACCCGATAGGTGAAGCGCTTCATCACGTGCTATTAGCTTGATGATTTTAGCGTTACCTTCCATTAATTCACGCTCAGCAAAGGCAAACGAACACGCAAAGCTGACATAAAAACGAATGGCTTCAAGAATATTTACCGACATCATGGCAAGGTAAAGTTTCTTTTTAAGATCAAATAAGCTAATCACAACGGTTTGACCGTTAATTTCGTGCTTGCCTTCGCCATACAGGTTATAAAGCGACACACCATTGATTAAATCATCGTAGTAGGTGGTTACCGCATCAGCACGTTCGCTAATTTTTTCGTTACTAACTATGTCATCAAAAATAAGTTCTGGTGACTGTGTAACGTTACGAATAATGTGGGTGTAAGAGCGACTGTGAATAGTTTCACTAAATGCCCACGTTTCAATCCATGTTTCTAGCTCAGGAATAGACACAATAGGGAGTAGGGCAACGTTTGGCGAGCGGCCTTGTACACTATCAAGCAGCGTTTGATATTTTAAGTTACTTAAAAATATGTGCTTTTCGTGCTCTGGTAATGCTTGAAAGTCTAAACGGTCTTTACTTACGTCTACTTCTTCTGGACGCCAAAAAAACGAAAGTTGCTTTTCAATCAATTTTTCAAAAATAGGGTATTTTTGTTGATCGTAACGCGAAACGTTAACGGTTTGGCCAAAAAACATCGGCTCTTGCATTTGATCATTGTGGTTACGACTAAAAGTAGTATAAGACATGTCTATCACTCAAAAAACTATCACTAAAACTATCAGGACAAAGCGGGCAAAGAGCCCGCTTTAAGTTTAACTATTAAATTTTACACGCGCCGCCTGCACAATCATCATCTTCCACTTCTGGAGTGTCGTCTTGTGCATCTGATGCGCCATCGCGGGTGTTATGGTAGTAAAGTGTTTTAACACCAAGCTTGTATGCACCTAGTAAGTCTTTTAATAAGACTTTCATAGGTACTTTACCGCCTTCGTATTTGTTTGGATCATAATTAGTATTGGCCGAAATAGTTTGGTCAATAAACTTTTGCATTATGCCCACTAACTGTAAGTAACCATCGTTTGATGGAATATCCCACAGTAGCTCGTAGTTATCTTTTAAGCGTTCGTACTCAGGAACTACTTGTTTTAAAATGCCGTCTTTACTTGCTTTAACGCTAATGTGACCACGTGGTGGCTCAATACCGTTAGTTGCGTTAGAGATTTGCGACGATGTTTCTGAAGGCATTAATGCGCTAAGTGTTGAGTTACGCATGCCGTGCTCTTTAATGCTGGCACGTAACGAATCCCAATCTAAGTGTAGTGGCTCATCACAAATTTTATCTAGGTCACGTTTGTACGTATCAGTTGGCATAATACCTTGAGAGTACGTTGTTTCGTTAAACTTAGGACACGCGCCACGCTCTTTAGCCAGCTCGTTTGATGCCTTCATTAAGTAGTATTGAATTGCTTCAAACGTTTTGTGAGTCAGTGCATTAGCACTACCATCTGAGTAACGCTTACCATTTTTAGCAAGGTAGTAAGCGTAGTTAATTACGCCTATTCCTAACGTACGACGGCCCATAGTGGCATTACGTGCAGCCGGTACTGGGTAGTCTTGGAAATCAAGTAGGTTATCAAGTGCACGTACTGCAAGCTCTGCAAGCTCTTCAAGTTCATCAAGTGACTCAATAGCGCCTAGGTTAAATGCAGATAGCGTACAAAGTGCAATTTCGCCTTCTTCATCGTTTACGTTATTTAACGGCTTAGTTGGCAATGCAATTTCTAAACATAAGTTAGATTGGCGAATTGGCGCCACTTTAGAAATAAACGGGCTGTGCGTATTACAGTGATCCACGTTTTGTAAATAAATACGACCTGTGCTGGCACGCTCTTGTGCGAACATTGAGAAAAGCTCAATCGCTTTAATACGCTTTTTACGAATTGACTCGTCTTGCTCGTATTTTACGTATAACGCGTCAAACTCGTCTTGGTCTTCAAAGAATGCATCGTAAAGGCCAGGCACATCTGATGGGCTAAATAACGTAATGTAGTCGTCTTTAATTAAACGAGAGTACATTAGTTTATTAAACTGTACGCCGTAATCTAAATGACGAACACGGTTATCATCAACACCACGGTTATTTTTAAGTACCAGTAGGTTTTCTACTTCTAAATGCCAAAGCGGGTAGAATAACGTTGCAGCACCGCCACGTACGCCACCTTGCGAGCAGCTTTTAACCGCTGTTTGAAAGTGCTTATAAAAAGGAATACAACCTGTGTGGTACGCCTCGCCATTACGGATATGGCTACCTAATGCACGAATACGGCCGGCGTTAATACCAATACCTGCACGTTGTGAAACGTACTTAACAATGGCAGATGATGTGGCGTTAATTGAATCAAGGCTGTCGCCACATTCAATAAGTACACACGAGCTAAACTGACGCGTAGGGGTACGCACACCCGACATAATTGGCGTAGGTAAAGAGATTTTAAACGTTGATACTGCATCGTAAAAACGTTTGATGTAGTCAGTACGCGTTTCGCGCGGGTAGTCAGAGAATAAACTCGCAGCCACTAAGATATATAAAAACTGGGCGCTTTCGTAAATCTCACCCGTTACGCGGTTTTGTACTAGGTATTTACCTTCAAGCTGCTTTACTGCTGCGTAGCTAAAGTTAAGATCGCGCGAATGATCAAGATAAGCATCTAGCTCATCAAGCTCTTGCTCTGTGTAATCAACGAGTAAATGAGCGTCGTAGCGTTTGTCTTCAACCATTTTTGTAACATGGTCAAATAAACGTGGAGGCTCAAACTGGCCATACGCTTTTTTGCGTAAGTGGAATACAGCTAAGCGGGCAGCTAAGTACTGGTAGTCAGGTGACTCTTTTGAAATTTGATCGGCTGCTGCTTTAATGATGGTTTCGTGAATGTCTTTTGTACGAATACCGTCGTAAAATTGAATGTGTGACTTTAATTCAACCTGTGAAACCGATACGTTGTTTAAACCTTCGGCGGCCCATTCAATAACGCGATGGATCTTATCAAGATCTAGAGGCTCTTTACGCCCGTCACGCTTGCTTACAGATAACTGTTGGTTCATAGCTTTGCCTGTATTCCTTGGGAATTGTGTATTTTGACCAATGCTTTATACCTCGCTAAAGCAAGGTACGTATTCATTTATTATAAGTTTCACCGTATTGGCGAATTTAATTGAATAACATTTGGCCACAATATCTGGTGTTGTTCAATTTAGAGATCACAAGATAGTGTGGTCTGAGCTGATTTGCAAGGGACATAATTGCCCCTATTTGTGGATAACTTTGGGATAACGTATTTGTGTTAGTAGTCACTCACCTTCGAACAATCATTTAAGTTGAAATAGCTAAAAATCAACTAATGATCTGCTAAATTTATGCATTTTGAAAATAAATTTCGACTGCTTTTTTTATCATCAAGCTTTGCATAAAAACTCACAATATATAGTGTTTAAAAATTTACATGGCACTATATATGGTTTTAGTGGGCTACCTAAGAGAATTGTTTTGACTGAGTGATCTAACAATTTCAATAAAAAAAGCATAATCAAAGCTAAGAAATAGAAATGGGCTAAAAAATAGCCCATTTAAATTTAAGCAAACAGCATGCTGCTGAATGTAAGAATTTTAAAAATAGTAATTATCGCACTCTCTGAAATTTCTATAGACAAACTGAATTTCAATTTTAATTTTCCTAAATCTGAAGTTAGTCACTTGCCGATAATATAAGAATAAGTTACGCTCAAATTTCCACAATTAGGCGCCTTTCTAAAATTTTAGCAAGTGTCTTTGCTGATATCATATTCCAGTTTTGAATGTGATATCAGCCCCTCCACTTAGTTGAAATATCAACTCCATCAAAGTGTTAATAAAACTTTAATCCTGCCTGTGCTGATTTGCAAGGGACATAATTGCCCCTATTTGTGGATAAGTCTAGGATAAAATAATTGTGTTAGTAGATACTTACCCGTAAACAATTACTTGGTTTAGCTGTTTAAAAAGTAAACTAATGTTCTGCTGAATTTATGCATTTTTAAAATAAATTTCGACTGCTTTTTTTATCATCAAGCTTTGCATAAAAACTTTACATGGCACTATATATGGTTAAAAGCATCAATAGGGGTGTGCCAGTTAAAATCGGCTTCCCAGCCCTTGGCCTCATCAATACTTGGTATATAGCCCCAAAGCGCTGTTGCTGTGTGCATACCTGCGGCTTTACCTGCTTCTATATCACGTTGAGCATCACCTATGTATAAACAACGCTTAGGATCTACGTTCATCAGTTTTGTACAGTGTAGTAAGGGTAAAGGCGATGGTTTAGCCTCGGTGAGGGTATCGCCACTGATCACAACGTGTGCATTTTTTAAAGCGGGTATAGCAGCCACTAATGGATCGGTTAAAAACCCTGGCTTATTAGTCATTATTCCCCATTTTATACCTTGGTTATCAAGGGCTATGAGTAATGATTCTATGCCTTCAAAGCAGCGGGTGTGTGTCGCTAGGTTTTGGCTGTAGTGGCTGACTAATTGTTTTATACGTTCAGTTTGTGGTTGCGATGCCCATTGCGCTTTAAAGCCAAGTTCAAGTAGTGCGCCGGCGCCATTAGATGCTACTTTTCTATACGCTTCAGGCGTAACTTGCGCAACACCTTCACTTTTAAGTACAGCATTTAAAGCAGCACCTAAATCGTCTGCTGTATCAAGCAAGGTGCCATCTAAATCAAATAAGAAAGCGTCGTACTCAAAAGGAGTTAAGGGGATATGAGATCTAGCCATTATGCTAACTTCTCAAAATGAAGAATGTAATTAACACTCACATCTGTATTTAATGAATACTGCTTAGAAAGAGGGTTGTAGCCCAGGCCAGCACTGGCACGTACTTTTAAACCGGCTTGTTCAGCCCATGCAATCAGTTGTGCAGGTTTGATAAATTTGTTGTGATCGTGTGTGCCCTCAGGCACCATTTTTAACAGCTTTTCAGCACCTACAATAGCAAACAAATAAGCTTTAGGTGTTTTATTTAGGGTTGAGAAAAACACATCAGCCCCTGGCTTGGCAAGCTCTGCGACTGCATGAATAATAGAAGCAGGGTCAGGTACATGCTCTAGCATTTCCATACAGGTTATTACATCAAAGCGAGCAGGGTGCTGGGTTGCAAATTCTTCTGCAGGTACTTTTATATAGTCAACATTTACACCGGTTTCTAGGCTATGAAGCTTTGCTACGGTGAGTGGCTCTTGGCCCATGTCTATACCGGTTACGTGTGCCCCCATGCGTGCCATGCTTTCGCTAAGAATGCCGCCACCACAGCCTACATCGAGTGTTTCTTTATCAAATAAGCCTTGGGTTTTGTTAGCCACAAAGTCTAATCGTAATGGGTTAATTTCGTGAAGAGGTTTAAACTCTCCGTCTTGGTCCCACCATCGCTCTGCAATGGCTTCAAATTTTGCTATTTCTGCGTTATCTACATTTTGATGTTCGGTCATAAAATACTTCCTCGTCAATCTGAGGCCATTATATAGGGCTAAATTGATAAATCGCAAAGTTTTGCGCCTGTAAATTTAAATTAATTGTGATAGCATGGTCGCTTAGAAATAATAACAAATACTCTTGGCGCCTAATACTGGGTTGCTAAGAGCTGATACTGAAGGAATGTGATATCAAATGACTGATCTCGCCAATGAAATTCTGCCAGTCAATATTGAAGACGAGTTAAAAAACTCCTACCTTGATTACGCAATGAGCGTAATTGTAGGACGTGCATTACCAGACGTACGTGATGGTTTAAAACCTGTTCACCGCCGCGTTTTGTTTGCAATGAACGAGCTTAGTAATGACTGGAATAAGCCTTACAAAAAATCGGCCCGTGTGGTCGGTGACGTAATCGGTAAATACCACCCACACGGCGACAGTGCAGTTTATGACACCATCGTGCGTATGGCACAGCCATTCTCACTACGTTATATGCTTGTAGATGGCCAAGGTAACTTCGGTTCGGTTGATGGTGATTCAGCAGCGGCAATGCGTTATACAGAAGTACGTATGGCAAAAATGTCGCATGAGTTATTAGCCGATCTTGAAAAAGAAACGGTTGATTTCGTTCCTAACTACGACGGTACCGAACAAATTCCTGACGTTTTACCAACCAAAGTGCCTAACTTGCTCGTTAACGGTTCATCGGGTATTGCGGTAGGTATGGCAACAAACATTCCACCTCATAACTTAACTGAAGTGGTTAATGGTTGTTTAGCGCTTATTCAAAACCCTGATTTAACGATTCATGAATTAATGGATTACATTCCGGGTCCTGATTTCCCAACGGCTGCCATTATCAATGGTAAAAAAGGCATTGAAGATGCTTATTTAACCGGCCGTGGTAAAGTGTACATGCGTGCACGCGCCGACATCGAAACCGATGAAAAAACAGGCCGCGAAACCATTATCGTGCACGAAATTCCTTATCAGGTTAACAAAGCACGCTTAATTGAAAAAATTGCTGAGCTTGTTAAAGATAAAAAAATTGAAGGCATTAGCGCACTACGTGATGAATCAGATAAAGACGGTATGCGTATCGTTATTGAGATCAAACGTGGTGATGTAGGTGAAGTTATCCTCAACAACTTATATTCACAAACTCAGTTACAAACTGTGTTTGGTATGAATATGGTTGCATTAATTAACAACCAACCTAAGTGTTTCAACTTAAAAGAAATGCTTGAAGAGTTTGTTATTCACCGCCGTGAAGTGGTTACACGCCGTACCGTATTTGATTTACGTAAAGCGCGCGACCGTGCTCATACCCTTGAAGGTTTAGCAATTGCGCTTGCCAACATTGACCCAATTATTGAGCTTATTCGTAAATCGCCAACCCCAGCTGAGGCTAAAGTAGCCTTAACAGCTCGCCCATGGGATTTAGGTAACGTACAAGCTATGCTTGAAAAAGCAGGCGAAGACAACGTAGCACGCCCAGATTGGCTGGCAAGTGAGCTGGGTATTCGCGATGGTCAGTACTATATTTCTGAGCAGCAAGCACAAGCAATTCTTGATTTACGTTTACACAAACTAACCGGTCTTGAGCATGAAAAAATCTTAGCAGAGTACCAATCGCTGTTAGATTTAATTGCTGAGCTACTACACATTTTAGCTAGCCCTGAGCGTTTAATGGAAGTTATTCGTGATGAGTTAGTTGAAATTAAAGAGCAATATGGTGATGAGCGTCGTACAGAAATTAACGCGGCAGCGCACGATATTAGCCTTGAAGATTTAATTAACGAAGAAGATGTTGTTGTGACCCTATCTCACGAAGGTTACGTTAAGTATCAGGCATTGTCTGATTACGAAGCACAGCGCCGTGGTGGTAAAGGTAAGTCAGCAACGAAGATGAAAGATGAAGATTTCATTGAGCGTCTTTTAGTGGCTAATACCCACGATACCATTTTATGTTTCTCTACTGCGGGTCGTTTGTACTGGCTTAAAGTATACCAGTTACCACTGGCTAGTCGCGCCGCTCGCGGTAAGCCAATTGTTAACTTACTGCCACTTGAAGATGATGAGCGCATTACTGCTATCTTACCTGTACGCGAGTACGAAGAAGATAAATACATTTTCATGGCAACTGCATTTGGTACTGTGAAGAAAACACCACTAACGGCATACAGTCGTCAACGTGCAAGCGGTATTATTGCGGTAAACCTTAACGAAGGCGATAGCCTAATTGGGGTTGATATTACCGACGGTAGCAACGAAATTATGTTGTTTACTGATGCAGGTAAAGTGGTACGCTTTAAAGAAGCGGAAGAGTCTGCTGTTGTTGATGAAAACGGCAACCCGGTACTTGACGAAGAAGGCAACCCTGAAATTCGTTTCAAAGGTGTTCGCCCTATGGGGCGTACTGCTACCGGTGTTCGTGGTATTAAAATGGCCGACGACCAACGCGTAGTGTCGTTAATTGTGCCTAAGTCTGATGGTGCTATTTTAACTGTGACTGAAAATGGTTACGGTAAACGTACTCAACTTGAAGATTACCCATCTAAGAGCCGTGCAACACAAGGTGTTGTATCTATTAAGGTGAGTGAGCGTAATGGCGCAGTAGTTGGCGCTGTACAAGTTGACGACAACGACGAAATAATGATTATTTCAAACCGTGGTACGCTAGTACGTACCCGCGTTAATGAAGTATCGACGGTTGGACGTAACACCCAAGGTGTTATTTTGATCAGAACTATTGACGAAGAGCAAGTAGTTGGTTTACAACGTATCGAAGAGATTGAAGTTACAGACAGTGACTTAGTTGATATTGAAGACGTTGAAACGGTTGATACAGTAAATGAAGAAGCAACGGATGATAATCCACCTTCTGAATAACTGAAATTGAAAAAGCGGCTAAGGCCGCTTTTTTTAATCATGTTGAAAAAAATTAATAATCCTTTTTTGTTTATCAAAAGAGTTTAAATTACTGGAATGAGGCAAAGGTAATGAGTAAATATAATTTTTGTGCGGGGCCAGCTATGCTTCCACAAGCTGTTATGCAAAAAGCACAAAAAGAATTTTTAGACTGGCAAGACTTAGGCGTATCTGTGATGGAAATAAGCCATCGTAGTAAAGATTTTTTAGCGCTTACAGCAAAATGCGAAGCCAGCCTTCGTCGTTTAATGAACATTAGCGATGAATTTGAAGTGTTATTTATGCACGGTGGTGGCCGCGGTCAATTTAGCGCTGTGCCATTAAATTTACATCAAAATGGTAAAACGGCGGTTTACTGCGAGAACGGCGTTTGGTCTAAAAGTGCCACTGATGAAGCTAATAAATTTACTCAAACCCACTCAATCAACGTTAGAAATGACGCAAACGGGCTGTTTTCTATAAAAGAAGTGGCGCAGTGGGAGTTACCTGCAGATGCATCTTACATTCACTACTGTCCAAATGAAACGGTAGACGGATTAGAGATTTTTGATGTGCCTAGTCACCCAACAGCGCCTATTATTGCTGATATGTCGTCGACTATTTTGTCGCGAGAAATTGACGTAAATAAATTTGATTTAATTTATGCCGGTGCACAAAAAAATATAGGTCCATCAGGTATAGCTATTGTTATTGTGCGCAAAACATTACTTGAGCGTGAAGGTTTAGCTAAACCTGGCATTTTAGATTACGCACTTGAAGCAAAACAAGGCAGCATGTTTAATACACCGCCTACTTTTGCATGGTATTTAGCGGCCGAAGTATTTGAATGGCTAGAGCAAAACGGTGGCGTTAAGGCAATGGAAGCACAAAATATTGCTAAAGCTAAGCTGCTTTATGACTTTATTGATGAATCGCCTTTTTATACTAATAAAGTAGCGACGCATTGTCGTTCGCGTATGAATGTACCGTTTTGGCTAAACGATGAAAGCTTAAACGAAAAGTTTGTAACGCAATCTAAAGAAGCCGGCTTACTTGCCCTAGAAGGGCACCGAATTGTAGGCGGTATGCGCGCAAGTATTTATAACGCAATGCCACTTGCAGGTGTTCAAGCCTTGGTTGACTTTATGGCGGCATTTGCACAGGAGCACAGCTAATGGAACAACTTCGTTTAGAGCCTATTTCTCGTGTAAATGGCAGTGTTACCTTACCAGGGTCTAAAAGCCTATCAAACCGTATTTTATTATTAGCAGCGCTGGCTCAAGGGACTACCGTTGTAGAAAACCTGTTAGATAGCGATGATATTCGCCATATGTTGGGTGCATTAAAACTACTAGGTGTTAACGTAACGCTTAATGTTGATCGCACTGTGGCAACCGTAGAAGGGGTTGGCGGTGTATTTAAAACCCCAAGTGAACCTTTATTTTTAGGCAATGCAGGTACTGCTTATCGTCCTTTAACCGCGGTACTCGCAGCTGTAGCTGGGGAGTATGAGCTTATAGGTGAGCCGCGCATGGAAGAGCGCCCAATAGGGCACTTAGTCGATGCGCTACAAGCACTTGGCGGCGATATTACCTACACAAAACATAAAGACTACCCACCACTAAAAATAATTGGTGGGCAAATTAAAGGCGGTACTGTTGAAATTGATGGCAGTATTTCTAGCCAATTTTTAACAGCATTGCTAATGGCTGCCCCTTTATTTAGTGGTGATACGCAAATTACCATTAAGGGTACTTTGGTATCTAAGCCTTACATTGATATAACGTTAGATGTAATGGCGCGTTTTGGGGTGACTGTTGAGCACAGCGACTATACAACATTTAAAGTTAAAGGCGGCCAACAATACCAATCACTAGAGCGTATTATGGTGGAGGGGGATGCATCATCAGCGTCTTACTTTGTTGCGGCAGCGGCCATTGCCGGTGGCGAAATTGAAATTAAAGGCGTGGGCGCTAAATCAGTTCAAGGTGATATTGGTTTTGCTAAAGTGATGGAACAAGTTGGCGCTGAAATAAAATGGTATGACGAGCGTTTAGTTGTTCGCAAAGGTGAATTAAAAGGTGTTGATATTGACGCTAACGCTATCCCTGATGCGGCCATGACACTTGCTACGGTTGCTTTATTTGCTAAAGGGCCTACGGCTATTCGCAATATTTATAACTGGCGTGTAAAAGAAACCGACCGTTTATATGCTATGGCAACTGAACTTCGTAAAGTGGGTGCCGAGGTTGTAGAGGGTGAAGATTTTATCGAAATTACACCACCGAGTGCATTCAATGATGTGGCTATAGATACGTATGACGATCACCGTATAGCGATGTGTTTTGCAATGGTTGCCGTAGGCGGAAAGCCTATTACAATCAACGATCCTAAGTGTACATATAAAACTTTTCCAACCTTTTTCAAGGTTTTAGCATCAGTGAGTGAGTAGGCTTTTTATAAATAATTATAAAAAGTTACACACTAAAGCGGATCTATTTGCAGAAGTGACGTATAATATCGCGGTTTTATTTAGGTGTGCATTGCAGGAGGTTTTAAATGCAGGCGTTATTAATGCCCGTAATCACCGTTGATGGCCCAAGTGGTTCAGGTAAAGGAACTGTTTGTCGCTTGTTAGCCGACAAATTGGGGTGGGATGTATTGGATAGCGGCGCAATTTACCGTGTATTATCCCTTGCCGCACTTCATCACCAAATAGCATTAGACAACGAAGAAGCGCTTGTCCCGCTTGCTGCAAACTTAGATGTGCAGTTTTTGGTTGATAGTCAAACTAATGCTGGAAAAGTTATTTTAGAAGGCGAAGATGTAACCTCGACAATTCGTAATGAAGAGGTTGGGGCAGCTGCTTCAAAAGTGGCTGCATTACCGCGTGTACGTGAAGCGTTACTTCGACGCCAGCGTGCGTTTAAAACCGAACGGGGCTTAATTGCTGATGGCCGAGATATGGGCACCGTGGTTTTTCAAGACGCACCATTAAAAATATATTTAACCGCTAGTGCACAAGAACGCGCGCGCAGACGTTATGTTGAGTTGAATGAGCGCGGCCTTGATGTTACACTAAGTGGTCTATTACAGGACATTCAAGCTCGTGATGAGCGCGATATGAATCGCACCGTTGCGCCGCTTGTTCCTGCTGATGATGCAATTGAAATAGACACAAGCGAGCTTAACGCTCAGCAAGTGTTTGATAAAGTTATAACTTTAGTAGATATTGCTATCTCACAAGGCAAGCTTCCTAAACGAAGCTAAACACATTTTATGCACCAGCAGGACGCCAGTGCTATTTTAACAACCCCATGCAGCATGGTTGCTTATTGGTATTAATATATGAGACGTATATTCGTATGTCAGAAAATTTTGCGCAGTTATTTGAAGAAAGCTTAAAGGGTTTTGAAGCAGAGCAAGGCTCTATTGTTAAAGGTACAGTAATCTCTATCGAGAATAACATTGTACTTGTAGATGCTGGTCTTAAATCAGAAAGTGCTATCCCTGCAGAGCAGTTCAAAAATGCTGCTGGTGAACTAGAAGTTGCTGTAGGCGACGAAGTAGATGTTGCACTAGATGCAATCGAAGACGGTTTCGGTGAAACTATCCTTTCTCGTGAGAAAGCGAAGCGTCACGAAGCGTGGATCCGTCTTGAGAAAGCATGTGAAGAGCAAGAGACTGTTACTGGTGTTATCAACGGTAAAGTTAAAGGCGGTTTCACAGTTGAAGTTGATTCAATCCGTGCTTTCCTACCTGGTTCACTTGTTGATGTTCGTCCAGTACGTGACACAACTCACCTTGAAGGTAAAGAGCTTGAATTTAAAGTAATCAAGCTTGACCAAAAACGTAACAACGTTGTTGTTTCACGTCGTGCAGTTATCGAATCTGAAAACTCACAAGAACGTGAAGAGCTTCTTGCTAACCTTGTTGAAGGTCAAGAAGTTAAAGGTATCGTTAAGAACCTTACTGACTACGGTGCATTCGTTGACCTTGGTGGTGTTGATGGTCTACTACACATCACTGATATGGCGTGGAAGCGTGTTAAGCACCCTTCAGAAATCGTTAATGTTGGCGACGAAATCGCAGTTAAAGTTCTTAAATTCGACAAAGATAAAACTCGTGTATCTCTAGGCCTTAAACAGCTTGGCGAAGATCCATGGGCAGCTATCGCTGGTCGTTACCCAGAAGGTTCTAAGCTTTCTGGTCGTGTAACTAACCTTACTGATTACGGTTGCTTCGTAGAAATCGAAGAAGGCGTTGAAGGTCTAGTTCACGTTTCTGAAATGGATTGGACTAACAAGAACATCCACCCTTCAAAAGTTGTTTCACTAGGTGACACTGTTGAAGTTATGGTTCTTGAAATCGACGAAGAACGTCGTCGTATTTCTCTTGGTCTTAAGCAATGTATTGCTAATCCTTGGCAGGAATTTGCTCGTCTACAAAACAAAGGCGACCAAGTTACTGGTAAGATCAAATCAATCACTGACTTCGGTATCTTTATCGGTCTTGACGGTGGTATTGATGGTCTTGTACACCTTTCAGACATTTCTTGGAACACGCCTGGCGAAGAAGCTGTACGTGAATTCAAGAAAGGCGACGAAATCACTGCTATCGTATTGCAAGTTGACCCAGAGCGTGAACGTATCTCTCTAGGTGTTAAGCAAATCGAAGCTGACCCGTTCAATAACTACCTTGATGCAAACAAAAAAGGTGCTATTGTTAAAGGTAAAGTGACTGAAGTTGATGCGAAAGGCGCAACTGTAGAGCTTATCGAAGGCGTTGAAGGTTACATCCGTGTAGCTGATATCGCTCAAGAGCGCGTTGAAGATGCAACAACTGTTGCTTCTGTAGGCGACGAAATCGAAGCTAAATACGTTGGCGTTGATCGTAAGAACCGCACTTTAAGCTTATCTGTTAAAGCTCTTTTCGAAGCAGAAGAGAAAGAAGTACTAGAGAAGCTTAAGAAAGAAGAGCCAGTGTTTGAAAACGCAATGGCAGCTGCTTTCGCAAATGCACAAAAAGACTAATTACTAATTAGTTTTTAATTGGAAGGGCAGTTTTGCCCTTCCACTATTCTCTTTAAGGAAACGCTATGACTAAGTCAGAACTGATAGAAACACTTGCCGAACAGCACGCACACGTTCCAGTGAAAGATGTTGAAAATGCAGTAAAAGAAATTCTTGAACAAATGGCCGGCTCATTATCTACTTCAGATCGTATTGAGATCAGAGGTTTTGGTAGTTTCTCTTTGCATTACCGCGCTCCTCGCACAGGTCGTAATCCTAAGACTGGCGATACAGTAGAGCTTGATGGTAAGCATGTACCTCATTTTAAACCAGGCAAAGAATTACGCGACCGCGTAAATGAGAGTATTGCCTAGTTAACCAGTTGGAGTAGTTACTTGTTTAAGGTATTAAAAATTATTCTGGTTGTACTATGCCTATTTTGCGCATTTTTATTGGGTTCTCAAAATCCACAATTAGTACAAATCAATTATATTATTGCCAGTAATACCTTGCCACTCGCTGTAATAATAAGTATCTGCTTTATACTGGGTGTAATAATAGGGTGTTTTATTAGCTTTAAATTGTTTTCTAAATTAAAGTGGCAAAATTACCGCTTAAAAAAACAATTAGCGCCAGAAAAAAATAATAGTAAGCTTATTGCTAATAAAGACACCTAATCATGATTGAGCTTTTGTTTTTACTACTGCCTGTTGCTGCCGGTTATGGCTGGATTATGGGCAAAAATAGTGCAAAAAACCAAGCTCATCAACTCAATCGCCAAATCACTTCAGAATACAGTAAAGGCTTAAAGTTTTTATTAGACAGAGAAGAAGATCAGGGCTTAGAGCATCTAATAAACCTATTAGAAGTGGCTGCTGACTCTGTTGACCATTATTCAACCCTTGCTACCATGTTTCGCCGAAGAGGCGAGCTTGACCGCGCAATAAAAATTCATGAACTCCTTTTAAAACACCCAAGCTTAAATGAACAACAAGCTGCCGCTAGCCGTTTAGAATTAGCTGAAGATTATATTATGGCCGGCTTATTAGACGGTGCAGAAGAGCATTTAGTGTGGCTTGTTAAAGCTGGGCATGAACAAGCACTTGACCCAATTATTACTTTATACTCGCAAACCCGAGAGTGGGAAAAGGGCATTAATATGTTCGAAGCCCATAGTGAGTTATTCGTTAAAGAGCAGCATTTTAAAGCAATTGCTAATTTTTACAGCGAAGCTGCCTTAAGCGAAAATAAACCACAATTAATGAACAAAGCTATTAGCTTAAATTACAAAGCGGTTCGCCCTTTATACGAATTAGGGTTATCGGCTTACACAAGTGAAGACTACGTAAAAGCAATTTACTATTGGCGTGAACTCGTTTGCCAATTTACGTTATTTGCGCCTTTGTTTATTGACCAGCTTGCACATAGTTATAAGCAGTTAAATTTAACACATCAGTTTCATGATTTATTATGTGACTTGCTCGATAAAGGCGGGGTGCTAATAAAAATAAAACATTGCCAAGCACTGTTAGAGCAGGGAAATACTAAACAGGCATTTGATTTTTTAACCGACAGCTTAAAGCGTCAGCCTACAATTCGAGGTTTTAGCTTTTTACTACAGCTAATGGGTGATAAAAATCCAAATACCAAAGAAGTACTTGATGAAATTGATAAGCTAGTTACGTCGTATATAGCTACAAAACCAGACTTTCAATGCCAACATTGTGGTTTTACAAGCCACACTATTTATTGGAACTGCCCATCTTGTAAACATTGGGAAACCATTGTGCCAAGTAGAGGCCTAGACGGATTTTAATAACCCCCAACTATTTATAACTTTACTGCCATTCATTAGGATAGTTATGTCTTTAGAAGATACAAAAAAAGTTCTTATTGCCCTAGATTACGATTCACAAGACGCGGCTCTTAATTTTGTAAAAAAACTCTCACCAGATACGTGTCGCTTAAAAGTAGGTAAAGAAATGTTTACTTATTTTGGCCCTGCATTCGTTAAACAGTTAATCGATTTAGGCTTTGACGTATTTTTAGATTTAAAATTTCATGATATCCCTAATACAGTGGCAAAAGCGGTCACCGCAGCGGCTAATATGGGCGTTTGGATGGTAAACGTTCATGCATCAGGTGGTTTTGAAATGATGAATAAGGCAAAGCAGGCACTTGAAAAGTTTGGTGATAAAGCACCTTTATTAATAGCAGTGACAGTGCTAACCAGCATGGACGAAGCTGAACTAAAGCGTTTGGGTGTTGAAAAATCAGCGCAAGAACAAGTTATTCATTTAGCTAAATTAACAAAAGAAGCAGGGCTTGATGGCGTAGTATGTTCTGCCCAAGAAGCGAAAGCGCTAAAAGCACAATTAGGTAGCGAGTTCAAGCTAGTTACTCCAGGCATTCGCCCTGCTGGTAGTGATGTGGGTGACCAAAAACGCATTATGACACCTAAGCAAGCTATTGAAGCGGGTAGCGATTACTTAGTGATTGGTAGACCAATTACACAATCGTCAGATCCGGTACAAACTTTAACTGATGTTAATAAATCACTAGTTTAAGTTAACAAAAAGCAATTATTTAGTGCTAAACCTCTTTTATGAATACATTTTTATGCTACATTAGTACTAAGAATGCAGTAAGGGGTTTATTTTGAAGTTAATTTTTGGATCTATTTTAATTGTTGTTGCAGGTTTTTCAGTAAATAAATATGTTTTTTCTAGTAAAGCTTATGATGGAGTAGCGACGATTACTGACTTAGTCGCAAATTACCCTGTCGATTTATTTGAATTTAAGCAAACCATGCATGGCTACGCACACCACTTATGCTATAAAAATGAAGAGCGCTTAACGCGCCAAAACGTAACTACGTCAGATTGCATTTCAAATCACGACGACAAACAAAGTGAATGTGAAAATAAAGTATTTAGGTTGGCGCCACTAAGCTTAGAAACCAAAGCTGAGATACTTGATTATTCAAAGCAATATACAGAATGTACGTTGCCGTATAAGCGTATTATGGGCTAATGCCTATTAGTAATTCCCTAATTATTTTTGAAGGGAAAACCAAGTGTTAGCTTTGTTTAAAAATTTCATTTACGCGAAGGTGAGGGCAGAGAATAGGGCAATATAAGTACCATTAGCGATAATAGCTAAATAACGTTTTTTATTCATCAAAACGTTATATGACCTTTGAACAATCATTTAATTAAACTATTTAGAAAAGATTTAACTATAAGCGCCAACATAATGTTAGCGCTTATAAAAAGTGTACAACTATTTTAAGCGGATAGATTTGGCTTCTATGTCTATCAAGCCTTGCTTAAATAAACCACCAATGGCTTTTTTGTAGTTAGCTTTACTGGTTGAAAATACTTTTTTGATAAGCTCAGGATCAGATTTATCACCAATGGCTAGTATGCCGCCTTCGTTTTTAAGCTTTTCCATTATTTTATCGCCAAGTTCACTTACTTTACCCATGCCTGGCTTTTCAAGTATAACGTCGATTTTTCCGTCTTCTCGTACTTTTTGAACAAAGCCTTTAAGCTTTTGCCCTACAAATAAGTTTTTAAATACCATGTTGTAAAACACAACCCCAAAGTGAGACTCTTCAATAAGCACTTTGTAGCCAATATCTGTTTTACCAGCAACAATTAAATCAACTTCTTGAAGATGTGTGTACTCAGGTTCATCTTTTGATAAAAAGCGATTAAAGTTGCTTGATGCACAAATACGTTGGCTCGCATTATCTAAATATAAGCGAACTAAATAAGAATGACCTTCTTGCATACGTGGTTTTTGCTCGTTAAATGGAGCTAAAACATCTTTCTCTAGTCCCCAATCTAAAAAAGCGCCAATGCTATTTATTTCTTTAACACGAAGCAGTGCGTATTCACCTACTTGGGCATGGGGTTTTTTTACTGTTGCTGTAGGTAAGTTGGCGTTATCTAAAAAGATAAAAACGCTTATGCTATCGCCAGCTTCAAGTTCATCTTTAATTTCGTGTTTTGGTAAAAACACTTCCCCTAAATCGTGGCCATCAAGGTAAGCACCTTCATTGCTCACTTCTTTTACAAATAAGGTTTGTGTTGTTCCTAGGTAACTCATAATTATTCCTGCTCAGGCTTTTTTTTACGGCGCATTGGTGAATTGCCATCAATGTTCATCGGGGCTTTTATAGGTGCAGCTGGTTTTTTAGGTTTTGCCTTGCGTTTAACTTGCGGCTTTTTCACCTGTGCAACTTTTTTAGTTTTTACAGCGGCTGTTGCAGGCTTTTTCTCTTTTATACCTTTAAATTTAGCTTTAAGGCCATCAACGCTTGCAAAAACCAGCTCGTCGTTCAAAAACGACTTAATTGCTAAGTAGCTTGCCCAGTCTTTAGGGCCTACCAGCGATAATGCATTACCTTTAAATCCGGCGCGGCCTGTACGACCTATACGGTGTACATACTCTTCAGCGTGTTTTGGTAAATCAAAATTGATTACGTGCGTTACACTTAATAAGTCCAATCCTCGCGAAGCAACATCAGTGGTGATCAAAATTTTAAAGTTTTCGCGGCTAAACGAGTCCATGATCTCTAGGCGTTTGCTCTGTGTTAAATCGCCAGCTAAAGCCACCGATTTAAAACCTTTTGCATTTAATGCTTCACTTAAACGGCTGGTATCGGCACGGGTTGCTGTAAATATAATACATTGGCCAACATCATCTTGTTTTAAAAAATGCTCAAGTAACGCTTCTTTATGATCAAGGTGATCGGCTAAATAGAGTGTTTGTTTAATATCACTGTGTTGCTCGTTAGCGGCGCTCAGTGTAATTTGTTTTGGCTTTTTTAATAAATTACGCGATAGGGCATCGACTTGAGCGTGATCTAGTGTCGCTGAAAACAACAATGTTTGGCGCAAGCGGTGATTAGCTTGCTCGTTAATCATTTTCAGCTGTTCAGTAAAACCTAAGTCTAAAATGCGGTCGGCTTCATCAAAAATTAATAGCTCTAACCCGCTTAATTGTAATGAGCGTTTTGTGATGTGATCGGCCAAACGCCCAGGGGTTGCCACAACAAAGTGCGGGTCGTTACGAAGGGCTTTAATTTGATCGTTAAAGTTCTCGCCACCGAGTATTTTTACAGCTTTAATGTTTGTGCCCGCAATTAATAAACGCAATTGCGTAAATACTTGCGTTGCAAGCTCACGGGTTGGTGCAACGATGAGGACACGTGGATCGCGTTTACTGAGCGCTTTTTGTTTCATAACTCGCTGAACAGCAGGTAATAAAAACGCTAATGTTTTGCCCGACCCAGTTTTAGACTGAGCAAAAATGTCATGCCCTGCAAGTGCGGTAGGCACTGCATGTGCTTGAATATCTGTGGGCTGGGTGATCCCTTGATGTGCTAATTGTGTTTCAAGGCGAGTATCAATCCCAAGATCAGTAAAGTGCAAAGTCGTGTTCTCCAATGTGCAACTTAAATTAATGGCCGCATTATAGCTTACACAAGGGTTATGCCGACAGTAAAAACCATTCTAACGCGCTATTTTTTGCAATTAATTATAAAAAGCGTAAAATACGCGCCCCATATGCGCCGGATTTACGATTCGGTAAACGCCACTTAAGGCTATCAAAGCAAAATAGGAAGTAAAATGACTGCTGTTCATAAAGATGATGTAACAAACGAGCACTTTGTAGTGTGTGCAATGTACAAATTTGTAGGTTTGCCAAATTTTGAAGCGCTACGTAAACCCCTTTTAGATGTGATGGAAGCAAACGAAGTACGCGGTACTTTATTGCTTGCGGCTGAAGGTATTAACGGTACTGTATCGGCTAAGCGCGAAGGAATAGATAACTTACTTGCGTGGTTAGACACACAAGAAAACCTAAAAGACATAGTGACTAAAGAATCATACGATGATGAATGCCCGTTTTACCGCACTAAAGTAAAGCTAAAAAACGAAATTGTTACTATGGGCGTTGAAGGGGTTGACCCACTAAAAGTAGTGGGAAGCTATGTTAAGCCTAAAGAGTGGAATGCATTAATATCAGACCCTGAAGTGATTTTGATTGATACACGTAACGATTACGAAATTGAAATTGGCACTTTTCAAAATGCAGTCGATCCTAATACTAAAACTTTCCGAGAGTTCCCTCAGTGGGCTAAAGAGAATTTAGACCCAGAAAAACACAAAAAAGTAGCCATGTTTTGTACCGGTGGTATTCGCTGCGAAAAATCAACGGCTTACATGAAAGAGCAAGGGTTTGATGAAGTTTACCACCTTGAAGGCGGTATTTTAAAATACCTAGAAGAAGTGCCAAAAGAAGAAACAATGTGGGAAGGTGAGTGTTTTGTTTTTGATAATCGTGTAGCAGTAAATCATGATTTACAAAAAGGCTCTTACGATCAATGTCATGCGTGTCGTATGCCGATTACAGAAGAAGAAAAGCAAAAGCCAGAATACATGGAAGGTGTTTCGTGCCATCACTGTATCGACAATGTAACTGATGAGCAACGTGCTCGTTTTGCTGAGCGTCAAAAGCAAATAGAATTAGCACAAGCACGTGGTGAAGGGCACATTGGTAATGAAGCGCAAGCGGTTCTACAACAACGTAAAGAAGCTAAAAAAGCACAAAAAGAAGCCCAGCGCGGTAAATAATCTTTAACTACCTATTATCTACATAGCCCAGTTTATACTGGGCTTTTTTATTTATATAGCCACTTTTTAGTTTAATCCTGCCTGTATTTGTATAAATGCTTAGTCTTTAGGCGCCTTTTTCAAAGATTAATTGGTATTACCAATTTAATTTCATCTTGTAGTTTTGCTAATTTATCGTTCTATCCTACCTATTGATCAATCAGCTGTTAGACTTCGTAAGGTAATGGAAATAATAATTAATTAAGGTGTTACTTTGAAATCGCAAAACTTTTTAATCGGTGTGCTTAGTTCGCTGCTGTTTTTCAGCCTTCCTGCAATGAGCGCGAACGTTGTTGTACAAAAAATTGCCCTCGAAAGTGCTAAACAACAAGTGCAAGCGGTAGGAAATACAGAGGCAATACATTCGGTTGTAATGTACCCTGCAGTAGGCGATAGAGTAACAGGCGTTTTTTTTAAGCCAGGTGATAAAGTAAAAAAAGGCGATACTTTACTCGAACTTGATTCTCGTAGGCAAAAAGCAGCGCTTGATGAGGCTAAAATTAAACTTGCCGACACCCAGCGAATACTAAAACGATTAGAACAAAGTCAGGCCAAAGGCGCAGTGCCTAAAAGCGATGTTGATGATGCTAAAACCGTTGTAGAGCTTGCCAAAGTCACCCTCATACAGGCCCAAACTGAGCTTGAAGACAGAAAAGTAATTGCGCCGATAAATGGCATTATGGGTTTAACAGATGTTGAGGTAGGCGATAGAATAACCGAGCTAACCCCCATAGCCACAATAGATGACACAACAAGCTTGTACATAAATTTTAACGCACCGGAGTCGGCTATCAGTATGCTGCGTAATAAAAGCAACTTAACGGTGTTTCCTTGGCAATCAGACACTGCCATTAACGCTGATATTGCTTATTTAGATTCACGCGTAGACCCACAAACTCGTACTTTACGTGTTAAAGCCAAGCTAAATAATGAAAAACAACAATTTTTACCTGGCATGAGTTTTAGGGTACATATTGAAGTGTTAGGCGAGCGTTTTGCTGCAGTTCCTGAGGCTGCATTACTGTGGGGGGCAACAGGCCCGTATGTATGGACCAGCGTTGATAAAAAAGCCACACGTGTTGATGTAAAAATAGAGCAGCGCTTGGCGGGGCGATTATTGGTTTCTGGGCCGTTAAATAAAGGCGATATTTTAGTAATTGAAGGGGTACAACGCTTACGTGCAGGCCAAGAGCTAAGCTTTAATTTACCCGCGCAAGACACGCAGGAGTAGGTATGAAACAGCAACCTATGATGCAAGACTTACCCTCAATGGCGATTCGCCGCCCAGTACTTATTGTGGTGCTTAACTTATTAATTATTATTGCAGGTATTGCTGCTATTGCGGGTGTTGAAGTAAGAGAACTTCCAGATGTAGATAGACCACGTATTACGGTTTCGGCGCCATTTCCTGGCGGCTCGCCTGAGACCGTTGATACCGAAGTAACCAGCAAATTAGAAGGCGCAGTAGCGCGTGTAAGTGGCGTTAAATCAATACGCGCACAAAGTGAAGAGGGAAATGCACGTATTGTGGTCGAATTTAGACCAGGCATAAATTTAGATGACGCTGCGAATGAAACGCGTGAGTCTGTTGCACGTGTAGAGCGAGACCTTCCAGAGGAGGTCGAGCGTGTTTCTATTATTAAAGCCGACAACGACGCCGAAGCAGTTGTGTCTCTCACTGTTTCAAGTGAAAGTTTATCGCTTGAAGCACTTACCGAGCGTGTAAATGTTGACTTAGCGCCGCAATTTTTAACTATTCCGGGTGTCGCAGATGTTCGCTTAAACGGAGATAGAGAACGCGTATTAAGAGTACGAATAGACCCGCTAAAACTAAGTAGCTTTAATTTAACAGTGCCCGATGTAGCACAAGTGCTTAGCCAAGCACCGTTTGATGTGCCAGCAGGGAGTTTAAAGTCAAACGATCAGCAAATTATTGTACGTGCCGATGCAACCTCCATTACCACAGAACAAGTTGGCGATATTATAATACAAGGCGATACCCGAATTAGTGATATTGCGGCTGTGTATTTTGGCCCTGCCGATCCGCGCTCTATGGTAAGGCTAAATGGTAAGCCCGTTATTGGTATGGAAATTATTCGACAAGCACAATCAAATACAATTGAAATATCAGATGAAGTGCTCAAGCTCATTACAAGCATGCAAACGCGCTTTCCAGAAATGGAATTTACACTTACCTCCGATGACGCACAATTTATAAGAAGCTCAGTAGATGAAGTAATTTACTCTTTATTGCTTACAGTATTGTTAGTGGTTGTCACTTTGTGGGTATTTATTGGCTCTTGGCGCGCCACTTTAGTGCCTGCTTTTGCTATTCCTGTTGCCTTAATAGGGTCTTTAGCACTTATATGGGCACTGGGTTTTTCAATAAATATTTTAACCTTGTTGGCGCTAGTATTAGCCGCAGGCTTAATTGTTGATGATGCCATAGTAGTAAGTGAAAATATTCAGCGCCAGCGGGGGCTAGGTTTAGGGCGTCGGGCAGCTGCTGTAATAGGCACGCGCGAGGTGTTTTTTGCTGTTGTAGCAACCACGGCTGTACTTGCCGCTGTATTTATACCTATTGCGTTTTTACCCTCTACTGCGGGTCGCTTATTTAGAGAGTTTGGTGGAGTACTTGCCGGTGCGGTAATTATATCAAGCTTTGTGGCACTTTCATTAGTGCCTGCTCTTACCTCCAAATTAAAGTTAAAGCAGGGCGTTTTTCACCCATTTGCTAAACTAGGCCATTGGTTGGGTGGTATTTATACAAAAACAATTCATAAAGTGCTAAACCATGCATGGCTTACGTTTGCGCTCTGTTTATTGGTTGCAGCAGGCTCAGGGGCGTTGTACGCCAGTTTAGACAGCGAGCTTTTGCCAACAGAAGACCGAGGAAAAATTCGTATATTTGCACGTGGCCCAGATGGTGTAGGGCTAAACTTTATGGATAGGCAGGCGATAAAAATGGAAGATATTTTACTTCCGTTTGTCGATAGCGGCGAAATTGAGTCAATTTATACTGTGGTAGGCCAATGGGACCCTAATATTGTGTTTATTACTGTGCCATTAAAGCATTGGGATGAGCGCCATTTTAGCCAACAAGAAATTATTAATAAGATACGCCAGCCACTTGGCGATATTCCAGGAGCACCGGCTTACCCAGGTGGGGCTAATAGTTTAAATTTACGTGGCCAAGGGGGAGGTGTTGAAATAGCATTGCTTGGGCAAGATTATTTGCAAATATTTAAAGCGGCTCAGCAGTTTTCTGCGGCATTAGAAAAAGCCGTTCCTGAGGTGGCACCTGTGCGTATTTCTTATCAGCCATCGCAACCACAGCTTAGAGTAAATATAGACAGACGCCGTGCACAAGAGCTCGGTGTATCGCTAAACGACATTGCCATTACCTTGCGCGCAGCAATAAATGGCGACGATGTAGAAGATTTAAACATTGGCGATCAGTCTGTGCCAATTATGCTCCAAGCGCAAAACCAAACCATAAACAGTCCAAGTGATTTGGCTAATTTATATATCAGAGCGGGTAATAGCAGTTTAGTACCATTAAGTAGTGTGGCCTATATTTCTGAAGAAGGCGTGGCTGCAGAGCTTGAACGTCATGCCCAGCGCCGCTCAATAGAGCTCAGCATGGAGTTGCCAGAATCGTTAACCATTGCTGCTTTAGTAGAGCAAATAAAAACGGTGTCTGAGCAGTCGTTAGAGCCAGGTATTGCACTTGCGTTTAAAGGCGAAGCGTTAACGTATGAAGAAACATCCAGCGAAGTACTTGTAACTTATGTACTTGCTTTTTTAATTGTATTTTTAGTTTTGGCTGCTCAATTTGAAAATGTAAATAGTGCCATTGTGGTTATGATAACCGTTCCCTTTGGTATTACTTCTGCCATATTAGCGCTTTATTTAACCGGCACGTCGTTAAATATTTACTCTCAAATTGGTTTAGTGATGCTTATAGGCTTAATCGCTAAAAACGCAATTTTGCTTGTTGAATTTGCAGACCAATTACGCGATCAAGGCTTAACGGTCAGAAAAGCCGTCGAGCAAGCTGCGTTGGTACGTTTACGCCCAATTACGATGACCCTTATATCTACTCTACTTGGAGCATTGCCGTTAATTCTCTCTACAGGCGCAGGGGCTGAAGCCCGAAATGCAATTGGCTGGGTGGTGTTTGGCGGCTTAGCACTTGCGGTGTTGTTTACGCTTTATCTTACTCCGGTAATTTACTTAGGCTTAGCACGCTTTACCACGCCAAGGGGGGATGAATCTAAGCAGCTCGCACAAGAGCTTGAAAAAATAGACTAACCTTAAAGCCATGCCCAGCAACGTTTTTAAATTAAAAGTGTACTGGGCATGGTTATGGCTTGATTGGCACTACTTGTTTGTTAAGATAGCCACTTAAGCATATACATGCCTTTTTGTGTGGCCACAAGGAATTCCCAATGCAAGCCGAACAAGTTGAAATTGCGCAGTTTTTAGCGCAGCACCCGCCATTTGATGACTTACCGACAAACGCTTTAAATGAGCTTGCGCAACAAGTTGAGGTAGCTTACTACCGCTCGCAAACTGATATTTTAACGTTAGGCCAAGACATCGCTGATTTATTTATAATTCGCAGTGGCTCTGTGGAAATTTATCGTCGTAATAACGAGCTTTATAACCGCTTAGATGTGGGCGGTATTTTTGGCCAAATGGGCTTGTTGATGAATCGTAAAGTGCGCTTTCCTGCAAAGGCACTCGAAGACACCCTAGTGTATTGTATTAACTTTACGCTGTTTAACCGTTTTTGTGACGAGTTTGACGGCTTTGCTGATTACTTTGAAGCCGATGGCAATGTACGCCTTCGCCAAGCATTAGTTGAGCAAGCCGACAGCAACGATTTAACAACCGCCAAAGTTAAATCGCTCATTCATCGCGATGTTGTAACACTAAGTACTCAAACCACCATACAGGATGTGGCTAAAGTAATGACAGAAGAAGCGGTATCTTCTGTGTTAGTTACCGATTTAGACAAACCAATAAGCGACGACCCAGAAGAAGACGATGGGCAAATCGTAGGCATTATTACCGACCGCGATATACGCACAAAAGTGGTAGCCGAAGGCCTAGGGCTTGATGTTACTGCAGATAAAATTATGTCGACTAATCTTGTACTGCTTGATTCAAATGCCTATGTATTTGAAGCCGTCCTTGCCATGCTGCGCGACAACTTGCACCACTTACCTGTGGTACAAAAGCGCCGACCTATTGGGGTTATTTCACTATCCGATATTTTAAGGTACGAGTCGCAAAGTAGTTTACTCTTGGTACGCGGTATTTTAGCGCAGCAAACCATTGAAGATTTAGCACATTACGCGCGCCAGCTACCCAATGTATTTGTACGTATGGTGAACGAAGATGCTAATTCACATATGATTGGTACGGCAATGGCGGTAATAGGGCGTACTTTTAAACAGCGCTTATTAGTACTGGCTGAAGAAAAATATGGCCCGCCGCCAGTACCTTACTGTTTTATAGCGTTAGGCTCTATGGCGCGAGACGAACAACTTATTGTAACAGATCAAGATAACGCGCTTATTTTGGATGACAATTACGATGATGAAAAACACAACGAGTACTTTCAAAATATTTCTGATTTTGTCTGTGATGGCTTAGCGCAATGTGGTTATACCTATTGCAGCGGCGAGATTATGGCCTCATTTAAAAAATGGCGTAAAACACGCTCGCAATGGTTTGATCAATTCTCACAGTGGATAGCCTTACCTAAACCACAAGCACTGCTTAACAGCTCAATATTCTTTGATTTAGATGGGGTGTGGGGTAAAACAAAATGGGCCGACGAGCTTAAAATTTTTATTGCTAAACAAAGTAAACAAAACCGTGTGTTTTTAGCAAATATGGCCGCCAATGCCCGAAACCGCACACCGCCACTTGGTTTTTTTAAAGGCTTTGTGCTTGAGCATAACGGCCAGCATAAGCGCTCAATGAACTTAAAACGCAGAGGCACCGCGCCGCTTTCTGATGTGATAAGAGTGCATGCACTGGCGATAGGCTCTCGTAAGCAAAATTCGTTTGAACGCCTTGAAGATATTATTGAATCGCGCCTGTTACCTGAGGGTAAAGCACAAGATTTACGTGACGCGTTAGAATACATTGCCATGATGCGAATTCGCCATCAAGCATGGCAAATAGAGCAAGAAGAAGAGCCCGATAACGACATAGACCCGCATTTACTTTCGCCGTTTGAGCAACGCAATTTAAAAGAAGCGTTTGCCATACTCGAAAAAGCACAAAGCTACTTAAAATTTAGTTACTCAGCCAATGCGGGTGTTAAGTAACGAATGGCTAAGCAATCGTATTTTGACTGGCAGGCTCATTATAAAACACTGGCTAACAACGCTAAAAATGAGCATTTAAAAGCGTTTTATCAGCACGCTTATGGTGATACGCACACGCCCATAAAAGACATTTCGTTTGTGGCTCTTGATTTTGAGACAACCGGTCTAAATAGTGAGGTGGACGATATAGTCAGTATTGGCTTAGTCCCCTTTACAGTGCAAAGAGTATATTGCACACATGCTAAGCATTGGGTAGTACAGCCTCGTAAAAGCTTAAGCGAGGAGTCGATTGTTATTCATGGTATTACGCATTCAGAAGTGGATGATGCTCCCGATTTAAACTCTCGACTAGGGCCGCTACTTAATGCACTTAGTGGTAAAGTGGTGGTGGTGCATTATGCAGCGATAGAGCGGCACTTTCTAAACAATGCATTACTTGCGAGAATTAACGAAGGGATCCAGTTTGCATTAGTCGATACCATGGAAATTGAGCAACGAGCGTTGCGCGCCCGCCAAGGCTTAATAGGGCGTTTGTTTAATCAAAAGGTAGGCTCACTTAGACTCACAGATTGCCGCAGCCGATACTCTTTGCCTGCTTATCATAATCACAATGCGCTAACTGATGCATTAGCCACAGCAGAGCTGTTAATTGCACAGCTGCAATACCATTACCGCGATGATACGCCACTAGCTGAATTACTAAGTTAAATCTATTTTTAAATTTTAGCGAATGCAATACAGGTTTAAATTATTAACCAGCGTTTAGCTTAGCCAATAAAAACGCCGCATATTATGCGGCGTTTTTTATTGTTTACTGGCAAGCGACTAATTATTTAACAGCGCGAGGCTCAGTACGTAATCCTAATAATAGGCTTACACACATTAGTAGTAACACTAAAGTAAACGGAAGACCTGTTGAAACAGCACCCGCTTGTAATGCTTGAATCGCCTCTGTACCGCCAATCCATAATAGAGCAGCAGCAATAGAGCCCTCAACCGTAGCCCAAAATATACGTTGTGGTACTGGCGCATCCACTTTACCGCCTGCTGTAATCGAGTCGATAACTAATGAACCCGAGTCAGAAGAGGTAATAAAAAACACTAATACTAAAACCACAGCAAGGAACGAAAGCACGCTCGACATAGGTAGTTCGTCTAGCATTTGGAACATCGCCATAGGCACATCGGTTAAACCGTTTACGCCTAAGCTACCAACACCCTGAACAACTTGGTCTATTGCAATGCCGCCGTAAATAGACATCCATAAAATAGTAACCGCAGTAGGAATTAATAATACAGCGATTAAAAATTCTCTAATTGTACGACCACGAGAAACACGCGCAATAAACATACCTACAAACGGTGACCACGAAATCCACCATGCCCAGTAAAATACAGTCCAACCGTGCATCCATGTTTCGTCTTCTCGGCCATGTGGGTTGCTCAGTGGAATAATATTTTCAACATAACCCATAACCGTATTTGGTACGTTACCGATTGCCACAGCAAAGCCAACTAAACCAACAAACAGGAGTAAGGCAAATGCAATTAGCATGTTTATATTACTAAGGACCTTTACGCCGCCATCAATGCCGCGTACTACTGAGATAATAGCCAGTAAGGTAACGCCAATAATAACCAATAATTGTGCGCCTACGCCGCCATCAGTTCCAAATACATGATTAATACCTGCAGAAGCCTGCTGTGCGCCTAAACCTAACGAGGTTGCAAGGCCAAATAAAGTGGCAAGCACGGCAAGAATATCAATAATATGACCAGGCCAGCCCCAAGCTCTGTCGCCTAATAGTGGATAAAAAATTGAACGGATTGATAAAGGAAGACCTTTATTATAAGTAAAAAACGCAAGTGAGAGCGCTACAACGGCATAAATAGCCCACGGGTGAAGACCCCAGTGAAACATGGTTGCACCCATTGCCACTTTTGCAGCCTCTGGCGTATTTGCGGTTACATTAAGTGGGGTTTCGTACCAGCCAGTAAAGTAAGCTACAGGCTCTGCAACACCCCAAAACATTAACCCAATACCCATACCTGCGGCAAATAACATGGCAAGCCATGACATACGCGAGTGCGTTGGTTTAGCACCTTCTCCGCCTAAACGAATATTACCATAGGGCGATACAATTAATGCCAAACAAAATATAACAAAGAAGTTTGCTGCCCACATAAAAAACGCATCAAAGTTATTTATTATATCGAGCTTAATACCATCAAGCGTTGCTTTGGCTGTTTGCGCATCCGAAACGAGAATGGCGACTAAAAAGATGACAATCAAACCGGCACTAATACCAAAAACAGGATTATGTATATCAAATCCCCATTTTTGCACGTTATCTTGACCTACGGTGTAGTCCGTATTATCAATACTATACTTGTCATGATTTTCGCTCATGAATACCTCTTATGTTGTCCTAACAAGCCAGAGAGTTCCGGCATAACACTAAGTTAATTAGCCACAAAGTAAGTTGCATTATTTACAATAAAACTTATTTGAGGACTAACTAAATTAATCGCTGATCATACCCTTAATAGTGTATGAGTTAAATCGTAAATGTAAAACTATTTGGTTATATATGCCTGATTACTTAGCGCTAAAAGCTATTTATCACTAAAAAGATAAGCTATTGTTAATTCAGTGAGTGTTAAAAATTAGTTTGTTATTAAACTAAAATTAAAGCAGCGCCACCAAACTCGTTAAGTCGTTAAGTCGTTAATACATTAGTCTACGTTTTAAATGGGTAGAGGGTTTGATTTAATCATTATGTAACATGCATAAAGGTAAAATCTGGGGTAGGCTTTATTTAATCGCAAAGAGTGAAAAGGACTAACTTTAATATGCTAAACACGAAAACGAATGAAGCGCACAGTACTGAAAAAATACACGCTCAATTTCAGTCAATTCGCCAACATAGTCTTACACTTATAAAAAACCTCAGCGCAGAAGATTGCCAACTACAAGCAATGGATGATGCAAGCCCAATGAAATGGCACTTAGCTCACACCACGTGGTTTTTTGAAACATTTTTACTTGCTAAGTATCTGCCTAACTACACGCTCTTTGATGAACAATTTAAAGTGCTTTTTAACTCCTACTATAACGGCATAGGTGAGCAGTTTAAGCGTGCTAATAGAGGATGTTTATCTCGCCCCAGTTTAGAGGTGGTGTTGCGCTACAGAGCTTATGTTGATAATGCGCTAAACGAGCTGCTTCAATTAGGCACTAACCAAACACTGTGCAATATAATAGAACTTGGGCTGAATCATGAGCAGCAACATCAAGAGCTCATGCTAATGGATATTAAATATAATTTTTCGGTTAATCCAAGCTTTCCTGCCTACAGCCAAACCCCAAATGACTTAATAAAGGTGAGTGATTCGCTAGGCACTTTAAAATATACCGAATTTAGCCAAAGCATAACCAATATAGGGGCTGATGCTAAAAACGGCTTTTCGTACGATAACGAACAACCTAAACATCAAGCCCTTATCCATGCGTTTAGTTTTGCTAATCGATTAGTGACTAATAGAGAGTACTTACAATTTATAGAGGCGGGCGGGTATAAAAACCCTTCATTTTGGTTAAGTGATGGCTGGACTAATATAAACACCGAGCAACTTAGTCACCCTTTATATTGGCAGTATATTGACGGGCAGTGGTTTGAATTTACTCTCTACGGACTGCAGCCTTTAAATTTAGATGCGCCAGTGAGCCATGTAAGTTATTTTGAAGCGGCAGCCTATGCTAATTTTGTAAATGCGCGCCTACCTACTGAGTTTGAATGGGAGTATGTAGCGCAGCAGCAAGCACTTAAGCAACAGCAAAACGATTTGCTTACGCCAAGTGTATGTAAAAACCCAGGTGTTATCTCGCAGTTAAGCGATACATGTTGGCAGTGGACTAATAGCGCCTATTTACCTTACCCAGGCTTTAAACCCTTTAGCGGAGCCGCAGGGGAATACAATGGTAAATTTATGAATAATCAAATGGTTTTGCGTGGCGGGTGTGTATTTACCCCAAAAGATCATTTAAGACAGACCTATCGTAACTTTTTTTATCCGCACCAAGCGTGGATGTGCAGCGGCATTAGACTAGCAAAGGACATACTATGAGCCAAGTAACAGCAATTAATCAGCAATCAATCACCGATCTAGACTTTTTAAATGATGTATTACATGGACTTGCTCAACAGCAAAAGTCGCTGCCGTGTAAGTATTTTTACGATGATAAAGGGGCGGCTTTATTCGAGCAAATAACCTCATTGCAAGAGTACTATGTTACCCGTACTGAACTTGCCATATTAGAAGATTACTCAAAAGCTATCGCTAATAGACTGCCCGAGAACCTATCAATTATTGAGCCTGGCTGTGGCTCGGGTAAAAAGGTCGCGTATTTACTCGCCCATATGAGCAATGTAAAAACCTTTGTTCCTTTTGAAATATCATCAGAGATGCTTAATTACTCGTTAGCGCATTTATCACCGTTATTTCCGGAGCTGGCCATTACGCCATTGCTAGGTGATTTTACCCATAGCCAAATGGTTAAGCAGTTAACAAAAGACACCGCCTTAGACAGCCAAACAAATTTAGTTTATTTTCCAGGCTCTACACTGGGTAACTTTGCGCCAGTAAAAGCCATTGAAATAATGAATAATTTCCACCGTTTATGTGGTGTTGATGGCTATGTATTAATAGGTATTGATTTAGTAAAAGAGCGACAAGTGTTACTTGATGCTTACGATGACAAAGCCGGCATTACCGCCGCCTTTAATAAAAACTTGCTCCAGCGTATAAATAACGAATTAAATGGCACGTTTATTTTAGATAATTTTAAACACGAATCGCGATTTAACGAAGTGCACAGCCGCATTGAAATGCATTTAGTGAGCAAGTGTAATCAAAGCGTGGTCATTAACGATAAGCAAATAGACTTTGTAGCGGGAGAGAGCATTCACACTGAAAACTCGCACAAATATACGCTTGAGTCGTTTAAAAATCTTGCTGCTCAGGCTAATTTATCGCTTGCACAAACATGGCAAGACGAGAAAAGCTACTTTGCACTTTGCCTACTAAGGCCAATGTAATAGCTTAACTTACAACTGCCTGATTGCTGCTAAACGTATAGTTTAGCAGCGCGCCCTTTGGTGACTGCTGTAAAAGGGTTACTTTATTTAAACCATGCAGTCTAAAAATAAGTGGCGCAATAACCGACACGGCAGAGCCTGTAGCAGTATCTTCATTTACCCCAAATTGCGGCGCAAAATACCTAAAATACGCGCTTGCGCTGTTTTTATTAATACTATGTATTTGCAGTGCAATTACCGCATTGTTATGCACATTTACTAAATGTGTAAAATTAACCTCTAAATGCTTTAAATCAGCTATGTTTTTAAACAGTACAACGGTATAGCCATTTTTATAAGCTGTTGAGTAAATTGCTTTTATAGAGTGCGAAAACACATCACTAAGGCTGTTAAGCTCATTACTCTTTTTTAAATTAATAACCGCTAGCTGAAGTTGAACCCGGCCTGTAGCTAGCTTGATTTTAAACCGTTCTTTATCGTTTGAAATAAAGTGTGAAGGGCAAAAACCAAAGTGTGCTAATAAACATTTTGCAGCAGCAAGGGTGCCATGGCCGCAGCGCTTAATTTCTGATGTTTGGTTAAACCAGCGAATGTTACATACCCGGTGAGAAATTTCATTTTCATTTATAAAAACGCTAGCTGGGTGCTGCGAATTTGATGCAATTTTTTGCATTACGCGCGTACTTAACCCTTGCGTATAAATAACAATTAACGCACTTGAACCGGCTAAGTTATGCTGTGAACTAGAAAATACAGGAACTGAATAAAGGTGCTTTATATATCGCAACCTAGGCTGTTGTAGCCAACGTTGCGATAAAAGGGTGCGTTTAGCCTTTGCTTGCATACGCGTCGTTGTGAACGCCAGCAGCACGGCCTGAAGGATCAGCATTATTTTGAAATGATGCATCCCATGCAAGTGCTTCAGGGGTTGAACACGCAACCGACTTACCATGTGGTACACATTTAGCTGATGCATCACCCGGGAAGTGTGATTCAAAAATAGAGCGATAGTAATACGCTTCTTTAGAATCAGGCGTGTTAATAGGGTATTTAAACTTAGCGTTAGCAAGCTCTTGGTCGCTTACTTGCTCGTTTACAAACTCTTTTAACGTGTCTATCCAGCTGTAGCCAACACCGTCTGAGAATTGCTCTTTTTGACGCCACAGTACTTCTTCAGGCAGGTAGCCATCGAAGCCTTCGCGTAAAATGTGCTTTTCAATTTTGCCATCTTTACACATTTTTGCTTCAGGGTTGATACGCATAGCCACATCAACAAACTCTTTATCAAGAAACGGTACGCGTGCTTCTACGCCCCATGCAGCCATTGACTTATTGGCACGTAAACAGTCAAACATATGCAGCTTTGACACTTTACGGTTTAGCTCTTCATGAAATTCTTGTGCGTTTGGCGCTTTATGGAAGTATAAATAGCCACCAAATAGTTCATCAGCGCCTTCGCCCGATAATACCATTTTAATACCCATAGCTTTAATTTGGCGCGCCATTAAATACATTGGCGTTGAGGCACGGATGGTGGTTACATCGTACGTTTCAATGTGGTAAATGACCTCACGAAGCGCATCAATACCTTCTTGAATGGTAAAGTGAATAGGGTGATGTACTGTGCCAATCATATCCGCTACTTTTTGCGCAGCGGCTAAATCAGGTGAACCCTCAAGCCCAACAGAAAATGAATGTAGTTTAGGCCACCATGCGTCGCTTTCATCGTTATCTTCAATACGTTTAGCAGCAAAACGTTGCGTAATAGCCGAAATAACCGACGAGTCTAAACCGCCCGATAGCAATACACCATACGGTACATCACACATTAGCTGGCGTTTTACAGCGCTTTCTAGCGCTTCTTTTACGTCTTGCGCTTGTGCACTGTTATCTTTAACTGCATCAAAGGTTTCCCAATCGCGCTTATAATAAGGCGTTAGTTCACCATTTTTGCTGTATAGGTAGTGCCCAGGTGGAAACTCTTCAATGTGCTTACAAATTGGTGAAAGCGCTTTAAGCTCTGAGGCAACATAAAAATTACCATGCTCATCGTGACCAGTATAAAGCGGAATAATACCAATGTGATCGCGGCCAATTAAGTACGCATCGTTTTCTTCATCGTATAAACAAAATGCAAAAATACCATTTAAGTCATCTAAAAACTCAGGCCCTTTTTGTTTGTATAACGCTAAAATAACTTCACAGTCTGATTGAGTCTGAAATTCAAAATCAACCTCTAACTCTGCTGCCAGCTCTTTGTGGTTATAAATTTCGCCGTTAACCGCTAAAATATTTGTTTTTTCAGGGTTATATAATGGTTGTGCGCCGCTTGATACACCAACAATGGCTAAGCGTTCATGCACTAAAATCGCTTTTTCAGATGAATACACACCAGACCAATCTGGGCCACGGTGCCTTAGTAGTTTTGACATTTCAATTGCTTGGGTACGCAACTGAGTGGCGTTAGATTTAATATCTAATACACCAAAAATTGAACACATAGTAACTCCTCATTCCTATTATGTGTGCAGCAGGGCAACTTTGCTGTGCTGCGAAACCTTGTTTTATCAGAAATAATTACTCAAGTCACACTGCTTTTACAATTAATTAAGAATAATTTATGCACCAACTGAAAAGTGCGCGCACCAAAGTAGTGCGCCACGCACAAGTGCGGCTATATTTACAACACCTTTGGTGTTTAAAGTGGCGTTAATATGGCATTTAGTGCAGTGTTTGCAAAAACGCACACTGCACAAATGCACCAAGTGTGTGCGAAAATTAAAGCAGAGCTTAAATTGCCTTATTATAATTTTTTGCGTTAGCGTGTTTTAATTTTATGCACTTAATTAACCAAACTATGCATACTTATTGCAAGTTAAGTAGAGCGCCGCTTGTACTTTTATTAGCTCCTTGTAATAGGTTTATTTCTCAGCTTAAAGTTAACTGTATTTAAGCGCTAAGCTTAGCTGATGTAAGTGACCTTTAAGCTTTTGTTTTGCTAATCTAGCTTGCTCATGGGTTACTTGCTTAAATTCAATTGAGTCACCGGGTCTAAATTGCGCAAACTGATGTAAATCAGCCTCTATTACCGTGCCAAGTAATGGGTAGCCACCGGTTGTTTGGGCGTCGTTAAGTAATACAATAGGCTCACCACTGGGCGGTAATTGAATAGAGCCCGGGCCTGTACCAAGAGAGGCAAGTGAGTGACTATGAGTTAGGGGGCTTTCGTTTGTTAGCCTAAGGCCCATTCTGTTGCTGTTATGGCTTACTTTAAACGCCGTTGAAAAAAACTGTTTAAGTAGCGTATCACCTAATAGTTGCGCATGTGGGCTTGCATATACCCTAATCACCTTTAGTTTAGGCGGAGTAATAGCGCCGCGCTGTATAAAGCGCGTTATTGGCACGGGCGATGTTTTAATAGGAATAATGTCGCCCTCGCTAAGTGCTTTACCTGCTAAACCACCAAAGAGCGCGTTTAAATCGGTTGATTTTGAGCCCATGATATCTTTAACATCAATGCCACCTTGTACGGCTACATAGGCACGCAAACCAGCGCGGCCTGTATCAAAGCTTAAAGTTTGTTTGGCTCTTACTTGGTAACTCCAGCCAGGGTACAAGGGCGTTTCATCAAGCGCAGCATTTAAATCAGCACCTTGTAGGGCAATAACAGTATCGGTTTCAAACTGTAACTCGCACAGGCCTAACGTAACTTCAAGCACAGCTTCATTATCTTTGTTACCCACTAATTTATTAGCAATTATTTGTGCGTAAGGGTCTAAACAACCCGCTTGGCTTACACCTAAATGACGATAACCGCAGCGCCCGCCATCTTGAATTGTAAGTTGTACGCCGGGTTTAAGAACTTTTATCACTTTATGCTCCTTGCACTGTGTTTATTGAAACGAACGATAGCGTGTCGCCGGGTTTAAATAAGCAAGGATCTGGGTGTGTGCTATCAAAAAGGGGCGTGTTTGTGTGGCCAATGATATGCCAACCGCCAGGTGTTTCTGCTGGGTAAATGGCAGTTTGCTCTGCGCCTAAAGCAACGGCACCTTTAGGTACTTTAGTACGCGGCGTGTCTCTGCGTGGGATATGCAAGCGTGAATCTAATCCATGTAGATAAGCAAACCCGGGCTGAAACCCTAAAAATAAAACGTGGTAAGTGGGTTGGCTATGTATTTGAATAATTTGCTGGGGTGTTAAATTAGTTTGTTTGGCAACTAAATCTAAATCTTCTCCATCATAAGTAGTGTGTATTTTATGGTGAGTGCCTTTAAATGTTGTTGCTTGTACTTTGTCCCATAAATCAGGCAAGGCGTTTTGCCATTTTTTTAAATTACTTGCCGATTTTAAATAAAGCGTTAAAGAGTTCATGCCTGGGACTAAATCAATAAATTCGTTACTTTGCTTTAGCTGCTTAGTGAGTGCCCAAATTTTTTTTTGAGTGTCTAACACATTGTTTTGTTTATGCTGTGTGGCATCTAATAGCAAACTGTTATTTGTTAAAGTAAATACCTGTAAAAATGCAGTCATAATTTAATCTTTTTATACAACGTGCAGCAAAGCTAACATAGTTTTGTCAATTTATTCAGTACCTAGCCATAAGAAAAATAAACGAAAAAGAAATGCAGACTCAAACTGTATTCAAATTTAGCACGTATTTATTTACTGAAATTAAAACAAGGGATGTTGGGTCTTAATTAAAACACGTAGGTATTAAGAGGTATTTATGACATTTTCTCGCTCAGTTTATTTATTAGGCGCCGCTATTACATTTAGCGCCGGCTGTTTTGCTTTATCAACCGAAAAAATAGAGCACAGCAACGTAGAGGCCACAATGCATATAAAAACCATTGTGTTAGGCTCTGGCTGTTTTTGGGGAGCCGAAAAGCGCTACGAAGCACTAGAAGGGGTTATTGATGCAGAGTCAGGCTATGCAGACGGGCACGGCTTTAAAGCAACCTATAAAAATATCACCGACAAATCTCGCCGGTTTGACGAAAACAACTACGCTGAAGTAGTGCAAGTGATGTACAACAGCAATATCATTTCTTCTAAAGCGCTATTACAAAATTACTTTGAAAGCCATGATCCTACACAATCGAATCGCCAAGGTAATGATATTGGCACGCAGTATCGATCAATTATTCTTACTACCACTAAAGAGCAAGCGCAGCTTGCAGAGCAAGTTAAAGCCGAGTATCAGCCGTTATTAAGTGAAGCCGGTTATGGGGCAATTAAAACAGTAATAAAACCGCTTGAGGGGTTTGTATCTGCTGAGGAGTACCATCAAAATTATTTACAAAAGAACCCAAATGGCTATTGCCCAGATCACGCCACGGGTGTGGTATTTAATAAAACTAAAAAAGCAGATGTAGACAATAGTGTTTTACTCACGGGCAAGCAGATTGTGGTACTTGATTCGCGCGAATACTGCCCTTACTGTGAAAAATTTAAAAAAACAGTCGCTAACAATTACAAAGGTTCAATCCCACTGACATTTCGTCACGCCGATGAGCTTAATGGCCTAACTATAAAATCGGCAACTTGGGCAACCCCCACCATTTTGTTTTTAGAAAATGGAAAAGAGGTGTACGCGCGTCAAGGCTATGCAAGCCCCGCTGAATTTTACAAAGCGCTTGGCGCCTTTAAGCTAGGCGATAGTGATGCCTACGAAGTCGCATTTAATGAGCGCACCGACAGACCTTACTGTAAAGAGTATAAAGAATTTAAAAACACTCCCGATGGCGTATTTGTTGATAAATTAAGTGGTGAGCCATTATTTGATACTCGCGATAGATTTAATTCGGGCACGGGGTGGCTGTCGTTTAAACATCCGGTTAAAAATAGTGTTACTAAGCATAAAGATACCAGCTGGGGGATGACTCGAATTGAGCTTAAATCAAAAAGCACTGGTATACATTTAGGGCATTTATTTAAAGGTGAGGGGCCAAGAGGCACAGATAGATACTGTATTAATGCTACTGTGTTAGAGTTTATACCTCGTGACAAAAGCTAATTTATAAGAGCGATTAATTCGCTCTTTTATATTTAATAAATCTAAACTTTAATTAACTGTGATTATGATATATAAATTAATAATCCAAACGATATAAACGGCATTTACTATCAAATTGATTAACACGTTAGCACTTGTATCAGGGCTTATAACTATAAGCCCTGTATTAGCACAGCCAACCGAAAAATATGTAATAGGGGTAGAGAATATAGAATACCTGCCTTATTACGATGGCAGTGGCACTAATAAGCGTGATTATTTTGGTTTTAGTAAAGAGTTACTGGAACTATTTGCAAAACAACAAAATATTAAATTTGAATTTTACACTTTGCCTATTCCGCGCCTTTATAAAGAATTTATAGAGCATCACCATGTTGACTTTAAATACCCCGACAACCCTAATTGGCAAGTAAGTTATAAAAATCAGCATCAACAAGATATTAATTATTCTGTGCCTTCATTAGTTACACATACAGGGATAGCGAGCTTAAAGGACAATATTAATCTTGAAGATTGTAAATCACTTGCAAAAGTGCGTGGCTTTACATTGCAAGGGCTTGAAAAGTTAACCTCAATGCCAGGCTTGCAAGTACTCGAAAATGATAACGTTATAGAGATGATTTATTTGCTGCATAAAGAGCGAGTTGATTGTATATATATTTCACACGATGTACTTAAATACAATATAGAAGAATTTTTTGATACTCCCGTCCCTGTGTTTTTTCAGCATCAGTTGCCTGTTGATCAGCAAGCATTTATGTTATCGAGCATTAAACACCCACAGCTCGTTAAAAAGTTTAATGTATTTTTAAAAGACAATGAAAATGCCATTGAAGAGCTTAAACAAAAACATAACTTTATAGTTGAATAATACTAAATTTAAGCGAATTGGTATAAAACGGTGGGGCAGGTAATTGTGTTTATAAAACAAAAACGGCCCATATAAGGTCACCACCTCACATGAACCGCTTTTCACACTGACAACATCTTACACACACAATATAAGATTTGGTTTGCTACAAAGTAGCTAATTTAGTTATTGCTGCGTGCTGCTGGTGGAATAAAAAACAGTCCAAACCAAGTCACCACCTGACTTGAACTGCCTTTTCACACTGACAACATCTTACACACACAATATAAGATTCTTTTCTTACCTTGTTAGAGCTATCACATCTAAAAAGGTTGCATTTATTTGGTGCAAAACAGTAAATAATGTCTAATTAGTAAAAACGTTTAGCTGTTTGCTTGCGATGGGTTAACTTTAAAATAATCGTAAAAGTCAGACAAACGATAAAAATAAAACCAATAAGTGAAAAAAATTAAGCTATAGACTTTAGTCTAACGTGTTGTATTATTTTATTGATTTTAAATGATAAATTTATATAGGTTAGTTTGTAGGGAAAAAACGAATGATTAAATAAAAATATTTAATTAATAATAAATCACTAAACGGTGTTGTTAAGCTTCAGGAAAGTAAAAAAGAAGGAGCTTTACAGTTTACTGTGTGCAGCTTTAGCACTTGCTACGTGCTGCACACATTAAAATTGCCGTTATTAAACCAAAATGTAAATTGCATTTACTAAGGCAACACTAACCTTGAATGTTGCTAAATGTAGATACAACCCATTTAGCAAATAAATCTAGCGCCGGATTTGGGGAATTAGCTTCATGCTGTACTAAATAGTATTTATCTTTGGTTGTAAGAGGCTGTTGAAATAATTTATAAAGCCATTTTTCATCAAACCAGCTTTGGCTAATAGGCAGCGGTATAAGTGAAATGCCAATGCCCTGTTGCGCTGCACGAGCGACCCCAAACATACTATCAATTTGTATAATTTGCGTAGGCGAAAAGTCATCTATACCCGCTTTTTCAGCCCATTGGTGCCATGCCCACGGCCTTGCTTTGTGAAGGATTAATGGTACTTGGTTTAATGCTTGGCAGTGATCATCTTTCCACTGTTTTAACAGTTTTTCGTTACACGCCGGTATATATTCAAGATTAAATAGCTCTGTAGTAAGGCCCTCAGTGGGTTTACTTGAGGATAAAACAATCGATAAATCACTGTGACGGGTTAGCTCTTTACGGGTTTTGAGCGTATCCATTTGTAAATTTATATTAGGGTGCTCAGATGTCCACTCACTTAATTTAGGCATAAGTAGTTCACTGGCAAAAAATTCAGGCAGCGTAATAGTTATATTAGTATTTTGCTGCAATTGACTGAACTCATTGATGGTGTTTTCAAGCGTATAGATAATAGGCGAAATGGCATCAAAAAAGTTTTTACCCGCAGCCGTTAAACTAATGGATCGGGTTTGGCGTTGAAAGAGTTCAATGCCTAGTTGTTCTTCAAGTTGTTTTATCTGATGGCTTACCGCAGAGGGCGTTAAGTACAGCTCTTTAGCTGCATGTTTAAAACTTAAGCTTTTTGCTGCAAAGCAAAAAGAGCGGAGGCCTCGAATAGGAGTTTGCATGTTTTCCAGAATTGTTTAATTAATTTAAGACGCCTTTAATAGGCAATAATCGAACCAATAATTTAATATAATAATATCAATAGTTTAATTTTAAATATAGCACTAGTTCACAAAAAAGGTGCAGACAATCCACAAATTAGTGCAAATAATCTAAGCGCTTACATTAAAAGCTATTTGTATTATAGATAATATTTACTACAACTGTATTAAAACTGAAAAAAAGTTTATGGCAGGCAAAAAAAATCCCTCTTGCGAGGGATTTTGGGTAACTCAGCGCCATTGGCACTGGGAATGAGGTCGGTACATGGTAAAGCGTTAAAAAACCATTTCTGGTACTTCACCGTCAACAAGTAATTTACCTGCTGTTTTACTAATGATTTCATCAACCGATACGCCCGGAGCGCGCTCGAGTAAATGAAATGCGCCGTCTTTAACTTCAAGTACGGCCAAATCTGTTACTATTTTTTTAACGCAATTAACGCCCGTTAGCGGTAATGTGCAAGACTCTAATAATTTAGAATCACCATGCTTACTGGCATGGGTCATAGTAACAATAATATTCTTTGCCCCAGCGACTAAATCCATTGCGCCCCCCATGCCTTTTATCAGCTTTTTGGGGATCATCCACGAGGCAATGTTGCCGCTTTGGTCTACTTCAAATGCACCCAGAACGGTTAAGTCTACATGACCACCCCGTATCATGGCAAAACTATCTGCACTATTAAATATGGCTGCACCTGTGGCAGCTGTCACGGTTTCTTTACCCGCGTTTATCATATCTGCGTCTAGCTCGGCTTTTGTTGGGTAGGGACCCATACCTAAAAGCCCATTTTCTGACTGTAACATAACTTCAATACCATCAGGTACATAGTTTGCGACGAGTGTCGGAATTCCTATGCCCAAATTAACGTAAAAGCCGTCTTGTAGTTCCTGTGCAACGCGCATTGCAACTTGTTCACGTGATAATGCCATAACCTATGCTCCTGCTTAATCTCGTGTTGTTACACGTTCAATGCGTTTTTCAAAGTCGCCTTTAATAACGCGATTTACAAAAATGCCTGGGGTATGAATTTGGCTTGGCTCAAGTTCACCGGGCTCTACTATTTCTTCTACTTCGGCAACGGTAATTTTACCTGCTGTTGCGGCCATTGGATTAAAGTTCATGGCAGTGTGCCTAAATACTAAATTACCGTATCGGTCGGCTTTCCACGCTTTTACAATGGCAAACTCACCGGTGATCGACTCTTCTAAAATATATGGGCGTCCGTCAAATTCTTTTACATCTTTTCCCTCTGCAACGGGCGTACCGTAACCTGTAGCGGTATAAAATGCAGGAATACCTGCACCGCCCGCACGCATTTTTTCAGCCAAGGTACCTTGCGGGGTAAGCTCTACATCTATTTCACCGCTTAGTAATTGCTGCTCAAATAGGGCGTTTTCACCCACGTATGAGGCAATTACTTTTTTAATTTGTTTATCTTTAAGTAAAATTCCTAATCCAAAGTCATCTACACCACAGTTGTTAGAAACCACGGTTAGCTCTTTGGTGTTCATTGCCTTAATTTGTTTAATTAAGCCCTCAGGAATACCGCATAAGCCAAAGCCGCCAGCAATAACGGTATCGCCGTCTTTTAACCCTGCCATTGCAGCTTCGTAACTAGAAACCACTTTATCAAAACCGGCCATGAGACTCTCCTCATTTTATTAACTGCCATTTGGCAAGTTAAGCTATTATTTTTGTGTGTTGCCTAATGCAATTGAAACTTTGCTTACAGGCGTTTTGCCAAGTGCTTGTGTAATTTTCCAACCAGCGCTACTTAACCTTTGTAAATCAATTCCATGTTCAATGCCAAGCCCATTGAGTAAGTAAACCACATCTTCGGTGGCAACATTTCCTGACGCCCCTTTGGCATAAGGGCAGCCGCCAAGGCCTGCAACAGCGGCATCAACCGTTGCTATACCTAAGCTTAACGCTGCGTAAATATTTGTGAGCGCTTGCCCGTACGTATCATGAAAATGCACCGCCAGTTTTGATTTATCAATATGCTCAAGCAAAAGTGTTAAAAGCTGGGTAACTTTATTTGCAGTGCCAACACCTATGGTATCGCCAAGGCTTATTTCGTAGCAGCCTAAATCTAAAAGCTTTTGCGAAACGCTAAGTACTTTATGCGGGTCTATTTCTCCCTCATAAGGGCAACCGAGTACACAACTTACATAACCGCGTACACGTATGTTATTGGCTTTTGCAAATGCCATAACGTCGCTAAAACGCTCAATACTCTCATCAATACTGCAATTTATATTTTTTTGGCAGAACGATTCGCTTGCCGCGGTAAATATGGCAAATTCTTTTATGCCAACGGCATGAGCTGCTTGGGCGCCTTTTATGTTGGGTGTAAGCGCACTTAAATTTACATGGGGTAAATTAAGCGCTGTTATCACCTCGGCTGAATCGGCCATTTGTGGCACCCATTTAGGCGATACAAAAGCACCGGCTTCAATATATTTTAAGCCCGCGTCACTGAGTGCATTTATTAATGAAATTTTATCAGCTGCAGTGACTGATTTTTCGTTTTGTAGGCCATCTCGCGCGCCTACTTCAACAATTTTTACTTCAGTTGGGAAAGCAGCCATCACTATGCCTCCTGCGCCGTGGTGTCTTCTACAATTGCTAATAAAGCGCCGTGCGAAACTAACTCGCCTTCATCAAAACAGTAGCTTTGTAAAATACCATCGTGCGGGGCGTTGAGCGTGTATTCCATTTTCATGGCTTCAATAATCACTACAGCATCGCCTTTGGTAATGGTGCTGCCTACATCAACTAAATGCTTAACCACAGTGCCATTAAGTGGTGCCGCAAGGGGCAGGGCGTCACTTTCATGGCTGCTAATGTAATGTTTAGTGTTTAAAGCAAGCTTAATTTGCAGCGCAGCAAACATCACGCTAATACTGTTATCAACGTGGCAAACATGGGCGGTAAATTTTTCCCCATTAATAAACACATTACATACGTTTTGGTTTACAAAGCCTGCTATATCGAACGACTTATCATTATGCGTTACAACATAACCCGTTTTAGTTTTAACGGCGCTTATAGCTAAGTCTGTAAATGGTACATCCACTTTTTGTGGTGCGTTAAGCGTAAAACCACTGAGTTGCTGCCAGGGGCTTGCGCTTTTGTGAGTTGCCTTTTTAGCACTAAGCGATTCAAGGTAGGCAAAGGCTGCAATTAGTTGTGCTTTTTCAAGCGCGGCGCTATCAACACTTACCAATGCATCGCCTTGCTCGGCAATAAAGTGGGTGCTTGGCGCACCTCGAGCAAATGTAGGGTGGCTTGCTAAGTTGTGTAAAAAGCCAATATTAGTGCTAAAACCCGCTAAGTGGAATTGCTCAAGTGCTTGGCGTAAACGCGATAATGCTTGCTCTCGGTTATCATCATGTACTATAAGCTTTGCAATCATCGGGTCGTAAAACGGGCTTATTTCATCGCCTTGTGCAATACCGGTATCAATACGTACAAACTCACTGTTAAGCGGTGTGCTTAACGCTTCTATTGTGCCCGAGCAGGGAATAAAGTCATTACTTGGATCTTCTGCGTAAATACGCGCTTCAAAGCTGTGGCCTTGGAGTTGTATATCTGATTGCGTTAACGGCAGTGTTTGCCCAGCGGCAATATTAATTTGCCAATTAACTAAATCTACGCCGGTTACCATTTCGGTCACAGGGTGCTCTACTTGTAGGCGCGTGTTCATTTCCATGAAAAAGAACTCATCGCCACACAGTAAAAACTCAACCGTACCTGCACCTCTGTAGTTTATTGCAAGGGCACAGCGTACTGCGGCTTCACCCATTTCTTTACGTAGTTCGTCAGACAAACCTGGCGCTGGGGCTTCTTCAATTACTTTTTGATGACGGCGCTGTAATGAGCAATCACGATCACCTAAATAAACACAATTACCGTGGTTATCAGCAAAAACTTGTACTTCAACATGGCGAGGCTGGTTAACATAGCGCTCAAGCAGCACTAAGTCGTTACCAAAGCCCGCAATTGCTTCACGCTGTGCGCCCTCAAGTGCACTTATAAAATCGTTGGCTTGCTCAACAATGCGCATGCCTTTACCGCCACCACCAAAGGCCGCTTTAATGAGCACGGGGTAACCAATTTTTTCAGCCTCAGATTGTAAAAAAGCAGGGTCTTGGTTATCACCGTAATACCCTGGCACTAATGGTACATTTGCCGCGGCCATAATTTCTTTGGCGCGGGTTTTAGAGCCCATGGCTTCTATGCTGCTTGCAAGTGGGCCAATAAACGCAATGTTGTTAGCTTCACAGGCGTTAGCAAATTCGCTGTTTTCAGATAAAAAACCGTACCCAGGGTGTATACAGTCGGCACCGCTTGTTTTTGCAACCTGTAAAATTTTATCTGTTACAAGGTATGAGTCTTTACTTGGTGCAGGGCCAATGTGGTAGGCCTCATCAGCCATTTTTACATGTTGTGCATGTTTGTCGGCGTCAGAGTAAACTGCCACCGTTGTTAGGCCCATTTGCTTTGCACTTCGCATTATACGGCATGCAATTTCACCACGGTTGGCAATGAGTATCTTTTTTAATGTGTTTGTGTTCATAATTAGTCCTACAGTTGCCAAGCGGGAGGGCGTTTATCAAAAAAGGCGCTTAGTCCTTCTTGGCCTTCGTCCGATACCCGAATATTTGCAATACGTTCGGCCGTGAGTTCAATAAGAACATCATTAATAGGCTTATTTGCTACATCGTTAATTAATGATTTAGCGGCTTTTACAGCTACTGGGCCGTTATCGATTAATGTTTGCAGCATGTTATCAAGGGCGCAGTCTAAATTACCTGTCACCTGATGAACCAAACCAAGTTGTTTTGCTGTGTGGGCATCAAACACCTCGGCAGTTAAAAAGTAGCGGCGCGCGGCACGCTCACCAATGGCTTTAATTACATACGGGCTAATTACCGCAGGAATAAGCCCTAGTTTTACTTCACTTAAACAAAACTGCGCATCGTCTTTACTTAAGGCAATATCGCAACATGCAATTAAGCCTAATGCCCCACCAAATGCAGCACCTTGTACAGCACATATGGTTGGGTGAGGAGAGGCGGCTAGTACCTGCATTAATTTAGCGAGCTGCATAGAGTCGGCCAAGTTATCGGCGTAGTTGTTATCAGCCATTGATTTCATCCAGGCTAAATCGGCACCGGCAGAAAAGTGCTTGCCTTCAGTTTTTAAAACCAAAGCGCGAATATCGAGCGTATTTGCATGCTCTATGCACTGAATTAGCTCGTGTATCACTTCACTATTAAATGCGTTACGTTTTTCAACTCGGCTTAAAACAAGTACAGCCACATTAGATTTTGTTATTTGTAGTGTTACTGACATTTTTGCGCTCCGGTTACATTCTAAATACGCCAAACTTAGAGTCTTGCTGTGGTGCATTTTTAGCTGCACTTAAGGCAAGGCCTAATACGTTACGGGTATCGGCAGGGTCAATAATGCCGTCGTCCCACAAGCGGGCGCTTGCGTAATACGGATGGCCTTGCTCTTCGTACTGATCAATTATTGGCTTTTTAAAATCGCTAACTTCTTGCTCGCTCATGCTATGGCCTTTACGTGCTAAGCCATCTTGCTTAACTTGAGCCATTACACCGGCGGCTTGCTCGCCACCCATTACCGAAATACGGGCATTGGGCCACATCCACATCATGGTAGGTTCAAATGCGCGGCCACACATACCGTAGTTACCAGCGCCATAAGAGCCACCAATTAGTACCGTAAATTTTGGCACATCGGCACACGAAACCGCCATTACCATTTTAGCGCCGTGCTTTGCTATGCCTTCAGCTTCGTATTTTTTACCCACCATAAAGCCGGTAATATTTTGTAAAAACACTAAAGGAATATTGCGCTGTGCACATAGTTGAATAAAGTGCGCCCCTTTTTGCGCCGACTCACTAAATAAAATGCCGTTATTAGCCACTATGCCTACAGGGTTACCGTAAATACTGGCAAAACCTGTTACCAGCGTTTCACCAAAGTAGCGTTTAAATTCATCAAACGACGAATCATCCACCGTACGGGCAATAACTTCACGCACATCAAACGGCTTTTTAAGGTCGGTGCCTACAATGCCGTAAAGCTCGTTTATATCGTAACGTGGTGGTTTTACATCCTCTAAAAGAGGGGCTGTAGGGCGCGTGTAATTAATACGCTCAATACATTGGCGCGCAATAGACAGCGCATGCTCGTCATTTTCTGCAAAGTGGTCAGCCACCCCCGATGTTTTACAATGCACATCGGCGCCGCCTAATTCTTCAGCGCTGACTACTTCACCAGTCGCTGCTTTTACAAGTGGCGGGCCGGCTAAAAATATAGTGCCTTGCTCTTTTACAATTATGCTTTCATCGGCCATTGCGGGTACGTATGCGCCGCCTGCGGTACATAACCCCATTACCACGGCAATTTGAGGAATGCCTTTACCCGACATACGGGCTTGGTTATAAAAAATACGGCCAAAATGTAATTTATCAGGGAATACATCGTCTTGCTCAGGCAGGTTAGCACCGCCCGAATCAACCAAATAAATACACGGTAAGTGGCAACGCTCGGCTATATCTTGTGCGCGTAAATGCTTTTTAACGGTAAGCGGAAAGTACGTACCGCCTTTTACCGTGGCATCATTTGCAATGATCATGCATTCAATACCTTTAACACGGCCAATACCAGCAACTACACCCGCACAGGCAATTTCTTGTTCGTACACACCAAAGGCTGCAAATTGCGAAATTTCTAAAAACGGTGAGCCTTCATCTAATAAAGTGCTAATACGGTCGCGTACAAATAATTTACCTCGGCCTTCGTGGCGCTCTTTTAACGCAGCGCCGCCGCCTAAGCTAATGGTGGCTACTTTACTATGTAAATCATCAACCAAAGCTGCCATGTTTTTGTGATTTTGCACAAAAGTAGGATCGTGAGGATTAACGCTCGATTTTAATATCGTCATAATTTAATCCTTAACGGCTTTCGGTAAAGAGTTCGCGGCCAATAAGCATGCGGCGTATTTCTGATGTACCAGCACCAATTTCGTATAGTTTGGCATCACGCAGTAAGCGCCCTGTGGCGTATTCGTTTATGTAGCCGTTACCCCCTAAAATTTGAATGGCATCAAGCGCCATTTTAGTGGCAAGCTCAGCTGCATATAAAATGGCGCCGGCGGCATCTTTACGGGTGGTTTCGCCGCGGTCACACGCTTTTGCAACGGTATAAACGTATGAGCGCGCTGCGTTCATTTGTGTATACATGTCGGCTACTTTGCCTTGAATTAACTGAAATTGGCCAATAGGGGTGTCGAACTGTTTACGTTCATGAATGTACGGTACAACAATATCCATACAGGCTTGCATTATGCCAAGGGGGCCTGCAGCAAGTACTACACGTTCGTAATCTAGGCCGCTCATTAGTACCTTAACGCCTTCGTTTAGGTTACCTAAAATGTTTTCTTCGGGTACTTCGCAGTTTTCAAACACCAGTTCACACGTGTTTGAGCCACGCATACCAAGCTTGTCTAGCTTTTGCGCGGTAGAAAAACCAGGGAAGTCTTTTTCAACAATAAATGCGGTAATGCCTTTAGCGCCGGCTTCTAAATCTGTTTTTGCATAAATAACAAATGTGTGTGCATCGGGGCCGTTGGTGATCCACATTTTATTGCCATTTAAAATGTACTTATCGCCTTTTTTTTCAGCTTTAAGTTTCATTGATACCACGTCAGAGCCTGCATTTGGTTCGCTCATGGCAAGGGCACCAATGTGTTCGCCGCTAATAAGCTTTGGTAAGTATTTTTCTTTTTGTGCTTGGTTACCGTTACGGTTAATTTGATTTACACACAAGTTTGAATGCGCACCATAGCTTAATCCAATTGATGCACTCGCACGGCTAATTTCTTCCATGGCTATTACATGCTCTAAGTAACCTAAGCCTGCACCGCCAAAATCTTCAGATACGGTCATGCCTAGTACACCCATTTCGCCCATTTGCGGCCAAAGCTGATTAGGAAACGCGTTGTCCATATCGGTTTGTTCAGCCAGTGGCGCAATTTCTTGGCTTGCAAAGCTATTTACGTGGTCGCGGATCATATCGGCGGTTTCGCCAAGGCCAAAGTTCATCTCTTTATAAAGTGAAATAGTGCTCATGATTCATTCCTGTGTGTGTTGTCAGTGTGTTTTTATTATTAAAATAGGCTACTCGTCTATTTTATTAAGTGTGTCTCTGCAGCGGCGCTCCGCTGTCACTAATTCCATAAGCACAACTTTTATGTCGTCCATTTGCTGAGAAAGGTCGGCTTTTTTCTCTGCTATTAAATCGAGCATAGTCACCAGCTGTTTAGCGCTTGATTTATCAGCGTCGTACAGTTCAAACAAACGGCCTGTTTCAGCCAATGTAAAGCCTAAGCGTTTGCCTCGCAGTATTAGTTTTAAGCGAACTTTGTCGCGTTTTGAATAAATACGGGTTTGGCCATTGCGCTCAGGGCTTACTAAACCTTGGTCTTCGTAAAAACGAATAGAGCGGGTGGTAATATCAAACTCTTTAGCTAAATCGCTAATACTAAAGGTTTGATCGTTACTGCTTGGCGCTTTTGCAGAACTTGCAAAGTTTGTTTGGTTATCTGGTTTCATAGTTGTGTTTACCTCATTCGAATAACTCCAATATAAGTGAAGTTTACGTAAAGGTAAAGCTTGGTGTGGTATGAAACTATTTATAAAGGAGTGTTGATGTGAAATGTTAAATTATATCATTAATATTCAATAGTTTATTTTTATTGATTGTTCACTTCGCCGTTACTGGAAAATAATGCTTACACTTTTAAAACTAAAAATTAAACGCTTTTTAGTTGACGTTAGCGTAAACGTTAGTATTGTGTAAGGGTGTTAAACAATAAATGAATACTAAATTAATAGAGCAAATATTCTAACAACTATTTGCATATAAATACAACGGAGTTAATTATGACTTTAGAATCAGTGGTAATTGTAGCAGCAAAGCGTACGCCAATGGGCGGGTTTATGGGCGCATTGACCGATGCACAATCTACCGAGCTAGGCGCAACCGCCATTGCAAGTGCGCTTGCACAAACTGGTTTAGCAAATGATGCAATAGATGAAGTAATTATGGGCTGTGTATTGCCAGCGGGCCTTGGCCAAGCGCCAGCACGCCAAGCAATGTTAAAAGCAGGCCTTGCTCTGGGCACGGGTGCTACCACCATTAATAAAGTATGTGGCTCTGGTTTAAAAGCCGCCATGCTAGGACACGACTTAATTAAAGCGGGCTCAATTAGCAGCGCAATTGCTGGCGGCATGGAAAGCATGAGTAATGCACCGTATTTTATACCTAAAGCACGTGGCGGTATGCGTATGGGCCACGGCGAAATTAAAGATCATATGATGAGCGATGGCCTAGAAGATGCTTACGATAACAAAGCAATGGGCTGTTTTGCACAAGATACTGCCGATGAGTACGGCATTGGCCGTGAGCAAATGGATGAGTTTGCACTTAGCTCGTTAAGTAAAGCCAATGCGGCAATCGAAAACGGCAGCTTTGAAAACGAAATTGCGCCGCACACCATAAAAACCCGCAAGGGCGATGTAACCGTATCGGTTGATGAGCAACCCGGTAATGCCCGCCCAGAAAAAATACCAAGCCTGCGTGCTGCCTTTAAAAAAGACGGCACCATCACTGCGGCTAATTCATCGTCAATTTCTGATGGTGGCGCAGCGCTTATATTAATGAGCGAATCAAAAGCAAAAGAGCAAGGCTTAACACTGCTTTGTAAAATTGTAGCGCACAGCACGCACTCTCAAAAACCAAGCGAATTTACAGTAGCACCTGTGGGCGCTATGATCAGCGTGCTTGAAAAAGCAGGCTGGACAACCGCTGATGTTGACCTGTGGGAAATTAACGAAGCCTTTGCCATGGTTACCATGCTTGCTATTAACGAATTAAAACTTGATGAAAGCAAAGTAAACGTAAACGGTGGGGCGTGTGCACTTGGCCACCCAATTGGTGCCAGCGGCGCGAGAATTTTAGTCACGCTTATTCACGCGCTTAAAAACCGTGGCCTTAAAAAAGGAATTGCGTCTTTATGTATTGGCGGCGGCGAAGCTGTAGCCATGGCTGTAGAGGCTTACTAACAAAACAGTTAATTAACTAACAGCAACTAAAATGCACCGTACTCATACTAATAACAAAACGGTGCCATTTTTTAAAAGAACACACTAACAACAGGATTTACCCATGCACCAAGTTCCACTACTTATAAATGGCGAATTTGTTCAGTCGGCTTCAAACGAGCTTATTGATGTAATTAACCCAGCAAACCAAGAAGTACTTGCGCAAGTTCCATGCACTACCGACTCAGAAATGGATGCAGCGATTGCCTCGGCCTCAGAAACATTTAAAACATGGAAAGATGTGCCCATTACCGAGCGTGCCCGCATTATGATGAAATACGCGGCGCTGTTAAAAGAGCACCACGATGAGCTTGCAACCATTATTTGCCACGAACTAGGTAAAACGTTTGAAGATGCAAAAGGCGATGTATGGCGCGGTATTGAAGTAGTAGAACAAGCAGCTAACGCACCATCACTAATGATGGGCGAAACAATGGAAAACGTTGCCCGTAAAATCGATACCTATTCTTACATGCAGCCCCTTGGCGTATGTGCAGGCATTACGCCGTTTAACTTTCCGGCGATGATCCCACTTTGGATGTTTCCGCTAGCTATTGTATGTGGTAACACCTTTATTTTAAAACCCTCTGAGCAAGACCCACTCACACCAATGCGTTTAGCTGAGCTATTTATTGAAGCCGGCGCACCAAAAGGCGTATTACAAGTGGTTCATGGTACAAAACCGCAAGTAGACCGCTTATTAGAAGACAAAGCCGTACGTGCAATTTCGTTTGTGGGCTCGTGTGGTGTAGGTGCATACATTTATTCTAAAGGCACACAAAACCTTAAGCGCGTACAAGCGTGTGTGGGTGCTAAAAATCACATGGTTATTATGCCAGATGCGAGTAAATCGCACGTGGTAAATAACCTAGTTGGCGCATCGGTTGGCGCAGCAGGCCAGCGTTGTATGGGTATTTCGGTGGCTGTGTTTGTAGGGCAAGCAAGTGAGTGGGTAGATGAAATAAAAGCTGGCTTTGAAAACGTACGCCCAGGCGTGTGGGATGACAAAAACGCAGCCTACGGCCCACAAACATCAAAAGCAGCAAAAGAGCGTATTTTATCGCTTATAGCAAGCGGTAAGGAGCAAGGCGCCACCTGTTTAATTGATGGTTCAAACTACACAGTAGAGGGCTTTGATCAAGGTAACTGGGTTGGCCCAACACTATTTACCGATGTGACAAAAGACATGGACTTATACAAAGAAGAAATCTTTGGCCCTGTGCTTGCCTGTATGTTTGTAGATACGCTTGATGAGGCAATTGCTCTTATTAACGAAAGCCCGTACGGCAACGGTACCTCGTTATTTACCTCAAGTGGTGCTGCGGCTCGTAAATTTCAACACGAAATTGAAGTAGGGCAAGTGGGTATTAATGTGCCTATTCCGGTGCCGCTGCCGTTTTTCTCGTTTACGGGTTGGAAAGGCTCGTTTTACGGCGATACGCACACCTATGGTAAGCAAGGTATACGTTTTTACACAGAAACTAAAACCATTACTTCACGTTGGTTTGAAGATGACATCGCTTCAGGTCCAAACATGAGCATTAATTTAAAATAAACACACTCAAAAATAATAAAGAAGGGCGCAAAGGCTAAATCTGCTGACAAGCAACTAGAACACACACATCAGCCTTTGCCGCTCTTCACTCATTTACCCTAATGGGACACACTAACAACACAATTAAAGAGGTCTACCATGGACTTTAACTTATCAGAAGATCAACAAGCCTTTGCAGAAACTGCACGCCAATTTGCAGAATCAGAACTTGCTCCACATGCAGCAAAGTGGGACCGCGAGCATATTTTTCCTAAAGATACAATTAAAGCGGCGGGCGAGCTTGGCTTTTGCGGTTTATACACGCCAGAGGAAGCCGGCGGCCTTGGTTTATCACGCTTAGATTCAAGCATTATATTTGAGCAGCTTGCGATGGGCTGTACAGCTACAACGGCCATGCTAACTATTCATAATATGGCCACCTGGATGGTAGCAAGTTTTGGTACAGATGCAGTTAAAGATGCATACGTAGAGCAACTAGTAATGGGCGAGCTACTTGCCTCTTATTGTTTAACAGAGCCAGGGGCGGGCTCAGATGCAGCATCACTAAAAACAAAAGCTGTGCTTGAAGGTGATGAGTACGTTATTAACGGCTCAAAAATGTTTATATCGGGTGCGGGCGAAACCGAAGTGCTAGTGGTAATGGCACGTACCGGTGGCGAAGGCGCTGCGGGTATTTCGGCATTTGTAGTCCCTGGTGACGCACAAGGCGTTGAGTACGGTAAAGCAGAAGAAAAAATGGGTTGGAACGCACAACCAACACGCTTAATTAGTTTTGAAGATGTACGTATTCCGGCGCATAACTTATTAGGTAAAGAGGGTGAAGGCTTTAAATTTGCCATGCAAGGCTTAGATGGCGGGCGTATTAATATTGCCACATGCTCAATTGGTACTGCACAAGCTGCGCTAAACACGGCAAAAGAATACTTAAAAGAGCGCACTCAATTTGGTAAGCCCTTAGCTGCGTTTCAGGCTTTGCAATTTAAAATTGCAGATATGAATACCGAACTTGTAGCTGCGCGCCAAATGGTAAGGCTGGCGGCATTTAAACTTGATACCGGCGATAGTGAAAAAACTACTTATTGCGCCATGGCTAAACGTTTTGCCACCGATGTTGGCTTTAACGTGTGTAACGAGGCACTGCAAGTACATGGTGGTTACGGTTACATAAAAGAATACCCGCTTGAGCGCCATGTACGTGATGTGCGCGTTCATCAAATTTTAGAAGGTACTAACGAAATAATGCGCGTAATTATAGCGCGCCGTATTTTAGCCGAGTCTGCAAGCGACGTTTTATAAGGAGCAAGTTATGTCACAATCTAACCCGAGTATTGAACTGACTACCGAAGGCCATGTTGCTATTTTAACTATGTCTAACCCACCAGCTAATACCTGGACAAAAGACACCTTAATTGATTTAAAAAACAAAGTTAACGAGCTTAATAACAACAAAAACATTTATGCTTTAGTGCTTACTGGCGAAGGCGAAAAGTTTTTTAGCGCCGGTGCCGATTTAAACGTATTTGCCAGTGGCGATAAAGGCGTTGCCGCTGATATGTCACGTGTATTTGGTGAAGCCTTTGAAGCACTGACTAATTTTACAGGGGTGTCGGTTGCGGCCATTAACGGTTATGCCATGGGCGGCGGGTTAGAAGTAGCGCTTGCGTGTGATATTCGTATAGCAGAAGAGCAAGCACAAATAGCACTGCCAGAGGCAAAAGTGGGCTTGTTACCGTGCGCGGGTGGCACGCAAAATTTAGCATGGCTTGTCGGCGAAGGCTGGGCAAAACGAATGATTTTATGTGGCGAGCGCTTAAAAGCCGATAAAGCCCTGCAAATTGGCTTAGTAGAGGAAGTAGTCCCACAAGGCGAAAGCTTTGCAGCGGCGTTAAAACTTGCCAATCAAGTAAGCGAGCAAAGCCCAAGCTCGGTTTCTGCGTGTAAAACATTAATTCAAAAAGGCCGCCATCAACCTATGGCGAGTGTATTACCACTTGAGCGTGAATTGTTTGTTGGCTTGTTTGATACACAAGATCAACAAGAGGGCGTTAATGCCTTTTTAGAGAAACGCCGCGCAAATTGGGTAAATGGCTAATGAGTAATTTAACGTTATTAAATAATGCCGATGACCCCGTGCTATTTGAAACGGCAAGTGCAGCAAACGGCAGCTTAATTGGGGTTATTACACTCAACGTACCTAAAGCATTAAACGCCCTTAATTTTGACATGATCAAATTACTCGAGCCGCAATTGCGGGCTTGGCAAAGCGATGATGCAATTGCAATGGTATTGTTAAAAGGCGCAGGGGATAAAGCATTTTGCGCCGGTGGCGATGTAGTGAGTCTTCATCATGCAATGGCGCAAGGTAAACCAACAAGCTTAGTGGAAGACTTTTTTACCCTAGAGTACCAGCTTGACTACCTTATTCATTGCTACGAAAAACCACTTTTAGTATGGGGGCACGGCATAGTAATGGGGGGCGGTTTAGGCCTAATGGCCGGTGCTAGCCACCGCGTAGTAACCGAAACATCGCGCATTGCTATGCCAGAGCAAACCATAGGCTTATACCCAGATGTAGGCGGTAGTTACTTTTTACATAAAATGCCACAAAGCGTCGGGCTATTTTTAGGGCTAACATCGGCCTCTATTAATTGTGAAGATGCACGCTTTGTATCGCTTGCCGATCACTTTATCGACAGCACTAAATATGATGCCATGCTAGCGCAAATTTTAGCGGCTAAGTGGGGCAAAACCGCAAGTTTAAATCATGAGCGTTTGACTAAATTATTAACCGATTTAGATAACCAATCTGCGCGTATGCCCAAAGGCAATATTAAAGCTAACTTAGCAACCATTCAAAAATTAGCTGAACTTAATACGCTACAAGAACAAGTTGATTATATTTTAGGCCTAGCTACAGACGATAAATGGCTGCAACGCGCCCAAAAGTCACTTAAGCATGGTTGCCCACTAAGTTGCGCGCTAGTAAGTGAGCAGCTAAAAGCCAGTAAAGGCAAAAGCTTACTAGCGTGCTTTAAAATGGAGCTGGGTATGTCGGTACGCGCTGGCGAAGTAGGTGAATTTCAAGAAGGCGTAAGAGCACTATTAATAGATAAAGACGGCGCGCCTAATTGGCAATACAAAACACTGAGTGAAGTACCACAAGCCATAATAGAGAGCTTTTTTGCTAACCGTTTTGGCGAAAATCACCCACTCAATGGCTTAGACACCCCAACACACACATAAAGGAAAGACGATGACTAAACTCAATATTGGTTTTATCGGCTTAGGTAATATGGGCGGCCCAATGGCGGCTAACTTAATTAAAGCCGGCCATAATGTTACAGCATTTGATTTAAACCAGTCGGTCTTAAATGAACTTGCAAGTAAAGGCGCACACGCAGCTGATAATGCAAATGCATGTGCAACCAATGCCGATATACTTATTAGTATGTTACCTGCGGGCAAACATGTTAAATCACTTTATTTAGGCAATAACGACGATAGCGGCTTAATTAATGTGCTTAGCAACAACACCTTAGTGATAGATTGCTCAACAATAGATGCAGAGTCGGCCCGTGTGGTTGGCAGCGCACTTGGCGAGCAGGGTATTAGCTTTGTAGATGCACCGGTATCGGGCGGTGTTGCTGGAGCAACCGCAGGCACGCTTACGTTTATTGTTGGTGGTAGTAAAGCCGCGTTTAATACCGCACAACCTGTACTTAATGATATGGGTAAAAACATATTTCATGCAGGCGATATTGGCGCAGGACAAGTTGCAAAAATATGTAACAACATGCTTCTCAGTATTTTAATGGCAGGTACGAGCGAAGCCCTGCAAATGGGTATTAATAATGGGCTAGATGCAAAAGTACTTAGCGACATTATGACTGCAAGCTCTGGCCGTAACTGGACCCTTGAACTTTACAACCCATGCCCAGGCGTAATGGATACAGCCCCTGCAAGTAACGATTACAAACCGGGCTTTATGGTCGATTTAATGGCTAAAGATTTAGGACTTGCCATGGAAGCCGCGCAGCAAAGTAATTCTTCAACCCCAATGGGTTCAATGGCTAAAAATTTATACACTATGCTACAGCACCAAGGTGCTGGCAGTGATGATTTTAGCGCCATTTTTAAACTGTTTTCTAAGTAGGAGCAAAGCGTGGAAATTAAAAATAACACGGTAGTAATAACCGGTGGCGCACAAGGCTTAGGCTTTGCAATGGCGCAAAAATTTGCCCTTATGGGCGCTAACATCGCACTTATAGATATGGCGCAAGAGTTATTAAACACAGCGTGCGAGAAACTAACACAGCTGGAAGGTGTATCTGGCACTATTAAAAGCTACGCCGCAAACGTAACTGTTGAGAGCGAAGTAGAAAACGTATTTAATACCATTAATAGCGATTTTGGCCACATTGGCGTGCTTATAAACAACGCTGGCATTTTACGCGACGGCATGTTTATAAAAGCAAAAGACGGCAAAGTGGTAAAAAAAATGTCCCTTGAGCAATTTCAATCAGTGATTGATGTAAATCTCACTGGCGTATTTTTAGCAGGGCGCGAAGCTGCAAGCCACATGATTGAATCAGGCAAAGGCGGCGTAATAGTGAATATGTCGAGCGTAGCGCGAGCAGGTAACATAGGCCAAACAAACTACGCGGCATCAAAAGCAGGCGTAGTGGCACTTACCACCACATGGGCTAAAGAGCTTGGCCGTTTTGGTATACGTGTAGGCGCTATTGCACCAGGTGTAATAAGTACCGCTATGACCGACGCCATGAAACCCGAAGCCAAACAGCGTATGCTTGCAGTAACACCCGTAGGGCGCTTAGGCGAAAGCGACGAAATTGCCCATACCGCACAATACATAATCGAAAACGACTTTTTTACAGGTCGCGTGGTAGAAATAGACGGCGGGATTCGTTTGTAAATTAAGTTTTTACGCTTGAATTTAAAAAGCATGGCCCTTGTAGGCTGTGCTTTTTTGTTTTAAAAAATGCCTAATAAGAGTGGCTTTTGAATCACCTCTTTAAATAATAAGCTCAACGCATTTAAGGCTTGGTTTGAGTGTTAGGAGCCACTTTTTTTGGTTGACTAAGTGATTCAAAATAAGTTCGGCTTCATTATTTCTCATTGTTGTTGGGTGCCTCATAGAGTTAAATCGAATAAACGAAGCTATCCAGTATAAATACGCTTTAATGGTACTTTTAGCATAACGCTTTAGATACATTTGTTCGGCTATCATAGTTAAAAAAGATGATTTCATGATATGAATCTCTAGTAAAAATTAACTGTATATATAGACAGTGCTTGTTGTTTTGTCCAATATTACTGATCTCCACCATTTCGGTGTTTTTGTGCATTGATTAAAAAAATATTTTCCAGTTAACTAATTGTTTACAGGTGTTTATTTGATGGTTAAGATAAATGCACTGTTTTGTCGGTTTATAAAACGACAAATGTCGTAGACAAAATTGTTAGCCACTAAAAAGGATTTTCCATGGATACAGGTTTTCTAATTCTTTTAATATCTTGCCTAAGTGGCTTTATATATTTAATCATTGGCTATTTACTTACCTTTAAGCAAAAAGCGGATGTACTTAACGGCATCGACTTTTCTAAAATTGCCGACCTACATGCTTTCTGCAATTACGTAGGCAATAGCTTTTTATTATCTGGTGTAGTACAAATCTTAATTGGGTTGTTGGCTTATTTAGCTTATTTAAACCTTTTGCTGTTCGTAGCTATTTATGTTGTCTTCGCGACATTGCCCATTGTTAATGTCCTCAGAGCTATGCGCAAATTTCAAAAAAGTGCTTCGTAAGCAAAGCGTGGCTAACAAGCCAATCAACACACTCACTGCGTTCGCTGGGACGCATACACGCGGGGCGGCTGCGCCATTATGCCCCACATGTCTGCGCCCGTTATTGGAAAGTTAGGCAGCTGGTTAAGTTGTGCCTCAGTCAAGGAAGAAGAAATAATGCAAAAAATTATAACTCAAGTTTTTCTGATTTTACTTATCTATTTAGCAAGCACACCTGCAATTGGTGTTGTACATTCTCAAGATAAAAGCGCTCTTGTAGATAACTTAAATGTAATACTTTCAAAGCAAAAAGAAGACCAGCCAGGTGTTAGTGTTTTAGTTAAAAAAAATAATGAAATTATTTATCAGTTAAGTAAAGGGCTTGCTAATAAAGTTAATAATAATTCGATTAGCTCTCATACAGGGTTTAGAATTGGCTCAATTAGTAAACCTTTTACTGCACTGGCAATTATGAAGTTAGTTGAGCAGAAAAAGCTTTCTCTAGACGATCAAATAACCAAATACATTCAAGAGCTACCCACAGGTTGGGAAGATATTACGATAAAGCATTTACTATCTCATAGGGTGTATATTTCTGATGACTTCTTCTCTGATTCAAACCTGAACTTAGTAAATTCATCAACAAATCAGGATGTTATAAAGTTTATTTCCTCAAATATGATTAAGGTTAAACCACAAGCTTTCGATAAAGCGATTTATTGTAATAGTTGTTACGTATTGTTAGCTGAGGTTATAGCAAAGGTTAGCGGAGTTAGTTTTTCAGAATATTTGAGTGAGAATATCTTTGTTCCTGCAAATATGAAAAATAGCTACATTGTCGAGAAAGGCGTCACTATTAAGCCTAATGACGCTCTTAATTATGCTAAAACGGAATCTATTTTTGGTATTCGTCAATATACCACAGGGGCAATGGCTCAAGTCAGTAGTATTGAAGACCTGAACAACTTTATTGTCGCATGAAAGAGGGACAAATTATTAGTCAAAAATCGTTAATTTCGATGACAAAAGTGCATAGTGATGCAGGTAATGATGGCACCTTTGGTTTAGGTTGGATTATAGGTTGGGGTGATGAGCCTTTTTATTCTCATGGCGGTTCACAAGATGGCTATCAAGCAGAATTATTTTTTTATCCGAAGCATGATCTTGAAATTGTTATTTTAACTAATGGCGGTGATGAGACTTATGAACTTCAATCGAAGGTGATGAGAGCAATTATTACTCACTATAATTAAGTTTGTTTAATGCTGCCTAACAAGGGTTTTCAAGTCGGACAAATTACAGTTGGCTTTTTGTTCGTGCCTCACTTATTTTAGCCAACTGCAATTAGCCGCTTAAAACGGCGTTATATACCCCAAGGGGTTTGTGTTTATGGATATAGATCAAAGTATAAAAATTATCGAGCAACAAAATCGAAAACTTTTCAGTGCAACCCACACATGGCTTATTGTCATTGGAATTTCCACAACCGCGCTCATCCTTACTCTAACTATTCCGCCTATACCAGCCGCTTTAATAACAGGTATATCAGCATTTTTTGTTCTTTATTATTATGTTGCTCATGCGATTAAAAAAGTTAATGCTCGTATCACGTTAATGGAAACAAGAAATAAAACAAAGTAAGGTTATATAACAAGCGCCTAAACTCCGACAATGTTACGTTATCATGTTTTTGGCAAACAACGCAAAAAGCTATGCCAACACATTGCGTGTTAGGCGGGCGTTAGCAAGCAAGGAAAGCTCGGTGAAATACTCACTATTATTTTTACTACTTTGTAATCTGGTCTCATTCAACAGTCTTTCCTGTTCAATTGCTGGTTGGAGAATGTTTACCCCAATTCCCGATAGTTGGAATGCGGTTACCCTTGAACAACCCGAAAACGGTTACTTTTGGGAGCTAGTGCCAGAGCCAGTAGTGGAATTAAGTAGTTTGTCTCGGGGATCAGGCAAACGAAGTTCAGCTTGTTCTGATTTCGGAATTATAGAGTTAAGCGTATCTCTTCCAGAAAGCAGTTCATATAAAATTTCAGATTTTGGTGTTTACGTTAGACTCACCGAAGGAAAACAACCTGATTTAATATTTCCGGATACGCCCATGACTGGACGTATAGATAATGGAGTAATGAAATTGGTATTCCCTTGGCTAGAGCCTCAAAAATCAGAGATAGAGCCATTAAATTTAACATTAGATATATTTCTGGTATCACACAGACTTAATGTAGGTAAATCCGTTAAACTTGTGGTTCAATAGCTTGCTAACAAGCTAATTAATAAGGACAAAAAACAGTTGGCTGTTTTCGTTCCTCAACATTTTAGCCAACAATTTTTTGCCCATTATTAGGGCGTTAGTGAGCAGGAGGCTTAACATGAATATTTGGTATATTTTAATAACTTTATCGAGTTTAGTTGGTTTGTTGGTCGCCAAGTATATGAGGCACAAATTAGCAATTTTTGTTGCAGGTGCAGTGCCTTGGTTGGGCCTATTAGGTTCACTGTTATATACAGAGTATTTTGTGCCTTACCAAGGTGGTGGTGCTTCTATGTGGCCGGTCGCACTACTTTTCGGCGGAACTGCCGCTGCAGTAATAGGCGTTGTAGTGTTTTTCGTGGCTCGTAAGTTCATCTGGCCAATTAAAGATGCTCACTAACAAGTTGCCTAAGTTCGCCGCAAAAAGCGCGGCATTAGCAAAGTAAGCCATCAGCAATTAAAAAAGGTAGAGGAGCAACTAAATAATCGCCCTAGAAAATGTTTAGGATTTAAAACACCAAATGAAGTCTATAATGAATTAGGTGGTGCACTTCCAATTAGAATCTAGGTAATGGGTGTCAGATTTAATAAAGTGGGTGTCAAATTTAATGATTTTCAGATTTAATAATTTACTCAGAAGCCTTCACCACTTTTTTGCCATTGTCTCTTGAATAACATCAGATTTTAACCGCTCTTCAGCATACATTTTCTTTAAACGACGATTTTCATCTTCAAGTTCTTTCATTCGTGTCATTAAAGACGCATCCATACCGCCGTATTTAGCGCGCCATTAATAAAAGGTTGAATTGCCCATGCCATGTTCGCGGCACAGCTCAGGAATAGGCACGCCGCTTTCTGCTTGTTTTGAAATGGCAAGGATTTGGCTGTCTGTAAAATGTGTTTTTTTCATAATTTTCTCCTGTGTTTACAAAAAGAGAAAATTCTACATTGGCTTCTATTATTTTTTGGGGAGATTACCCCCTTTTACCCTAAATAAGGGACACTCAAACACTCGTAATCCCTTAAAAACGCCAATTAAAACAATATCAAACACTTCAATATTCTGCGTAAAAATACAGTAATCAATTGAACCAAAATAGGAACTCAGCTATGGTTTGTTAATCAATAAAAACAAATTTAATAACGAGTTAATCTACAGGCTCATCATATGCCTAAAAAGGAGTTTTAAACAATGAAGCTTTTTCTAATACCATTATCAATAGTTGTTCTTTGTTCTTGCGCTACAAAATCAATTCCAGAAGCTACAAAAACGGAAATGGATAGTGATATAAAAAGATATCTAAATTATAGGAATCAGAAAGCTTATGCAGTTGCCGTGGAAAAAGACGGCGCATGGGTAGGTGGCTATGGGTATGGATATCCGAATCAAGAACTCGCCAACAAAAGAGCTTTACTAGAGTGCGAAGTACAAAAACAGTCTCGTAAAATTAGTGCAGACTGTTTTGTTCTTTATGAAGATGGACGTAGAAAAAACGGCATATAACAAAACGCTAAACACGTTCACTGGGACAGTAACGCAGCGGCTCTTCGCAATTATGCAGCTACGTCACTGCTCGTTAGCTTTACAAGGAAAATTTGGTGTTTGATAGTATAAAAATAGCGATGTCAAAGGGGTTTTGGCACGCTTTAGCGGTAATCATAGTCATGCTGTTAGCTGGGCCAGAAATAGTGGTTAGTATTGAACTTATGGCCATGGTAGAAGTGCTTGGGGCTTCTACCTTTGTATTGATGTATCTCTCAGGTATCAAGCTGTTTATCTCAAAGGTGTGGGATAAATATAAAAATTTTGAAAAGCATTCAGTTTTCTTTTTTCCAACTTTTCCTGTTTTTAAAAAAATGCCATCACTGATAGTTCATTCTATTCCTGAGCGGACTGTGGTTATTGGACTTCTTACGTTTATTACTGTTGCAATGTTAATATTTTACATACAAATTTTAATTTAATTTAGTAAAGCTAATTAGCACCCTGAATCAACTTTGCTAAACATACGCTTGAGCTTGCAAGCCCCTTTGTAGCTATACGTATTAGCGCACTTAATTTTAAAATAAGTGCGCAGGTTTTAATTACATAGCTGGTTTTAAAGCAAGCTTTACTGCGTTAATAGCTCTTTTCTTACTATTTCCGCGCCTTTACTCAATGCATTAAGCTTAGCGTTCGCAACTTCGCGCGAAAGCGGGGCCATGCCGCAGTTTGTGCAGGGGTAGAGTTTGTCGGCATCTACAAACTGTAGGGCTTTGCGTAAAGTAGCGGCTACTTCTTCGGGTGTTTCTATTTCATTGGTGGCAACATCAATAGCGCCTACCATTACTTTTTTACCGCGAATTAGTTCAAGTAAGTCCATAGGTACGTGTGAGTTGTGACACTCAAGTGAGATAATATCAATATTTGATTGCTGTAATTTAGGAAAAGCTTCTTCGTACTGGCGCCATTCATTGCCAAGTGTTTTTTTCCAATCGGTGTTGGCTTTAATGCCGTAGCCATAACAAATATGCACAGCAGTTTCGCATTTTAACCCTTCAATTGCGCGCTCTAAACAGGCAATGCCCCAATCGTTTACTTCATCAAAAAAAACATTAAACGCGGGCTCATCAAATTGGATAATATCAACACCTGCGGCTTCTAGTTCTTTGGCCTCTTGGTTGAGTATTTTGGCAAATTCCCAGGCTAGTTTTTCGCGGCTTTTGTAGTGGTCGTCATAAAGTGTATCTATCATGGTCATTGGGCCGGGTAGTGCCCACTTTATAGGTTGGTTAGTTTGCGAGCGCAAAAACTTAGCGTCTTCTACAAATACAGGTTTTTGGCGGCTAACAGGGCCCACTACGCTTGGTACACTTGCATCGTAACGGTCGCGTATTTTTACCGTTTTTCGTTTTTCAAAATCAACACCGTTTAGGTGCTCTATAAATGTAGTTACAAAATGTTGGCGTGTTTGCTCGCCATCGCTCACTATATCAATACCAGCGAGTTGTTGTGAGTGAAGTGCAATGCGCAGGGCGTCTTTTTTGCCTTCAATAAGTTCGTTGTTTTGAAGCTTCCACGGCGACCAAAGGGTTTCTGGCTCTGCAAGCCATAAGGGCTTTGGTAAACTGCCAGCTGTAGATGTAGGTAATAATGTTTTCATAATAAGAGTGACCCTTTATTAAAATAAGGTTAAACGTTTGCTAATGTAAATTGCTCAAGCACTGATTTATACGGTTTTATAAAATGCTCTTCAGCAAACTTGCCTTGCTCGGCGGCTAATTTACTGCGCTCATCTCTGTCGTAAATAATTTGCGTAAGTGAGTGGTCGGCATTTTTTAAATTAGGCTTAAAGGCGTTACCCGCTTTGGCATTGGCGTTATAAATTTCTGGGCGATAAATTTTTTGAAAGGTTTCCATTGTGCTAATGGTGCTTATTAGCTCAAGGTTGGTGTAATCGTTTAGTAAGTCACCAAAGAAAAACAAGGCAAAAGGTGCGGCACTATTTGCAGGCATAAAGTAACGCACCTGTAGGCCCATTTTTTTAAAGTATTGCTCTGTTAACGAAGATTCGTTTGGTTGGTATTCAATACCTAAAATAGGGTGCTGGTTGGCAGTGCGATGATAGGTTTTGTTATCTGACACACTGAGGCATATTACCGGTGGCTTTTTAAAGTGTTGCTTATAGGTGTTGGAGCTTACAAACGATTGAAATAACTTACCATGCAGCTCACCAAAATTATCGGGAATACTAAATTGTGGTTTATTTTTATTATGTTGCTGAAGTAACACGCTAAAGTCGTAGTCGCGAACGTATGATGAAAAGTTATTACCAACAATACCTTCTATGCGCTTGTTTGTTTTGGTATCAATAATATTCGTTTTTAATATTTCTATAGAAGGAAAGCTTTGGCTGTTTTCATCTAAACCAATATCTACAGAAATAATCTCAAGCTCTACGCTGTAGCGCTCAGCGGTTGGGTTATCCCAATTAGCAAGGGTGTTAAAGCGGTTGGTGATCATATTTAGCGCTTTTCGTAAGTTTTGTTGGCGGTGTTCGCCTCGTGCTAAGTTTGCAAAATTAGTGGTAATACGGGTGTTTTCAGCGGGTTGGTAGTTTTCATCAAGGCGCTGACTTTTAATATTAAATGTAATGTTTTTACTCATGGTGACTCTATCCATATTGTATATTTAAAACCTGAGCCTTTAGCGTGCTCAAAGAGTGGTTTTGTAATAAACAGGCTTAATGCTTATAAGCGCTGGCCGATGGATAATTTATACGTTGATTGGTGCTTTAATAAAAACGGTTTAATTTCACATAAAACATGAGTTTGATTCATTTATATAAATTAAATGTGTTACTGAGAGAACATATACCTGTGTTTGGGCATGTAAAAAAATAGTGCAGCGTATAATTTATAGGTGCTTAGACGTCTAGAAGTGTTTGTTGTGGCAAATTCACGTTGCGCATTAATAAAATTCAGGCACGGCTGTAACCCTTATTTTAATTAACGCTTAAAATTACAGTTTTAAAAATTACTGTAATTTTACGGCGAGTTATAGGCACTTATTTATTAAAATAGCGGTTAAAAGGGAGTGGTTTTTAATGCAACAACTAACAATAATACCCGCAGGCATCTATGTGTTGTTCATCTACGCTTAGTTACACTGACTTAACTAACTTGATAATAATAAAGTACATTATGTACGGACACTAAAATAAATGAACAAACTAAAAAATCTCATTACTCAATTTATAGTGGCAATGCAAAAGCGACCAGGGCTATTGGCTGTATTGGCGTTTTGCTCAGGTGTTGCAAGCTATGTAATGGTTGATAGAAAAGAGTCGTTCTCGCAGGTTATTGCCATTGTTTTACTGGTGAGCTGGTTTTGGTTGATCATCGACAATTGGCTACGCGATAAAGTACAAGAGCGCTTTGGGGTCGCCGTATCTCCTAATGTAATGCGCTTTGCACTGCAAATGGTGCAACAAGAAAGCCTATTTTTTGCGTTACCGTTTTTTTTAGCGGTTACTCAGTGGGATCACCCACAAGCACTCTTTACATCGCTGATTATTATATGTGCCTTTATATCGGTAATAGATCCATTTTACTATAAAAAGTTAGCTAAAAACCGCACGCTGTTTACAGTATTTCATAACTTTGCATTATTTGTGGTTTTGCTTGTTACGCTACCTATTTTATTAAACCTAACTACGAGCCAAAGCTTAGCAATTGCGCTTGTAACCTCAGTGCTTATTACTTTACCTAGCTTAACAAACTTAATGCCTGATGCGCGCTGGTGGCGTTTTCCTATTTTAGTTTTAATCTTATGTGTAATAAGCGCTGGGGTTTGGCAGCTTCGCAGTTATGTTCCGCCAGCAGCCCTGCGTTTAACCGATATTACCTTGGCACACAAAGTAGATGTTGAGCATAAAAAACCGCTAGGTAGCATTGATACTCTTGATTTATATACACTTCATCATGAAGGGTTATACACATGGACCGCAGTAAAAGCGCCAAGAGGCCTAAACGAAAAAATATTTCATGTATGGATACACAATAAAAAAGAGGTCGACAGAATTACGCTCAATATTAATGGCGGGCGAAAACAAGGCTACAGAGCATGGACTCATAAAGTAAATTTTCCGCATGATGCTAAAGGTAAGTGGCAAGTAAAAGTGGTAACTGAGTCTGGGCAATTAATAGGGCTTACGAAATTTATTGTTACACCTTAACGCTATAAATTCGCTGATAATCAACTATAGATTTGATACGCTGTTTTTACATTACTTAATGGATGAGTGTTATGAGCATTGCTTTAGATATTGTTATGTGGCTAATGATAGAAACCATTTTAGGGTTTATTTTGTACTCTACCGGCTGTGCAATTTTAAACGTATTCACCTTTGGTAAGTTTAAAGCTGACATTAAAGATTATATGAGCTTTAAGGCAAATAAAGCTAAAAACGTTTACCTAATATGTTTAGTTGGTTTTAGCTTTTACGCAGCGTTAATTGGTTTTGTTGCTTACCTAAGCCAATAACTTAGGTTTATAACTATATGAAGTTTAATAATCTATTGGTTATAGCGGGGGTTTTAAGTTTTATAGCGTCACTTTTACATATTACCTGTATTTTTGGCGGCCCTGATTGGTATCGCTTTTTTGGTGCTGGTGAGCACATGGCGCAGTTGGCTAAGCAGGGAAGTACGTATCCTACCTTTGTTACTTTAATTATATCAGCCATACTTGCTATATGGGGCATGTATGCGCTCTCTGGCGCGGGTGTTATTTTAAAGCTGCCTTTTTTAAAAACGGCTTTGGTATTAATAACAGGTGTTTATTTACTAAGGGGGATAGCAGGGTTAATCGCTCCTTTTGTAACAACCAGTCAGTTAATTCATCACAACTCCATTGTATTTTGGATTGTAAGCTCAATTGTATGCAGTATTTATGGGCTGTTTTATTTATTAGGTACACTTAAACTTTTCCGAACACATACCTCATTAACCTTATAAATTAAACACAGCGAGCGCTAAAAATAGATTTTTCACAGCTCAGGTTAATCAAGTTATTTACTATGTAAGGAGCAACATGAGTCACGATCACAGCCATCATATTAGTCACTATAATCGCGCGTTTGCTATAGGCGTTTTACTCAATCTTATATTTGTCGTGATAGAAGCCGGGTACGGTTTTTTTGCCAACTCCCTCGCGCTTTTAGCCGACGCAGGACATAACCTAAGCGACGTGGTTAGTTTATTACTTGCGTGGGGGGCAAATGTTTTGGCAAGTAAAGCAGCTACCGACAAGCGCACCTTTGGCTATAAAAAATCAACGGTGTTAGCGTCTTTAATGAGCTCTGTTTTACTTATGGCTGCCCTTGCTAGCATAGCTTGGCATGCCATAGAGCGTTTTGAAAATCCCCAGCCGGTTACAGGCATGACGGTTATAGTGGTTTCGCTTATAGGTGTGGTAATTAACACATTAACTGCGTTGTTGTTTGTGCAGGGGCAAAAGCACGATTTAAATATTAGAGGTGCTTTTTTACATATGGCGGCCGATGCTGCGGTGTCTTTAGGTGTGGTAATTGCCGGCATTGTTATTTTATTTAAAAACTGGCAGTGGGTAGACCCTGTTGTAAGTTTGAGTATTGTCGTGATTGTGTTTATTGGCACATGGGGATTATTTAAAGACTCGCTCAATTACGCCACAGACGCCGTACCCAAAAATATTAGTATAGAAAAACTAAAGCAGTATTTTTTAAGTATTGAGCATGTAACAGGTGTGCATGGGCTACGTGTATGGCCACTAAGTACCACAGAGTCTGCGCTTATTGTTCACTTAGTAACTGACAACAACGCATTAAATAACGACTTTTTAATTGAAGTACAGCACCATTTACATGACCACTTTGACATTGAACACGCCACCATTCAAGTTGAAAGCAGCCAAGGCAGCGCAGGTTGTATGTTTAACCATGGGCATGCTCATGGTTAAACGTTAATTGGTTTTAAAAAATTAACCCTGATAGCTTGTAACAACTTAACGAAAAAATGAGTAGTAGCACGGGTAATATAACCACATTTAAAAGTGTTGAGTTGGTGTATTTTCCCATGACTGATTTTTGATTCACTAACCACACCAAGTACGCGGTAATGATGGGCAGTAGTAATCCATTTGCAGCTTGTGCAAATATAATTACTGCAACAGGGTCAAGCCCCAGTGAGGCCACAAATGCACCAAAAGCTAAAATAGTAATGGCGACTGTTTTAAAACGGGTGTTACTCATTTCGCTTGACCAACCAAGCATGCCACATACCGCATACGCGCCTGCTAATGGGGCGGTTATTGCGCTGGTTAATCCTGCGGCAAATAAGCCAATAGCAAAAAAGTAATGCGCTGCTTCGCCAAGTAATGGCTCAAGTTGCACGGCCATATTTGCTGCACTAATTTTACCGGCATCGGTGCCATAAAAGGCAACAGACGCGGTTGATAAAATGGCAAGGGTGATCACCCCACCGAGCGTAATTGATAAACCTGTATCTAAGTTAGTTTGTTTAATAACAGTGTCTTTATCACTTTTAGAATGATCTTGCGCTGCCAAAACACCAGAGTGCAAAAATAAGTTATACGGTACAATGGTTGTGCCAATGAGGGCCAATACCGTTGTAATTGAGCCACTTGGCATTGTAGGTATAAACCCAGCGAGGACTTTAGCCATTGGTGGCGCAGCCATAATTAGGGTAGATATAAATACCAGGCTCATAAGGATCACCAGCAGTATTAATGCATTTTCTACCACTTTGTGCTTACCACTGTATAAAAGAATAGCGCTACATACAGCAATTAACGGCGTCCATATTTGTGCACTTACCCCTGGGAAAATACCAACTAGCCCCATACTTGCACCACTGAGGTTTCCGGCTTCATATGCAGCGCTACCTACACCAATAGCACTTATTACTAAAAAACTAGCAAGCGCTTTAAGATAAGGGGTTTTAATGTGTGCACGTAACGCTTGTGCTAAATCTTGCCCTGTTGCTACTCCTAATCGAGCAGCCATAGACTGCAACAAAATAGTGGCAATAACCGAAAAAAGTAATGTCCAAATTAATGCAAACCCAAAGTTTGCACCGGCAACACTTGCCGTTGTGATTGTTCCGGGGCCAATAAATGCGGCTGTTACAAGTAATCCTGGGCCAAATCGCATACTGTTACCTTAATATTTGCTTTTAAATTTAGAACAACGTTTTATTATGTTGAACCTAGATTGCTGCCACTTTACGTGCCATGCAGCGAGAGCCCCACCTTGGCTAATTAACCTTACACTCTGGGTAATTATTTTAATATGATTATCAAAAAGCCGCGTAGGATACCAACTTATATATAGATTTAAAGAGCCAAACGCTTACCTGCTTGTTAATTGCACAATATGCGCGAGTTATATTTATAAATCAGCCATGTGCGTTGCTGGTTTCTCATTTTTATCCTACCTTGTAGATTGTAAAATGAGCAAGTTACTTAGTTTTTTAATGATGTGAGCCATTTTTTAAATAAATTGTTTAAAAAGGCATCTTTTTATTGCTGAGCTTCGTTAAATAGCACTACTATGCGCAACTTTTTGGTTTTGGACCTTTTAATGAATACTAATTTAAAAATCTTTCACTTGATCTGTATTATGTCGCTGGCTTTAGGTCCGAGTAAAAGCGCTGCGAATGAATTGCTACACGAGCTTGAGGTAGGTGTAGGCGGGAATATAAAAAGCGTTGCACACCCTGACCACGCAAATGAAAAATTAAATATTCATATTCATCCTTTATGGGAAAGCCATTATGTGACAGAAGGGCGCGATAACTTGCCCGGTAGCGCTTTAGTCTCTATTGCGGGCGAAATAAATTACAATGACTTTACGTTTATCCCTTGGTTAGCAACAGACACTGATAATGACTACGATGAGCTAAATTTAAATGCGATTTATTCGACTGAGCTTGCAGAGCACCTAACTTTGTATGCAGGTTACAACCATATAAAAGCACGCGAGGAAGGAGTAAATTCCCATGATAATGAGCTTAGCCTAGATATAAGCTATGCATATGATTGGGATATACATGCAATGGCGAGTATTTACCACTCGTTATCGCTCAGCGGCTCTTTTATAGAGCTGGCAATTACAAAAGAGTATGCATTTAGTGATTTAATGCGATTGGAGCTGCAAACTGCGGCGGGTTTTAATAGTGGTTATGTAAGTGATGGCCACAATGGCCTTAATAACGTAAAACTTGCTGCTAATTTATCTTATCAACTATTAAATAATGTCATGCTATCTGGCTATGCCAGTTACAGCGTTGCAATAAACAAAGATGCTGCACACTATAGCGGTGATGAGCATTTACGCTCCTTATTTTGGGCAGGACTTGGTGTTAGTTATCAATTTAATTAAGTGGAGATTAGGCGTTAGCATTAAAGCGTAAGTGATGGGTGCCACCCTTATTAATTTTTGTTTAGAGTGCTAAAAATTGTGCAAACAAATAAAAGTCTCGCATTTTTAATATGTTTTAGGTTTAAGGTATAGTGGGTACAACACTCAATTAAGGAGGCTTTTATGAAATTTTTAGTTTTTTTAGGCACCGTTCGAGATAGCACACCCCCTAAGCCAGCACGATTAGGAGAGCGAGTAGCTGAGTCATGCCTCAAATGTTTAAACCAGCGCTACAGCGAGCACGAGTTTGAGCTTATAGACGCGCTCGACTTTCCTTCAGAGGATGTATTTAAACCTCATTTTGCCTATGCAAAAAGCCAAGCTCCAGCACATTTAACAGCCTTAGCAGATAAAATTACCCAAGCCGATGGCTATATAATGGTAAGCCCAGAGTACAATCATAGTATGAGCCCGGCATTAGCTGATTTGCTAAACCATTTTGGCAGTTCTTTGTTCTCGTATAAGCCAAGCGCTATTGTCACCTATTCGGCAGGGCAATGGGGAGGGTTACGTGCCGCAATTAGTTTACGTACCTTTTTATCAGAACTTGGGTGTTTGCCAGTCTCTGCAATGGTTCATGTACCAAAGGCACAAGAGGTGCTAAATAGCGACGGTTCAATGCAAGAGGGCGAAGAAGAAAAATCGTGGTTTAATTATTATTCGCGTACTTTTAGCCAACTGATGTGGTGGGCACAGGCGAGCAGCCAACATAGTAAAAACGTAGATCCCCACGCTATGTTAAAAAGTTTTAAAACAGCGCCATCTCAGCGAAATGCACCTTAAAAAATGTATTAAGGTGCGCTTTTATATGCGCACTGTTTTTATATACAGTGTTTTGCTCGGTTAAAACAATAAGCTAATTGATAAGCGGGCTGTGCGAGGCTCAATAGGATGAAAGTGATTGTCTTCTACACCTTGTGCAGGCTCGCCCGGTAAGCGCGAAGCGTAGTAGTAATCTATATCGTGATCGGTACTATCAAATAAATTGAGTAGTTCAAAATCGACTTTCCAGTGAGTTTGTTTATAGCTAATAGCACTATTTACAACCGTTAATGGTTCAGAGCGAATATCACCCGAGTCAGAAAGCATCCGTTTACCAATATGGCGCACTCTAAACGATGATTGCCACAATTGCGTTATATGCCAATTTAAACCTGCACTTGCTACAACAGGTACTGCACCTTCTATGTAGTTGTTGTTAGAGTTTATATCTAATCGTGAATGAGTAAACGAGGCTTCCATGTCTAGGCTAAAGCGTTCATTAATCCAATAATACGCACTTAGCTCTAGACCATAACGTTTTGATGCATCACTGGGCTCTGTATTACCCGCATCACCTACAAATAAAAGCTCTGAGTCGAGTGTAAGCCACCATAAAGCGGCGGATAAATTAACGTTTTGATCATCGGCAAAACGCAGGCCTAGTTCAGCACCTTCACTTTTTACCAGTAAATCTACTTTTTCGGCATTTTGTTGGCTAACAGGGTCAATATTAATGGTAGTGCCGCGGGCATCGTTTGAATGAAACGACTGCCCCCAGTTTGCATAAGCGACTAACAAATCAGTAAGTTTATAATTTAAACTGCCTTTAAAGCTTACTAAGTCATCGTTTGCTTTGCCCGAATTTACCCGTGTAATACTGCTAACATCGGTATCAAAATAGTCGTACCGCACGCCTGCAGTGGCCTCTAATTTAGGTGTGAAAAGTATTTTTGTTTGCCAATAACTCGAATAGCTTGTTTGTTTTATGGCATCTTGTCTTATTGTATTGAGTCTCTCTCGCGCTTTAGTGTTATAAAGTCCTACCTTGTCTATATCGTCATGGCGAACCTCAAGCCCAGCAGTGTGCTGCATATTTAAACCAGCAGTAAGGGAGTCAAATTGATAACTTAGCTCACCACCATAAATAGTGCGGCTATCTTGTTGGTTAAACTGATCGCCATTTATAGGGTCGTTTAAAAAATAGCTAAAGTTAGAAAAGAGCGTTAAATCGTAATTTATGGCATAAAGACTGGTTTGTATATGCTTGCCTTGCCAAGCACTTGATAGGCTATAGCGACTCGAACTCCCCCCAAGGGTGGTATCAAGCGACCCTAATGGTGACGTTATATTTTGTGACACTGCGCGCTGTGGAATTTGATCGGCTGATTGCCATGTGTTGTCGTAGGCCATTGCTGTAATAGATAAATCTCCATTTAAAGCTTTGCCAACATAACGAAGTAGGGCATTTTTTTTATTTACGTTTTCGTTTATATCATCCCATGGGCCATCGTAGCCTTGCCACTCAGCTGCTGCTATTAACTTGGCATTAGATACATCAACCGCACTAAGCACAACTGCACGTTTATAGTTATCTTCACCAATGCTTAGCTCTATTTGCTTGTGCTTTAAGTTATTAGCTAAATTAAATTGCGCACTCCCCGCACTTGAAAAGTCGCCTTGTGTAGCGCTGTATGATCCTTTTTGGTAATTTATAGTTGAAATAGCTTCTGGAATAATAAAATTAAGATCGGTATAACCTTGCCCGTGTCCATGGCTTCGCATATTTATGGGCATGCCCTCAATGCTGGTGGCAAAGTCGGTGCCATGATCTAAATTAAAGCCTCTAATAAAGTATTGATTAGCCTTACCCGAGCCACTGTGTTGTGTAACCGCCATACCTGGAATAAGCTCTAACATTTCGGCGCCTCTGAGCATTGGGCGCTGCTGTATTTCTCCTTGACCAATGATACCGCTTGAGGCACTGATAGACTCGCCAATTAAACCATCTCTATGCCCATAAACAGTAAGGGTCTCTATATTAGCGAAGCTGCTAATGCTATATAACGTGCTCAGTGTAAGTAAGGCTAATCTATTCATCGCTAAAATCCCTATGTATTTACTATCTAAAATAAGCAGATAGTATAAATACGGCTTAGCTAATCGATTGGATGCAACATTTGTTAGCAAGGTGTAATACTGCATGTTTAGCACTAAGCTAGTTAGCTTTTTAGGTATGAGTAAAAACTAACTGGTGAGTATTGTAATCTGGCTATATAACACTAATAATCATGTGGCTAACTCACTATTTAACCTATAAAACAAAGAGCCTGTATTGAAAGCCAAAGAAATTCGCAATTTTTATATTAACGAAGAGCAATCTGTTTATTTGCTGTCACATAGAGATGCCAAAAAACACCGTCAATGGCTTAATATTTGTATTAAACAACTGAGTGCGCTTGGGTATAAAAATGTAGAGATGATTGGGTCAGGCGCGTTTGGGTTTGTGTTTGCTGGCAATGACGAAAACGCCTTACCTTGGGTGTTTAAGTTCTCGCGTATAACGCTTGCCCAAAGCGTGCGCGACCGCCTAGAAGACGAAGCGTATATGCTCTCGCAAATTAATAACCCGCTAGTGCCCACTTTTTATGCTTTTGAGCGTATAAAAAAGCAAGGTATTTTAATGATGGCCCGCGCCATTGGAGAAGACCTTGAAAAAGTATCGCTAAAAAAAGGGCGTTTTAGTGCCGCCCATATTATGCAATTAGCGGTGCGGCTGCGTAATGTATTAACAGACCTGCGTAATCATAAAAATGGTTTAACCCCTCAACCTATAGTGCATGGCGATATTAAACCTTCTAACTTAGTATGGGATGAGCAAAGCGATGCGCTGTCTTTAGTTGATTGGGGAAGCTCTGTTTACGCACAGGTTGATAGTAAGGGTGAGCCTATAGCCAGTAATTTTATGGATTTAATGTCGGGAGATTTAAGCACTACTAATGCCAGAATGGGCGATGTGTATTTTATAGGTGATGCGCAAATGTCGGGTGAGCAGTCATCGCCACGATTTGATGAACAAGGCGTGGCTTCTACTTTATATGCACTTGCCTCCGCTCAGTCGTGTCGTTTTGGCGCGCAAGCCATTCCTGCAAGCTCGCTTGGCTTACCCAAAGAACTTGCCAATGTAATTGATGGCATGCTGTCTAAAAATAAAACCATACGCGATGGCGCAGGCGATTACTTTATGCGTAACATTACCAAAATGGCTCAGGCGTATTTACCTGAGCTTAAAAAAGCGGAGCCTCGTCCTGCTATCCCGTATTGGTTTGGCAAAGGTGATAAGCCAGACACCGTAGTATATAGCTCGCGCAAACAGTTTTTACGACAAGCCGATCATAATCAGCAACTGCTTGATGTTAACGATGCTCAATTAGACCGCTACTATAAAGAGTTTTTGTTTGATACCGGCGATACCGAAAAAGCCTTTTTGGCCTCTATTAGCCGCCTAGCTAAATACCCAGTAGTGGGTGGATTGAGTTTTCATTGGAAAGATGAGTCGTTGTTTGTTGAGTCATCGCTTATTATGCATGATGAAAGTTTAAAAACAGCCTTTACCGATGCCATTAATAATACCGTAATGCTTGCTCAAGCGATAAGTCAAAAAGGTTTATTTAAGTGTTGTTTATTTGATGCGCGTAAAACTATTCAATTAGAGCGAGATGGAACCGGGGCGTTTAAGTTTGATAACCTCCCTGAGCTGGATTATGAAGTTGTCAGTATGAAGGCAAACGAAATTGCACGTCCACATTCTTACTTTGAAGATGGTAAAGATCCTGATGAGCAGCTGCAACTTCCTAAAAAAGTGATTAGATGCGTGTTTGAGCTAAATCAAATTCATCATACTGGCTGTATTATATTTGAAGCCCTGCCAGATAGAATGAAAATACACCATTACTATCGCTTACTCGATGAAAGCAAAGAAGTAGAGTTTAAACGGTTACTTAATAAATTAATGCAGTATGCAGTTAACATTACTGATGTGGGGGTTGCAGGATTTATGAAGCTTCCTTATAAAAACACCCGCGAATTTTCGCTTTGCGAAAAACAACCAGAGAATTTTTTTCCTAAAAATCCAAAATTATTAGCGCAGTAAAAATAAAAAAGGGCAGCTTAATATTAAGTCTGCCCTTGGCTACTTAATTGTTAGTTTAAAACACTGTGCTAAAAGGCGTACGCGGTGTTAAAGCAAACTGATGTGTCATTTTTTGCTGTTTGTTAGTAGCGGTAATGTGGTACTTATTTAAATCAGTATTTTGACTAAATAACCTAACGTTTAATTTTAGCTGTGCGCTTATATCAGGCACTGTATATCGGCCCGTAATCGTTATGTACTCAATGTTATTAGTATCAGTATGCGACACTTCAGGGTTTAGTAATAAGCCCTCTAAAGAAAACTTATAATGATGATCGTTTAAATAAACCCCTCGCATTATGGTTTTGCTGATTTGCTTTTTATGGGCGTTAAATTCATCCATAGATACTTTTTTATTTAAATCATCATCAAGGTTATTAAATGCAGAAATAGGCAGCGAGAGCACAATAAAGGCATGGTTATCAATCACGTTTAATGTTCCGTGTTGAGCCACCATTAAATGTGCATAAACAACCGGTGCTATAACAATGTTGGCCACTAAAATAAGCGCAACCAGTGCTTTTTTATGTAATTTCATCATGCTCACTTTGCCTATAAGTAAATTTATAGCTCGCCTTTAACACAGCGTTGAAAAAACGGATAAGTATCGGTTGCATAGTAATGGTATATGCCTTGTGGAAATTCAGGGGTCACCCCAAAGCGCCCGTTACACTCATCTAAATCGCCAGAGCCAGCTACATACTCCCAATCTTGTGCAAAAGTTCCCAGTGGATAAATATCGGTAGAAGGGCGGTTATCGCTCACAGTACTAATATGTTGGTAGCTACCTGTCATCACTTTAAGTGACGAACTTGCATCATCCGCGGTGCTATAGCCATAGCGCGCATAAATAGGAAACCCATCAGCCGCCCATGCAATTAGAGTCATTGTTGAGCTGTTGCCGCCTCTAAGGGAGATAAATCCCTCAGGCATGCCATGATAATGATATGTGCCATCGGGCTGTACGTGAGCGTTGTTATCGTCAGTACCAAAACTAAAGGTATCTTGGCTTAGTGCTTCAATACTCCAGTTGCCGCTATTATCGCCAAGCGAGCAATTATTGCCAGAGTCATCACAACTGCCGCCGGTACCGGCATCAATTTTAACGCCATTTAATACTATGCCTAACACGCCTCGAGGGCCGCCCATTAAGGTTGCGGTATCGCTTTGTATAGGCGTTAACGTAAAGCTCTCACTCACTGTTTGCTCAGAAATGGTGTTTGGATTATCGGGGTTAGGAAACGTGCCCACATCATGATCGGGAATGCCATTAGCAACTACATCGCGTGTTGTACCTGTGCATGCCCAATCAGCAGAGCTGGTGGTTTGCACTGATGTTGAGTCGTTGTATTCATTGTAACTGTATTCACATAGCACTTGCTCGGTTGAGCTGGTGCCACTTGTTGCTGTTGTACTGTCACTGCTTGAACTTGTACTTTCATCAGTGGCAGTTGTTAGGTTTTGCTCATCACTGCCACATGCAACAAGAGAAGAAATTGCTGCGCTTAATAACGAAATTTTTAATAGTTTAACTTTATTACAGAGAGTGTGATTCATCATACACAGCCAATTAAGTACTAATTGACGCTATTTTTGATCTTAAATGTGCAAGCAATGTGCAAAAATAAATCAACATTGAGTATGTTTGTTAATCAGGTGATTTTACTTAAGCTGCATGTATTATAAAATCAGTGCATTAACAGCCTAAAGTAAAGAATGGTGTAATGGCAAAATCAAAACCTGAGGTGTCGATTCAAAGTTGTGGGATTTATTCTACATGGGATAGCAAAAGTAAAGCATTGCCACAAATTGAGCAGTTTACAACCAATGTAATTGCCAAGCTTGATGTTGAATTTGGTTTAATAATTAATATTAAAAAAGCAAAAGGCGAAAAACTTCACTTTTGCATTTATCACCCCGATATACCAGACAGTAATGGCGAAATAATGCCGCCCTTTGAAGGCGTTGAATACATTAAAGAGAACGACTGGCAGTTTTATTTAGGTGATACGCTTTGGGAGCCTATTGAAAATAAATTAGGTGATTGGCGAATGACACTCACCCTAAATAATAAAATTATTGCCGATAAAACATTTAACGTAGCACTTGAAGAGCAAGGCTCTGTTAATGATTTTTGGCGTAAACGAGGTTACTAAGCCCTAAAATTGCAGAGCTAAAAAAAGCCAATATACATTGGCTTTAAAAATATAACTTAACCTGAACTCTGGTTAAGAGATAGACCAACATAATTTATCATGATGATCTTTAAGCTTAATTCTCTAGCCAGCGGTTTTCGGTGAAAACAAGGCGAATTTACGCGTCAATAGCTAGCCTATTGCAAGTAAATTCAACGCTGTTAGCGCTGAAAATAGCTGCTAGAGATAGATTTATTATCCAGAGTTGAGGTTAACTTAGTTACCCCACGGGTTAGTTGCATTTGAGCGTTGTTTTCGTGCCCTAGCGCGTTGTTTAGTGGCCTTTTTTTCCATAATTCGCTTTGCATCACTAAAGCTTAATTCGCACGGCTCCCCCGGTTTATGATCAGCAGGAATGACTCTATCTCGTGGCGGTAATTCGTATTGCACATCGTCGGGTTTAGGTAAGTTTTTAAGACGGTATAAGTAAAAGTTATCTACCTTTTCTTGTGCCCATTGTGTTTTACGTAAAAACTTAACCGCCGATTTTACATCTGGGTTGTTTTTAAAACAGTTTAATTGCAAATAAGCGTGTAGTAGCTCCCACCCATATTGCTCAACCAGTTCTTCAACCACTTGCTCTAATTTTACGCCTTGCAGTGGGTTATTACTGTAAAGATCTTGGTTGCTCATAGGTGTTGCCTCATTAATAAAAATACAAATGCCATTATAAATTTAATAACGAGGCTTTAATAGATAAAATTGCTTAACTTTGGCAATTAACAACTACGCGGCCGCGAATTTTACCTTCCATAAGTTGCTCGGCATTTTCGATAACTTGTTCAAGTGTAATTTCGGTTGAAATTTTATCAAGGTAATCGGCTTTAACTAAGCTTGCTAGTCTGTCCCATGCTTCTACTCTGTCTTTTTTAGGGCGCATAACGCTGTCTATACCAATTAAAGATACACCACGTAAAATAAAGGGCGCTACAGAGGCGGGTAAATCCATGCCTTGGGCTAAACCACACGCAGTAACCACACCACCGTATTTAAGCGAAGCGCAAATATTAGCAAGTGTGTGGCTGCCTACCGAATCTATAGCACCCGCAAAGCGCTCTTTTTGAAGTGGCTTACCTGGGTTTGAAAGCTCATCGCGGCTAATAATTTGTGACGCACCTAGCTCTTTTAAGTAATCGCTTTGCTCCATTCTTCCTGTTGCAGCGGTTACGTTATAGCCCAGCTGATTTAATAAATAAATGGCAAAGCTGCCAACACCGCCGTTTGCACCGGTCACTAATATTTCGCCATCACTTGGAGTGATGCCTTGTTTTTCAAGGGCAATAACACTCAGCATTGCTGTGTAGCCCGCGGTGCCAATTTGCATTGCTTGTTTTGGCGAAAGCGTTGCAGGGAGGGGGATTAACCAATCACTATTAAGCGATGCCTTTTGTGCAAGACCACCCCAGTGTTTTTCGCCCACACCAAAGCCATTTAGAATTACATTATCGCCAACAGTAAATTCATCCGTACTTGTTTCACTTACTGTGCCCACTAAATCGATGCCTGGCACCATAGGAAAACTACGCACAACAGGGCCTTTACCAGTTATGGCTAGCCCATCTTTGTAATTGAGCGTGCTGTAAAGTACATCAAGTTGCACGTTTTGCTCTGGTAGGTCACTTTGTTGCACTTCACTAAGCGCCGCAGCGTAGTTTTCGTCTTTTGTAATTACAATAGCTTTAACTGAGTTACTCATAACATATCCTTTTAGACCGATCGGTTTTTAATGGCTAAATAAAATGCGCATTAGGTAAGTAATGCGCGTAAAAACATTTCTGTATACAACGTAAGGGGTTTACTTGATTGGGTAAGTTTAGCTCGCATAACGGCGCCTTCCCAGCCAATCCAAAAATATTCACTCATAAGCTGCGTATCAACAGTTTTAGCAATCGTGCCTTGTTGCTGTGCTTCATTTAAACACAGCTCAACTTGCTGCTGCCATGCTACGTAGCTTTGTAGTAGGCGGATTTTAAATTCATCACTTAAATGATTTAGCTCTTGATTTAAATTGCCGACCAAACAACCGCGTTTGTACTGGTATTTTTGCATGCCCATAATGGCGCTTTGCGTAAAGTGAATTAAGCGCTCCAGGGGCGGTGTATTGCTATCGGTTAAATATTTTTTGAGCTTAGTGATAAAGTAGTCATCGTAGGCATTTACTAACGCAATACCAAACGCTTCTTTACTTTTAAAGTAATGATAAAACGAGCCTTTAGGCACGCCGGCTTTTTTTAAAATGGTATCAAGGCCAGTTGCGCTAAAACCAAATTCAGTTAAGGTTTCTAGGCCAACCCTAATAAGGTGCGCTTTGGTATCGGCGTTTTCACGAGGTATTTTAGGGGGTCTTCCGCGCCGTGCAGGTGCTTGAGCAGTATTCATTATAAGTAACCCCTAATAGCCTTTTTAAAGTTAACCCATATTAGACCGATCGACTTTAATTAATCAAGCATAAATACCAATTGTTTAAAAATAAATCGTTAAAGCTGTTTTTTAAACTAAAGGGCAAATTGCAATAAAATCGTCATGATTACATTTTTGTTTGGAACTTAGCCAAAAAAGGTGTGTCGGATAAATAGGTCGTGTTGATTTTTGCTGGTTAAATTTGCAGTGGTGTTTGGCATTTAGACAAGGCGGTAAAGCACCATAAATACCAACTATATGCTTCCCATTAGCTGCTTTCATTAAGCAGTTATTTAATCGCTTTAATGGAGATATTTAAATCAGCAAAGTAGAACACGCCTTAGCACATAAGTGCATTTAAGCGGTTAGATAGCCGTATTGTAAATTAAAGAAGCAGTAAGAAATTAAGTGGTACGACCACTGTGTTTTTATTAATGTTAAATTTTTTTGCATCAGCATGTTAGTTAATGTCAAACAAATTAATTAATTTTGCTATTTGAATTTAACATTTTTATTAACTATTCATTAAATGTAGATTTCACTAATGCTACAAAATTTATAATTAAAAAAGGTGAGGATATTACCGATGAAGAGACAAAAAAGAGATCGTTTAGAAAGAGCTCATTCTCAAGGTTTTAAAGCAGGTTTAGCTGGGCGCTCAAAAGAGCTATGCCCTTATCAGCAAATCGATCCTAAGTCTGAATGGTTAGGCGGTTGGCGTGAAGCAATTGAAAACCGAAACATGTATAAAACCTAATTCATCAAATAAGAATTAACGTAAAAAGGCCTCCAACTGGAGGCCTTTTTGCATACATTCATTACTAATTTTAGAATGCGCTTGTGTCTTGAAATAAGCCCACTTTTAAATCTTTTGCTTCGTAAATTACGCGGCCATCTACTTCAACTGTGCCATCAGCCATACCCATAAATAATTTACGTTTAATTACACGTTTCATATCAAGGCGGTATGTTACTTTTTTAGCGGTAGGTAAAATTTGACCGGTAAATTTTACTTCACCCACACCTAAAGCACGGCCTAAACCAGGGCCACCAGACCAGCCTAAGAAAAAGCCAACGAGTTGCCACATAGCATCTAGCCCTAAACAACCTGGCATAACTGGGTCGCCTTTAAAATGGCAATCGAAAAACCATAGGCTTGGGTCAATATCAAGCTCAGCTACAATTTGGCCTTTACCGTGCTCGCCGCCATCAGCAGTGATTGAAGTAATACGGTCCATCATTAACATGTTGTCGCTTGGTAAACGGCAGTTACCTTCACCAAACATTTCACCTTGACCACATAGGATCAAATCTTCTTTTGTATAGCTATTTTTAGGTTCCATAACACTTATCTTCGCTTAGAAATTGCCAAGTACTTTAGCGTACACTTGTACGCTAAACAACTCGGAGCAGTTGAAAAAAACACTTTTTTGCGTGATTTATCGCCAATCAGTAGTGGCGATTGCTTTTTGCATTATAAAACCGCGCAATTACAATCAGAAATCATTATAATTACCCCTGACTTATAACCAGTTTAAAGGAAGTTTATGATCCTTTTTGTTAACTCACTAACAGTGATTGATTTTTCTTACTTATGTAACAAACGCGGCGCCGTTGGCGAGAGCTGGATTGTTGACTTAACGTTGCATGGCAAGCTAAATGAAGAGTCTATGGTGTTAGACTTTGGCTTAGTTAAAAAGCAAATTAAAGGCATAATTGACGACTGTTTAGACCACAAACTAGCAATTGCTAAAGGTTTAAATGGCACAGTACAAGAATTTGATTCGCACAAAACGCTCGATTGCACATTTGGTGATAACCACCATTTAGCAATGAGCGCACCACATCAAGCTTATTGCATGATAGATGCACCAGAAATTAGCGTTGAATCAGTGACTGAATTTTTAATCGACACTATTTTACCAAAACTGCCAGGAAACATTGAAAAAATTGAGTTGTCGCTTAAACCAGAGCACAGCCAAAGTTTTTATTACCATTACAGCCATGGCCTTAAAAAGCACGATGGTAACTGTCAGCGTATTATTCATGGCCATCGCTCGCAAATTGGTATTAGTTTGGATGGTATGTCTATGCCACGCTTACAAAAGCAATGGGCAGAAAAATGGCAAGATATTTACTTAGCCACGCGTGAAGACCAAATCGCTGCAAGCGAATTAAAACACATAAGCGCTAAAAACGATGATGTGTGTTTTGCTTACACCGCTGCACAAGGTTACTTTGAAATGGCGATAAGCGAGTCACGCTGTGACATTTTACCTGTTGATACAACGGTAGAATGTATTGCTCAACACCTTGCTGAGCAGGTTAAGGCAGAATACCCAGACAAAGACGTAAAAATTACCGCTTATGAAGGCGTAGGAAAGGGATCGATTAGTTATGCTTAAAACTCTTTTAGCAACAGCGCTTGTAACCACAACTAGCTTTAGTGCATTAGCGCTTGAGCTAAAAGGGCACCTAACGCAGGGCGGCTTAGTGACAGGCAAGCTTGAAAATGTAAAGTCTGTATCGCTAGATGGTAAAACATTAAAGTTATCAGACTCTGGCAATTTTGTGTTTGGCTTTGGTCGCGACGCGAAAGCAAAACACGCCCTTACGTGGGTAGATAATAACGGTAAAACACACACGCAAGATTTAATGATCACTAAACGCGATTATAAAATTGATAAAATTACCGGTGTGGCTAAAAAGTATGTGTCGCCCCCTAAAGAAGTAAGCGCACGTATTAGCCGTGAGGCGCAAGCAATACGTAAAGCGCGCGCAGTTAACTCTGATTTACAGTACTTTTTAGACCCGGTATTAAAGCCTGCACAAGGACGTATATCGGGTGTTTATGGTAGCCAACGTTATTTTAACGGCGAACCGCGACGCCCACATTTTGGTTTAGATATTGCCAATAAAACCGGCTCGCCTGTTTATGCTCCGATTAGTGGCACCGTGGTGTTTGCCGACCCCGATTTATACTACTCGGGCGGTACGCTTATTATTGACCACGGCCATGGCGTTACCTCTACATATATTCATTTAAGCAAATTAGATGTAAAAGTAGGCGATACAATAAGCCAAGGCGACAAAGTTGCCGAAATAGGTGCGACTGGGCGTGTAACAGGCCCACACCTTGATTGGCGTTTTAACTGGGAAGGCGAGCGCCTAGACCCAGCATTATTGATGCAAGATAAGCTTGCTAATAAAAAGTAGATACTATGACAGACATTAACCGCGATGCAATTATTGCAAAGCGTATTGAAGACTCAACGACCTCGGTTACTAAAACGGTGTTTCCTGGGCGCACTAATCATCACAACACATTATTTGGTGGCGATGCGTTAGCATGGATGGACGAGGTTGCTTTTATTGCCGCCACTCGTTTTTGCCGAAAGCCGTTAGTGACTATTTCATCTGATAGAGTTGATTTTAAAGAGGCTATTCCAGCGGGGACTTTTGCTGAGCTAATTGCTAAAGTTGTGCATGTGGGCAATACATCACTTAAAGTGGATGTGGATATTTGTTTAGAAACCATGCATAAAGATGATAAGCACTCGGCGATTTCAGGCAGCTTTACCTTTGTAGCCGTAGATGATGACCACAGACCGACACCGGTTGTGTGCGATAAAATGATTTACGGTTTTGAATAAATAAATATTAAGGCAAGCAGCCTTTAAATAAGCATCTTTATTAGGTGCTTATTTAATTACAGGAAAAGAACACATCATACTAGTTAATTGTAAAAGCAATCTTAGCAGCTATAAAAATATATAGATTAAGTCAGCAAATAGGGAGGTATAAAAAAGGCATGAAATACATGCCTTAAAAATAATGAATTATACACACTATAAGTGCAGAGGTGCTAAAGCACCATAGCCGCAATCCAACCAAATATAAGTAATGGAATATTAAAATGTATAAAGGTGGGGATCACCGAATCTCGTATATGGTCATGTTGACCATCGGCATTTAAACCCGAGGTTGGTCCAAGTGTAGAGTCAGAGGCTGGAGAGCCCGCATCACCTAATGCACCCGCAGTACCCACTAAAGCCGCAGTTGCCATAACCGAGAAACCTAAATCTAAACATAAAGGCACAAATAAGGTAGCTATAATTGGCACTGTAGAAAACGAACTACCAATACCCATTGTTATCAATAATCCCACCAATAAAATAGAGGCCGCAGCGAGAGGCTTATTGCCATCAAATAACGCCGCGCCACTGTGAACTAAACTTGCTACATCACCGGTTGCTTTCATTACTGAGGCAAATCCTTGAGCCGAAATCATAATAAAGCCAATCATCGCCATCATGGCGACGCCTTTACTAAATACGTCGCCGTTTTCTTCCCACTTAACAACACCAAATACACTAAATATCATTACGCCAACAAGGCCGCCTAATATCATAGAGCCACTTAGGTTTTGTGCAACCAATGATGAAAGCACAGCAAACAAACCCACGATCATCACTTTTTTTGGCTTCTCAATGTCGCTAGCTTTGCTTTGTGTTGTTAACGGTTGCGCTTGGTAGTCACGGCGCTTTGCGTAACTTATAAACACCGCGATAATTAACCCAACCAACATACCGCAGGCAGGAATAATCATTGCCATAGGCACTTGTGTGTTAACTATGTCTAGGCCGTTATCAACTAAGTTTTTATGCAAAATAGAGTATAAGTAAATGCCACCAAATCCATAAGGCAATACCATGTAAGAGGTAGCTAAACCAAACGTTAATATACAGGCAATGGCGCGGCGGTCTAAACGTAGTTGATTAAACACAACCAGCAAAGGGGGGATTAAAATAGGTATAAAGGCTATGTGCACAGGCACTAAATTTTGAGAAGAAATAGCGCAGCCTAATATAATTAATAAAATAAAATAGCTTAAAAAGGTTTCGCTGCCTGCACCTTGTGCATTCACTTTGTTTAATAGCTTTTCGGCGAGGATACGGGTTAATCCCGATTTTGAAATAGCCACTGCAAAGGCACCTAACATTGCGTAACTTAGTGCAATTTCAGCGCCGGCCGACAAACCAGAATTAAATGCATCAACACTTTCTTTTATTCCTAAACCCGCTGTTAAACCAGCTACAAGTGCACTAATTATCATAGCTACAATGACATTTACACGTGCTAAGGAGAGCCCAAGCATTAAAATAACGCCTATAACAACCGCATTCATAGTTTTCTCTATTTTGAAGATTTAATTAATTTTATCAGATCTTTAGCCTGATTTTTACGTTCTTTAGTAAAAGGTTTTTTAGCGTAGCGCACTTGATTAAATAAATAGCTAAATTCGCTTAAAGGTTCCGCAGTATCAGGGCTTTGCTCAGCAAAGTATATTAACTGCTGATTAGGTGAATAGTGACTAGGCGCCGCTATGTCGTTTTTATCTGCCCAGTGCTTAATTGCCTCAAATTCTGAAACTAACGGCGGGCGTTTACTTTTATTGCGTGGCCAATTTAAATAAATAAAGTAAGCAGCAAAGCTAAAAGCAAGTCCTAAAATAACCGCTAAAGGTACCAGCCAAAGATGTTTACTACCAAAAAGTGATTTTAAAAAGTTGCTTTGCTTTTCTTCGTCAAAGCCAAGTACCCAGCTGGTCCATTGGTAATCAAGGGTTTCTAGTTTGAGCCTTAACCAATTAACGGCTGCAAAGTTACTTAAACTCACTAAGCCAAAATCGAGATTACTTTTAAATTCATCATTGAGTTCTTCGTTTTGTGAAAGTGAACCATTTAAACGCTCGGGGGCGACCACTGCAGTGGCATCAAAAATTTGCCACTGATTATTAATATACACTTCAACCCAAGCGTGGGCATCGTATTGGCGAACCGATAAATAATTATTTGTTTGGTTTTTTTCGCCACCTAAATAACCGCTGGCCAAGCGCGCGGGAATACCGGCGCTTCTAAAAATATACGCTGCTGCACTGGCGTAATGGCCGCAAAAGCCGCGTTTTTTATCAAATAAAAATTGATCAATAGTGCTGTCACCGGTCATAGGCTCGGGGGTTAACGTGTAACTAAATTCTTGTTTAGCAAAGTAGCTAAGCAATGCATTATAAAAGTCACTTTGCGAGGTTGTTGATTGTTTAAGTTCGGCAGCAAGCTTGGCTGCTTGTTGGTTTGTTTGGTTATTTAAACGTGTGTAATAAGCGGTTTGCCAATCTGAAAGTTGCTCTGTACTCAGTGCTGCACTTGATACCTGATACTGCAAGCTTTTAGCTTGATATTGTTTTTTTCGAAGTAAACCTAGCGCATTACTTTCAACATTTTTATTGTTACTGGTTGCGTAACCAAGCCCATATAACCATTTTTGATTCGCAGGCTCGGCAATAATAGTGTAGGTATTTTGTACTGCAATTTGTTTATTGGGATCAGCACTTTGATTATTATATTTTAATAAATCAGATGTTTTCCACGCTTTACCATCAAAGGTATCGTGTACAAGTGCTCGCCAATAATAAGGTGAGGCGGGCGTGTCGTTATCAAAACGCGCTCTAAAAACCAGTTCATCAGAATTAGACAGCTTTGCAATATCAAACGGATCTACCTGTTCAGAGAGCCCTGTTTTAGCAAGCTTTGGCCCAGGTAACTGCCAAAAAGCGGGCATTTTAGGTAAAAACAACAGCAAAAATATTGCTAAAGGCAAAGCAATAAATAACAGCTTAGCACTTTGTTTAGAGGCTAATTTTAAACTATGAGAAGATTCAATTAAGCTCAATACAGCAAAGTTGAGTAAAAATAGGGCGCTCATGGTTAAGGTGGTTATTATGCTTTGGTTAAACAAATACGCCGATGAAATAGAAAAAAACGTGAGTGTGACAATAATATGGTAATGTTTTTTTGTTTTAGCCTGCAGTAATTTAAAAATACTAGAGAGCAATAACATAGCAACAAACAATATGACTGTATCGCCTATACCTATGGTGTAAATCATTAATATTAAAGCTAATCCAGCCAAAATATTTGCAAGCCACGCGTTAGGTTTAGGGTTGTTAGTCAGTGTTAAGTACACGTTCCAAAGACATAAAAGCGATAAAACCCCAATAAACAGTATGGGCATATGCGATAAATAAAACGCAAATAAGCAGGCGTATATAAAGCTCATTGCTAAATTAATTGCCCGGTAATTTAATAGCTCAGCCATTAGCTGCTCCGCCGTATTCGCTCAGAAGTGCTAAACACTGTGATTTATCGTGCGTGTCGTTAGTTGTTTTGTAACTTGCTGAGGGCAAAATTAGTGTAAACGGTGTGTTGTTTTCGCATGCATTACACACTAAAAAGCAAAGCTGACTCAAGCGATGCTCGGTGTTACCCGTTAGCAGGTTAAAATCAAAAACAATATCGGACTTTTTATAATCTATAAATTCTTTTACTAGCAACTGCTGCGATTTAGCATAATGTTTCCATGAAATTCGCTGCAATCCCATTTCTGGTAAATGCGTTATTAGCTCATCAAACTCTTCGCTGCCGGGCTCTTTAATACTGCCTGTTTGCGTTGTGTGTTCAAATGTACTGTTGTAAGTGTCGTTTAATACATGCTCTGGCGCAGGGTAAACGTAAACAGAGTCATTAGGTTGTATATAACTCCACACGCTTACCAGCCCAAATGGGTAATTACTGTGTATTTTAAATCGTTCAAGTGTATATTTACCGCGGGCATTATAGGGTAGGTTAATAATTAAAGCGCTGTCTTTGGGCGTAACTTGCGTTAAGTGCTTTGCATATTCTGGGTCACTCGAGTAGCTAAGCGATACTGATTGCGTAAGTGTAGGGGCTTTTAAAATAAATTTAACCGAGCCTTTATTTGGTGAGAAGCTGGCAAAACTTTTTATATATTCAACTTTTAGCCCTTTCGCGTTTGTATAACCAAGCAGTACGGCAATAATCATCACCACAAACATTAAATAAGCCATCACCAAAATTAAGTTATTTTGATAATTAATGCCCATAACAAAATTTAAAATAGCCACAATAATAAAGTAAAAGCCGAGCTGCGAGGGCACTACATAAATATTATTATGAGCCAGCGTAATGGATTGCTTTGAATGCTTGTTTTTAAGTAGTTTATTAAGTAAACGCTTTTTTAATGCGCCAAATATACCGACCTTTTCGGCTTTTTTTTTAAATAACACGTTAAACTGGCACTGCAACGGTTTTTAAAATTTCATTTACTTGTGCTTCTCCCGACTCGTTATGCAGTCCTAAGCGGTGTTGGCACACACTTGCAAATACTGCTTGTACATCGTCAGGGGTTACAAACTCGCGCCCTTCAATAAATGCCCACGACTTAGCCGCTTTGGCAAGCGCCATACTTGCCCGAGGAGAGAGCGAGCCTGCAAATGCTGCGCTTTGACGGGTATGCGTTACTAATTCAATAATGTAATCGATTACAGGGCTACTTATCACAATTTGGTTAATTAAGATTTGAATTTGTTGTAGCTGCTTAGCGTCTATTCTTTGAGGTAATTGGCTGTAGTCTCGCGGTTTAATGTTTAAAATAAGTTGTTTTTCAGCCTCTTTAGGAGGAAAGCCTAAACTTATACGCATTAAAAATCGATCTAACTGCGATTCTGGAAGTGGGTAAGTACCCGACTGATAAAGCGGGTTTTGCGTGGCAATTACAAAAAAAGGATTTGGTAATGTGTACTTAGTACCATCTACTGTAACTTGCTGCTCTTCCATTGCCTCAAGCAATGCACTTTGCGTTTTAGGGCCCGCGCGGTTTATTTCATCTGCTAATACAACTTGGCTAAAAATCGGCCCTTTATGAAATGTAAACGTGTGCTCATTAGCGTTAAATACATTGGTTCCTAAAATATCGGCAGGTAAAAGATCGCTTGTAAATTGTATACGCTGATACGACAGCCCAAGCACAGCAGCAAGTGCATGTGAGAGTGTAGTTTTGCCCATACCGGGTAAATCTTCTATCAGTAAATGTCCTTCACTGAATAAGCAGGTGAGTGCTAGTTTTATTTGTTGTTTTTTTCCAAAAATAACACTCGATAAATCGTCGATAATTGCCGTAACAGTGCTTTGCATACTGACCTTATTTTATTCGCTTAGTTCGAGGCGCTTCATAACAGAATTAACTTTTTTAGCGTTAAAAGGTTTTTCTATAAAGCCTTTAGCCCCTAATTCCCATGTGTTTTGCACGTTTTCAAGGGTGTTATGACCCGAGCACATAACAACGTGAGCGTGAGGGTAGCTATCATTAATATGTTCTAGAATATCAGAGCTTTCAGAATCAGGTAAGTCCACATCCAAAAATATGACATTGGGTGATTTTTTATCAAGAAGGGGTTTTGCAGAAAGGTAATCGTTGCTTTCTAAAATATCTTCAAAGCCTAGCTCCGTTAATATTTGGTTTAGGTAGTCACGTATTTCCTTAACGTCATCAATAATAAGTATAGGCTCAAGCGGGCGCACAAATTCCATATGTTAATTACTTCTATTTTTTATACATCTAAAGTAATTTAATTTTATGCTAAGCACTGTATAAGCTCAAGAAAGTAAATCAAAAAACAACCAATTAGCGCTTTTACGCGCCTAAACCTGCCGTATTAATTAAACGCCCATACCATTTAATTGGTTAATAAATGTTAAATAAAGCACTTCAATAGCCCTCTACAGAACATTTTAAATAAGACTTTAGTCATAACTTGCAATTTTATTTTGGAATTCAAAACTATTAAACCCTTGTTTATAAATGTGAATTTTTATAAACACGATTTCATGTAAATGTTTTGTAATAAAAGATGTTGACGTTACATTATTCATTTGTGATTATGCTCATTAGCTGAGCCGATGCCCATTACGAAGTTTAAAAACACATTTAAATAAAATGCCCATTTGCTTTAGCTGCACACTGAAAATACACAACACACTAAATAGAGAGTTCATTATGTTAAATAATAAGAAAGCTAAATTTGCGCTAACTTTAGTAGCAGCAGCGTTGGCGGCGCCTGCACAAGCAGAAATGTCAGATTACTTTGACCGCCTTGACGTTAACTTTCTAGCAATGCAAAACTTTCAGTCTATACAAGCTAAAGACGGTGCATTTCGTCCTGGAGATGAAGAGCAGTCATCTGGTTTTGGGCGTATTAGAGCTAACTTAATGCTTAAGTTTCATATAAATGAATACATTACTGCCGACATTGATATAGCCGAAGAGCCAAACGATTTTGGCGGCGGCGACCGTGATTTTTCGTTCCATAACGACTTTGCAGGTATTGAATTTGATTTACTTGGCTTATACGGGACACCAAACGAAAACGAAAATTTAACGCTTCGTTTAGGTAATATTGGCGCGTCTCCATTTCAGTTCAAAGGTTTTCAAGACGGCGCAGATAACCAAGGTAATGCCTTAATTGGTAACGGCATTAACGACTACGCAACCGCAGAAAACGGTGCACAATTAAGCTACACAGAAACTTTTGACAGTGGTGTGCTTCGATCTTATAACGTAGCGGGACACATTACTACATCAAGCTTTGGCGAAGCATTTCAAGAAGATAGAGGCTTTAACTACCGCTTACAAGGTACATTAGAGTTTGAAGGTGGCTTTAAAGTTGGCTTAAATTACTTACAAGCTAACCAAGGCGACCAACTTCGTTTTGAAAATGGCGTAGCGAGCTTAGATGGAATCACAACAACAAATTACCGTTTTGGTGATGGCGAAAACTATAACTTTTCAGCTTCTCCTTCAAGCGAACGTGATACTCACGTAGGTGTTATGCCAGGGCTTGATCAGTCTATCATTCAATTAAATTTAGCGTATCAGCCATCAGATCAAACCAGCATCATTTTAATGTTGGGTAAATCGTCTGACGATTACACCTTTGCAGACTCTGCAGGTAACGCAGTGGCAGGTATTACCTACTTTGGTACAGATGGCGTGGCAGACGAAAACGGTACCACGTTTGATTCTAACAGTGTAATTAAAGGCGAAAGCTCAGTAGAATATTACGCCGTTGAAGCACAGCAATATATCATTCCTGAAAAACTTTACGTAGCCGCGCGCTATGCAGAGTCAGAAAACACTTCCGATTTAATCAGCCAAAACGATAACACCGTTGAGCGCTTACAAGTAGCCGCAGGTTACTGGTTTACAGATTCAACACTTTTAAAAGTTGAGTATGTAAACCAAGAAGAAGGCGCAAACTCAGGCGGCCAAATTGGTCGTGGTTTTGACGGTTTCACCTCAGAAATCTCAGTTAAATTTTAAATAGCTTACTAACTTACTGTTTGGTTTAAAGGTAATTTCAGCGCTGTAAATACGTTGAAATTACTCACCGCTTTATTTACTAAGGCGCTTTACAGTTATTTTTTAAGCGTCATTTAACATATTTATGAGGGTTAACCCGATGAAAACTAAATTATTAATGCTCGCGTGTTCAGTTATGGCTATTAACGTAGCCGCTAAAGAAACCATAACCATTGCCACTGTTAATAATGGTGACATGATCACCATGAAAGAGCTTAGCAATCATTTTGAAGAACAAAACCCAGATATTTCATTAAAATGGGTAACACTAGAAGAAAATATTTTACGTCAACGTGTAACAACCGATGTTGCCACAAAAGGCGGCCAATACGATGTAATGACAATTGGCACATATGAAGTGCCAATTTGGGGTAAACAAAACTGGCTAACTGAGCTTGATAACCTAGGTGAAAATTATGACGTTGATGACTTACTACCGGCTATTCGCAGTGGTTTAACCATAGATAACAAATTATACGCGGCCCCATTTTATGGCGAAAGCTCTATGGTTATGTACCGTACAGACCTAATGGAAAAAGCCGGCCTAGAAATGCCAAACGCGCCTACGTGGAGCTTTATTCAAAAAGCTGCAAAAGCGATGACCAATAAAGATGAAGGTGTTTATGGCCTTTGCTTACGCGGTAAAGCGGGTTGGGGCGAAAATGTTGCTTTAATTACTTCAATGGCAAATTCGTTTGGCGCTCGCTGGTTTGATGAAAATTGGAAACCACAATTTAACACCCCTGAGTGGAAAGCCACACTCCAGTACTATGTAGATGTTATGAAAGAGTCTGGACCTGCGGGTTCGTCAGCGAATGGGTTTAACGAAAACCTAGCGTTATTTCAAACGGGTAAATGTGGTATTTGGATTGATGCAACGGTTGCTGGCGCATTTGTAACCAATAAAAAAGATTCTGAAGTCGCTGATAAAGTAGGCTTTGCACTTGCACCAGATAATGGCCTAGGTAAACGTGGTAACTGGCTATGGTCATGGACACTTGCAATTCCTTCTAGCAGTAAAAAATCTGATGCTGCAATGAAATTTATTAGCTGGGCTACATCAAAAGAGTACAGCCAATTAGTTGCCGATAACAAAGGCTGGGCAAAAGTACCGCCGGGTACTCGCGCATCACTTTATGAAAACGAGCAATACATGAATGCAGCACCGTTTGCACAAATAACGCTTGATTCTATTAATTCGGCCGACCCGAAAAACCCTACTGTTAAACCCGTGCCTTATGTTGGCATTCAGTTTGTTGCTATCCCTGAATTTCAAGGAATTGGCACTGCTGTTGGGCAGCAGTTTTCCGCTGCACTTACTGGGCAAATGACTGTTGAGCAAGCGCTTAACACATCACAACGCCTAGTTGAGCGCACAATGCGTAAAGCACGCTACCCAAAATAAATAAGTAGGCGGGTAAGTTTAACGCTTACCTCGTATTTTTCGTCAGCATTAGCATGTTATCTAGTAGCCGTTTGTCGTTGTTGCTAAGGTTAATGCTGACTTTTTGAAGGTCACTGATATGGCAACTACACAGTCTCGTACGCTTGCACGCATAATGCTATTTCCTAGTGTAATTTTATTACTAGGATGGATGATAGTGCCGCTGTGCATGACACTCTATTTCTCGTTTGTAGATTACAACTTACTTATTCCTGGTGAACGCGAATTTGTAGGCTTTTTAAACTACGAGTTTTTTTTAACAGATCCCGCATTTGTTGAATCCTTTTTTAATACCCTTTATTTAGTAACGGGTGTATTAGCTATCACAATTTGTGGTGGTATCGGTTTAGCTGTTCTCCTCGACCAAGCAATATGGGGGCGAAACTATGTTCGTATTATGGTTCTCGCCCCATTTTTTGTTATGCCAACCGTATCGGCTTTGGTGTGGAAAAACATGTTTATGAACCCTGTAAACGGATTATTTGCACACTTTGCAATTTGGCTCGGGTTTGAACCTCTCGACTTTTTTGCGCAAATGCCTTTGTTTTCAATCATTATTATTGTTTCTTGGCAGTGGTTACCGTTTGCTGCGTTGATATTACTCACGGCGATTCAATCACTTGACCGAGAACAACTCGAAGCTGCCGATTTAGATGGTGCAGGGCCTTTTAGTAAGTTTTTTTACATCGTGCTGCCGCATTTATCACGCGCTGTTACCGCTGTTATTTTAATTGAAACTATATTTTTACTTTCTATTTTTGCAGAAATTTTAGTGACAACCAGTGGCGGGCCTGGGTATGCATCAACCAATATTACTTACTTAATTTACACCCAATCGTTATTACAATTTGATGTAGGCGGGGGCTCAGCAGGGGGCATAGTTGCAGTAATTATTGCCAATATTGTAGCCATATTTTTAATGCGCCTTATTGGTAAAAACTTAGAGGGTTAATCATGGCTAGTGCAGCAAATAAAAAATCAAAACTAATTTATACCCTGGCAGCATGGACCATCAGTGGGATGATATTTTTCCCAATTTTATGGACATTAATCACCAGTTTTAAAACCGAAGCAGAAGCAATATCAGCCACACCAGCGTTATTTGCTTTTGATTGGACACTGGAAAACTATCAAGATGTGTTAGCCCGCTCGCCGTATTTTGATCACTTTTGGAACTCGGTGGTTATATCACTAGGCTCAAGTTTATTGGGCTTATTAATAGCCGTACCAGCCGCGTGGTCAATGGCGTTTGTGCAAACGAAAAAAACTAAAAACCTACTTATGTGGATTCTTTCTACAAAAATGCTCCCGCCGGTAGGGGTGTTAATTCCTATTTATTTACTCTTTAGAGACTTTGCTTTATTAGATACAAAACTTGGCTTAGTTATTGTTATGACCTTAATAAACTTACCGATTATGGTATGGATGTTATACACCTACTTTAGAGAAATTCCGGGTGAAATTTTAGAGGCGTCACGAATGGATGGTGCAACTATTGGCGAAGAGATATTTCATGTATTACTGCCAATCGCATTACCCGGCATAGCCTCAACATTACTGTTAAACGTAATTTTGGCATGGAACGAAGCATTTTGGACACTCATTTTAACCGCTGCGAATGCCGCACCACTAACGGCATTTATTGCCAGTTACTCAAGCCCAGAAGGGTTATTTTACGCCAAGTTGTCGGCAGCATCTGCCATGGCCATTGTGCCAATATTAATTCTTGGTTGGTTTAGTCAAAAACAATTAGTGCGCGGCTTAAGCTTTGGCGCAGTAAAGTAGGAGAACACACATGGGCAGCATCACACTAAAAAAAGTAACTAAAAGTTTTGATGAAGTTAACGTAATCAAACCGCTTGATTTAGAGATAAAAGACGGTGAATTTATTGTATTTGTAGGGCCATCGGGCTGTGGTAAATCAACATTACTACGTATGATTGCCGGATTGGAAGACACAACCAGCGGCACAATTGAGATTGATGGCCAAGATGCAACACAGACGCCACCGGCAAAACGTGGTTTAGCTATGGTATTTCAGTCGTACGCTTTGTACCCGCACATGAGTGTACGCAATAACATTGCGTTTCCACTAAAACGTGCAAAAGTAAGCCCTGCTGAGATAGAAAGTAAAATAGCAAATGCCGCTAAAATACTTAATTTAACTGATTACCTAGACCGTAAACCAGGGCAATTATCTGGCGGGCAACGCCAACGTGTAGCAATAGGGCGCGCAATTGTTAGGCAACCGTCGGCTTTTTTGTTTGACGAACCGCTTTCAAATTTAGATGCATCACTGCGTGTAAATATGCGCTTAGAAATTTCTGAACTACACAAAAGCTTAGCTACAACAATGATTTATGTAACACATGACCAAGTTGAAGCGATGACTATGGCAGACAGAATTGCGGTATTTAATGGGGGGATTATTGAGCAAGTCGGTACGCCACTTGAGCTTTATCAGCACCCGGTAAATAAATTTGTAGCAGGCTTTATTGGTTCACCAAAAATGAACTTTATTGAAGTAGATAACGATAGCCATGCACAAACGCATAGTTTAGGTGTGCGTCCTGAGCACTTTGAAATTTCAACTGAGTCAGGAACTTGGCAAGGTACTGTGGGCGTAATCGAGCATTTAGGTTCTGAAAGCTTTTTACATGTAACTATTAACGATGGCAGTACGGTTACGGTAAAAGCAGATGGTGATTGCCCACTACAATATGGCGACACAATTTATTTAAGTGCACCTGAGCACAAGGTACATAGATTTGATAAAAATGGTTTAACGATTAAAAACCCAACAGTTTAATCCGCCGTTTTAAGCCAATACTTTAGGAATAGCAAATTTACCTAAAGTATTGGTTATTAAATTAATGTGACACTTCGGCATTTTATAAATGAATGATATATTTGCAAATATTATAAAATGATTATCGCTAAAACTAAGCGGCTTATCAAAATAAGAGGTTTATGTGGCAAAGCTATCAAATACAGAAATACGTAAGCTCGATGATGCAGCTAGAGCAGGGTGGCTCTATTATGTTGCGGGTAAAACACAAGACGAAATTGCCAAAAAGCTCAATGTATCTCGTCAATCGGCTCAACGTATGGTGGCATTATCTGTAAGCCAAGGGCTTATTAAAGTAAGGCTCGATCATCCTATTGCTAAATGTATGGATTTAGCAGAAAAAATTAAAAGCCGTTTTGGCTTAGACTCTTGTGAAGTAGTGCCTAGCGATGGATCAGATCCAAACTCTACAGTGGGTTTAGCGCAAGCCGGTGCTGCTGAAATACAACGCCATTTAAAATCAGAAACACCGAAAATTTTAGCTATGGGTACTGGGCGCGTATTACGTGCATGTGTTGATGAACTGCCAACGTTAGATTGTAGCCAACACAAAGTAGTGGCGATGCTAGGTAACATGGCACTTGATGGGTCGGCTTCACCTTATGATGTAGTCGTTAGAATGGCCGAGCATATAAATGCAAAGCATTACCCAATGCCGCTTCCTGTATTACCAAGAAGTGTTGAAGAGAAACAGCAATTGCATTCACAACATAATATTACCAGTAACTTAAAATTGGCCACCCAAGCCGACGTAACATTTGTGGGTGTAGGTAGCCTAGGCGAAAAATCGCCATTGCATATTGATGGCTTTGTTGATGAGCAAGAGCTAAAAGAGCTACAAAATTTAGGGGCTGTGGGCGAAATGATCAGCTGGGTTTACGACAAACGCGGCCAATTAATTGACTGCACTGTAAACCAACGTGTTGCCAGTACGCCATTAAAAATTGAAGGTAATAAACAAATTTACGCTATAGCCGCCGGTGAAGATAAAGTACTTGCGATACTTGGTGCAGTTAGATCAAATATGATCAGTGGTTTAATTACTAACGAATACACAGCAGAACGTATTTTAAGTATGGATTAGCTAAGGTTGTTTTAGGTAGCTTTTTAAAATCTACGGATAATAACTGACTGAATGAGCCTTTATTTTTCAAAAAGGAAAACTAACAGGCTCACTTAAAATACTAATAAAGTTTTAATAAATGTAGGCTTTTTATAAAACGTTTTAAATAGCACTGTGATAAAAGAACGTTGATGGAAATAGCAAAGCAAAAATTGCTATGGTTAAAATTTTAAAGTAGCCAATGCTTAAAGTTCTTTGTAAGTAATATAGTTAGTAAAGTTTTGAGTGTAATGAATAATAAAAGCGTAATGACCTGGAATAAACTAAAAGTACATAGCAAAGTAAGACTAGGTATAGCTTGGTAAAAACAACCTTAATGTCCGATACCGTCTAGTATTGGACATAGCAGGAGTGTAATACGCACTCATTATTATAATATACATAACTACCTATAATTTATATTATGTTAAATACGGTAAATTAATACATAATCAAAGTAACTATGCTTCTATTATTTAGGTATAAACCCCTATTTTTAGTGTTTTGAGTAATAGTCGTTTTAAAGTTGGTCTTTCAGTTAACCGTTTAAATTGTTATGCACAGTAACTTTTAACAACAACTTACGCACTACTTTTTACACTGATATTTTCGCAAATATTTATGTAGCCTTTCAATCTTATAAAACCAAGCAATTACAAATTCCATATAGCAGCCTCTATATTCCCTTTATAAAAATTAATTACCTTTTTAAACAGGCTCAAATTTTGTAATTTTCGTTTCTATCATTTTATTTAAAGCTAACTTATAGCTACAAAATTTTTTGCGACTCATATCAGGTTTAATTTAAAGCCTTAGATTTAAGTTCTTCAAAACCTAAGGCTTTACTTAAAATAATATGAATTAGTTACAACCTAGTTCAGACCTTAAATCATACACTGATGATTCAATTGTTTGTGCACTGTTATACGATAAGTTTGGCATTACATTTATACCTGAGCGCGATTCAACTTCATCAATACTTACTTCGGTATTACAAAAGTTATCACTGCGACTTGCTGTTTGCTCCATAATAAATGCCGATGCTTTAATTGTGCTACCAGTTTGCTGCATAACAATTTTAAAATAGCCACTTGGAATGGTATGCGCTTCGTTAGCTTGTGGTAACTCTGCAAAATAATATTCGTATAATGGACCTGTTACTACATATAAATCATTTCCATTTCCTACGTGATTTCGCACTGCAGATTCAAGCCTAACCCATGGGCCTTGATTTAATGCGGATGATTGCGGCGTAATATTAGAAAGTAAGTTTGTTAGTTTCCAATCATCCGTATTGCTAAAAGATGCTAATGGAACTTGATGGCCTCTATCGGTATTTATTGTTGCGTATGCATCGGTGTAATCACTAGGCTCTAACGTGTAATGTGAGTATAGATCAGGATCGGCTTTCCAACTTCTACTTCTCGATGGTCCACTCATAGTGCTAGTCGTAACATGGTAAGCCACCCAATCTGCAAACTTTGTATAACGATTATTTTTTAAAGTATAAATACTTCGCTCAATTGTATTGCCATTATCTAAACCTGTTGGGCAACCGTGTAAACAATTGTCTGCACTTGCACTGTGTGCAAAACATAAACCTGTAAGTACTATTGATGCCTTTATTATTGTCTTCATTGTTTTATCCTCAATTAAATGAGGGTAAAAATTAGCAGTGCATTATTACAGCAATATGTATCTAACTAATTGTTTATAAATACAATAATATCGTCTTAGGCTTTTGGTCTTACTAATAAAAGTCGCGAGTATACATTACCCTCGCCTTATATTTAACGCAGTAACGTCACTTGTAGATCTAGCGAATAAAGGTGTTTTTATATACCTATATGCATTATGTTAAATTAGCTTGTTTATAGTTTCCCATGCGTAATCACCCTAATATAAAGCGTATGCGCACACTTTTAATGTATGAATATTGAGCTATTAATAGCGGTTTATACTTAAATGGTTTTATACTAAAAAATAGATGAAAACAAAAAGCCGTTTGAGTAACTAATTATATAAAAATTAATACAGCTCAAACGGCATGGTTTTATATACATGTTAGCCAAAGTGGCTCACTAGGCCTTTAAAACTAAGGTGTTTTAAAACTTTTTATCAGCCAAAAATTCACCCATTAACGAAGTTACTCGTTCTGGTTTTTCATCTATAACCCAGTGCCCTGCTTTTTCTATCCAAGTTAGTGTTGCATTTGGTAAGGTTTGAGCTAACTTAGGTGCATATTTAGGTTTTTGAAAGTTATCTTCATCACCCCATAAAATGAGGGTTTCATGCTTTAAGCTTTTAAGCTCACCGGCAATTGCTTGTGTGTACTCTTTATTAAGTCGGCGCATATTATTAAATAACGCTGCTTTACCTTGCTCATTACTCCATTGCTTTAAATACTGTTTTTTCAGCTCATCGGTCATTATGCTTTTATCGTATACACCTTTTGGCATAAAATCATTTAGCGTATCAACAAACTCATCAACTGATGTTTCTTGCTCTACACCAGGCTCAAGCAAAGGTTCAAACTCGGGTATTGGCCAAGAATCAAAGCAAACACTATCAATTAATATTAAGCTGTTTACTTTTTCTGGGTAATTTACCGCCATGAGTTGTGCAATTCCGCCACCTATATCATGAGAGGCAATGTTTGCTTTAGCAATACCTAGCTCATCCATAAATTGACTGATTATTTTGCACTGAGCATTAATTGATACATCGGTATTTGTTGGCATATCAGATTCGCCGTAATTGAGTAAATCAGGTGCAATAACACGATGTTGCTCACTCAGTGTTGGCATAACATTTCGCCATAACGATTTGTTAGTCGGAATACCATGTAATAATAGTAGCGGTGTGCCCTCGCCCATTTCTTGATACGCAATTTTGTGGCCTTCTACGGTAATGGTTTGTGTTTTACTCATACTTAATATCCTCATCAATATTTAAAATTTAGCCTAAACCTGTGTATGTATAGTGATGAGCAATTATCATCCCAGCTTGTTTTTTAAATAATTTTTTTGAGGTTTAAATAATTACAAAAACCTGAGAGCGCTTTAAAACGCGGTCTGTGGCTATTAATAGTAAGTAGGATTTATTTTGAGTTAAGCGAAAAGAATAAATAAAAAGAGTTATAAAATAATCTTCATTTTTAAAATTATGAAATAAAGTAGCAGCTACATGAAATAATTACTGCCAGTTTGGGCCTATTAAAAATAATAGGCCCTGTGTATTTTACAGTTTTATATTGTTTAATTTGGACTAGCTTAGCAAATGCTTAATTTTATTAATTAATACTTGCTGCTTTACTGGTTTTTCAAGCATGTCGTCAAACCCAAGTTCAACATACTTAGCATTACTATTTGTGTCAGAATCTGAAGTGTGGGCAATAATTTTGGTTTGCTTGTCTGCATTATGTTTTTTTATTTTAAGCATCGCGTCAGTGCCCGAGAGTTCTGGCATAACAATATCCATTAAAATAATATCGTAATTATTTTGCGACACCATCAACATAGCTTCTATTGCATTGCTTGCATAATCTATTGCTACGTTTTCATCTTTCAGCATGGCTTTAATAACCATTTCTACGAGCGGCTCATCATCAACTAACAACAACGATTTGGTGTTGTTAAATTCTGTATGCGTTGTAGTTACAGTAATGGGTTCTTGCTTGTTTGCACTTACGGGTAACAATTCTACGGTGTTAACTAATAACGATAAATTAATAGATGTTGTTTTACCGCGCTCGTGCACAGTAATATTTTTACCGCCGAGCATTTTAAAAATTGATATAAAAAACCGCAGCTCTAATGTAGCATCAAAATTAATATCACTTTCAAAAGAGCGTTGTTTGCATACCATTTGTAACTGACTATAAAAACTCCCCTGATTTGCTAAGTTATTTATAGAAAAACCCAGCGACAAATAATGTTTACCTTGCTCGTTAATTAGCTCAGAATTTAACGACAATTTACCTTGATGTGTGCTTTCTATAAGCTCACTAGTCAGCTGAATAATTAATTGCATAATAAGTTTTTCATCACTGCTTATGCCTTTATCTATGGGCACATTGTTATTAATAATTATATTTTTATCATCAGAGTCTTTATTAAGAATATCGGCCGTATTTTTAAGTAAGTCAGCTAAATTAATAGCGCTCATTTTAAGCTTTAATTTACCGGTATCGGTTTTATTTATATTAACCAACTGCTGCACAACACAACTTAACTGTGTGCATGCATTTTCTAACTCATTGCTAAAATTGGCTTTACTGTTTTTATAATTAAGCTCTACTATAGATTGCAGTGAACTAAGTGGCGCTTTTAATTGCATTGCTAAGCGTGCTACAAATTTATCTTTTAGCTGGTTAGCTTGCTTAGATTTTTCTACTACTTTGGCAAGTAATAACTCTTTTTGATGCGCTTGTGTTTCATCTCTAAAGTAACAAACAAAGCCACCAAAGTCGGTATGCCTTTGCACAACGGTGATCCAGCGGCCATCGCTAAATCCTATATCTATTAATTGGCTATGTTCATTAGCTAATTTATTATGTTCTTGATAATGGGTAATAATATTATTTTGTTGAGAAATACTCATTATTTGGCTGTAACTTAATTGCTTATTGTTTTGAATAACATGAGAAAACAATTCGTTAAATGCCTGATTAGTTATTACCGGAAATTCGTTACTATTAAAAATGGCAAAGCCATGCGGCAGCGCATCAAGCGAGCTTGAAAACAGCGATTCTCTATTAAGTATAAGGGTATTTTTTTGTTTAATTTCGTCATGTAAGCGCCTTGGTAAACGTAAAAAATAATAAACAAATGCAAATATAGCTAAGCTAATTAATGCCAGTTTAAATAAGTCGAACCTAGATACATTAGCAGGCGTTATCGGTTTAATGGGTTGCACATGCAAGCGCCACGTAGCAGGAAAACGGCTACTTGCTGCGCTTATGCTGTTAGGGATAGTTTTAACATTTAGCTCCCCCCTACTTCCTAATATAAACTGAGGGGTTGATATAAATAAATTATAATTTTGCGTATTTAGCTTACCTATTATGGCATTCAAAAACTTACTTAAATCAAAGGCTGTGAGTGTATAAATAGCGCTATTACCCATGTTTATTTCTGAAATTAAAAACGCGGTATCGGCTACAGTAAATACCTCTACTGATTGTTTATTTGCTCGCATTGAAAATGCGTTTAGCCAATTAGTAAAGCCGTAAGCTGCTAAATCAAAGTTGTTTTTAGACCATATGGCAAGTTGTTTATAGTCATTATCAAATACAACAAAACCTTTATACGTTAAACTGCTTGATACCTGCGTTTTTACTAAATCACTTAATTGTTGCTGAGTATAACTTTGTTGGCTTTTTAAAAAGCCTGCGACAATTTTATCTTTTTGAGTAATGTAAAGTGCTTGGTTGTCAAAGCGCTCTAATGCATCAAACAGCGTTTGCCTTAACTGCTGAGTTTGTATGGCATAGGCACTTTTTTTGTCTTTTTTATCTAACGTATATAAAAGCAAAGCCGAGAACGAGCAAATAACCAGCGCAATTAAAAAGGCCACCGGCGCTAAGCTAAATAAGTGAACAAATCGATTCAGTGATTTTGTCTCACTCGGTTTAATTGCCTTAGTTGGGGTAAAATGCTTATTAAGCTGGGTTTGCAGTAATTGCGCAAAAGATACAAATTGTTCTTTTTGAGAGCCAATAAGTGTTTTAGGTGAAATATCGGCAATGATCAGTACGCCAATTAAGCTGTTATCTAAATTATAAATGGGATATTGAGAGTAAAAGCGTACCTGTTGGCAGCGCCCTTTTGTTAGTGGGTCAAATAGGGTGTCTTCAATTATGTAGAGTTTTTCTTGTGTGCACGTTTGTGCCAAGCTATTTAATTCACTGTCGGCTTTGTATGGGTCATCGCAGCTAATAATTTGTTGCGTATACAAGGCATTATAATCAACGAATTTAACAATAGAAACATCATAAAACTGCTTCATTAGGGTCAGCGTTTCGGTTATTTCTTGTTTTATTTCATCTATTTGTGTGTTGTTAAATTCATTTATATTATTTGCATATGAGCTGTTCATGGGCGCACTCCTTCACCTTTCGGCGGTGTAGAAATCCAACGCGTGCTGTTAGCACTTGTATGTGATGGAAGTTTTACTCTAAATGGCGGAAGTAAGTTATTTAAAGCGGGTTCGCCTTGTGCATTTAACACCGGCTCTGCCGAAGTTAAATTGAGCGAAGCCTCGCAGTAAGTCACGCCAGGCTCTATGCCAATAAGGGCCAGCGTTTGAATAATTATGTCGTTATTTATTAAATCGATACCTAGCAGCTCAAAGGTTGTTTCTAAAATTGTAAATACCAGTGTTTCTACTATATTTTCATCTTCTTCTAGTTGCGTACCTTGGGGGCAGCAAATACTGCCTAGCTCTACATCTACACTGCTTGCTACACCTATGAGCGAAAGTGCATCTAGCGCGGTTCCTAATAACACTTCAACTTGTGGCAAATATAAATCAAGAATATCGCCTTGCGGCTCATACCCTGTTTGGCAACTATTGCACGACTGCGATAATTGCTGACTGTCTATGCCTAGTAACGGATTACCAAGTGCAGTTACACCAACCAAACAACTACTATCGGCTTGCTGTTTGGCAATTGAAAAGCTTTCGCACGGGTTACCAGTAACCACCTTTTGAGACATATAGCGCGATACAATTTCGTCACCTGTTGCGGGGCACGCTAATGCTGTACTTTTTAGTAATTGCCCCATTACGGAGTTACTTAATTGCCCAATGGCATAATTAGGGCCTTGCTGTAGCGCATTGATATAACTTACATTGCCACTATTAGCGGTGTTACTAACTCCTAAACTATCTGAAAACTCATCACTTAAACTTTTTATACACGGGTTGCCTTGGCAATTAGGCGCGTCGTAATAAATGGCTTCTCGTGAGGTGAACCTGTCATCGCGTATCCCAATTAAAGCGCGGTATGTTGCATTGACTTGGCGGTCTGTGTAAAAAATTAAAGGGGCCTGGTGCTCATCAAACCCAATGGCGATTCCTAAAGGGGTGTTATTAGCATCAACCACTGTTATTTGGTTATCTACTTTTGTGTGATAGCGCTTAATAAGTGCATCGCGCACTAAAATAACACCACCAATAGAGCCAATAATTAAAATGGTAATAATTAAAATCAGCTCAATAGTGAGTATGTAGCCCTGTTGGTATTGTTTATTCATAGAGCGCTCCTATAGCACTTCAACCAGCATTTTTAGTACATTCATTACCTGCAGCGCCGCAGGAAAAAACACCAGTACTAAAAACATAGGAAAACAAATTAAGATAATGGGAAAGGTGGTATGCAGTGCTTTTTTATTTACTTTTTTAGCTAATAAAATATTTTTTTTAAGCGCAAAGCTTTCTAATTGTGACTCAACCGCCTGTATTAACGGGGTGCCAAGCTTAGAGCCAATAAGCATTAAATTAGCTAATTTTTTTAAACCCGAGACCCCTGTTCTGTCATATAACGAATTAAAGGCTGTTTCGCGGTCTTTACCGGCACTGAGCTCAAACAAAAATAGTTTAAGCTCTTTATATAAAGGGTGTTTTTTACTTAACCCATGATCAACTGCTAAAGCAAATGCGCGTTCTAGCGAAAAGCCAGCGCGCATATACACTAACAGCACACTTAAAAAAAACTCTAAGCTATTGTTTATTTGTACTTTACGCTGGCCTTTTTTAAATAAAAACCACATATCAGGCGCAAAAAAGCTAATAAAACAGATAATGGCTACAAGCGGTGTACTTAATACATAACCAGTGATCTCTATGGCAGTATAAGCACAAAATGTGGCGGCCATTTTAAAGCAGTACATGCTCAATAAAATTTTATTTAACTGATACCCTGCTTGTCTAAATTGGTTTTTTGAAATAACAATTAATGGATACCAATTTATATTGGTTTTGATAGGTTGCTGAACCTCAGCCTTTAATGACTGCTTTTGAATATGGATAAATGCACCCATACTCACCAATAAGCCAACAAATAAAAATAGGTCTATCATAGCGTTACCCTCAAGCTTAGGCGAAGCCATAAAAAGCCAAATAACTGGCAAAGCACCGCAACGGTAATAAAGGCCATGCCATTGGGGTTATTTAACAGCGGATCGAACCAGGTTGGATCGGTGTAATTAAATAAAGGCACTAAAGCGTAGGGTAAAACGCCACTAAACAGCGCAGCGTATTTAGTACCAGAAAGCTTAGCTTTGAGCTGCTGGCGATCTAGCGTTCTTAACGACATCATTTTGCATACACTTTTAAGCATGTCAGTTAAATCGCACTGGCTTTGTGTATGAGTAATTATGCTATGTGCAAATAACCGCACGGTTTCGCAGTTGTAGCGTTTAATCAAAGGGGCAAACGAGCTTTGTATATCACTGCCCATATTTAAGCGCTGCAGTAATAAATGACTTTGCTGCTTAATGTATTTATCGGCGTGTTCGTCGGCAAATTGCAGAGCCTGAACAAGTGAAAGCCCAGTACTTAAACACGATTGTACGGTTTCTATGTACTCTAAAAATAAGTGCTCAAACTTGGCTAATTTATAGTGTGCTAAATCAATAATCACTATAAAGCAGGTTATAAATACAACCAAAGAAACAATTAATGCACTCGTAGTTGCTTGAGGATAAAAGTACTGCGCAACATACCAAGTACTGGTGGCAAGCGAGCAAGCAACGCTTATAAATAAAGCATTACTGATGTTAATCCCAAGTACCCGCAGTGACACTGTGATGATGTCTTTTTCTTCAAGTACATCGACCTCGTGCTTAGTACTTGCAGCGTGTGTTTTTACTTTAAGTGTTATAAAAACACTCAGTGCTAAGGTAAATGACATAACACTTGCTATGGCCAGTAAGTAATCAAGTTTATTCATAATTACGCTCCCTGGCCGGTTGCAGTAATGCACTTATTTCGTTTGCATTGGCACCTTGGCTTTGCATAAAGCTCACCACGCTTGAGGTACTAATTGCCTTATCATTTACTTGCTCGGTATCGCTTACGCTATACAGCGCAGAGTATTGCGCACGTGCGTCTACTCGCTTTATTTCGCCAATACTTTTTAGGGTTCTTACACCGTTTGTATTTCGAGAAACATGCACAATTAACTGAATGCTTGATGCGATTAATGCGCTGGTGTGGGTGTCGCTTAGCTGCGCGTTATGTAATTGCACAAGCGTTGATAATCGGGTAACCGCATCGCTTGCACTATTAGCATGTACGGTGGTCATTGAGCCTTGGTGCCCGCAGTTCATGGCTTGGAGCATGTCTATTACTTCCCCTGCGCGTACTTCGCCTACGAGTATTCTATCGGCGCGCATTCTTAGTGCCGCTTTTACTAAATCACGCAGGGTAACGGCGCCTTTGCCATCGCTGTTGGTGTCGTGCGCCTCTAATTGCACCACATGATTATGGTGCAAATTTAGCTCTGCACTTTCTTCTATAGTTACTACCCGCTCGTTAGTATTTATTGAATTAGCCAGTACATTTAACAAAGTAGTTTTACCTGCGCCGGCATTACCACACACTAAAATATTAACCCCTAAGGCCACCGCGGTTTTTAAAAAAGTGAGGCAGTTTTTGCTTAAAAACTTATTGTCGATTAAAAAATCATCGTTAATTTTTTTGTGGTTAAATTTTCTAATCGAAACAATAGCAGCACTGGTGCATGCCGGTGGCACTACAATATGTACCCTGCTGCCATCTTTTAGTTTGCCATCTACAATGGGAGTCAGTGCGTTAACTTGTCGAGCGCAACTATCAAGTAATCTATCAACAAAACGACGTAAGTGACGTTCATCGTCAAACTTACTGGCTGTACATAGCAATTTACCTTGCTTATCTATCCAAATATTTTGCGTATCGTTAATTAAAATATCGCTTACTTGGTCATCCAGCATAAATTGCGCTATTGGTCCTAAACCTTGTATTTCGTCGTAAACGGCTTGTACTACTTGAGCTTGTTGATGGCTGTTAAATGATGATTGTGCAAATTCGTCAATATCACTGCAAAGGGCAGATATTTTTTCAAGCAGCGCATCATTCAGTAAAGCACTTGGGTCTTGCTCGTATTCTTCAATTACTGCATCGTGGAGAATTTTTTTAAGTGATTCAAAGGTATTTAAATTGGTTTCTACAAACTCTGGTTTACTTGATAAATTAAACATAGCGCCTCACTTAGCCACATAAACAGCTTGGTTTTTAACGCCTTTAACCACTTGAATTGTTCGGCTAGTTTGTAATTGGGAGAAATTTTGTAAGCGCCCTTGTTCAATGTCATAAGCGCTGTGCACAATTATCGATACCTTATCTTGGGTATCAATTGCGGCTAACGAATACACATCTTTAGGAAGTACAGCCAACACTAATGACACACCCGCGCTGGTTGCCGGCTCTTTTTTTGCTAGGCTGTCCATCACGCCATTTTTTTGCGCTTTACTGCCAGGACCTTTTGAAATGCCAATAAGCTGCACATCGCGCGCAACGGTTCTTACAAGCCGGTTTGTTTTGGCAACAATATCTAAGCGGTCGCCTTTGTGCACCCGCGATAATGGAATATCTAAAGTGGTTAATTTTAATGTATAAAGTACTCTGCCTGCGGGGATCGCCTCTGATAAATTTTGGCTTTTAACCTGCATAAAATCTGTTTCAAATAGTGGTTGTTCACCCATTTTATTAGTGGCTAATTGCTTACCAATAAAGGCGCGGGGATTTTGTATACTTAGCGCCATATTTGCATAGTTACTGGGGTTTACATCTTTTTGGGCAATGTCGTGCACACTCACTACTTGCCCCGCCGACATATTTTTATTTACCACCCAGGCAGTAACTAAGTCTTGTTCGTTTACTTGTCTGATACCAAGCGCTGAGGCCAACATGCCAGAGGTGATAAGTAAGGTGAGTGCAGCGGTAGTCGCCCCTTTATTATTTTTACTTTTCATAATTTCCTCCTGACAAATTTCACTGCCACACGGTTGTGGCAGTGTGATTTAGGTAGTTATAAATTTAATTACCTTGTGAACCACCTGCTGCTGTACGTGTTGCAGCATCGCCGCTTGGCGTTGCATTAATAAGTGCAGCACTTTCACTAAAGTCAGAGGCAACAAAAGTAAACGAGCTACCATCACCTGCGTAAACATCTACTGCATCCACATAGCCAGAGCCTGAAATTTCTGCAGTGCCTTCGGCGTTGATCATGCCGTCAAATACATAGCTTTGATCTAACGAGCCAATTGCTTCTGCTACATCTTCAAGCTCGCTGGTTACAGAGTCTCGTAAGGTTGATAAACCAATTACCAGCGCTGCCACCATAGAAGTTGAAAGAATAATTAGCTCAGAAGTAAGTACAAAGCCTTGTTGTTTTTTACCGTTTAAGTTGCTTTTCATAGTTTTCATAATGATCACCTTAAATGTGTTAGAGCTTATGCCCACTTTATATATAGCGAGGACCGTGCCATTTATTAAGTACATAAAAATCAGTTGGTTACTTTTGTTTTTTAAAATATGCTTTGCTTATCCTTGTTATGATTCGCATTTTGCAAATCATTATTAAAGTGCGTTACAACGCAAGCAGAGATTAATTAAATGGCAAGCTGTTAATTCATTTATACAAAGCTTTTAAAAGTAAGAGTGGTGAGCAATTAGTTGGGATTTTTCACAAAGCGAGATAGGTTTAAACAACGCCGAGTAAGGCTATTTTAATTGTTTAGGTAGGTACGTTGTTTTTACTTTTTATGAGCGGGTTTAACTAAGGAGTGCGCAGTTTAATAAAATAAAAAGGCCTTGCGGCCTTAACTTTCACAATTACCAAGTACCGAAAGTTTCGCGTAGCGCGCTGTGGCTTGGCTGTTCTGCGCATCAAAACCTATTGCCTCATTATAATAATGGCACGCCAATGCATTATCAGGTGTCGCCTCAGCTATTAGCCCTTTATGATAGTAATAATGGCTTTTATGCGTGCCAAATTTATAGGCAAGCTCTAAATAATTAGCTGCGATAACATAATGCCCTTGCGCATAATAAATAGACGCCATTTGTAAATACGGTGAAGCCTCAGTACCAAATTCATCAATAGCGTATTGGGCAATTTGTTTTGCTTTGGCTAAATTGCCTTGCTCAATAGCCAAGTTAATACCTAAAGATAGCGCGTTTAAAGGCGGATTAGGTAAATTAAGAAGCTTGTTTATTACCGATTGCGCCTGATTAGCTCGTCCGCTTTTATACAGCGCATAAGCTGATACAGATAAAATAACCTTATTGTTTGGGTGCTCAAGCATTAACTGATTAAGCTCATGCACTAAGGCTAAACAATTAACTGCGCTTACCCCTTCACAAGTTAAAGCACTGCTGTTTAATGCATACTTAGTAACAATATCACTTAGTGCAGTATGTGGGTTTACACTGGGCGCATAATCTATATGTGCGCAGCCCGATATACTCAGTAAAATAACGATATATATTATTTTCATAATCCTTGCTCCTGTATAAAACTGGCCATTTGGCTATCTAAATCAACAGTTTGCCACACACGTAAACTATTAACTGGCTCGCGGACTAAATTAGGGGTAACCACAATAATCAACTCGCGGTTGTTTTCGCTTTTACTGGTTGTTTCGCTTAATTTACCTAACAGGCTCTCGCCGTTTGCATCGGGTACAAAGTCGTGACTGGCGTTGTTATCTGTACTAATTAAGCCACCAATAATTAAAGGTTGCCCATCTTGTAAACGGGTAGATGTTTGCATGCTGCGCGTATTAAATGCACTGCTGTTTAAACTGCTGCCGGTGCTTTGTGCTATTTCTGCTGTGAGTGTGGTGTCTGGCAATGAAATAACAGGATTTAAATCAAGGGTTATGCGGTCTTTGTCATCCACTAAAGCACGAACATTGAGCTCAACGCCGAACGATTTAAACTCAGTACCACTAAACACTGAACCGCTGTTACCTTGTTGCCCGCTGGTAACGCCAGATGGGCTGTAGCTTGTAGGTACTGGCACTTCGCCGCCTACTTTAAATACCGCGCTTTCGCCTGCAAGTACGGTAAGTGTAGGTCGCGAAAGCGTTCTTGAAATTCCCTCTTGCTCTAGCAAAGAAAACAACATATCAATGGCAAATTGCGAGGTTGATAACTGCAAGTTATTTGTTAATTGTCCGCCAATTAATTGCAGTGCGTTTTCTATTGATGCTGAGCCAGACTCACGGGCATTCATGCCTTCTAGGCCAAATAAACCTTGCTCGTTGTTATACCCATTAGAAAGCACACTAATATCTGGACGCCATTGCTTTAAGCGGCGCTGATTAACTTCATAAAGCTGCACCGACACCCTCACTTGAGGTAAGTCTTCTACTTCAATGCTTGATAGCACTTTACCTTTAGCCACCGAAAGCAAAGTAGCCCGCGCTACGTTTGAATTTACATTGCTTAAAGTCAGGCCAGAATCGCCATTTAGTAAGCCGCCAGACTCATTTGCGAGTACTTCAATAGCGCTTGTTTCGTTTTGCGTTGCACTACTGATAAGCCCGTTTGGATCTAGTGCCGAAGTGGGTGCTTTGCTTGCTTGCTCTGGTTCAAATAATTTATTGATGGTATTTAACAAACGCACCAGTTCAATTTGATTTTTAACTGTGCCGCTGAGCATAAACACATCGTTATCATCGTTTGATAACTCATCAACCGAAATACGTTTTACAGTTACTTTGTCAGCCCCCATCGATTTTAACACCTGCGTTATGCGCGCTTCCTTAGGCTTTGGCGCTTGCGTAACTTTAATAAGGTTAATAATCGCTACTTTACTTGAGCTTTGTGCTAAGCCATTGTTTAAATTACCCATGCCCTGTAAGCGCTGCGCTAAAGAATTAAACATTCCTTGGTTAGGCGCAGAGGTAATAACAGGTTGCGCCGATTGCGAGCTACTTGCATATAAATAGTTTTTTGCCGCTTCGTGGGCTGCATGGCGATAATTAAGCGTAGGTACTTCGCCGCGTAGAACTACTGCGTGTCTATCAGGTGCGATGGTGAGCGCTAAGTTAGGGTGAATATCGTTAAGGGCATTTTCAAGTACACTGTAGTCTTCGGTCACGCCTAGTAAAAATGTTTCTGATGTGTTGTCGTCATACCACACCATCATAGAGGTGCGGCCCAACTTTTTAGCTAAAATTAACAGCTCGCGTCCGTTTACTACGTTTACATCGAGTGTGGTTTCGTGGCCTAGCGCAACACGTGCGATATCGCGGTTAAATACAAAGCGAGTATGGGTCCACTTAACTAAGTGGGATACTTTTTTTACTCTATCGCCATTGGCGTTTTCTATGTAATTTAAATTGCTTTGCTTGGCGTATACACAGCACGGTAATAAAAGTATTACAAAAATAATGGCTTTAAACATATGCGCGTCCTCAAGTATGCGTTGAATTAACAGAGCAAGTTTAAGACCAGCAAATATTTAGCTTTAAATTCAATAAATTAAAATGGTTGGAGATATAAGCACAGACGGCTTTAGTATTTTGATTTGCAAAATGCAAATGAAGTTAGGAGAGAAGGCACAAAGCAGTGCTTTGTGCCAAAAGTATTAATGCAGTGCAGCAGTAAAAGGAATGTTTTTACAAATTTCAGCTTCAGCGACTAGTAGCTCTTCTAAACGAACATCAACTTCTTCTTTATCAAAGTATTCGTACGCTAACTCTACAAATAAATTTTTATGTTTTTCTTCTGATTTAGCAATCGCCACATAAAAGTCTTTTTCTTTACCTTCTGGTAATGCTTGGGCAACCAATGAAAAGCGTTCGTGGCCGCGGGCTTCAATAACGCCGCCAACCAGTAATCTATCCATTAAAAATCCATCACGGCCATGTCTAAATAAAGCGCGTATTTGTTTTATGTATGGATCTTTTTTGTCATCGCCTAAATTAGTATCGCGTTCAATAAGCAGTTTAAGCACTTGTTTAAAGTGGATTAACTCCTCAAGCGCTAAATCGGTCATGGCTTTTACCAGTTTACGTTTGTCTGGGTAATGAGACAGCATAGAAATAGCCATGCCCGATGCCTTTTTTTCAGCGGCAGCGTGGTCTTGTAAAAACGTATTAAAGTCGGCTAAAACCGCTTCGGTCCATTCAAAGGGGGTGTTGTATTTTAATTCAAACATTTTTTGTACTACTTAAAAAATAATGCGGGGATTTTAGCGTATTTAATAGTAAAAATCTTGCAGCGAAGAGCAAAATTAACGCATATAAGGTAAATGCTTATCTATGCGCCCTTTTGCTGTTGAGTCAATTTTTAACGGGTGTTTAATATCGTTCCATGCGGTCACTTTGCCGCCTATGTTCATTTTTTCAAAGTCGGTACGCTCGCTTTTAATGCCCAAAAAAGCAGTAAGCTGGGCAAAACTTTGTGGCTTTGCTATATCAATTTCTAAGTAGTCGTTACTGCGGTGCTTAAAATACTCACGCGCGTTGGCTAAATGTGTGTTGTAGCACTTTGTTAAATAATCATCTTGGTTAATATTATCAATAGATAAGTCAGTAAAGGTCGTTAAGTAACACCGTTTTATATGAATATTAAAACCACCGTCTGGGCGCGTTAAATTAGTATGCATTCGCAGCAGCAATTGCCTAATTGAGGCAATCCAGGGTGTTTTTTCGCGCGCTAAATATATAAATTTAGCGCCGGGGTAATGGCTATCTAATGCTCGGTAGTCATTAAATACAGGGGTATCGGCTATGGCTGTGGCGTTTTCAAAACAATACGAGGTGTACGCAGTGTGCGCCGTGGCAATGCCAAACTCTAAAAATGCGTGGCATACACTGGTGGTGCCAGTACGCGGAAGCCCTATTATAAATATTTTACTCATAACATCTATTACTAACTATTGCGTGTTACAAGCAACAAAAAGGCACTAATAACCATCACTAAAAAGGTGGCAATGGTACCAATTTGGCGATACTTAAGGTTGTTTTCAACAATGCCTAAATTGTGAAAAACGCGCCCTATTAATAATGCGCCACCTAAAATATTACAATAATGGCTGGCAAGGCCTTGGTATTCGGCTAAAAAAAGCAAAATAATCGCAAAGGGTACGTATTCCATAAAATTAGCATGGGCACGCACAGCACGTTGTAATTTAGGGTTGCCGTTATCGCCAAGCGACACTTGCTCACTGCGGCGCACTTTGATCACATTAAAACTTAAGTAAATATAATAAAACGCTAAAAGCGCAGCATACGTAGAAACTATCAAGGTGTTGTCCTGTTTTATTTTTGGCAATAATAACATAGTTTTGCACAATCATAAGTTTACTTAGTAACTATGCTACAGTGTGTATTAGTTGAATTTTATAACGCAATGAAAGGAATTTATGTTTGTCCCTCGCAAAGTAGCCGACCGCTATCGTGAAATGATCAACAGCATTGGCTTTTACCCTTCTGTACTTTCGGTTGGTTTTTTACTTTTTGCTGTAATTACCATGTCGCTTGAATACATAGCACCTGTAGAGCAGCTCAAGGCGTTTATATCTGTTGTGCTCGTAGATAGCGCCGAAAATGCCCGCACCATTTTAAGCACCCTAGCAGGCAGTATTATATCGCTTACGGTGTTTAGTTTTTCTATGGTGATGGTAGTTTTAAATTCGGCCAGCGCCAGTTTATCTCCGCGGGTTGTACCTGGGCTTATTACCCGTAAGTCGCATCAAATGGTATTGGGCTTTTATTTAGGCAGCATAATTTACTCAATTATTATGCTCATTAATATTAATAAGCTTGAAGGTGGCGATACCGCTATTCCATCGCTTGGGGTGCTGCTGTCATTGGTGTTTGGCTTAGTATCGCTTGGCTTGTTTGTATTTTTTATTCATTCAATATCTAAAGCCATTCAAGTAGATAATGTACTTAACGGTTTATTTAGCCAAACTAAACGCGAAATTAAAGCCATTGTCGACAGGCAATCAGAAAAACCATTCACTGACTTTCCTGATTTTACACAGTGGCACTCAGTTAATAGCACTACCGAGGGTTATTACAAAGGGGTGCATACAGATAAGTTATGCGCCATATTAGCCGAGGAAAATATTCGGGTGTATATCTCGGTAAACCAAGGTTACTTTACCGTAAAAGGCTATCCGTTTTTAAAATGCGATAAAGACATTTCTAACAACGAAGAACTTATCGCTAAAATTTTAGACTGCTTTATTTTTTATATAGAAGAGTACATTAGCGATCATTACCGTTATGGATTAACGCAAATTTCAGAAATTGCCGTTAAAGCAATGAGCCCAGGTATTAATGACCCTGGTACAGCGGTTAAATCGATAGATATGCTGAGTATTTTATTAATTGAGCGCCTGTCGCTTAACGATACAAATTATTCGTTTAAACACAGCGACAACGCCCCGTTACTCTTTATACATGAAACCAGTTTTGATGAGTTACTGCACGATAACTTTACGCCACTGCGTAATTACGCAAAAGGCGATGCGTATGTAATGACGAACGTTTTAGAGGCATTTAAAAATATATTGTTTGTAGCGCATGGCAATGATGCAGCCCGAAACAGCCTATTTAATTACTTAAATGCCATTGTAGATGACATAAACGAGCATGTAAGTAACGAATACGACAGACAAGAAATTACCAACATGCTTAACGCGATTGCACGTATTAGCAAGCCACAAGGTGATAAACTAGTGGCTCGTTTTACCTGCCAGCACACTAGTCAATAAAGTAAACCGCATAGCTAGACGCTGTTACTTTAATTTCTCCAGCATGATACGCATCAGGAACAAAATTACCGGGTGCGCTATCTGCCACCATCATGGTTTTTTCTGAGCGAGCATAAGGCTGAGCAGGTACGTTCATTGGGCTTAGCGACGCCGTATATAACCCTTTAAGCTCAACGCCGTAATCGGCACTTAATTCTTTGGCGGCTTTACGGGCATCTTGAATGGCCAGTTTTTGCGCCTGTTTGTGCAGCTCTTCATAGTTGCTCGCTAAAAATTGAGTTTGGTTTATTTGGTTAATGCCGTTATTTACTAGGTTTTGTAACAGCTGAGGGTATTTTTCGATTTGCGAGAGTTTAACGCTTAACGTGCGCGACACTCTAAAGCCTTTAAATTCTTGCTCGCCAGAGCTTCTGTTGTATTGGCTTTCGCGATTTATAGAAATATGCCCTGCATTAATATTACCGTCTTTAATGCCAAGCTCTTTTACTAATTTGATCGCTTTGGCCATGGTTTTATCGGCCTTGTTTTTAGCATCAATTAGGTCTTTATCTATTTCTACAATGCCTACGCTTAATTGTACGTAGTCAGGCATAGTGGTTACGGTTGCTTCACCTTTAACATAAATATGAGGAGCGTTAGGTGTTGAGTTTGCATGCGCATCAAGGCTCAAGGTACTTAAGGCAATTGCGCTACTTAATAAAAGAATGTGTGTTTTCATTGCATTATCCATTGTATTTTTGTTGTCACCATTAAAGAGCCTACGTGGTTAACAATAAATGAACAAGCACAAAAAAAACAGGCAATTGCCTGTTTTTTGTAACTGGCTGTAACGCAATGCACAGCCTTATTTACTTAACGTTACTTAGCGTAATTAAATGCTACAACGTTTGTAGTTACGGTATTTAGGTAACCAGTAATTTCTATCAATAGCAGCCCACAGTGCATCATCGCTAATCTCAAGAGCTACGCCCTCTTCAATTGCTTTTTTAGCCACTGCAAATGCAATACGCTTACTTAATGTTTCAATTTCAGTCAGTGCAGGTAATAAGCTGCCTTTACCGGTGTTTGCACGTGGTGATGACTCAGCAAGCATTTCGCTCGACATACTCAGCATTGCATCGGTAATGCGTGTTGCTTTTGCTGCAATTACACCTAGGCCAATACCTGGGAAAATATAACTGTTGTTACATTGTGGGATTGGGAACACTTCACCATTAAACTCTACTGGCTCAAATGGGCTACCTGTTGCTACAAGTGCTTTACCTTCAGTCCATTTAATAACATCTGCTGGGTGTGCTTCAACCTGCTTAGATGGATTACTTAATGGGAAAATAATCGGTTGTTCACAGCCTGAGTGCATCGCGCGGATAACTTGCTCGGTAAATAAGCCCGGTTGACCCGATACACCAATTAAAATATCAGGTGCTGCACAGTGCATTACATCTAATAATGAAGCGTATTCACCGCTGTAAGTCCACTCGCTTAATGCAGCTTGTGGTTGCGCTAGTGCTTGTTGGAAATCGCGTAAGCCTCCCATGCCTTCAGTGAGTAGGCCAAAACGGTCAACCATAAATACTTGGCTGCGCGCTTGTGCTTCGCTAATGCCTTCAAACACCATTTGGCTAATAATTTGCTCTGCAATACCACAACCGGCTGAGCCTGCGCCAACAAATACCACTTTTTGCTCGCTAAGGGTTGAGCCTTTAACACGACACGCAGCTAATAAAGAGCCCACAGTTACCGCTGCAGTACCTTGAATGTCATCGTTAAAGCTACAAATTTCGTTACGGTAGCGTTTAAGTAATGGCATAGCGTTTGGCTGTGCAAAATCTTCAAACTGCAGTAATACATTTGGCCAGCGACGTTTAACCGCTTTAATGAATAAGTCTAAAAACTCATCGTATTCATCTTGCGCAATACGCTTATGACGCGCGCCCATGTACATAGGATCATTAAGAAGTTTTTCGTTGTTAGTACCTACATCAAGCATTACAGGTAATGTGTACGCTGGGCTAATACCACCACACGCTGTGTAAAGTGATAACTTACCAATAGGAATACCCATGCCACCAATACCCTGATCGCCTAGGCCTAAAATACGTTCGCCATCGGTAACCACAATTACTTTTACTTTGCCTTTGGTGGCGTTACGTAGAATGTCGTCAATTTGATAGCGATCTTCGTAAGAAATAAATAAGCCACGTGCACTGCGGTAAATATCTGAGAATTTTTCACAGGCATCACCAACCGTTGGTGTGTAAATAATTGGCATCATTTCTTCAAGATGATCACGCACTAAACGGTAGTAAAGTGTTTCGTTGTTATCTTGAATGGCACGCAAGTAAATATGCTTGTTTAAGTTATCGTTAAAGCTTGAATACTGCTGATAACAACGCTCAACCTGCTCTTCAATTGTTTCAAAACGTGGAGGAAGCAAACCCGCAAGGTTAAAGTTTTCGCGTTCTTTTTTACTAAACGCGCTGCCTTTGTTTAAAAGCGGAGTTTCAATTAGGCCAGGGCCAGAGTAAGGAATATAAAGGTAGTTAGGATCAGTATTAGTTGTCATATTTCCAGGCTTTAACGGAGTCTTAAGTTATGATCTGCCATTATCATTGTAAAAGGTTAAATTGCAATGACAATTAAGCTTGTCAGACCATTGAGAGAAAACACATGCAGGCTTCACTGCCTGCATGGCTATTATACATAAATTAAAATTTGATAGTGGCGTTTTTGTCAGTTAAATCCGACAAAGCAACCCCTTCACGGCGCGGATCGGCACCGCCATACAATTTATTGTTTTTAACCTCTACGGCATGTAAGCCAGAGTTTAAATCAAGTACACGTACAGCATGGCCGCGTTTAGTTAATTGCGGGGCTATGGCTTCAAGCGCAGTGCCTTTTTCAAGGCTCGTGTAATCGTTACGATTGGTGGTTCTTGGCAGGTTAATCGCCTCCTGTGCCGATAAGTTCCAATCCAGCACACCAATAACCACTTGCGCTACGTAATCAATGATACGGCTGCCACCTGGCGAGCCAACCACTAAGCGTAAGCTGCCGTCGTTGTTAAACACCATTACTGGCGACATAGAGCTGCGTGGGCGTTTGCCCGCCTCAACGCGGTTAGCTACTAACTTGCCGTCAATGCGTGGCGAAAGCGCAAAATCGGTTAATTGGTTATTTAAAATAAAGCCATTAACCATCACAGTTGAGCCAAACGCCATTTCAATTGAACTGGTCATTGATACGGCATTACCAAAGCTATCTACAATGGATACATGCGATGTTGATGGCAACTCAAAAGAATCATCTTTTGCGTAGCTTAAATAGCCTACCGGATTACCTGCAACTGCTTTTGTGTCTTGCTCAGTAATAAGCTTGGCGCGCGATGCAATGTACTTTTTATTTAACAGCTCTTTGGTAGGCACTTGTGTAAAATCAGGGTCGCCCATGTACATATTACGATCAGCAAATGCTATGCGTGAGGCTTGGCTAAAGTAATGAATTGCCTCTTCGCTATTAGGTTTAAGCGCGCTCATGTCTTTGTGTTCAAGCAAGCCCAAAATTTGTAATACCGCTACACCACCACTGCTCGGTGGGGCCATAGAGCACACATTATAAGCACGGTATTTAATACATACTGCATCGCGTTGCTTGCTTTTGTAATTAGCCAGGTCTGATTCGCTTAATGTACCCGGTGCAATTTTTGAATTTTGCACTGCGTTTACTATTTGCTTAGCGTTATCGCCTTTATAAAATGCATCAATGCCTTGTTTAGCAATGTCTTTGTATAAATTAGCTAAGGGCTGATTTTTTTTAATCGTACCGGCTTTAATTAATTCGCCATTAGGGTAAAAGTACTCGTTAATCACCGGCATACTCATTACACCTGGGTTTAATTGGCGTGCCAATAAACCGTGTAAACGAGGCGACACTTCAAAGCCCTGCTCGGCAAGTTTAATAGCGGGTTTAAATAACTCGCTCCACGCAAGTTTACCGTATTGTTGATGTGCACTTGCAAAGGCATGCAAAATACCTGGCACACCCACAGAGCGACCGCCAACAACTGCTTCAATCCACTTAACGGCTTTACCGTGTTTATCTAAAAACAGATTTTCGTCAGCATTTTGTGGCGCGGTTTCTCGGCCATCAAAGCTTGTAAGTAGGTTATCGGCTTTGTTGTAATACATCATAAATGTACCACCACCAATGCCCGATGATTGTGGTTCAACTAAGGTAAGCACTAATTGCGTTGCAATTGCCGCATCTACCGCGCTTCCGCCTTTAGCTAAAATCTGTTGTCCAGCTTGTGAGGCATACGGGTTGGCCGCGGCCACCATGTATTGATCACCAGTTACTAATTGTTTTTGTACAATTGAGGTGGTGGCTTCTGGCTCACGAATTTCTAATTTTGCAGGTTCTTTTGCTATTGTTGGCAGCGTTACTGCAAACAAACCAATAGTAAATAATGACTTAAGTTTAAAATGCATAAAAATACTAAAAACACTTAATTACGTAGTTGTATTTGGCATCTTAAAGTTAAACGGGCACAATATGCAAAAATTTTGACTAAAAAAACATAATAAAATGCTTAATTTACCGCTACAACCTCGTTATTTACTTCCGCCATTATTTTTGATGCTTTTTAGTATTGTTTTTGCTGCATTTGATTTAAATAATTTACTTGAATTTAACCGAGCGCTCATAGAAAACGGCGAAGTTTGGCGAGTGTTTACCAGTCAATTCGTACACGCTAACTGGGCGCATTTAGGATTAAATGCATTAGGCATATTTTTAATTTGGTTGCTGCATGGCGAATACACGTCGCCTGCGCGTTATGCCTTTAATGTGTGTTTTTTAGCACTGTGGTGTGGGCTCGGCGTATTATGGTTTTGCCCTGCTATATCTATATACACGGGGTTAAGCGCCCTATTACATGGTGTTATTATTTGGGGAGCGGTAAAAGACATTACCCTATCGCTTAAATCGGGTTATTTATTATTTATAGGCGTGTGGATAAAAATAATAATGGAGCAAGTAAACGGCCCCGATGCCAGTATTGGCCAATTAATTGATTCAACCGTTGCCATTGATGCGCACTTAATTGGCGCGGTGGGCGGCACATTGCTTAGCATACCTTTAGCTATTAAATACTTAAAAAATAGCGATTAAGCTTTCCAATATTAATAAAAACGCCGCGTTAGTTAACGCGGCGTTTTTGTTTTTACACTTTAATTTTTAAATTTAAGATTAAAGTGTTTCTTTAAATAATTTATGAATACGGCGGTATTCATCTAACCAGCTTGACGGCTGTACAAAGCCATGTGGCTCTACCGGGAAGATAGCCGTTTCAAAGTTTTGTTTTTCAAGTTCAATTAATCGCTGTACTAAACGTACTGAGTCTTGAAAAAACACGTTATCGTCAACCATAGGTGCGTTAATTAATAAGCGCTTGTTTAAGCCCTCTGCGTAATAAATTGGCGAGCTGCGCTCATACGCAATGGGATCTACATCTGGGTGATTTAAAATATTAGCCGTGTAAGCGGTGTTGTAATGCGCCCAATCGGTTACTGGACGAAGTGCTGCCCCAGATTGAAATAGCTCAGGGGCAGTAAATAGCGCCATAAAGGTCATAAACCCGCCGTATGAGCCACCGTATGTGCCTACTGCGTTAGTATCAACATTTGCGTTTTGCGCCATCCATTTAACGCCATCTGCTAAATCTTGCGTTTCAGGTGTACCCATTTGGCGATAAATCGCAGTACGCCAATCGCGGCCATAACCTTTAGAAGCACGGTAATCCATGTCCATCACTATGTAACCTTCATCGGCAAGTAATGAATGAAACATAAACTCACGAAAATACACAGACCAACCCATGTGTGAGTTTTGTAAGTACCCTGCTCCGTGGTTAAAAATAACCGCTTTACGGGTTTTGCCTGTTTCACCTTCTACATAGTCACTTGGGTAATACACCTTGGCATAAATAGGTTGCTCTGTGTGGCTAGATGGCACGGCAACAATTTTAGGTGCAGTGAGCTTTTTAGCTAAAAATTCATCCGACACCGTATGGGTGAGCTGTGTAGCCGTGGTGTTTGCTTTAGCATCGGCAACAAAAAGCTCTGTTGGCATTGTTATTTTAGAGTGCTTAAGCAGTAATTTGCTTTCGTCTGGGCTTAACGTGTAGTCGGTCATACCGTTCAGGTCTGTCACTTGCTCATTTTTACCTGTTTTTGGATTAACACGGTAAATTTCGTAAAGGCCTGGGTGCTCTACGTTTGCCTTGTAATAAATAGCGCTATTATCATGAGTTAACGTAATGTCCGATACTTCAAACTGGCCACTAGTTAAAGCGGTTGCTTTGCCGTTAAGCGGTTTTTTGTAAAGCTGACTATAGCCCGACTCTTCTGATAAGTAATACAGGGTGTTTGAATTATGTAACCAGCCAAAATTGTTAAACGCGTAGGCTATCCAAGCATCATCATGCAGGCGGTGCTGCGACACAAGCTCGTTTATATCAAAGTCGATTGTGGCTATCCAGCGGTCTTTGTTATCCCACGCCTCTAGCATAATGGCAACTTGCGTGCCGTCATCGTTCCACACTATGGGGGCTTGGTTTAAACCCCAATTAGTAATTAAGTTAATACCGCGTGGCGCTTTTTTAGATTTATACGTTTTACCATCACGCGCGTAGTTTTCTTTTTTAACCTCGGCTAAAACATCTTCATCAAAGCCCGGTAGCGTATCAAAGCTCAGTGGCGTTTGTGTTTTATCTACAAGGTTAATGTGTATCACCGATGATGTTTGCTCTTTTGCATCAGCCACACGACGACGCACTTTTTTAGGCTCAATAGTGGCATCATCGGTGATGTAATTAGGCATAATATCGCTTTTATCACGCCACGATTGCTGCTTTTGCAGCACAACAATTAAAGCATCACCGTTTGGCGATAGTTGCGCTTCTTTAATTACATTGCCATCACCTAAATAAAAAGCGGTGTTAGCAATAGAGCTATTTTGCGCGTTTATTTGATCATTGCGTGTTTGTGTATCCTGTTTGTTTTTATGCTGCAGCGCCACAAACTCAATCAGTTTATGCTGCTCTTTTGCTATGTAACTAGTTGGCTCTTGTAAGCCTTTTGGCTCATCGGCCAATTTTAAGTTAGCAAGCTCTGTACTTAGCCCTGTTTTTAAATCAACTTTAAAAAACACATTACCTTGGCGGTAAACTAAATCGCCATTATTTAAAAACTGTGGTTTAGACTCATTTGCTGAGGTGGCTGTTATTTGTTTAAGTTCACCCGTTGTTAGGTTTTTAACAAATACATTGCCTTTAAACGTATAAGCTTGAAGTGTTCTATCTGATGAATAAACCGCTTTAGAAGCACCTACAGTATGCAGTTTATCAAGTGATACTTGCATCGCTTTTTTGCTGTTAATTGGCTGGCTATAAATATCGTTTAGGTTACTGCCTTGCTGCTTTTGAGCATAAATAATGGTGGCTGAATCACTTGCCCAGTACGCATTTTTAGGCTGGTTGCCTATCCAATCAGGATTTGCCATGGCTTGTTCTAGGGTAATATTTTGCGAGCCAGCATCAGCAGGTGTGTTTACAACCGCAGCAACAGGAGTTGCTGGTAAAGCGCTTTGCTGTGATGAAGAGGTATTAGCGGTAGCACTACAACCTGCAAGCATAATGCTAGAGGTTACAGCAAGCGCTACTAATGTTTTTGATGACGATAGGTTAAAAATCATAGTGCTTCTATACGGTTATTATAATTGAGCCGTATTTAAGCAGAAGCACTTGAGTTATTGCAATTTTTTAAGATAAATAACACATTTTCAAGGTAAAGCTGAGTTTACTCTATTAGCAAATCGAGCCACACCAATCGGTGATCGCTCGATGCGTTTCTATCTTTTATTAATCTATATTGCTCGCTGTTTTTAGTGGGCCAAAACACCCCGCCACCGTGTATTTTAAACCCATAGGTAGAGGGTAAAACATAATCTACACGCGCTTGCCAGTTAGCGGTAAAGTGCTTTGCGTATGACTGCGGGTACTGCTCTTTAGCACCGGCGCTTTGCGGTATAAATTGCGAATTTATAAGTGGATTATTTAAAATTTGATTGGTGGTTTCAACCCGAGCTTTATCCCCTTCAGGCGCGGCGTTTAAGTCACCTAAAATAACAAACCGTGAGTTTGCTTTTAATCCGCCTTTTTGGCCGTTATCGTCGTAAATATAGGCTTTATTAGCAACATAATCGGCAATTAACCTAACTTCGTCATGATTACGTTTGCCGTTTCTGTCTTCGTCGCCATCAAACACCGGCGGTGTTGGGTGCGAGGCAAGTACATGCACTGTTTTATTATTTACTACAACAGGTACATCCCAAAACGATTTAGAGCTAAGCCTAAGCGCTTGCCATTCTTGCGTGTTATACCAATTCTCTTTTGTTTTAGGGTCTATTGGCATTTGCGCATTAGGCATATCTTTATATTTAAACGTTTGAAGCGTGCGCAGTTTCTCAAGGTTAATGGGGTATTTAGATAAAATAGCCATTGCGTAATGCCCTTCAAAAAAACCAAAACCATGCGCATCGCCCATTACAGCGGTTTTTTTACCGTTGTTATCAAGGTCAAAATCAGTAGCAAGGCCTGTATTAACTGGGGCAATAAAGCTGTATGGGTAATCAATGGGAGCTTGTTTATTTTGACTTACATTCAAAAACTGGCGTTTAAAATAATCTATACCTTGCGCTTTGGGTACGTAGTCAAACTCGTTTAATAAAATAATGTCAGGGCGAACACGCTGAATTATTTCGGCTATATTTTTTATTTGCTGGTGGTTTGATTTTAGAGCATTAACTAGCGCATCGGGGTTAACTTGCTCGCCTTTTGGCGTGTGATTAGTTGCATCCATACTCACATTAAAGGTGGCAATACGAAGGCTTTGGCTGGCTATAGCATTTAAACTAAATGAAGCGGCAATGGCTAATGCGCCATAAAGTATGTTTAGTTTCATTTTTTTACTTCAAAAAATTAAAAAATAGACTTTACCAGTATTACACAATTAATACCTATTTTTATGACAAAAAAATACCGGCTTAAGCCGGTATTTAATTAGTTAATTGCAGCCTTTACTCACTTAGCATAAGTGCAGTAGCAGCTTTTAAAATGCCGGGGTACGCTTGCTCAGGTAGGTAATCGGTAAGTTGCCCAAGCTTATCGGCAAGGTTATTAATGTTATCTGCAGATACATTAATATGCCCCATTTTACGTCCAGGTTTTGCCGTTTTTCCGTACCAGTGGCTGGTTACATCACTGACTGTTAAAACCTCGGTAGGAATACATCCTTGGCCCAACACATTAATCATGGCGGTAATATGCTTAAGCTCTGTACTACCTAGTGGTAAACCCGCTACAGCTCGCATGTGGTTTTCGAACTGCGAACAATGGCAGCCTTGCTGTGTCCAGTGTCCTGAGTTATGAACTCGCGGCGCAATTTCGTTAACCAGTAAAGTGCCGTTTACATCAAAAAACTCAATGGCAAGTACGCCAACATAATTAAGCTCGTTGGCAATTTTTGTAAATGCACTATGGGCCTGCTGCTCAACCAGCGTGTTATTTTTACCCGCAATCGACAAAGTAAGCACGCCGTTGGTGTGCTCGTTTTCAGTAATTGGGTAAATAGCCACATTACCTTGCTTATCGCGTGCACCAATAATAGAGACTTCACGGTCAAACGGGATCATTTTTTCAGCAATAATGCTGTGGGGCGCATCTTGTGTGCCAGAGGCAATAAAATCAGCCATTTCTGACCAAATTTGCTCTATTTGGTCATCTGATTTTAAACGCCACTGCCCTTTACCATCGTACCCTGCTTGGCACGTTTTAATAACCAGCGGTTTGCCTAGGGTTTTAACCGCTAATTCTAAATGCGTTTTTTCTGTGATTAGTTGATAGGGTGCACACGCTACGTTTGTTTTATCTAGTAGCGCTTTTTCTAATGCGCGGTCGCCACCGGTTTTAATGGCAGCTTTTCCTGGGTAAAATTTATTACTGTTGCAGCACAGTGTAAGTACATCATCGGGGATATGCTCAAACTCTGCGGTAATCGCATCAGCGTCACTAATTGCCTGCTCAAGTGTGGTTGTGTAAATTTCACCGGTTAGCGGATGCATAATTTTTTGGCTGCCTACATCGTAAGCAACCACATTTAAATTAAGGGGGGCGCCTGCTAGGCTCATCATTCGCGCAAGTTGGCCGGCGCCTAAAATTAAAATTTTCATTTTTACTCTGCAGGATTAGGGTTAGCTAAAATAGTCTCGGTTTGTTCTTTACGAAATGCTTCAATTTTTGCAAAAATTTCTGGGTTTTGGCACCCTAAAATTTGTGCAGCAAGTAAACCTGCGTTAGCAGCGCCTGGCTCACCAATAGCCAGTGTACCCACGGCTACGCCTTTTGGCATTTGGCAAATAGATAACAATGAATCTACACCGTTTAAGGCTTTAGATTTAACCGGAACACCAAGCACAGGAAGCGATGTAAATGCCGCTGCCATACCCGGTAAATGCGCAGCACCACCGGCGCCAGCAATAATCACTTTTATACCACGATCTGCGGCTGAATTTGCATAATCTGCAAGAAGTTGAGGAGTGCGGTGCGCAGAGACCACTTTTGTTTCGTACTCAATACCAAATTTTTCGAGCATGAGCGCTGCGTGTTCCATGGTTGGCCAATCTGATTTAGAACCCATAATAATGCCAACAGTCATAAATACTCCTCAGTAATGTATTTTAAAAATAGCGGACTTATGTCCGGTTTTAGGCGGGTATTATACCCAAACCAAGTTTAATTGCGACTCACAAAAACAAAAAAAGCCACGTTTAAACATGGCTTTTAAAGGGTTGCAGTTACAAAGTGCTTATACTTCTTTGCTTGCTAGGTATTCGCTGTAGTTGCCTCTAAAGTCAATCACCTGGCCGTCTTTTATCTCCCAAATGCGGGTAGCAACCGATGATACAAACTGGCGATCGTGCGATACAAACAATAATGTGCCTTCGTACGCTTCTAATGCAAGGTTTAACGCCTCGATAGACTCCATATCCATGTGGTTTGTTGGCTCATCCATTAACAATATATTTGGTTTATGCATCATAATTTTACCAAATAACATACGGCCTTGTTCACCACCTGAAATAACCTTTACAGACTTTTTAATATCGTTTTGCGAAAACAACATGCGTCCTAAAAAGCCACGAACCACTTGCTCGTCGTCGCCTTCTTGTTGCCATTGCTCCATCCACTCAAACAAGTTCATGTCTTTTTCAAACTCGTCAGCATGATCTTGCGCGTAGTAACCAATATTGGCATTTTCAGACCACTTAAACTCGCCCGACTTAGGTGCTAAACGCCCAGCAAGCGTATTAAGTAATGTTGTTTTACCTACACCGTTTTCACCGATAATAGCAATGCGCTCGCCTACTTCTACTAAACCTTCTAAATTTGAAAACAACGTATTGTCTTCAAAACCTTGGCTTAGGTTGGTCATTTCTAATGCATTACGAAATAGCTGCTTTTCTTGCTCAAAGCGAATAAACGGCGATTGGCGAGAAGAGGCTTTTACTTCTTCTAGCTGAATTTTATCAATACGTTTTGCGCGTGACGTTGCTTGTTTAGCCTTTGACGCGTTTGCAGAAAAGCGCGATACAAACTGTTGTAGTTCGGCAATTTGACTTTTCTTTTTCGCGTTTTCACTTAATAGGCGCTCACGTGCTTGTGTTGCTGCAAACATGTACTCATCGTAGTTACCTGGGTAAATACGAAGCTCGCCGTAATCAATATCGGCCATGTGCGTACATACTGAGTTTAAAAAGTGACGGTCATGCGAGATGATGATCATGGTGCAGTCGCGTTGATTAAGCACATCTTCTAACCATTTAATGGTGTAAATGTCCAAGTTATTGGTTGGCTCATCAAGTAGCATAATATCAGGGTCAGAAAACAGTACTTGGGCAAGTAACACACGTAGTTTAAAACCGGGTGCTATTTCAGACATTGGGCCGTAATGCTGCTCTGTCGAAATACCTACCCCTAATAAAAGCTCACCGGCTTTAGACTCAGCTGAATAGCCGTCCATTTCGGCAAACTCAGTTTCTAAATCGGCTACTTTCATGCCGTCTTCTTCACTCATCTCTGGTAATGAGTAAATGCGATCGCGCTCTTGTTTAATATCCCATAATTCTTTATGGCCCATGATCACAGTATCAATTACAGAGTATTCTTCGTAAGCAAACTGGTCTTGGTTTAGTTTAGCCACACGTTCATTTGGATCTGTACTTACGTTACCTGCAGAGGGCTCTAGTTCGCCACTTAGGATTTTCATAAATGTAGATTTACCACAGCCGTTTGCACCAATTAAACCGTAACGGTTTCCTTCGCCAAACTTTGCAGATATGTTTTCAAATAACGGTTTAGCACCAAATTGCATGGTGATGTTAGCTGTACTAATAATAGCGCTACCCTCCAAGGGGACATGATGTATTTAAATTGCGCGCAGTTTAAACTAAATACAGCTTTTTTTCTATGAAAGTTTAAGGTTGAAAGCGTATGAACTATGCCCTATTCCACTCATTAAAGGCGTAAATTAATGCCTAACAAATAGTGCCTAAAAACGCGATTAAGCCAGTGAATGCTTATTCAACTAAAAAAATGCGCTTAGCTAAAAATAATAGTCGATTTGTGCGCCATATCAGGGTTTAAATTTTAATTAATAAACCCGTTTAACTTAATAAGTCGATTGTTTATCGCAAAGCATTTTAAAAAACAGATAACTGGGTATATATTTATGATATAAAATGCTTTTTAGAGTTTTTGCACTAGCGTTTTATTTTTATCCAACATGAAAAAAACTCATTTTAAAACCCACTTACTTGCGCTGTTTTTAGCACTATTTACGTAGTTTTTAATCAAAAAAAACCTATCCCTTAACAGATAAAAAACACCATTAACCTCCAGTGAATATTTATTCATTTTTAGCGCTAATTTCATTGATTATTTTTCACTTTTGAGCCCATTAGGGCTTTGCTAGTCTTCATGCCTTCTAAATTTAATGTCACTTTTTAAAGTTAATACACACAAGGCATCACAAATGATTAAAAACTTTGTAACCCTACTATTAGGAACAAGCATAGTAGTTGCGCCAGCTGCTTCAGCAGTAGAGCTCTATAAGGATGAAAAGAACACTATTAAAGTAGGTGGTTACCTTGATGTGCGCGTTATTAATACGCAAAACCAAACCGAAGTGGTAAATGGTACATCGCGTATAAACTTTGGCTTTACTCGCCAACTTAAAAAAGACTGGTCGGCACTAGCGCTAGTTGAATGGGGTGTAAACCCTGTTGGTAGTAGCGACATTATTTACAATAACCGCTTTGAATCTATTCAAGATGAGTTTTTATATAACCGTTTAGGTTATGCTGGCCTTTCGCACGAAAAGTACGGGCAAATTACCATTGGTAAACAATGGGGTGCGTGGTACGACGTAGTTTATGGCACCAATAACAGCTTTGTATGGGATGGTAATGCTGCGGGTGTTTACACATACAATAAAGACGACGGTGCAGTAAATGGTACTGGCCGTGGTGATAAACTAATTCAATACCGTAATAGCTACAACGACTTTAGCTTTGCAGTTCAAGCGCAACTTAAAAACAGCGAATTTTATACCTGTGATGTTGATGACATTTCTGAAGAAGCGTGTGAAGCCCTGTGGAATAATGGCGACAGCGCAGCTCAAGAAGTAGAGTTTAACTACACCTTTGGTGGTTCTGTAACTTATAACGCAACCGACATGCTAACGTTAACAGCAGGCGTAAACCGTGGTGAATTTGATGTAACGTATGGCGATGGCACAACACAAACTGTTGAAGACTTAATTTTTGGTGCGGGTGTGATGTGGGGCAGCATTGAAAAACCAGGTTTATACGTTGCCGCTAACATAAATAAAAGCGAAAACCACGATACCGATAATCTAGGGCGCTTAATTAAAGACTCTATTGGTGTAGAAACCTTTATGTCGTACCGTTTTGATAACGATGTGCGCCCTTTTGTGGCTTATAACATTTTAGATGCCGGTGACGATTACGTTATTCAACCTAACTTTAATACCGATCCTAATGATGTATTCAAACGTCAGTTTGCTGTGATTGGTGTTCATTACTTAATTGACGAAAACACCATTGCCTACGCTGAAGCCCGGAAAGACTTTAGCGACTTTGAAAGTGATGACAAAGACCAGCAATCACAAATGGAAGCGTCAGAAGACGACGGGATTGCATTTGGTTTTAGATACAAATTTTAACTTCCCACCATAACAACACACAAAGCCCAGCTATATGCTGGGCTTTTTTATTTTAAACATTAAATGATGAAAAAAATTAAATGTTTGAATGCGTTAACAATCGCTATTATTTGTTATAACACTTTATAAAAGCTGTGTGCGCTGCGTATTATTAATTCCTTGTAAGCATGCTTACAAATTCACCCGAAAATTAATGGAGAGAAAATGAGTTCACTCAAAACCGCCGGTAATTTTACTCTACTATGTATTGCCAGCTTAACCATAATGGTTGGCACCCTGTTAGCGCCGGGTTTAGTTACCATTGCTGATGGCCTAGGCATACAAAGCAACAGCGTATTATTAATTACTTTACCTTCTTTAGGTGCGGTGGTGTTTGCCCCCCTAGCCGGAAGATTAATAGACAAGTACGGCGCATACCCTTTACTTATAATAGGTTTATTTTTATACGGATTATTGGGTGCATGTGCTTACTTTTTACATGGCCCAACCTTAGTATTTATTAATCGTTTTGCATTAGGTGGGATTACAGCAATAGTGATGGCAAGTTGCACCGTATTAATTTCAACGTGGTACAGCGGCGAAGCCCGACTGAATATGATTGCCAAACAAGGTATGGCGATAGAGCTAGGTGGCGTTATATTTTTATTTTTTGGCGGTGTTTTAGCGTCAATGTATTGGGGATTACCCCTTGCTTTATATTTAATTGCTTGGGTATTTTTAGCTATGTTGCTCATGTTTGTCCCCCGTAAGCAGCAATTAAACGCCCAAAATACAGAGCAAACTCAACAAATAAAAAAGAGCCATTCAAACGCATTAACGCTTAAAGGGGTTTATATAGTATCAACCCTAGCTATGACCATATTTTTTACCTCTACCGTGCTTTTACCTATTACCTTGCACGCACTAAATTTTAACGAGTCTGAAATAGGCCAACTATTGGCTTTTATATCGTTAATTGCGGTATTTACAGCGGGATTTATGCCTAAAGCAACTAAACGCCTTAGTGAGAAAAATGTATTAGCAATCGCATTTTTTGCCTTTGGTTTATCATACCTTTGCTTTATACAATTAAGTACATTGATATTAGTATTAGGCGCGCTATTAATTGGTATTGGCTTTGGTTTTAGCATTCCTCTTTTAAACCACATGACCGTAGAGCTAAGCCCAGAAAATGTTCGCGGACGTAACTTATCATATTTTACAATGGCTGTGTTTTCTGGCCAGTTTTTTACCTCGTTTATGGAGTACATACCTGGGGGTGAACATAACGTATTTATAATATGCAGTATTTTAAGCGCCGTTGTAGCTATCGCCCTTCTTGTAAAACCTAAAGCGCACTAAGCAGCAATCAATAACCGGTAAAATTATTAAATTAAGTAGCCAATTACCCCCTTTTTATTGGCTACTTTTATTCTCCTTCACTCTTTAGCTAAGTTTAATACTTAACGATAATTTAGTATGATGTTTTCTTTTACTATGAAGCCACCAGCAATGGTTGTTGCTTTAGTTAATTGCGTTGTAAAGTCAGTTTTTTAGCCTTAGCAAACAAGTATTAATTAAAGCGATTATAAGCAAAAAGGCATACACTGTGTATAAATACAGTGTATGCCTTTTTTATAAAAATCTTAAGATTGATCAGGGCCCTAGCGTTACCCACTGCTTAACTTCAAGTGCAGTCATAATCAGCTCTACAGAAAAAGCAGCCAGTATCATCCCCATCACACGGGTTAAAATAGACGCCCCGCCAATACCAATAAGCTTTATAATTTTGCCCGACAGCAACAATAAAATTAAGGTTACACCCAACACTGCCAGTGTAATTAACGCTGTGCCTATTTGGGTTGTAATTGGGTGAATGTGATTATCGGTAAGTAATATAACGGCTAAAATAGCCCCTGGTGTGGCAGTAGCAGGTATAGCAAGCGGAAACACTGCAATATCGTGCCCTGGGTCTTGTTTAGCTTTGTTAGAATCATTGCCAAATATCATTTGTAACCCAAACAAAAATAAAATTATCCCGCCCCCTAACTGAAACGATACCAGCCGTATACCCATCGCATTTAAAATAAGCTGCCCTATTAAAATAGAGCCAAGTAACACAGCGCCTGCATATAGCACAGTTTTAAACGCAGTTTTACGACGTTGTTGATCAGTTAAATGAGAAGTGAGCGCAGCAAAAAGCGCCATAGTCCCTATTGGGTCAATAGTGGCCCAAATAACGAGGGCATCTTGAGATAGTTTTTCTAGCATATAAAATCCTTGTTAAGCGAACACGTTTTAAAAACTCGGGTAACAAATTCATTTGCTTACGCTTAACTATAAGCCAAATTGGCTATTTTTTATATTGCATTTGTTCCTCTTATGATGAAATTTACTAACGTGTATTATGTAAATGCAGCACTAATACATTACTAATGCAGTACTAAACGTGTTTATACCAGATAGAATGCTCACCCAAGCTAAAGCCTAATTTAACTAATAAGTTATGCGAACGCGCATTATGTGCACTTACCTGCGCCGCTAAGTAGTTAAGCGGTATAGCCTCTTTAAGTGTTTTAACAAAGCCGGTAATTACCTCAAACATAATGCCCTTATCCCAATACATAGGATCAAGCTCAAATCCAATAAACGCCCTACTTTTACAAGGCGATAAATTATAAAGCCCGCAGGTGCCCATAAGTTTGCCATTTATATTATGTTCAATAGCCACTCTTATCACTTCGCCTTCGTAATAGGCGGTAATATCGTCTTGTATTAATTGCTTAATTTGGCATTTACTTAAGGGGGTTTGATAGTCGTTAAATTCGCTCACTTGCGGGTGATTCAAAATAGAAAATAACTGTGGGGCATGCTTATGGGTAATTAAACGCAATGTAACGCGTTCAAGCTGAGTTGTTTTAAACATTTTATACAGGAGTTAAAATAGCGCTTTATGGTTAAGCATTATTAACTTACCATAGCGTATTCACAAGCATTATCTTTATAGCCAATATTGAGAGCAATAATGAGCGACGATTTTAAAGTAATTCAACCTACCACAACCGTATACTGCCCTAAACGTGGTGAGGGCTGGACCCTAACAGGCATTACTAATATAAACGAGTTTACCTCGGTAATGTTTGACGGCACACGTTATACACTCCCCGCACGCGAAATAGTAGAAGAGCTGTTACCAAACCAACTAGCCCGAGAGCAAAATAATAGCTAGCACCCGTGTATAAACGGAAGTGGCTGCCACTGTGCAGCCACCTATATAAAGAGCAACGAAGGATTAAAATGTATCGTCTTCACTGTATACATTTACTTTTAACTCGTCTTCATCTTCAAAAACAACAAACGAAATAGGCTTACAACATACTTGGCAGTCTTCTATGTATTGCTCACCAATATCTGCAGCGTCTAATAATACTTCTATGCTTTCGCCACAATACGGGCAACTTATCGATTTTTCGGTTAACTGGTTCATTTAACACCTGCTACTTTTATCTCAATGCTTTCACTTTAATAAACACACTCTGATAATACAACATTGTGCTATTGAGGCTAGCTAATGTACGTATGGCCATAATTAAAAACCATTACGTATATTACTTTTTCCGCTATTCACGTTAGCCTACTAAAAACAATGAAATAGTAATAACACTTAGCAGGTCTAGTTATAAAGAATATGTATTTAAACTCATACTAGAGGTAGATTATTATATGAAAAAATCACTTACGCTTGCATTAACATCTGCCGCAATTTTGTTTAGCACTTTTTCACATGCAGCCAAAACCGAAAAAGCAGTTTTAGCCGGTGGATGTTTTTGGTGTATGGAAAGCGACTTTGAAAAGCTCAAAGGCGTAAAAGATGTTATATCGGGTTTTACCGGCGGTAAAATTAAAAACCCGACCTACAATGGTAACCATCAAGGCCATTATGAAGCAGTACAAATTACTTACGACCCTGATGTAGTAAGCTACAAAGGCATACTTGATCATTTTTGGGTAAATATTGATCCCTTTGATGCCAAAGGCCAATTTTGCGATAAAGGCCCTAGTTATTTAAGCGCCATATTTGTAGCTAACGAGCAAGAACGCAAAATAGCAGAGCAAACCAAACAAGCCGTAATAGCAGAGTTCCCAAATCAAACAGTGGTAACGCCTATACTTAATGCCAGCACTTTTTACCCAATTAAAGGTAAAGAAAGCTACCATCAGGATTATTATAAAAATAACCCCATACGCTACAATACCTACCGCTGGCGCTGCGGACGCGATAACCGCCTAGAAGAAATTTGGGGCGATAGAGTCACACATTAAAAACTTTTGTTAGAACAATTGATGGGTTTATACAAACCCATCTCCACTACAGCTAACTGCTAATTCTATTCATTCCGCCCCTAATTATAAACATTATTTTGATACTGTTTCCTAAAACAGCTTATTTATCTAACTTTATAAATATAATAAATTGCACTCCTAGATTGATAAAACCTAATTCAACAACTGGAGTTACACATTATGTCTGCCACCCAATTACAACTTGCTCGTGCTCTAGCGTTACCTTCAAGAGAGGCCATGTTAAATCGTGAGCACTCAGTACAGCATTTTTGGTACAACAATGACCAACTACTTACACAAGCCTGGAATGAGTGGGAAGAAACCGAAGTAGATACAACCACCTTTACCTTAGACGATTCATTACTAGATAAAAACTTACGTGAAGCCGTTAATGCTGCATGGCAAGATCCATCAAAAGAGCATTTAGTAAAATCACTACTAGAAGAAGTAGCGACTGATGTGTATCAGTTTCAATTTTTTGATCCTGAGCGCCTAGCTGTTTTACGTGGTTACCTTGAAAAAGTATGGAATGCTAACATTCCTATGCGTCCACCGTACGGTATTGTATTAAACCGCCGCGGCGCCATGCTCGACAAACGCTCAGAGGGCTATTTAGCTGCTCCTAGTTTTCAGGCATTTTATAACCAAGTATTAAATACATACATGCGCCCTATTTCACGTTTATTGTTTCCTGAGATCATAGGTTACGATACGCAAACGTTTGGTTTTTCTATTTATTACGACCCAAGTACAGATGCGTCTATTCGTCCGCATACCGATGCATCATCAGTAACATTAAATATTAATTTAAACTTACCTGGGGAAGAATTTAGCGGATCAGAGCTTGATTTTTACGACCAAGTAAACGCAAAAGTTGTACAACTTAGCTTTAAACCAGGCACCGCCATGATCCACAAAGGCAATGTACCTCACGCGGCAAAACCTATAACCAGTGGCGACAGAACAAACCTAGTGTTATGGCTTTTTGGCGATAATGGCCGTATACCAGCACCGGGTTCAAAACGTACAGATATTGATGCAAAAGAGCGTTGGACTACGCCAAAAACAACGCCAGACGGCTACGCACCTTTTTAAACGGTGCCAAGTTTAACCTTTTGTGCCTAATACTTGCCCATTAAAGATATTTAATAATACTTTAATGGGCTATTTACTTGTTACATAACCACTTAGTTACTATCTTTTTAGTATGCCAAGTTAATTTAAACAGCCTAATGAAGTTAAACTTTTTTATAATAACTACACTGCTTGTATCCTCTTTTGCCTGTGCATCGCCTACTAAACAAAAATTAGTTGTAGGTTTAGGCGAAACCCTACCGCCTTTTGTAATGTCACATACCAACAGCGGGCTAACCCTCGATATTATTAAAGCCGCATTAACGCCTTTAGGTTATCAAATAGAGCCTCGCTATTACCCCTATACGCGCCGCGCTAAAGGGTATGCAAAAGGCAGAATAGATATTTTAGCCGACATAAACTTAAACACCGCTAACGGAAACCAACTCAAAGGGTATATTTCTGATGAGGCCTATGTATACGAAAACGTAGCGATAACCCTAAAAAGCAAACAGTTTAACTTTACTAAAATTGCAGATTTAACATATTACAGCTTAATTTCGTGGCCCAGCGCCGCCATACACTTAGGCGAAGAATATGCAAAAATGGCAAAAGCCAATACGCAATATTACGAAGTTCACGACCAATCTCTTCAAGTTAAAATGCTTTTTTCAAACAAGGTAGATGTAATTCAAATGGATAAACAAAGTTTTGATTACTATCGCTCAACCCTTAAAGATATTGATACAACACAATCTGTAGATCGCTTTGCGCTGTTTGGCAAAAGCCCAAATGGCTATTTATTTAAATCAAAAAGACTACGTGATGACTTTAATATTCAGCTACAAAAACTTAAAAATTCAGGTCAGTACCACAAAATTTTTGAAAAATACAAACACGCCAAATAAAAAAGGTCGCTTTAACTAAGCGACCTTTTTACGTTTACAGCGCAAAATACCAATTAAAACTTATAAGAGGCAGAAAATTTAACGTTACGCGGTGTACCAGGTTGTACCCATGCATCGGCAAACGAGTTTGTGTAATACGTTTCATCAAACAGGTTATTTACCTCAGCCGTAACACCAATCGCGTCTGTTACATCGTAATTTACAAATACACGCGCGGTTGTATAACTGTGTAGTTTAAAGTCGGTACCAAAATAGCCATTGCGTTCGTCTACAAATAATAGCCCGCCACCAAATTTAATTGCATTGCCATATAACTCGCCCGATTTAACAAGCTGCAAGCTAAGTTGATGCTCTGGTACATTTAAAAGTGACTCGCCGGCCTCTACTGTGTAGCCAAAGTTAGCATCAAAAAATGAGTTTTCTATTTGGGCATCTACATACGCATACGACGCCCAAATTTCTAAACTATCGCTAAGCTCACCTGTTAGGTCTATTTCTATTCCCTTACTTTGCGCTTCGCCAATGGCTGCGTAGGTAAACGCTGTTGGGTCATCTACTACTAGCATGTTGTCTTGATCTACTTTAAATACGGCAACGGTACCAAATAACGCGCCATCGTTAAGGGTAAATTTTACACCTAGCTCTGCAGAGGTAGATTGGTTTGGCTCAAAACCATCGCCATTGGCATCAGCACCCGAAAGCGGGCGAAAGTTTTCGCCGTAGGCTGCATAAACAGATACATAATCACCGGCTTCATACACCACACCAAACTGCGGGCTCACGCGTGACTGCGTTTGTTTTGTATTAGTGCCTGCTAAACGGTTATTTAAGCGCTGCTCGTAATCATCAAAACGGGCACCAATACGAATATCTAACTTATCGGTTACGCTTATTTGGTCTTGAATAAATACCCCTAGTGACTCTTGAATCTCTACGCGGTCGGTATTAGATGTAGGCGTTGGTAATTCATACGCGCCGTATACAGGGTTAAATACATTAATGTATTGATCGCCCCGTACACGTAAAATAAATTGATCGTTTTCAAATTTATCAGCGTCAACACCCATAATTAAACGGTGCTCAAAACCGCCAAGCTCAAGGCTGCCGCTTAGCTCTGCACGCAATACATGGTATTGAGCATCAAAATCGCGGTAGCGCCTAAAGCGATTTACTTCGCCATCAACTACGCCGCCAAAACCGGTTTCGGTTGCAAAGCCTTCCATAGAGGTATCACGGTAGTTTGCACCAAATAAAATGCTCCAGTTATCATCAAAGTCATGAATGTACTCTAACTGATGCCCTAGTACATCGGCTTCAATTGGGCCATCGCCCGGTTCACCTAAAAAGCGGCTTTGTGGTATAAGCCCAAGTTCGCCATCTATGGCTAATACGCCCCTATCAAACGGCACTTCTTGGTCGCTATATTCAAGCTCGTAAACAAGTTGGCTGCTGTCGTTAATATTCCACACTATTGACGGGCTAAAGCCGTGTTTAGTGGTTTCTATGGTGTCTCTAAAGCTCTCGGCGTCTTCATAAAAACCAACCAGTCTAATTGCAACGTCATCGTTAAGCGCTGTGGTGTAATCAACATCGGCGCGGTAAGTATCAAAACTTGCTACCGAGAGCTTAATTTCACCTTTTGTATCAAACGTTGGGCGTTTAGTAACTAAGTTTACTGTACCACCTGGCTCACCACGGCCAAATAAAGCCGCACGCGGGCCTTTTAAAACCTCAACCGACTCAATACCCGACAAATCACGCGAGCCACCAAAACCGCGCCCAGCATTAAAACCATTTACTAAGTAGTTACTGGGTAGATTTTCATCGCCTACAAAGCCACGTAACGAAAAACTATTCCAAAGCCCACCAAAGTTATTTTGCCGTGCAACCGAGGCCGATAAATCAAGCGCTTGGTCAAGGCTTACTGCACCTGCATTTTCAAGCGCTTCTAAATCAATTTTAAGCTCTGATTGTGGAGTTTCTAGTTGGCTAAAGTTACCTTGGTAAGCTTGGCGCGTAGCAACCACAGACAGCCTTTCAATATTTGTGTTAGCACTGTGTGTTTGCTGGTTTTGCTCAGCAGCCAAAGCCTGGCTGCTAAATAAGCTTACTAGGCACGCACTTAAATAGGTGAGCTTAAGCCCTGTTGTGTTGGTTTTCATTGTGAACCTTGTTAGTAATATAAGTATTTTATAATTATGGTGTTGTTACTAGGTGCGCTAAACAACGGCGTTTAGCGCACCTAGTAAGGATTACTTTGCTATAGCCTCAAAGCGTGGCATGTTATTGAGAACTGATTTAGGCGGGTTACCCTTATAAAATAACCAAGGGTAATAAAACTCACGTAATTGCTGATGATAATCACGAATTTGCTGCTCGTATGCATACGCCGCTACTGAGTCGGTTTGGGCGGCTCGCGTTAAGCTGCGCTGCAATAACAGCGGTGGCGAAAACCACGACACAACGCCTGCTAAATCATATTTTTTAGCGGCTGCGTCTCGGTATGCTTTAGAGAGCGGCGCTGCTTTTAAATCGCCCATTTGCTGAAATGCGTAATACCATTTCCACTCAAACTCACTGCTCATAGCAATGTATGGCGCAAGTGCTGGGTACTCTTTAATAAAAGGCTGCATAGTGGCAGATTTTGGTAAATCCCAGGCATCATTTACCGCCTCACGCTGAGTAAGCATAATGTCGCCACCCTTAGGCGAATGCACCGACTTGTTTATAGAAAGGTCGCCTAAAATAGGAATAATAAAAGCAAATAATACCCATAAACCAATTAGGCCAGAGGCAACGCGCGGCGCACTAGTCGCGTTTTTGCCCCACCACACACTCAGCGCAGTCCAAAATGCAAGGTACGCAATACAAAGCAGCGATACATACGCAATTTCAAACGCGCTTGCACCAGCTATAGCTGCACCTATAAAAAATGGCAGCATTAAACACACTATTACTGCTAAAAACCTTACCGTTATACGTGCGCCCCATAAAGCAAAGTACGATTTAGCTGTAGTAACCAGTAAGTCGTGCCTGCCGCTGGTGCGCTCGTTTGCAAATAAGTCATGAAACAGCAAAATAATAACCAGTGGTGCTAAGGCGCTAATTACAAATACAAAATCAATTTTACCGGCCTGTGCCAGCTCGGCATTTTGCGCATCGCTTTCGTAAATTTGCCCCTCTATTGCCAATAAATTAATACGGTGTTTCCACGGGAATATATCGCGCTCACCTAATGCAGCAAATGCAAGATTAGATGGCTGACAATACGTTAAATGAAAACTGTAATAAGCCAACATGCCCGGATCGTCTTGCTTTTGCTTCACTTTAGCGCGATCGCTTTGATCTGCAGCTTTTAAACGCTCTATTGTTTGCTGCTGCGCGCTTACTTCGCTAAGCCCGCTATATATTGCAAAGCCCGATAAAACAAAGCTACATAACAGCAATACCACAAGGTACTTTTGACGCAGTAAAAAGCCCCATTCTCGTGTAAGTTGTGTAATTAAATAACTCATATCAAACGTTTTCCTACCAATTTAATACCGCCTACAAGTACTACAATCCACAGTATTAACTGTAAAAAAGCAGGTACACTTCTTTGCGCGCGAACATCAGCGCTATCTACATCAAAGGTAAAATTTTGCAGTATTTGCCAGTTCTCTGATCCTACGCGCGCTTTTTTAGTAGCCTCGGTATTGGCGTTACGGTTCATATCAACTTGGTAATCAAGCTTTTCAATGTGTACTTTGTTAAGCCCTTGCACAAAATCAAAGCGCAGCTGTTCGGTTTCGCGTAAAAAGCGATGATGGGTTTCTATGCTTGTGCCCACTACAATCATCGACAGCGAGCGAATAGCCACCATAGGCGATACCCAACCAAAGTAACGCGATACCTGCGTTTGTTTAAGTTCACTTTGCATGCGCTGCTCGGCAAACTGGTTTAACACCTTAGTTTGTTTGGCCTCTGATTCACTGGCCACTAACCCTCTAAAGTTTACTGGCAGCTCATCAATGCTGTTTACGTTGTATTTTTTAAGTAGAGATTGTTTAAATTGCTTAAAGGCGGGATCGTTGGTGTTATGGCCATCACCTAGTTTTCTAAGCTCAGCTTTTACTGCAAAGTCGGTTTCTATTTTACCGGCCGATGGCACAGCCGTAGAGGCACTGGTACTTGCTACTCGCGGCATAACAATGCACAGTAAAATCCACACAAACGCAAGCGCTGTAAAGCTACCACTATTTTTACTAAACACGCTCGATGCTAATAAAACAACTAACACCCACACGCTTAAATACAATGCATAACCCACAATAAAACTAACAACTGCTAAAAGGCTCTCACCCGCGCTAAGCGTAAATAACGCCGACACCGCTAATGGCGCAATAATTAACCCAACAACACACAAAAGCGCCAGCCCTTTACCCGCAATCAACGTGCTGCCTTTGGTGCCTTGCGCTAATAAATACGACAACGTTTGCGATTCGCGCTCACGGCTAATAGAGCTGTAACCAATTAAAATAAGCAGTAACGGCGCTAATGTTTGCACTATAAAAGCTGGCGTTAAGCTGCCAAGTTTTGTTAAAGCTGTGCCTTGGCGCTGCTCGGCAAACATTGCACTATTTTGCCTATGCCCTTCTAAAAATATTGAGTTACCTGTGTAGGCATCAATCCCCGGATCTAGGGTGCTAAGTGGGGTTGGCGTTCTAAAAGCGTAATGCCCGTAATGCACCATTCTGTGTGGGTGGCGATCGGGTTGCTCAGCAAAGCTTTGCTCTGCATTGCTTTGTAATTCATTACGAGTGTGGCTAAGTTCGTGCATTGTAATGGCAGTCACCACCACCGATGAAAGCGTAAGTAATAAACCTATGGCTAAAACGGTCATCGCCAGTTTTGAGCGAAGCCAATAGCGCCACTCATCTTTGGCAACTATAACCACCTTTGAAAAATTATTTTTGCTCATTACGCGCCTCTTTGTGCAAACGCGGCATGAACTTGCTCGGTATCAATACGGCCGTTTTCTGGCGCGTCAAATTCGCCCACCAGCTCGCCCGCTCTTAATAAACCAATTCGGTTTGCAACTTGGCATGCGCCGTATACATCGTGCGTTACCATTAAAATAGTGGCGCCGGTTAATGCCAGCTCACGTACTAACTGGTTAAACTCATCAATAGCAACAGGGTCAAGGCCCGATGTAGGCTCATCGAGTAAAAATATGGGGGCTTGGCGTAAAATAGCCAGTGCAATCGCGGTTTTTTGCCTCATGCCTTTAGAATACGTTTGCATAGGACGCTCCCATGCAGCTTGCTGTAGCGCTACACGGTTAAACGCAGCATTAATTTGTTCATCGGTTTTTTTAATATCAGCAAGCGATAAAAAATACGCCACGTTTTCGCGGGCAGTTAAATGCGGATACAACGTGGCCGACTCTGGCAAATACGCCGTTTTACCGCGTACAAAATCAAGTGCGTGTGTTACCTCTTTGCCCGCTACTTTTACAGAGCCTTGAGTGGGTTTATTAAACCCAAGCAAAGTTTTTAACGTGGTTGATTTACCCGCCCCGTTTCCGCCAAGTAACGCGTAAATTTCGCCCGAGCCTACGCCAAAGTTTAAGTTTTTTAAAATGGCGTTGTTTTTAATGCTAAAACTTAACGAGTCCACTTCAATAATGGCTTCGCTTTTAACTGTTTGAGTAGCGGCTTGAGTTGTATTTAGGGCTTCATTACGTGTTTGTTCCACACGTGGAGATTCTTTCGGTGATGTTTGATTAACAGCTGTAGGTGTACTCACATTCAAACTCTATTAAGGGAAATTAGAATGCGGTGAATGTTATACTATATCAAACACCTATTGCAACACTATAACATATTAATAATTAACAAATGATGCAAAGGTTTTAATAGTGTTACCCATGTTGATTTATTCAACGGGTTTTGCCTATTACAAAATCCATAGCCATTTAGGTTAAAATCATTCATAACGCAGCGTTTAATATTAAGTACTTAAGTTATTTACGCCTTACCTTTAAAGTAAATTGAACAATGAACTTTTCAATTGCTAAAATGCCCACCTATTTTTCTATCAAGAGATACAATGGCAAATTTCAATACTCATCTTAATACTGCAGTCATCATCACAGGTTTAGGCTCGGCCACTTTATTAACTGCAGGCCATATTGATTTAAACGGCGCACTTTGGTTATGGTTTTTAGGCTCAATTGGCGGCTTATTACCCGACATAGACTCAGATAACTCAACCTCGCTCAATACTATTTTTAACTTATTTGCACTGAGCGCTGTATTACTGGTGCTGCATTACATAACCACCGAGCTAATAATCGAAATTAGTTTTATAGAGCTAATCGTAGTGCCGTTATTGGTGTACGGGTTTATGAAATACATTATTAGGCCCATTTTTGAATGGATCACAGTACATAGAGGCAGCTGCCACTCGTTATTATTTTTAGTGCTATGCGCGCTGTTAACAACGCAAGTAACGTGGCAACTAAACGAGCAAACAACCACACAAGCAGCCACCTTTGCCTGGTTAACAGGAGGATTTATTTTAATCGGCGGGTTAATTCATTTATTACTCGATGAAATTTACAGTGTAGATTTAAGCAATGTAACCATTAAACGCTCCTTTGGCACCGCGTTAAAAATAGCCGACTTCGACAATAAATTAATTACCTTGGCATCAATAATTGCCATTGCAGGTTTAATCTATGTAGCCCCGCCTACAGAGCAAACTATTATCGCATTAAGTGATTGGTCTCATTTTAGGCTTTTATCTTAATAAATAACATTTATAAAAATACCCATAAACATTGTTTGTGGGTATATATGCTTTATTAAGCGATTGTTTTAATTTCCTCTCGAATAAACAGCCGCTTTAGTTAGTCGAAGTAACTCCAACATTTAATTTAAAAGTTGATTCACAAAGAGGGTAAGAGGCACTGAATTTTTAAAGGTTTAATAGCTTAACTCAATGCGGCTTTGCAATTTAAGTTTCATTAAAAGCGCAAGTTTTAGCTTATTTAATATTAATTATTATTTTTATTGGTTTTAGTGAAATAATTACTCCGCTTTACCTGTCTTATAGCAGCAATACTTTCATCTGTTTGATGTATGCAAAGCGACTGCAACTTTTAAAGCGTCAAATATAAAATTATAAGAGGACCATAATGGAATTTACACATAAACGCACCACCCTAATTACAGCATCGTTATTGTTGGCGTTGGCGATAACCCAGGCTATTTTTACTGCCCTTTACAGTGCTGAAATTAGCTTTTCAAGGCAGTATGCATGGGGACTAGAAGCTGTGCTGTTTACTGTGCTTGTAGCCTTTGCAAGTACCACTATGGTGCAAGCTAAAAACGCTCAATTAGGTTGGTCGGCTATCACATTTAGCGCAATATTAAACATAGTACAGGTAAGCATTGGCCTAACGTTGTTTTCAACATTTGGTAAAGTAGCGGGCGCAGTAGAAGGCGCACAACCTTTAATTGGCGGCGTGGTGTCTTTATCATTCATGATTTACTACGCAGCTAAATTATTATTAGGCTTAGCAGCCCTTGTATTTGGCCTATCTTTTATAGCTAAAGGTGGCAAAGCCATTGGCGGCCTTACAGCCCTAGCAGGCGCAGTTGCAATGCTTGCAAATGCAGTATTAATTATTGCTGGGCGTGATGGATTCCTACCATCAGGCGTTGCTGGTGCATCAGGTATGATTGCAACGTTACTTTTAGCAATCTGCTTATTTAGCCTTAACCGAAAGCAAGACTAAGGCTTAATACCTTATAAGTAATGTGCTTATTTAGATAAGTTATAAACATCGGCGTGTATTAGAGATTCTAATTCGCCGATGTTTTACGTTTAAAGCATTCGCCTAGCGTATCTCAAGCTAATGCGCTCTTTCGTAAACAAAGATTAATTCACAAAGAGGATATGAGGCGCTGCGCTTTTAGAGGGTAAAAATAGCTTATATCAAAAGCTTTTAACCGATTTATGTTTTTATGTATGAAGTCAAGATTTGTCCCCTTAGCTTATACTCATAGCTGACAAGCTGACAGACCAAATGACATTCCTACTAAATGCCCAATATCAAAAAATGGAATTCGATGCTCCATTTGAGAATAATGTGAACATTTTACAATAGTTAAATTTCGGTTGTCTTTCGCATTTACGCTTGTCAGAAGATCAATATATGCAGGATCATCTCCAATAAACACAACATTTCGAAAAGTAAGGTCTGAAGATTCAGAAGAAGACTTGTCTTGAAAAATATCGTGAGTAATCTCGAAAACAGACTCTACTTTTTTCACTTTTTCCTCGAAAGCAAATGCAACAAGCTCAAACAGGCAGTTATTACCCTTAAGTTTTGCGCCATCTAATGATGAAACAGGTATTTTAACTAAGGGAATATCATCAATTGAATTAGAAAAGGCAAATACTTTATAAGTTTTCTTTTCCTCTAACACTCTACAGTTGCGTAAAGCTTGATAAACTAATTCTTCTAATTTTAAATTACTAAAATCACTTTTTGGATGCAGCTTTTTATACATTGGCGAAAATTTTTCAATTGATTCAGCAAGGAAGTTAACATCAATTAAAACGGCTGTATTGGAGTAATTTACGGTTTTATTTTTTACTTTGTTTTTTTTTGCTTCCTCTAATTTTGTATCTCTGATAGCTTCGAGTTCATCCCAACTTTTATTGTAAAAGCAAATTAGATCTCTAATACATTTGGTTATGTATAACTGTAATTTATTGAAAAGGTCTGTTTGTTTACTAAGTTCTGGTATCAATATTTCTATACTCTTACCATTGTGAATTATTTCAGTACGCAATCCATCTTCATTATCACCGCTAGAATAGTATTTAAATTCTTCCTGCAATCTATGAATGTCCGAGCTGTTTTTGGCTATATGAGCCGCAATTTTTGTTCTAACCTTCTGGAACTTTGTAAAACTATTTGGATCGGCGATAAATTCAAACAATCTCATTATTTCGATGAATTTCCCTGTATTATCATTTTCTTCCAATGCATTTGAAAACATTCTCAATGCTTGTTTCGCTATGTTTCCAACCTCTCCAATATCAGCATTTAATAAGTTAAAATTAGTGAAAATTTCGGAGTTAATATCTAAACCTACACCCGCCGTTAAAGTATTACTGTAGATCGTAGTATCAATGATACGAGTAAAAGGACTCCCTTTTCCATTGTACATTAACAGCAACGTCTCACCTGATGCAACTTGCCCTAACCTTGCTGGCATGGTTTTCGGAGCTACTAAGGAGCAAAACTCAAATTTAATATAATCGATAATTATAGAGGCTTTAGATATTGCAGTAGTAATAATTTGCAAATCACTTGATATGCTCCCAGGGTAATCAGCATAAGTTTGATCATTAATTACTATTAAAGGGTTTGATTTAAGCTTCTCAATGTTTGAATCAAATTTGTCTTTATCTTCTTGAGACATGATAATTGTACTACTAAACATATCATCAATATCGATACAGCCTTTTGGAAAGATTCTTATGTTCCCAAATGACTCTTCATTTTTTAAATCAAGTCTCTCCACGGGGAAAATATAAAAATACTTCGTTTCAAGATCGTTTCCGTACAAATCTTCAATTTTATTCATAAAACCTCGGAGAAAATATAACGCCGTGCTTTGCGGCTGGTTGGAGCGAAGCGGAAAATCATTCCGCCAACAGCGCCTTGTTAGTTTTAGTAATTCTGATTACGCTTTAACACCAACTCATGTTCTTTGGCGATAGGTATAAGTTTTTTATATATATTATTGTAGTCTTCCAAAGAGTCCATCTGAGACCATTCAGAGAGAATAACCTCTTCCTCTTGGTCTGTAATATAAGGTGCCACTATCCGAACGTGCTGTTTAAAATCAGATGTAGCATTTAATACGATCGATTCGCCCGCAAGAAATAATAGAGCGAGCAAAAGATAAAACCAGACCAATAATTTGACGAATAGGAACCCGTAAGGAACCCACTTTGGAATTGGTTTTACCTCACTTTCGTTTTTTTCTTCTTTCGGTCCTTTTAAGCTGGTGGATATCTTTGACGATATTCCTCCCCAGCCGACCGCAACAATGACGAAAATTAGACTTAAAATAAAATATGAGTACGTAGTACTCTGTAAAACTGCTGATCTGGCGTATCTACTATCAATATAATCCGTTAAAAACCCTAATACGCCCGTTCCAAGATAAAGCAGAATCGAACCTGAGTGCTCAACAATCAGCCAAACCGCAAATGAGCCTAAAGCCCCCCAAAAGAAAGTAAAAAACCGAGGGTTTTTCTCAAGTTTTGTCCAAAATTCTTCCACAGGTCCTCCTTTAAACTAACGAGACTGTAGAATAACTCCAACAGCCAAATTCAATTAAAAACGAGTTCCTGTAATTAACTCTAAGCGTTTTTAAAGCATAAGTTAATGCATTTGGAACCCATAAAACTGGCTGTTTTTCTTAAAAAAGAGTAATTCAACAGCCTCAACGCCCTAATAACTTACGCGTAGGTTGGCGTTGTCATCGTTTTTTTCTTTTACAAAAAACGATGACAACCGTTATGCGTCCAGTTGATTAGCTTTTTATAAATAGTTAGGAGAACTGCTCTCGAAGTTCGTTTGAAATTGCTTTGACTTGAGCCTCTTTACCCTTTGGAATACTATTTCCTTCAAGAGAAGAATCAAAAAATGCGATTACATTTGTGTCTTCATTTTCTGAATATTCCCCCTTTGTCATTGCTTCTTGTTGTGCTTCAATTAATCGCTTCGCACCTTCAAAAGCTGATTGCCTATCATCACCATCCACAACACGTATAGCAGCTTCAAGTATCACTTCTTCAAACAGTGCTTCATCATATTCTTGCTCTGCAATTTCAACGCCCAAATTTGATCCGATTCCCATATTGACTTCTCCTCATTATATTTCGCCAACATAAGCGGAAAAATATAGTTGGCTTTAATTGTGCGAGGCACGAGCGCAGCCAATTGTATTTTTTCCGTTTGATGTTCTTTTTAGCTGTTTATAAATTCCAACCTTCCCATTTCGGTTGGCTCTTCTCACAAATAGATACCCAATCAGCAAGTTCTTGTAACTTGACCTGTGCTTCTTTTACATCTATTTCTTCATTATTTATCTTACCCCAAAGGTGCTCCAACGAATCACCAAAAGCACTTGGGTAAGTGATAAAATCTTGATCAAAGTTAGAATAAAAAAATGGACTACCATCTGGTTTACAATCTCCATTTATCGCAATATGTGAAACATGCCAACCATTATCAGTTTTATTTACTCGGTAAGTTATTGTTGATTCACGACGAGTGTTATAAACACTAAACTCTAGGTTTTCCATAAATACTCCGTTGAATGCTAATGCTGAAAAACAGCTAACAGTTTATTTGACCCCACTTTGGGTGGTTATAACACCCCAAAACGGCGTATATTACTTTGTTCGATAATTACACCAAACAACCCCTTTATAATCAGACAATAACAATTGCTACTCAGCAGCCTTTGTTATTTAACCCCATAACGCCTTTTAATAATGTTATGGGACAAATTGCGCATCACTGTATTTTTATACAGTGCACGGTAAAACCCATCTTAAATTTAACTTTTAACTAATCGGTTTCTAAAATTACCACTCATCTTGGAACCGTGAATCCCTCTCACACGGGTCGCCATCTCTATCGCCATCCATTTTTGTATTTGGGCAGTTATTTATAAAAAACACCGCCTCTGCACGGGAAGTCATTTGGCTACAGTGCTGCCTGCCATCGCAGGTAAAATTTTGTGTGTTTTGAGGAATTACAATTTTTGGGTATTTTTCATCAAATGTGGCTAAATCGGCGTTGGTAATAACGGGAGTGTGGTTATTAAATTGCTCGTTACTTTTATAATGGGTGTATTTATTTACTGCGATAAAGCCAAGTACGGCGATAATGCTAATTGAAGCGACTTTGCCTAAAAAACTATCGGTAAAATTAGATTTAGCAACACGATGATGGTTTGATTTTTTAGGCGTGACTTTAAGCGCAGCTTCGCCTTCTATGCGGCAGTTAATTGCTTTGGTTTTACCATCGGGCTGTGTAGCGACTTCAAAATAAATGGTGTCGCCCACTTTTGGCTTGCGGCTCATATGTTTGAGCGCTGAGATGTGTATAAAGGTGTCGTGCGCTAGGGTGTCTGATTTAATAAAACCAAAGCCCTTTTCGTCATTCCACGCTTTTAACAGTCCTTTGTTCATGTATTTACCTGTGCTGATTAGGCTGCGATTACGCAAATTCCATTTAAGTTAAGAGTCGTTAGTATACGTTCCTAAATTGCTACCACGCAACCAAATATTCATATTAGGTTAATTTAAATATTCTAATTAGATGGCAAAGCACTTAACCATATAGGAAAAATATCGAGCTTTGAGCTTTAAAAATCAGGAAAAAAAAGCCTGTTTTATTTTATAAATTACGGCCATTTGTCCTTTACTCTACGACTGCTAACTTTTGCCAACCTGTTAGCTTAACAGCTTGTTTACACTCGGTTTTGTTATTAGTTATTTCTATCTAAATTAAGCGTTTATAGTGTGATTTTTCATTCGTTATTTACTTAATTTATCTATACAATCCACACCTTATTTTTACGTGCAATTTTCAAGTGATTATCTCATGCTATTAACCGTTGTTTATATTATTGGTATTACCGCAGAAGCCATGACCGGCGCACTTAGCGCAGGGCGAATGAAAATGGATTGGTTTGGCGTTGTACTGGTTGCCAGTGCAACAGCAATTGGTGGTGGCAGTGTGCGAGATATTTTACTTGGCAATTACCCACTTACCTGGGTTCAGCACCCAGAGTATTTATTAATTACTTGTATAGCGGGCATTGTGACTACGTGGCTTGCTAAGTGGGTGGTTAAATTTAAAGGTATTTTTATGCGCTTAGATGCGCTAGGGCTTGCGGCGTTTAGCATTATTGGCTGCCAAGTTGGGCTAAATATGGGCCTGCACTATGGTATTTGCGTTGTGGCTGCGGTTGTAACCGGTGTTTTTGGTGGCTTACTGCGCGATTTAATATGTCGCCAAGCGCCTTTAGTATTACATAACGAGCTATACGCGAGTGTATCGTTACTTGTTGCCTGCTTATTCTTGGCACTGCACCATTACAATATTGATGACAACATCAGCATTATTGTAAGCCTTGTTGCAGGCTACTTAATACGTATGGCGTCAATTCGCTTTAAGTGGCGTTTACCTACCTTTAGTTTGTTAGAGCACCACGCTAAATAAATTAGGCTTTAATAAAAGATAAGGCAGGTATTAAACCTGCCTTAATTAATATAAGTATAAGTATAAGTACTAGCGCCTTACTTTATTGCTCGCTAACATCACTTAACGCGGTTTTTAACCCACTGTTATTTTGCTTTAGTACGCTAAAACTGCCGTCAGTTTCGAGCACTACAGCGGCTACATCTTCTATGGCTAATATACCCGCACCACGAATGGCAGCACGAATTTCTGATTTAGTTACCCGCTGCGATTTAAGTGCCGCCGTGCAATATTCTCCATTACTCAGCAATAGCGAGGGCTCTGCTTTTATAAGCGAAGCAAATTTAGATGAGCGCACACTTAGCCACGTAATAAAATATTGCAGCCCTATTAACACAACAAACGCGAGCATTCCCTCTAGCAGCGCAACGCTTTTTGTAATGATCACCGAGGCTAAAATAGATCCCAGCGCAATAGTGACAATAAAATCAAACACGTTCCATTTAGAAAGCGTACGCTTACCCGATATACGCAACCAAAACACCAGCGCTACATAACCCAGCACGCCAATAATAAGTACGCGTATTAAGCCCTGCATATCATCAAAAAACATAGTTACTCCTTTATATGCGTTATTTACTTACTGTAAGTAGTTCCTGCAATAGTTAATTAAACCTTAAATGGCACATAGTTAAATAACGATGAATAAAGCGCCCTATTTTATTTTGCTAGTTGTTTTACAAACTTAATTTTACTTAGCATCGTACTTTGTTTATCGACATAGCCACCTATGTGATAGCCGTTTGTGATTAACATAGTGAGCATTTGAGGAAACCGGTTCATCGATTTTACATGTATATGCGTGTAGCCTTGCTCAGCGGCCCATTGCTCCTGATGAATAAGTAGCTTTTTAGCTATACCAAGCCTACGGTATTTAAAATGTACGCCACCAAGCCAGCTATAAAATTGTGTAGTTGATTGCTCATAGCCAATTTTAAAACCGACTAATGTATCTTCAAGGTAGGCCACTAATATAAGTGCTTTTTTATTATTTAAACGTTTGTGTACTGTTTGATTATCAATAGTGGTTAATAATTCAGGGATATGTTTACTCACTGCGGTTACATCGTCAATTGTGCCTGTTTTGATAGTAATAGCCATAAAAGTTCCTTGTTTTAAAACATGAGTTCTAGCCGAACGCATGCTGCCCTTTACTTAGGGTATAAATTTTGGCTACTTAGCTCTTATATTTAATTTATAATGTCTGCGTTTAAATATATAAATACTGAGCGTTATTGCCCTTTTATTTTTGCAGTGTCATATTTACTAGGTAGTTAAATTTAATAAATATTTTGGCTAATGGTTAAGTATTTCAATGTATAATAAATCTAAAGGGAGAAATACATGCACATTGGAATAATTGAAGATCATCAATTAGTACGCGACAGTTTTAAAAAACTATTAGAACTACATGCAGACTGGGAAGTAATAATAGAAGCCTGCAATGTTGACCAAGCAATACTAGCCGTTGCACTTGAGCAACCCGATATATTTATTGTAGATATATCACTTAATGAATCTCAAACTGGCCTTACGTTTTTAACCTACCTTAACGAAAATTTCCCTGAAATAAAAACAATTGTTGCCTCCATGCACGATTACGAACCTTATGTGAGTAATGCACTTCGCCTAGGCGCCCTTGGTTATGTGTCTAAGCGCTCTGCGTCGGAAGAGCTAATTGATGCAGTTAAATCGGTTGCGCTGGGTAAACGCTATATAAGTGAAGACGTAAATTTTGCACTAAATACACAAAGCTCAGTTTTAACTATGTTAACTAACCGAGAGCTTGAAGCTTTACCACTGTTAGCAAAAGGGTTAAATGCGAAACAAATAGCGCAACAATTAGAAATAATGCCTAAAACAGCGCACGTGCATAAGGCAAATATTTACAGCAAGCTTAATGTAACCACTTCGTTTGAACTGTTAAAAATAGCCATTGATGCTGGAGTAATAAAGCTAGATGAACTTACCTAGTACACTACCCGCTTTTAACTTTTCTGCTATTGCATGTATTAAAGAAATTACAAAGCACCTTTTACTAGGTGGAATATATTTTGTTGCCTGCATTGCTGCTTTTTGGGTTGGCACTAATTTAGAAACTGTGCCAGAGAGTAGTGCTATATTTATTCCTGCGGGAATAAAAATTGCTTTTTATTTGCTTTCGCCAACACGCTATTGGGTCACTTTGTGGTTATCGTCTCGTGCTTTGGCAGCGCACTTTGGGTATTTAGGTTCTGGTGTTTGGGAGTTTAATTTACTGCATGGCTTTTGGCAGGAGCTTTGTTTTTATGCGCTTGTGTATGTGTTTAAACACAGTCGTTGGCCGCCAAGCATTAATAATAGCTTAGGTATACTTTCGTTAATTTTGTTATGTGTAGCAAGCACTTCAATAAAGTGGTTTTTGTTCTCAAGCGCATTCGAATTTACAAACATTCAGGTTGCTAAAGAGCTATTGCAGTATCAATTAAATATGTGCCTAGGCGATATAACAGGCTCGTTGCTCATTGCGCCGTTTATTATGTTAGTTCACTCTTTAAAGCTACCATTAAAGCGCCCTGCATTACTTAAAGTGACTAATTTAACCTTAACATTAGCCATAGTAATATTTGTGCTGATATTTGCATACTTACTACGCCCCGATACCTACCCGTTACTTCGCCTTGCATCTTTGTTGCCTATTATTTGGTTTTCGTATCGGTTTGGTATTGTAGGCGCAATTACTAGCGCAACGCTTATTAACGCTTTAATAATTGTTGAAGCAATCATTACTGACGAACCGAGTAATACTTATATAAGCCAACTATTTATTTTAGCCAATGCCATTACCAGCATGGTTCTAGGCGCGGCTATTACTGAGCTTAAACGTAAAAATGTAGAGTTAAAAAAAATTAACCGAGCACTGACTAAGCAGCTTGATCAAAATTCACGCCTTGCAGCTAAAATGGTTACCGTTCAAGAAAATGAACGTAAACACCTTTCACAAGAGTTACACGATGAACTTGGCCAAAACTTAACAGCTTTAAAAACAGATTTAGCTATTTTGTCTCATATTAGTAATGAAAAAACACAAACCTTTGTTACAACATTAAAAAATAATGCAAATGCCATGTACGACTCTGTTTATCAGTTAATGCATTATCTACGCCCACGAGAACTTGATGAGCTAGGGCTTAAAAAAGCAGTGGTTCAGGGACGCTTAAAAAGCTTACTTAATCAGGCTAATATAAGTTACGAAGTAAGTTTTACACTAGAGCAAGCGCTTTCTAAAGAGCATGAAATTGCGGTTTATAGAATTTGCCAAGAAGCAGTAACCAATTGTATTAAACATAGTAATGCAAACTTACTAACTATAAACATTAAATCTAGCGAGCATTTTAGTGAGTTGGAAATTAGAGATAACGGCGATAGTGTAAAGTTAACCGACAACACCGGACACTATGGCTTAGCTTTTATGCAAGAGCGCTCTATGGCATTAGGGGGAAGTTTTGAAATTATTAATGATGGCGGTTTTACTATTAAAGTAAAACTGCCAATAAAAACAGTTGGTTAATTTAGCAAATAGATACTTGCTTGGTATAAAATTTTTGCCTTGGTTGGTCACAGTATGCATCGTCGTTGTTTACTTGTATTTCAACTTGGTTGCCCACCAGCTGAAGTAATAATCCGGTTGCTATGTTGTTATTGCCTAATGTTGATTTTATCAACACCTTTTTGCCAATCGCTTCTTGTAGCCTAGGTTTTGGTAAATTAAGGTTGGTTATTGGCCTTAACCCTTCAGCTTCTGCAAATAAATTTATGCAGTGGTATTTTGCTGCAACAATTCTTTGTTCGTTAATTTTTGCTATATCAACATTATTTAAAAAGTGAATAATTGCCTGGTTAGCATGTGTAAACTCACTTAATACATCGTCAAGCTCGCGCCCTGAAGCCCACTTTCTGGTAACTTGGTACTGCCGTGATGCTTTGCGGGTAAGTATAACTGTTGCGCCGGTCATTTTGCTAAACCACTGTATACAGTAACTTGTTTCACTTTGGATATTAAGCAATACACTCATGTTGCCAAATTCAGTTATATTTTCATCCATACAAATCATACTTGATACCCTCCGTCCTTGTTTAGGTATAGTTTATTAATATTTAGATAATTAAAAATCATCCATATTCCTAACTCATCTAGGAAAATGGCTTAGAAAATAATGTGGTATATTTAGTAACTTCTGCTTTATAGACTTAATCCGTTATAAATAGTGATGTATGCGAGTGAGTTTTTATTTAGCTGAGAGTTGATTATGTTGGTTTAAGCATTATATCTAAGTTTTCGCTTCTTAATTTATACAAAGGATTACCATGTCTAGCTATAACGAATCGCCAGAGCAAATTGAACAGGCCACTAAAGGCTATGTGATGCAGCAAACTATGTTGCGTATTAAAGATCCCAAACCGTCGCTCGAGTTTTATCAAAATGTATTAGGTATGAAGCTGTTAGGTAAGTATGACTTTCCTGAAATGAAGTTTACGCTGTACTTTTTAGGCTACGAGCCAGAGCAGCCGCAAGGTGATGATAAAACCAAAGCTAAATGGGTATTTGGTCGCCCTGCACTAATTGAGCTTACCCATAACTGGGGTACAGAAGACGACGATAGCTTTGAGGGCTACCACAGCGGTAACCAAGAGCCTAAAGGCTTTGGCCATATTGGCATTAGCGTGCCAGATGTATACGCTGCCAGTGAGCGCTTTGCAAAGTACGATGTAGAATTTGTTAAAAAGCCAGATGATGGTTCAATGAAGGGCTTAGCATTTATAAAAGACCCTGACGGCTACTGGATTGAAATACTCTCACCTGAGGGCATTACCGATATTATTTTTGGTAAATAACTTTAACCCTTGATAAACCAGTTACCACATACTAAAAAGCCAGCTAATTAGCTGGCTTTTGTGTTTTTAAATAAGGGTTAGCTTATTTACGCAGGGCGTCTATTCGCGCATCAAGCGGTGGGTGAGATGAAAACAGTTCAGCCATACCTTTACCACTTGCTATACCAAAGGCCATCATTGAGCCTTGTAATTGCGAAGGATGGTTTTGCTTTAATCGCTCAAGAGCTGAGCGCATTTTGTCTGCACCTACCAATTTAGCTGCGCCGCTGTCGGCTGCAAATTCACGCTTACGGCTGTAACTTGCAACCACTATGCTTGCAAGCACACCAAATACAACTTGGAATAACATGTCGAATAAAAAGTAAGACCAGCTACTACCGCCCTCTTCTTCATCGCCATTTAAAAAGTTATCAACTATGCCTGCCAGTACTTTTGCGGCAAATATTACAAAGGTATTTACCACGCCTTGTATTAGCGTAAGCGTTACCATGTCGCCATTAGCAACGTGCGATACTTCGTGGGCAAGTACGGCCTCGGCTTGGTCTTGATTCATGTTATGTAATAAACCAGTGCTGACCGCCACCAGCGAGTTGTTTTTACTTGGGCCGGTTGCAAAGGCGTTCATTTCTGGGCTGTCGTAAATTGCTACTTCAGGCATTTTTATACCTGCTTTTTGAGCTTGTGCTGATACAGTTTGTACAAGCCAGTGCTCGGTTTCGTTGCGTGGTTGAGTAATTACCTGTGCGCCCGTTGATTTTTTAGCAATCCACTTAGACATAAATAACGAAATAAACGAGCCACCAAAGCCAAATACAGAGGCTATAAGTAATATTCCGCCAAGGCTACGATGGCTTAAACCCAGCGCGCTCATTATTATTGAAAGCACTACACCTAATACCAACATAACCGCTAGGTTAGTTAATAAAAACAAAAATATACGTTTCATATTGTCCTCACAAAAATAGGTTTGATCACCGAACATAAAATTAAATTAGGTTAAAGCAATCATTACGTTATGACACACTATGTCATAGCGTTGAGGCTATTCTGTGACAAACTATGTCATAACGCAAGGGTTATTTGCAGGTTTATTAATAAATTTTTTGGGGAGTTTAAAAAGGGAGTAAAGTGTGGCGTAACGCAGTTATTAAACCTCGTTACGCCTATAAAAACAATTAGTTGCTGGTTATGCCGCTAGTTGTAATGCAATTATTAATTGTTGCCATATCTGTAGGAAAGCCGCGCTCTTTTGCAAGTAATTGTGCCACCTTGGTTATATCTGCATGGTTGTGTTGTTGAAGATACGTCCACTGGTGATGTGTACGATGCTCATTTATGTGCGCATCGTCGCTTATTAGGCCAAGTTTAGTAAATTCAGCCACTATTTCATCGGCAGCGATTAAGGTAGATGACGCTTTTACGTTTTCGGCTCGTGCGTAGCTAATATGCGAATATAAGCTAACATCGGCGACGCGCAAGGTGTCGTCTTCTCCTGGGATTTGCTGGCCACCAAACAAGGCATTGTTTTGCGTGTTGGCGTTTTTAAATGCCGGAACAAACTCGGCTACATAATCAATGGCTTTTTGACTACGTGCTTTTAGTACTTGCTGATCCCACCCATTGTTTATGTAATTTAAGTATTTAGCTGGCAATTGCGGCTGTGCACTTTGCTCGTTGGTATCGGCTAGGCCATCGTTAAACAAGGTAATTGAGTTGGTCATACCATGAATTTGATAATAGCCATTAGGATAAGGCGTTAGCTGTGCCATACCTTCTGGCGTGCCACGGTTACCATAAATAATAATTTCCGGAATTTGCCCGCCAGCACCTTGCCAATGCGTAATGTAAGAGGCTTTAAATTCTACCATACGTTTGGCCTCTACGCCTACCATGTCATCTACAATACCGGTTTGAAAGCCGCAGGCATTAATTAGGTAGTCTACCTCTACGGTTTGCGAAGTGTCGCTTTGGTTATTTTGGTATTCAATTTTCCAGGTTGGCGATTGGTTATTGGCACTGGTTTGCTCAACTTGGCTAACTTGCTTTACCTCTGTGCTGGTAAGTACATTAGCGTGTTCGTACTGGGCAAGCGCAAGTTGGGCGCTGGCCGATAACCTAAAAATATTCCACCCGTATTCTTGAGCAACAATTAGCGGGTATTTTACTTTGTTTAAGTTTAGGTGCTTAGCAACGGGGATCATCCACTCATCTAGCGTTTTAGGCTCACTAACCTGCTCTTTTTTACTCAGCGCTATCATTTGCTCATGACTATACAGCTGGTAGTAATTGTCGGGCTCGCCAAGTACTTTGTTGTTAGGGTCTTGCTCAACTAACTCTTTATACGCGTTGGTGATTTTATTTAATCGTGGTAGTAAATCATCGGGTGAGTCGTCATCACGCGTTGGCACTGCAAACACGGTTGGGCGTACGTCTATGGTGTAGGGGTATAGGCGTAAAATATCAATACATTGCTTGAGTAAATCTATGCAGTCTTCGTCTGGTATTTCACGGTATAAATTACCACCAGCGTGTAAATGGCACATAGGTGGGCCATCTATAAGTGACTTTTTTTTCTCAAAAATAGTGGTATGAATCCCTAGCGCTGCCAATCGAATAGCTATTGTTGCCCCTGCTGTGCCGCCACCTAAAATGCCCACACGGGTTTTAGGCTGAGCACTTGGCTTTACCTCGGGTTCACCCGTTACCTGTGTGTTTTGAGCGAAGCGTTTAATATATGGGTGCGTCATGTAGCGGTTTATTTCCTTAGTAACAATAGCTTTAACTTGTAATATGTGTACTAAAGGGGGCAATTTCAAGGCGTAAATACAATTAATAAGCTCATGTATTTAATATAAAAACTGCTTTGCATTTAAAAACGCAAAGCAGCCACAATTAGCTTTGTAAATTGAGGGTATTAAGCAAGGTTTTGTATATTTGCAGTTTAGGGGTTTGCTCGCTGTATGGGCTTATAGCCAAAATAGGAAATGGCAAGCGTGCCTTTAACGAATCAAGGTTAGCTTGGTATTCGTCCATATTTGGGTCTACTTGGTTGGCAACCCAGCCTACACAATTAATGCCTAAACTTTGCATATGGGCAGCGGTAAGTAAAGCATGGTTTAAACAGCCTAGTTTCATGCCTACTACTAAAATTACGGGTAGTTGCTCGGCCTTAACCCAGTCGTATAAATAATCGGTATTATTAATTGGCAGTGCCCAGCCACCAGCGCCTTCGGTTAGGTGGTAATCGGCACCTTGTTGTTTAAGCGTTGAGTACGCTGTACTTAGTTTATCGAGCGTAATGTTTACCCCCACTTGTTCTGCGGCTATGTGCGGCGCAATGGGTGGCGCGAAGGCAAAGGGGTTTATTACATCGTATTTGGCACTTACCGTGGCGCTTTCCATTAGCATTAGTGCATCGGCGTTTACTAGCTGTTCAAACGCCATTTCGCAGCCTGCGGCAAGTGGCTTAAAGCCAATTGCGTTTTTTTTATGTTGGGCAAGTAGCTTTAATAGCAAACTAGTAACGTGGGTTTTTCCGGCGTCGGTGTCGGTACCGGTAATAAAAAATTCTTTCATTTTACTGCCTTGATTAATTTTAATATAAGCTACTCATGGCTTTTTTGTAATGATAACAATACCACATGGTAAGATACACACGCTTGATTGTTTAAAAGCGGATACGCATTGCATACCCGTTGTAGCGCCGACTTCGTTAATAACCCTTGGCGTGAATTAGCATGATTTTGCGTTGTAGCACCAATGGCTTTAATAGATTTAATGGCTTTTAACGGGCTTGAATAACAATCGGTATAAATTACTTTTTGTGAGCTATTAATACTAAACCCTGCCTTTTGTACCGACTGGTTTATATAAGCGTGTGTATTAAAGGTATTTATATGGCTGCGGTTATCAAGCGCTGCAAACGCTGTTTTAATTTCGTTAAGCGAACCCGCCACTACAGTACTTATATAAGCCTGCCCGCCAGGCTTTAAGCTTTTATAAAGCGAATGCATTAATTTTTCAAAATTAGCCGACCACTGCACTGCAAAGTTACTAAATATAGCGTCAATACTGCTTGCTTGTAGCGGCAGGTTATCCATATCAGCGCAAATTTTGGGGTTAGTTAATGCAGCGCTTTTAAGCATGTTTAAGCTTAAATCTATCGCGATTACTTGGCCGTATTGTTTGCTTAGCTGCGAGGTATTAACCAGTGGGCCAGCTCCTAAATCTACACAGCATTTACTTTGGTTGTGCGACTGGGAGTTTATTAATTTAAATAAATCGCTTGCTGCCTGTTTTTGTACATTGGCATGGCTGTTGTATTGCTCAGCTGCTTTAGAAAACTTATCACTCGCTCCCTTTTTAAGCGCTGTATGGGGGCGTACTTGCTCAGCACTTTGTATAAGCGCACGCTTTTGTGAAGCCCCATTTATAGGTAAAAGCGCGGGCTTTTTATTTAAAGCTTGCTTACTGTGGGTATGAGCTAAAGCCTGCGCAATCATGCTATTGCGCCTTTTAAGTGCTCAACAAGTGCTGTTATATCTGCATGGGTATGCGCCGCTGTTAAGGTTACACGTAACCGCGCGGTATTATGCGCAACCGTGGGTGGGCGAATAGCGGTTAGCCAAATACCCTGCTGTTTAAGGTTTTGTGCTGCGTGTAACGTTTGCTCTGCGCAGCCAAGCACAATGGGCTGAATAGCGGTGTTTGACTCCATTACCGCAATAGCGTGTTGTTTACAAAGCTGCTTAAAAAAAGCAATGTTACTACTTAGCTGCTCGCGTTTATTATCTGCACGTTTAATGGCTTGCAAGCGCGTAAGCGTAAGCGCTGCCATAAGCGGCGATATAGCGGTTGAATACGTGTAGTCGCGGTTAAACTGCAGCATGTAATTAATAAATTGGTTATTTGCTAATACACAGGCCCCGCTACTTGCTACTGCTTTTCCAAAGGTAATAACCAGTATATCGGGAAGTGCTAAGCCCTCATCTAATAATGCCTCACAGCTACCTAAACCGGTTTTACCTAGTGCGCCAAAACCATGTGCATCATCAATCATAAGCCAAGCATTGTGCTCTTTAGCTAAAGCAAGCAGCCCTTTTATGGGGGCGGTGTCGCCATCCATCGAAAACACCCCTTCACTAATAATTAGCTTATTGTGTGCTTTTGATTTTTCGAGCCGCGAACGTAAATGCTTTAAATCGTTATGGTTAAAGCGGATCAATGCGGCATTTGAGTGCATTGCGCCGTCAATCAAACTGGCGTGGTTTAGCTTATCTTGAAAAATAGCACTATTTTGCGCCGCGCTTTTATCGTTAAACAACGCTTTAATTACACTGCTATTTGCACTAAACCCCGAATTAAACAACATGCCAGCCTCGTAGCCAAGCGCACTACATAAGTATTGCTCTAGCTGGTGTTGCTGCGCCTGATACCCAGTTACTAAAGGTGAGCTGTGGCTACCGAGTACGTTGTTTTGCTCAAGGTTAATACTGCAATCACCAAAGCCTAGGTAATCATTACTGGCAAAATTAAGGTACGTTGCGTTATTTAACGTAATGGTACGTGCTGTAGCGCACTGCACCACATGGCGTTTACGTAATAACGCATGTTGCTGTTGTTGCTGCAAATGCGTATCTAAAAATTCAAATGGCATAAAAGGTAAGCTTAGGCTTCGTAAAATAAGGCTGACGTTGCTTTATCGGCCACTTGCGATGACAGCGATGCGGCAACGGCTTCGTCTGAATAGTCTTGGTGTTTTTCTGGGTTCATGCCTAATTTTTTAATTAGCTTCATGTCGGCATCGGCCTCTGGGTTTTCGGTTGTGAGTAGTTTATCACCATAAAATATTGAGTTAGCGCCTGCAAAAAAGCACATTGATTGCATTTGCTCGTTCATCGCGCTGCGACCTGCTGATAAACGCACATAGCTGTGTGGCATCATAATACGGGCGGTAGCTATGGTACGTATAAATTCAAAATGATCTAAATCGTCTACGTTTTCAAGCGGTGTGCCTTTTACTTTTACCAACATATTAATAGGTACGCTTTCAGGCTGTTGTGGTAAATTTGCCAGCTGCATTAATAAACCGTAACGGTCGCTTGCTTGCTCTCCCATACCGACAATACCGCCTGAGCATACTTTCATGCCGGCATCACGTACGTGATCTATGGTGTTTAATCTGTCTTCAAAGGTGCGCGTAGATATAATTTGCTCGTAATATTCAGGCGAAGTGTCAAGGTTATGATTGTAGTAATCAAGCCCTGCGCTACTTAGCTCATGTGCTTTTTCGTTGGTAAGTTTACCAAGCGTCATACAGGTTTCTAGGCCAAGTTCTTTTACTTCTTTAACCATTTTAGAAATATACGGCATGTCTCTGTCTTTTGGATCTGACCATGCTGCGCCCATACAAAAACGGGTTGCGCCTTTTTGTTTAGCTAGGCGTGCTTGCTCTACCACTTTTTCTACTTCTAGTAGGCGCTCGCGCTCTAAGTCGGTTTTATAATGCCCCGATTGTGGACAGTATTTACAATCCTCTGGGCAAGCCCCTGTTTTAATAGATAATAAAGTAGATATTTGTACTTCGTTAGGATTAAAATTAGCGCGATGAACCGATGCCGCTTTAAATAATAAATCGTTAAATGGCATTTCAAATAATGCCTTTACTTGGGCGTGGGTCCAATCGTGGCGAACAGGTGCAAGTTCCATAGTAGTCTCTTATTTTTCTCAGTGGTGATGTTGGATTAGTCTACGTCTTGAAGTACCATTGTCAACGAAACCCACCACGTTAAAGTTTACATATGAACAAAAAACAAACGATTGACCTTGATTTTGATCGTGACCATATTTGGCACCCTTACACATCAATGACACAGCCTATCCCGGTTTACCCTGTTACTCATGCAAATCATAATTTAATTTACCTAGAAACCGGCGAGCAACTCATTGATGGCATGGCCTCATGGTGGAGCGCAATTCATGGCTATAATCATCCGGTATTAAATAACGCCATGATTGAACAAATTAATAGTATGAGCCATGTAATGTTTGGCGGCATTACCCATAATAGCGCGGTAGAGCTGTGTAAAAGGCTTATTACAATTACCCCAAAAAGTTTAACTAAGGTGTTTTTAGCCGATAGTGGCTCGGTAAGTGTAGAAGTAGCGATTAAAATGGCGCTGCAATATTGGTTAAGCCAAGGGTTTACACACAAGCAAAAATTAATGACGCCTTATAAGGGTTATCATGGTGATACATTTGCCGCTATGAGCGTGTGCGATCCGGTTAATTCTATGCACAGTTTGTATAAAGGTTTTTTACCAGAGCATGTGTTTGTACCCGCCCCTGTAAGTAAATTTGATGGCGAGTTTAACCAAGCAGAAGCCCAAACGCTTGAACAATACTTTAAAACGCACCATCACGAGGTAGCCGCCTTTATTATTGAGCCCATAGTACAAAACGCCGGCGGCATGAACTTTTACAACCCCGAGTATTTAGCCTGCGTTCGTAAATTATGCACACAATATAATGTTTTACTAATTTGCGATGAAATAGCCACAGGATTTGGCCGCACGGGTAAATTATTTGCTGTAGAGCACGCTAATATAGAGCCTGATATTTTATGTATTGGCAAAGCCCTTACAGGTGGCTCAATGACCCTTTCGGCCACACTAACCAGTGATAAAATAGCCATAGGCATTAGCGAAGGTGAAGCCGGCGTTTTGATGCACGGACCTACATTTATGGGCAACCCGCTTGCCTGTGCGGTTGCGTGCGCCAGTATAGATTTACTTTTGGCGCAGGATTGGCAACAACGCATTAGCGATATAAACACTCAACTACAACAGCTTAAAAAGTGCAATGAATTAGATGCGGTAGCCAATGTGCGTACCTTAGGCGCAATAGGTGTTGTAGAGCTAACTGATGATGCTGGCAATGTAGATGTTGCTAAAATTCAAGCCTTTTTTGTAGAGCAAGGCGTATGGATTAGACCCTTTGGTAAACTTATTTACCTAATGCCCCCGTATATAAGTGACTCAGCCAGTATAAACACCTTATGTGATGCCATTTACACTGCAATTGCAGGTAAGCATTACTGCTAAGCGTTAAATTATACCTAAGAGGCATAGTCATTATTTGCCTGTTAGGTATTAATTTTGCTCAGGTTTTGAGCTTTGCATTGACGTATTTGTTATATTGATTTTAGTAAATATTACGGATATGATAATGTCTATCATTTACAATTACCTTTTCGGACTCTTTACTATGAAACACCTTTCTAAATCTGTAAAAACATTAGGTGCAAGCTTATTGTTAGCTTCTGCTTTTGTAACGCAACCGGCGCTAGCTAACGGCCCAATTGGTGAGCACGTAAACCATTTACAAGAAAACATTAAAGACTATTCAGAAGAAGTTGAATGGATGGTTGGTAAAGTAGACACCATGGTAACTGACTACAGCAAAAGCGGTGCAAAGGCTGTAAACAGCGACGATTTAATTGAATATTGGGAGTCGGTTAAGTTTCACAGCGCTATTGAAACTAACTTTGTGCCTGTATATGCCTCTATTTGGCAAGGCATTTATGGTGTAAAAATGGCCATTGATAACAACAAGCCTGCCCAAGAAGTGCGCAATCAGCAAAAAGCCATGAACATAGCCTTGTGGCAAGGTCTTGGTGCTGTTAAGCTTGCGGCAAAATTCCAGCAAAAAGGCTTACTTGATACAGTTAAAGCCACTGCTACAGAAGGCATGACCCAAAGTGCCACCATTGACGAAATCAAGCACAAGCTTGACCGTGTTGTTGCTAAATTTGCAGAGCGCTTAAACGAAGAAGCCACTGAAATTGTTCACGATACATATTTACACCTTTTTGAAGGCGTAGAAGGTACGCTTATCGAACAAGATGCAAAACTAGTAGAAGTGCTGGAAAAAGATTTTAACGTAACACTACCGCAAACAATTAAAAGCGCTAAAAGCGTTGATGAAGTACGTGACGTGGTAAGTGATATGCACACTAAATTAGACCGCGCTAAAACGCTAATAGAAAAAGCGGAGAAGTCGCGTAAGGATGTTTTTTAAGTGAAGCGTAGGACCTTTATACAAGGCCTAGCTGCGTTAGGGGTTGTTGGCGCTTTGCCACTGCCCCTTTCTCGCGCACTAGCTGCCGATATAGCAAACCCAGTTTCTGTTGATAATTTACCAAAGCTTAAAGGTGATTTAACCTTATACCTAGGCCGTGGTGAAGGTGGTTTGTATGAAAATGTATTACAAGCGATTCAGAAAAAAAATCCTGACTTTAACTTAGCTATTCGCCGCGGCCCGACTGCTGCACTGGCCAATACTATAGTGGCAGAGGCAAAGGCAGGTGTACGCCGCGCCGATTTATTTTGGGCGGTTGACTCAGGCGCTATTGGCCTAGTTACCGATGCAGGCCTTGCAAAGCCCCTACCGAGTGATTTATCTGCACAGTTACAACCGCAATTTAGATACGATCAATGGGCGCCGGTTACCGGTCGGATCAGAACCTTGCCGTATAACACATCACGTTTAACCAAAGATCAAATTCCAACAAGCATAATGGACATTGCAGATAGCGATTTATCTATTGGTTGGGCGCCTGCTTATGCATCGTTTCAATCGTTTGTTACCGCTATGCGTATTTTAGAAGGCGATGATAAAACTGCTAAATGGCTTAAAAAAGTTAAAAAGCGTGCTAAAACATACGCCGGTGAACTCGGTGTTGTAATGGCGGTAGAACGTGGTGAAGTAGATATTGGTTTTGCTAATCACTACTACACGCTGCGTCTTAAATCGGGTAAACCAGATGCTAAATTAGACTTAGCCTTTACCGAGCAAGATGCAGGTTGTTTAGTCAATGCCTCGGGTATTTTAACGCTAAACGATGACCCGCTTGCTACTAATTTTATGCGTTACTTATTAAGCGAAGAAGTACAAGGTTATTTAGCCCGAGAAGCGTATGAAATACCGCTTGTTAATGGCATTACTCAACCGGCAGGCTTACCGTCGCTGAGTGACATATCTCCACCAAAGGTTGATTTAACTCAACTTGCGGATTTACGCCCCACCATCAACTTGATGCGCAACAACGGCGTTTTATAAATGCGAATACCTGCTTCTTACCCAATGGCGCTGCTTGCAGCGCTCATTACGATTACCCCTGTTTATATTTTAATTACCCTTGCTAGCGACTCCAGTACCCTTTTTGACAGTCATAATTTAAAAATACTGGGCAATACGTTATCGCTAATGGGCTTAACCGTATTAGGCTCAATTCTGATTGGGGTACCACTGGCTTTTATAAGTGCTTATGTGCATTTGCCTTTTAAAAAAATATGGCTGGTAATTTTTGCCGCGCCCTTGGCTATTCCAAGTTATATTGGCGCATTTACTTTGTACGCTGCGTTTGGCCCAGGGGGTGAAATAAATAACCTACTTGGCTTTGAAACCCCACCCATGTACGGATTAAGCGGTGCAGCCATTGTAATGACCTTATACACCTTCCCTTTTGTAATGATGACCACACGCTCGTCCCTGCTCAGTTTAGATGCCAGCATGGTAAATGCAGCGCGCACCTTGGGTATGTCGATGACACAAAGTGTGTTTAAAGTAATTTTACCCCGTGTAGTTAACGGTATAGCAGCGGGTTCATTATTAGTGGCGCTGTATACGCTTTCAGACTTTGGTACACCCGCAATGATGCGCCTAGATACCTTTACCCGGGTAATTTACGTAGAATACAATGCGTTTGCATTAGGGCGCGCGGCGATGTTGTCGCTGCAATTAATGGTTATTGTTGGCTTTTTACTTTTAATAGAATCACAAATAAAAACCGCCTCTGAACGACACGGTCGCCCACTGGTTTTATTTCCCACTAAATGGCAAATAACCGCAATGATTGCTGCGTTTGGCCCTATTTTATTGTTAGCTATTGGTTTACCGCTGGCGATATTTTTTGTTTGGCTAGCACGCGATGGTTACAGCAATTTTGACTTTAGCATAGCGTGGAACTCAGCGTATGCCTCAGCCATAGCTGCCATAGTGGCGGTTATTGTGGCTATTCCTGTTGCTCATGCCGCATTAAGTGGAAAAGCCGGCAGAATAATGGAGCGTGTTACCTATTTTGGTTTTGGTATTCCTGGCATTGTGATGGGCACCGCGCTGGTATATGGCGGCTTGCAACTCCCGTTTTTATATCAAACATTAGCGCTTCTGATTATTGCTTACATGCTACGATTTTTACCGCTTGCCGTTGGCTCTATTCGCACCAGTACAGAGCATTTAGATCAAAGCTTAATAAAGTCGGCGCGCGTATTAGGTGCAAGCCCGCGTGAAGCCTTTACTCGCATTACCCTGCCGCTAACAATGCGTGGTATTATTGCAGGTGCTGCATTGGTATTTTTAGAATCAATGCGCGAGCTTGAAGCAACGCTATTGCTAGGCCCGACCGGGTTCGAAACCCTTTCAACCTATTTATGGCGTGTGTACGAAGCCGGTTACTTTGGCCGTGCTGCCATTCCCGGTTTATTGTTAGTGGTGATTTCTGCCTGTGGCTTAGCTATTATGATGTCTGGCGAAAAACGTAACCAACTCGAACATTGAGGATTTAAAAACAAATGCTATCTGTAAGCCAGTTGTCTATAGATTACGGCAGTAACCGTGTAGTAAGCGATTTAAATATATCGTTAGGTGAAAATGAAATTCTCATGCTAGTAGGCCCTACGGGCTGCGGTAAAAGTACAATATTGCAAGCACTTGCAGGGCTTATCCCCATTAGCGAGGGTGAAATAAACGTAGGCAAATGGCGCGCAACACCAAAACGTAATGTGCCCCCTGAAAAACGAAGTGTTGGTATGGTGTTTCAAGATTTTGCATTGTTTCCACATTTAACGGTTGAGCAAAACATTTGTTTTAGATTAAAAGACACCGCCATTGCCGATCATTGGATTAAACTGCTTGGTCTAAATGATTTTAGAGCAAAAAAGCCAGCCACCCTCTCTGGTGGTCAAAAACAGCGCGTAGCACTTGCGCGTACACTTGCTCACCAGCCAGATTTTGTGTTACTTGATGAACCACTTTCTAACCTTGATGCCGCATTAAAAGATATGCTGCGCTGGGATATAAGAAACGCCCTAAAAGAAGCGGGAGTGCCTGCCGTGTGGGTTACTCACGACCAAGAAGAAGCGCTTTCGGTAGGTGACCGTGTAGGTGTATTACAAAACGGTAAAATACAACAACTCGACAGCCCTGAACAATGCTTTAGCATGCCAAACAACCGCTTTGTAGCACGCTTTTTAGGTGAGGCAAGCTTTATTGCTGGGCAGTTTGAAAATGGCCAAGCAACCACTAGCATTGGCGTAGCACCAGGCCAAGGTATAGACTGCGACAGTGGCGATGTAGATGTGTTGCTTCGCCCTGACGATGTACAGCTTATTCAAAACTTAAATCAACCTAACGGTGAAGTTGTTTGGGTACGCTTTGAAGGTGGCAGCCGTTTATGTGCGGTTAAATTAAGCTGTAATACGCTCGTTACTAGCCGTGTAAGCCACGAGGTTGTTGTTAATCCGGGTGACAGCGTTCATGTATCTATTGTTACTACTCACCCGCTGGCTGTGTATAAAAAACAATAATTAAACTATGAGGTAGCTATGTCTAAACAGGGCCCTAATCCAAATAACCCAGCCCCTGTTGAGGGCTTTCCTCAGGTTGGCTTTTTAAAAAACTTTATTACCTCGCCTAATATAGTTGTGGGTGATTATACCTATTACGACGATCCTGACGGCCCTGAAAACTTCGAAAAAAATGTCCTTTACCATTTCGATTTTATTGGGGATCGTCTCATTATTGGGAGCTATTGCGCCATAGCTAAAAATGTGACCTTTATAATGAACGGCGCTAATCATCAAACCGCGGGGTTTTCTACCTATCCATTTTTTATATTTGGCAACGGCTGGGAAAAATCGGCCCCGCAGGCTGGCGAATTACCCTTTAAAGGCAATACGGTTATCGGTCACGATGTATGGATTGGTTATGACGCAACCATAATGCCAGGGGTAAATATTGGCAGTGGCTCTATCATTGCAAGTAAATCGGTGGTTACCTGCGATGTAACCCCTTATAGCGTGGTAGGTGGTAATCCGGCAAAAGTAATTAAGCCCAGGTTTGATAGCAACACAATAAGTACGTTATTAGATATAGCTTGGTGGGATTGGAGCAATGAAAAAATCACTGCTCATCTAGATGCCATTACTCAATGTGATTTAAGCGCTTTAATAAAGCTTAAATAACCCATAAGTAACACTCACCTACCACTCAAACATGTACGCCATTTTACTAATGGTTTTTAAAGGCACGTTATGCGTGTTGCGCTTAGCGTATAAATGCTGCATAGACTTGTCTTTTACTTCACCAACAATAACTTCTTTAACTTGATAACCAAGTGCATGTGCTGCTTGAGAGTACGCAATAAACTCCCATTTTTTTATATTGGTGTTATCAACAATAACAAGCGGAATATTTTGCGCTAAAGCATTTATAAAGCGCGCTAAATTTAAATTATGATATTGCGGTAGTTTAAATTTATCAAAGTGATACTCGCCTTGCTCATTGACAAAGTAGTCATCGGTTGAACAAATTAAATACTGGCTTGTATCTACTCCACCAAGCTCATCGGCTAGGGTTTGTGCATAGTAAGACTTACCACTTCCTGGTAGCCCTCTTAAAATAAAAACTTGTTTCATAGCATCCATTTTTGGGTAATGGTAAATATTAAATAGTAAAAATTATGATGTGCTGATTTACCGGCTTAATTGTTACTTATTATTTCCTCATTGTAAGCCATTAGAATAACGCTGAAGCAGTTAGCGCGCCCACTAGCTTACAAATTTTGCTCGGTGATTAAATAGCCTTAAGGTTGGCTAATTTCAATCCGTAGAGTCAACACGCAGTAATAATGCCACAAAATCACTAAATTTCAGAGCACCAAATAACAATAGTGGTAATTTAAAGCAAAAAACGCTTTAAAAGTAACCCACTTGCATAAAAACTTTTAAAGAGTTGCTCACAATAGTTTTTTTATTTTATTTAACTAGGTAAGATACACGGTTCAAGTTCAACGCAGTAAATTTAACCGCTGCGTTGAGTAGTTAATATTATACAGTTAGGCAACTTATATCATTGGAGTGAAGATGAGCCATTTAGCGATTTCAGAGCTATTAAAAGGCAATGTTGCGGTAGACAGCCAAGTAACAGTAAAAGGCTGGATCCGTACACGCCGCGATTCAAAAGCAGGAATATCATTTTTAGCCGTTCATGACGGTTCGTGTTTTGATCCTATTCAAGCGGTAGTTCCTAATTCACTAAATAATTATGATGAAGTTACTAGCTTAACAGCCGGTTGTTCTGTGTCGGTTACTGGTGTGTTAGTGCAATCTGCAGGTAAAGGTCAGTCATTTGAAATTCAAGCTAATTCTGTCACAGTTTTAGGTTGGGTAGAAAACCCAGATTCATACCCTATGGCCGCTAAGCGCCACAGCATTGAGTATTTACGTGAGCACGCTCACCTTCGCCCACGTACAAACATGATAGGTGCAGTAACACGTGTGCGTAACTGTTTAGCACAAGCAATTCACCGTTTTTACCACGAGCAAGGCTTTTACTGGATCAGCACCCCAATCATCACAGCCAGTGACTGTGAAGGCGCAGGTGAAATGTTCCGCGTATCAACACTTGATATGCAAAACTTGCCACGCACTGATAAAGGCGACGTTGATTACAGCGAAGACTTTTTTGGTAAGGAAGCCTTTTTAACGGTATCTGGCCAGTTAAATGGTGAAACATACGCATCGGCTATGTCAAAAATATACACCTTTGGCCCAACGTTCCGTGCAGAAAACTCAAACACGTCTCGTCACTTGGCTGAGTTTTGGATGGTTGAACCTGAAGTAGCATTTGCTGATTTAGAAGATATTGCAAAACTTGCTGAAAACATGCTTAAGTACGTATTTAAAGCGGTACTTGAAGAGCGCCGTGACGATATGGAATTTTTTGCACAACGTATCGAAAAAACAGCGATTAGCCGTTTAGAAGAGTTTGTAGAAAAAGACTTCGCCCAAGTTGATTACACTGACGCCGTAGAAATACTTAAATCATGTGGTAAAAAGTTTGAGTACGCCGTTGAATGGGGTGTAGATTTACAATCTGAGCACGAGCGCTACTTAGCTGAAGAGCACTTTAAAGCACCGGTTGTTATTAAAAACTACCCGCGCGATATTAAAGCGTTTTACATGCGCCAAAACGAAGACGGTAAAACCGTTGCCGCTATGGACGTTGTAGCACCAGGCATTGGTGAAATTATTGGTGGTTCACAACGTGAAGAGCGCCTTGATGTGCTTGATGCGCGTTTAGATGAAATGGGCTTAAACAAAGAAGATTACAGCTGGTACCGCGATTTACGTAAATACGGTAGCGTGCCACACTCTGGCTTTGGTTTAGGTTTTGAACGCCTAGTTGCTTATGTTACAGGTATGGGCAACGTACGTGATGTAATTGCCTTCCCTCGTACTAAAGGCAGCGCAACGTACTAATCAATTAATTGATTTTAAAAGCCAGCTTTTTTGCTGGCTTTTTAATGCCTGTTGTTTTTAATTATGGCTTTGTTAAATACTGTTTATAAATTAGAGATTTATAAATTTTGAACTATAGTTTTATAACGTATTCGTTATTTGGCTAATAGCATGATAAAAAACCTTATTTTAGCAGCCACCGTTCTGCTTTCTTCCTCTAACATTGCAACTTCAGTTTCTAATATTGCCCCCGATTACAAGCCTTTACTTATTGGCGGCTCTTCTTCGGTCTCGCACCTGTTGCTTTTATTAAAGCCCAACTATGAAGAGCAAACTAATACGGCCATGCAAGTCCGCTCTATGGGCAGTACTAAAGGCATTAAAGCCATAGCACAAAACATTATTGATATTGGTACTTCATCGCGCTATTTAACCAATGCAGAGCAAGAGCAATACCCTCATGTACGTCAAATTGTTATTGCGCAAGATGCGCTGGTATTTTTTACTAACAAAAAAAATAACATTGATTCGCTAAGCGTAGAGCAGCTCAGGGACATTTATGCGGGCAAATATAAAACGTGGCAAGAAGTTAACCCAAATTATAAACCAGAGACACAAAGAGATAATAAAATTCTCCTGTTTAGTAAGGCCTATAACCATGGCACCTTTGATATTTTATTGGAGTTTTTAAACCTATCTTTTATGCGGGTTCCAAATGGTAATACAATTAAACTAAAGCAGGCAGGTAACCACGGGTTATTTCCTAAAATGGAAGTGCAGATGTATGACGAATTTAACCAAGCCCTTGGCATAGTACAACGCATGCCCAATGCCATTGCTTTTGACTCTTACGGTGCAGTCTCGCAGCTGCAGGGCTCTAAAAAAATAAATAAAATAAATTTACTTGGTATCAATGGCGTTAACGTTTCAGATGAAACTATTAAAAATGGTGAATATACGTTTGTTCGCCCCCTAATTTTATTGGTAAATAGCCAATCGAGCCGCTCTGTAGAACAAGCAGAGGTGTTGCTCAATTTATTAAAAGATAAGCGTGTTTTAGATACTTTGTCAGCGCATCATTATTCTATGCTTGAGGTGGAATAAAAAAAGCCGCAGGAACCTAAGTTCACCGCGGCTTTACAACCAGAATATGTTTATAGCGCGTTTTCAAGCTGCGGTAATACCTCAAATAAATCAGCAACTAGGCCGTAATCTGCCACCTGAAATATAGGTGCGTCTGGGTCTTTATTAATCGCTACAATAACTTTTGAGTCTTTCATACCTGCTAAATGTTGAATAGCACCACTTATGCCCACGGCAATATACAGATTAGGCGCCACGATTTTACCCGTTTGCCCTACTTGCATATCGTTCGGTACAAAGCCTGCATCAACGGCAGCACGAGACGCACCAATTGCAGCGCCTAACTTGTCAGCAATACCGTTTAATAAAGCAAAGTTTTCACCATTTTGCATGCCACGACCACCTGATATAACCACCTCAGCTGCAGTTAGCTCAGGACGCTCTGACTCGGTTTGTTCAACACTTACAAAGTCACTTAATTGAGTATCACTTAGTGTATCTAGTGCATTTATGCTGGCAGGTGATTGTTGGCTTTGTAAGTCAAAACTACTCGCTCGTACGGTGATCACTTTTTTACTATCAAGCGATTTAACTGTGGCAATTGCGTTACCGGCGTAAATGGGGCGTTTAAATGTATCACTATCTATTACTTCTATTATTTCTGACACTTGAGCAACATCTAAAAGCGCTGCAACGCGAGGCATAAAGTTTTTACCTGTGGTGGTTGCACTGGCAACAATATGCGTATAATTATCGGCAATAGCTAAAATAAGCTCGGCCATATTTTCAGCTAACTGATGCTGATAAAGTGTATTATCGGCAGTGAGTACAGTTGTTACACCTTCAATACCGGCAACCTGTTCGCTCATTGCACCTATATTTAAACCCGCTATAAGTACATCTATATCAAAGCCTAATTTACTTGCCGCATTGATTGTTTTTGAGGTTTCTGGTTTTAGTGCACCGTTATCGTGCTCTGCAATTACAAGTGTTTTCATTTAAATCACCTTTGCCTCTGTTTTAAGTTTCTCTACCAGCTGGGCTACATCTTCAACAATAATACCGCCACTGCGCTTAGCCGGCTCTTCTACTTTCATTAGCTGTACGCGGGGTGTTAAATCAACACCTAACGAATCTGCTGCTATTACATCAAGTGGTTTACGCTTTGCTTTCATTATATTTGGCAGCGATGCATAGCGAGGCTCGTTTAAGCGTAAATCGGTAGTTACAATAGCGGGCAGTTTAAGTGCAACAGTTTGCAAGCCACCATCTACCTCACGGGTTACATTCACTGTGTTACCGTTTATATCCACCTTAGAGGCAAACGTACCTTGGCCGCGCTTAGTTAAAGCCGCCAGCATTTGGCCTGTTTGGTTGTTGTCTGAGTCAATAGATTGCTTGCCTAAAATAACCAGTTCTGGGGCTTCTTGCTCAACTAATTTTGCTAATAATTTAGCAATGTGCAGCGATTCTAGTTTTTCATCGGTTTCGATGTGAATGGCTTTATCTGCACCTAATGCTAGTGCAGTGCGTAGCTGCTCTTGCGCTGCTTTTGCACCAATTGTTACCGCTATAACCTCTGTTGCTGTGCCCGCTTCTTTTAATCGAATGGCCTCCTCTATCGCAATTTCACAAAATGGGTTCATTGCCATTTTTACATTTGCTAAGTCAACGTCGCTATTATCAGCCTTTACGCGTGCTTTAACGTTGTAATCGATCACTCTTTTTATTGGAACGAGAACTTTCATAGGAACTCCATCTATATTTAAACCTACAAGCTAACGTGTACGTCAACCTATTTATTTTATGAATTCAGACTACTTCCTGTTGACGTAAACGTCAACCTAAAATAACCTTAAAGTATTCACAGCCTGTAACATTTAATGTGCAAGTATTAAAAAGGCTGCATTGCTTATCTAATTTAGCTAAGCCCGTCATTGATTAAGAGGTTATTATGGTCGAACGTGAAACCATGGAATTTGATGTAGTTATTGTAGGTGCGGGCCCAGCCGGCCTTGCCAGTGCAATTAAGCTCGCACAGCTAGCGCAAGAAAAACAACAAGAACAAACTATTTGTGTAGTAGAAAAAGGCTCCGAGGTAGGCGCGCATATTCTTTCAGGTGCTGTATTTGAAACCAAAGCCTTAGATGAGCTTTTGCCTAACTGGCAAGAGCTTGGCGCTCCCGTCACTACACAAGTGACACAGGATGAAATTTATTGGTTTAATAACAGCGAAAAAGCCACTACTCTCCCTCGCTTTGCGACCCCTAAAACATTTCATAATGAAGGTAATTACATTGTTTCTATGGGCAATGTGTGCCGATGGCTTGCCGAGCAAGCTGAAAATTTAGGCGTTGAAATATTCCCAGGCTTTAGCGCTCACTCTTTAATTATTGAGCAAGACACCGTTAAAGGCATTATTACAGGCGATATGGGCGTTGATAAAGACGGCAATGAAAAAGATGGTTATATGCCAGGTATGGAACTTCGCGCTAAATACACTGTATTTGCTGAGGGGTGTCGCGGGCATTTAGGTAAACAGCTTATCAACGAGTTTGCGCTTGATAAAGATGTGTCACCACAGCACTATGGCTTAGGCTTTAAAGAGATTTGGCAAATAGATGCCAGTAAGCACCAGCAAGGTAAAGTAGTGCATGGTACGGGCTGGCCGCTAAGTGGCGATACCAATGGCGGCTCTTTTATGTATCACTGCGATAACAATCAAGTGGTTGTAGGGTTAATTGTTGATTTAAATTATTCTAACCCGCATTTAAGTCCGTTTGATGAGTTTCAACGAATGAAACACCACCCTGTTTTTAAGCAAACCCTTGAAGGGGGTGAACGCATTGCCTATGGCGCCCGTGCAATTGCAAAAGGCGGCCTTCACTCACTGCCTAAAATGCATTTTGCTGGTGGCTTATTAATAGGTTGCGATGCCGGTACGCTCAATTTTGCCAAAATTAAAGGTAACCATACCGCAATGAAATCGGGCATGGTGGCGGCAGAAGTTATTTTTAAAGCGCTCCAAAGTGGCCAAGCTAATACTGATTTAGCTGATTATAAAAACGCGTTTGAAAATTCTTGGGCTTATAAAGAGCTTTACCAATCGCGTAATTTTGGCCCCGCTATGCATACCTTAGGTAAGTTTGCTGGGGGTGCGTATAATACCCTTGATCAAAACATCTTCAACGGTGCACTGCCCTTTACCTTTAAAGACAACACGCCCGATTACGACACGCTAAAAGATACAGCTAACAGCCCTCACATTGACTACCCTAAGCCTGATGGCCTACTTAGCTTTGATAAACTCTCTAGCGTGTTTTTATCTAATACTAATCATGAAGAGTCGCAGCCTTGCCATTTAAAGCTTAAAGATCCCGCCATTCCTATTGCGGTTAATTTAGTAAAGTTTGACGAACCCGCACAGCGCTATTGCCCTGCAGGGGTATACGAAGTGCAACAAATTGAAGGTGAAGATCAGTTTGTGATTAATGCTCAAAACTGTGTGCACTGTAAAACCTGCGACATAAAAGACCCAAGCCAAAACATTAATTGGGTAACACCCGAAGGTGCTGGCGGGCCAAACTACCCTAATATGTAACTATTTTATGCACAAAGGTGCATTAAAAACCTATCTTTTACATATAAATTATAAACCTATCCTAAATTGCAGGGGCTTCGGCCCCTTTTTTACGGTATGCTCATAGGTAAGTTTCATAAAGGGAGTATTTAATATGCCGTCGTCAAATGTTGTATTTCGTTTTTTAGCAGAGCCTACCGATGTAAATTTTGGTGGGAAGGTTCATGGTGGTGTGGTCATGAAATGGATTGACCAAGCGGGTTATGCCTGCGCTGCAGGTTGGAGCGGCCATTATTGCGTTACTGTTTCTGTTGCTGGGGTTAAATTTAGACGCCCTATTTTGGTTGGCCAAATTGTCGAAGTTGAAGCAAAAATTGCGCATACAGGGTCAACAAGTATGCAGATATTTATTCAGGTACGGTGTGGCGATCCTAAAACTCAAAACATGGTAGAAACAAACCACTGTGTTATTAGCTTTGTAGCAATGGACGAAACAGGTTACCCGGTAGAGGTTCCTGCTTTTAAAGCACAAACAGAAGAAGATATTAAATTGGAAAACTACGCTATTAAAATGAAACAAATTGCAATTGAGACAGAAAATTTGCTTCATAAAGTATAAAAGTACAATGTAAAATTCACATAGACCGTGTAAAAGGTACAACCTTTACTTAGAAAACAAAAAACTAAAAAAGTTCACTCTGCTTATAAAAAATACAAAATAGCCGTAAAAATGCCGTATAAGTCGTTTTTACGGCTATTTTGTAACCACAGCCTATTATTGGCATGCTCACTGCAAATAACTAATTGTCGTTTGATAAGTTAAATCAAACATTTATTATTTTTTTAAAGGAGCTATACAATGATTAAAACACTTTCTCTTTCTGCAATTGCTTTAGCAACACTGGGTTTTAACTCTGCAGCACACGCTGACATTACGGATTTTGATTCTCCTCGCATTTATACAGGTGTTGGTTATGGCCAATACTCATTTGAATTTGAAGACAGCGAAAACGACACTGAATTTGATGACGATGCACAAATGCTAAAAGGTTACATTGGTACACAATTTAACGAACACTTTAGCGTTGAGTTAGCTTATCAAAACTTTGATGAAGTGAGCGACATCGACAGCAAAGCAGAAGTTGATGGTGTGTCATTAGCAGCTATTTTAGCGGCTCCGCTTTCTGAAAGCTTTTCAGTATATGCTAAAGGTGGTTGGTTTGAATGGGATGCAGATGTAGAGCAAGAGCTTCCTGTAGGTAGCATTTCAGCATCACAAGACGGCGGCGACGTGTTTTACGGCGCGGGTATTCAATACGCGTTTTCTAGCAATGTTCAAATGCGCTTAGAGTACGAACGCTACGAACTAGATGATGAAATTGACCCAGAAATGGATGTTGCATCAGTATCAATTCAATACATGTTTTAATTAGCATTTAAAACACTTAAGGGTGAGCCATGTGCTCACCTTTTTGTTGCTTATAAATAATACCCATCCGTAATAATAGCTAATCATTTTGCGGGGCTAAACGTGTCGCTCCAGGCTCAAAATAGATAAACTTAATTAAGCAAATTGGTATAAACACTAATTACTACATTTTAAACCGCTTAGTCTAATACTCGATTAAACCAGCCAGTCTAAAATATAACGCATTAACTGTACTGCTATAAATACTAAATAGAGGTAGAATAGCGCCCTATTTTTTAGTTAACTGAGCATTATGAGCGATTATAGCATTTCGGCTGTTGGCCACATTCAATCCCCTTATAAACAAAAGTTTGCAATACCTAGGCAACCACGTTTAGTGCCTCAAGCTAAAGCCAAACTTATTTTTACTGCTGAGTTTAATCGTGAAGAATTTGTCCGAGGCATTGAAGAATTTAGCCATATTTGGCTGTTATTTCGGTTTCATGAAACCGCCGATAAAGGCTATTCAGCTATGGTGCGCCCCCCACGTTTAGGCGGCAATGAGCGCAAAGGTGTTTTTGCAACGCGCGCCACATTTAGACCCAACGCCATTGGGATGAGCGCTGTAAAACTTGAAGGCGTTGAGTATAAAAACGGCCAACTTAGTTTACTGCTTGCTGGTATTGATTTACTCGATGGCACGCCTATTGTCGATATAAAGCCTTACTTACCGTATTCAGATGCAATGCACGACGCCAGTGCCGGTTTCGCCGATACCCGACCAGAAACACAAATGAGCGTCGCGTTTTCACCCGAGGCTATTGAATTTATTGCCAAGCAAACACACTACCCTGAGCTTGAAGATTTTATTACTAATGTACTAAAACAAGACCCACGCCCTGCCTATAAAAAACAAAAACAAGGCGAGCAAAGTTATGGTATGACACTGTATAATTATAATATACGCTGGCAGGTTAACGGCGAGCATAACTTAGTAACAAGTATAGAAAATAACTAAAAAGTGCAGTTAGCGCTTTAGTGTAAAAGCAAGCGCTGGTAAACTTAGCGCCCTATTAAAAAGAACATATTACTTAATTTCGGAAAAATCATGCGTACCAGTCAATATATACTCGCAACACTTAAAGAAACGCCATCAGATGCTGAAATTGTTTCGCATCAATTAATGCTTAGAGCAGGTATGATCCGTCGCGTCGCTTCGGGTTTATATACATGGTTACCCTCTGGTTTACGCGTGCTTCGTAAAGTAGAAAATATTGTTCGTGAAGAAATGGATAAAGCAGGCGCAATAGAAATGTTGATGCCGGTTATTCAGCCTGCTGATTTATGGCAAGAGTCTGGCCGTTGGGAGCAATTTGGTCCTGAACTTGTTCGCTTTAATGACCGCCATAACCGTGAGTTTGCGCTAGGTCCTACGCATGAAGAAGTGATTACAGATTTTGTTCGTAAAGAGATTAGCAGCTATAAACAACTGCCTGTTACTTTGTACCAAGTACAAACTAAAGTGCGCGATGAAAGACGCCCACGCTTTGGTGTAATGCGTGCACGTGAATTTACGATGAAAGACGCGTATTCATTTCATTTAAGTGAAGCGTGTTTAGATGCCACATATAAAGTAATGCACAAAGCGTACTGTAATATATTTGAACGCTTAAACTTAGAATACCGCCCAGTACTTGCTGATACGGGCTCTATTGGTGGTAGCTTATCACATGAGTTTCATGTACTTGCGGAATCAGGTGAAGATGCGATTGCCTTTAGTGATGCAAGCGATTATGCAGCTAACATCGAAAAAGCAGAAGCGTTAGCTCCCACTCAAAGTCGTCCTGAGCCATCTAAAGAGCTTAAAGCGTTTCCTACACCGGATGCTAAAACAATTAGCGAGCTTAAAAAGCACTACGGCGTCAAACCACACCGCGGTGTTAAAACATTAATTGTGTACGGTACGCCAGATGAAAACGAACAACGTGGTTTAGTTGCGCTTGTACTACGTGGCGATCACGAGTTAAACGAATTAAAGGCTGAAAAGCACCCACTTGTAGATTCTCCACTTGAAATGGCCACTGAGGCTGACATTGTTGCGGCTATTGGTGCAAAGCCAGGCTCACTTGGCCCGGTGGGTTTAACAATGCCAATTATTGTAGACAGAACCGCTAATGTAATGGCAGATTTTGTTGCCGGTGCTAATAAAGATGACGAGCACTTTAGCGGAATTAACTGGGATCGCGATGTTAAAGAATATCAAGTTGCTGATATTCGTAACATTGTTGAAGGCGATCCAAGCCCGTGTGGACAAGGTACTTTACAAATTAAACGCGGTATTGAAGTTGGTCATATTTTCCAACTTGGTACTAAGTACTCAGAAGCCATGAAAGCAGGCGTACTGAGCGAGTCGGGTAAAAACCAAGTAATGACTATGGGTTGTTACGGTATTGGTGTTTCGCGCATTGTGGCAGCGGCTATTGAGCAAAATAATGATGATTACGGTATTATTTGGCCACAATCTATTGCCCCATTTGATTTAGCTATTGTGCCAATGAACATGCATAAGTCGCATCGTATTCCTGATATTGCTAATAATCTATACCAAGGTTTAAAAGATGCAGGCTTAGATGTTTTATTTGATGACCGTAAAGAGCGCCCTGGCGTTATGTTTAACGACATGGAATTAATGGGTGTACCTTATACTTTAGTGATTGGTGAGCGTAATCTTGATGAAAATAAGGTTGAGCTTAAAAATCGCCGTACCGGTGAAAAGTTAATGGTTGATTTAGACACCGCAATAGAGACTATAAAAGCGGCTGTTAAAGGTTAATAACACCTACGCTTAAAACAAACTTATAAGGCCGCATTTAAACATACGGCCTTTTTTATGCGCGTTTAATGATAATGTATAAAACCGCTCACCCAATCTCCTTCCCAGCCAATAAACTTTAATTAGCTGGTTTGATATAAATTGTCATCGAGGCTTCGCTAAAGTGTCTCATAAGTGTCATTAGATTTATCTACAGTGTTTAATTATTACACTATGGATGACGGGCATGACAAACAATCAACAGCGTAAAAAACAACATTATCCAGCCGTTTGGATATCGGATGTGCATTTAGGGTATAAAGACTGTAGAGCCGACTATTTATTAGATTTTTTAAATTCAATTGAATGCGATACGCTTTATTTAGTGGGTGATATTGTTGATCTGTGGTCGATGAAACGCAGTTTTTATTGGCACCCATCTCATTACCAAGTGCTTAGTTGTATACAACAAAAAGCCCTTGATGGCACCCGTGTAATATACATACCTGGTAACCACGACGAGACCTTTCGCCACTACATAAATCAAACTTTATTTGGTGTAGAAGTCCACCAGCAGTTTATTCATACCACTAAAGCCAATAAGCGCTTTTTACTGATCCACGGTGATGACTTTGACTCGGCAACCCGCTACAACAAGCTCATAAGTATTGCAGGCGATGCAGGTTACGACTTACTGCTGTTTTTAAATCGTTGGACTAACCGAGTTCGTAAAGTGTTTGGCGGTAACTACTATTCACTTGCTGCATGGATAAAAGCACGCGTACATAAAGCCCGTGAAGCCATTGCCGCTTTTGAAGATGCCGCTATACATGAGGCAAAAAAACAAAAGGTCGATGGCATTATTTGTGGACACATCCATCACCCTAAAATTAAAGTAGTAGATGGCATAGTGTATTGTAATGATGGTGATTGGATTGAAAGCTGTACCGCATTAGTTGAGCAACCAAACGGTAAAATAGAGCTGTTGCATTGGTCTGATACGCAAAAAGTACTTGATACAGCCGATGTAACCAGCTTAGTTAAACCTATTCAAACTGATACCAAACCAAGTAAGTCAGCAGCGTAACTGCTGACTTAGCTCATTTAGTTTAACCAGGTTAGCAGCCTATTTTTAAGCGTTTTAGGCTTTATTGGCTTGGTAATATAATCATTCATGCCGGCGGTAATGCAACGCTCTCTATCGCCTTCCATTGCACTTGCGGTCATGGCAATAATTGGAATGCTAATATACTCAACCCCAGCTTTAGCATTTCTTATCTCGCTGGTGGTATCGTAGCCATCTAGGTTAGGCATTTGGCAATCCATTAAAATTAAGTCAAACGGTTGCTCTTGATTAAATTTAAGGGCAGAGAGTGCTTCTATACCATCACTTGCACAGGTAATTTTTATCCCTGTGCGTTTTAAAATAGCCTTCGCTACCTCAATGTTAATCATGTTGTCGTCAACCAATAATACATGATACTTAGACAACTCAGGCTCTGGCTCTATGTCGTTTGCTTGTTTAGGCGCGGTTAAAACAAACTCATTATTAGCGCCAAAAATACTGCCTAGCTTATAGGTAAATTGATCTTGCGTAAGTGGTTTGTGCAAAATGTGGCTATGCTCAGGAAACACCTTTTTAGATTGCTTATTAACCACCATGTCTCGCAATATAAGCACATATTTTTTATCTGCCTTTTCGCAGTAGCTTATTAGCGCATTAACTTGCGGGTGTTCGTCATCAATAATCAGTAAATCGGCATCAAATTCGCTGTGTTCACTAAAGTAGTCGAGCCTTGTAATATGGCTTGGCTGAATTTTACAGGTTTGAGTTAATAATCCGCATACATTTTTAAATACATTATCGCGGGCAATAAGCGCCGCTACACTGACCTCTTTAGAAAGCTCGATGCCGGTATTAAGTTTTTGCTGTTGCGCCACATGTAACTCTACCGTGGCAACAAAGGTGCTGCCTACGCCTTTTTCACTGCTAACGGTAATATTACCACCCATTAATTGCGCCAGTTTTTTACATATAGATAACCCTAAACCGGTGCCACCAAAATGGCGCGTTGTGCTTGAATCTTCTTGGGTAAACACATCGAACAGTTTATCGATGTTTTCAGGGGCAATACCAATACCGGTGTCTTTAATTATAAAACTCATTAAAATTTTACTGTCAGTAATGTATTTAGAGTTTAAGGTTAAACTTACCTCACCTTTATGCGTAAACTTAAACGCATTATTTATTAAATTAATTAAAATTTGCTTAAGGCGATGGCTATCACCAATAACCATTCTATCAACCACGTTTTGGGTATTTAAAAAGACCTCTAGCCCTTTACGTTGGCCCTGCAGCGCAATTGAATTAATCATATCGCTACAGACAGTGATGACATCAAACGAGTGATTATCAATATCTAGTTTACCCGCTTCAATTTTAGAAAAATCTAAAATATCGTTAATTAAACTCATTAACGAGTGCGCACTGCTATTGGCTAATTTTAAATAGTGTTGCTGTTGCTCAGTGAGGCTGTCTTCTTTTAGCATTTCAAGCATGCCTAAAACACCGTTCATGGGTGTGCGTATTTCGTGGGAAATATTGGCTACAAAGTCACTTTTTGCTTGGCTGGCGGCAAGGGCTTGGTCAATCGCTCGCTCAAGTTCAACAGTACGCTGAGATACCTTTAACTCTAACGTGCTATTTAAACCCTGTAACTGTGATTGAGTATGCTTTAACGAGCTAATATTACGTAAAATAGCAGCAACTTGATATCGATTGCTAAATACATCAAATACGCTGGTCAGCGTGATTGAATAATATTCTTTATTGCCATCATCACCAGTATAAACCGCTTCAAATGGCATTTTAGAGCCATGCTCTATGGTTTCACTAATGCATTTTTTATCTTCATCTGCAAGGGTAAATAAGTTACTAAAGCGGGTGTTGTCATTACCTAGCCTACTTGCAAAAACCTTTTTAGCCGTTTGATTACAGTGAATAATGGTTTCATCACTGTCTATGGTAAAAATAGCGTCGAGTGAATTTTCTATCACTTTATTATTTTGCTCTGTTAAAGAGTGTATAAGCAGCTTGCGATTAATATAGCGCTGATACAACAGCGTAATAATTATAAATATGGTAAAAAATGTGGCGGTAATGGCAATAAAACTTTCGCGCCTTTTTGCAACGCGTTCCAACAAGGTTTCAGAATCAATAGAAACGGCCATCTCTAACGGCAGCATGGCAATATCGCCTTCAAAACTTACTCGTTTATTTAAAAAGTACTGTTTTGGCGCATCACCTATTAACAATGTTTCGTGAGAGTTCATGTTTTGTGTGGGGCTAAATTCATCGCTCCAGGTTTTGGCTTGGTTAAATTCAAAGCCAAACCGTAAATCTGGGTTTGGGTGGTATAAAAATTCGCTTTCATTATTAAGCAAATAAATATTAATCCCAGGTGGAAGTTCAAACGTTAAACTTTCAAATAACTTATCTGCGGAGTAGTTTGTCACTAAAATTGCAAACACTTGCTTTAAATGATCAAAAACAGGCTTAGCTACGCGGTATGTACTCACAAAGGGTTTTTGTATTTCACCGTTTTCGCGGTTGTAGTTAATAGGCGATATATACACGCTTTTTTCATCAAGCATGCTGGCTTTGAGTACGTAGTCTCGCCCGCCTTTTTTTTGCAGTTGTGCGCCCTCTAGCCTAATTATGTCACCTAAAAAGCGGTCTACACGTACTATCTCTTGGCCATTTTCAGCAAGCATAATGTAACGTGCTTGCAAAATAGAATCGTCGGTTTGCATAAACCCGCTAAAAATATCAGCAAGGCGGTCTTGCCATACAGCAATTGGGGTTTGTAATAGAGGGTCAATTAATTGGTTGTCGGTCGCTCTAGATATACCTTGAATAGGTGGAGTGGCGTTTAAAAAGCGAATAGCGGTAATACTGTCGTTTAAATGATTTTTTAAAGACGCGGCTTTTGTTTCAAGCTCACGATTGAGTTCACTACGAGCATCGTTATATATCTCTGCGCGTACTTTTTTTTCAAACACATACACCGAAGGCAATGCAATAACTAAAAAAACAATAATGGCAACCAGTAATAATTTATTACCTTTAGCTGCTGTTATAAATACATTCCTTTTTAGCATTGAACCCTCACTCCTCACTATTTTCTAGGTTAGATTATAGAGGATTATTTGATAAAAAATAGAAGTAAAAATAATTAGTTACTTAAAAAAGTGTAATTAAAGTTTGAACAAATACTCTAAACCAATCACTTAGTATTACTATTAAAAAGCAGTGTTAATTTAAGATGAATACCATTCTAAAAAACATACAAATCAATATAGACAGCAAATAAAAAAAATATAAGCGATAACAGTTAATGGGTAGTAAAGTTAACGAGCAAGGCAATACCCTGCCCGTTTATAAAACCTTAAACTATCTAAACAATACGTCTTCGCGGTGAAACCACTTAACACAAAAGGCAAGTAACGCCCCAGCTATAATAGCTGTTGCTAAAAATATTAAGCCTACAAGGGTGTAATCTACCGTGCCTTTAACAATTTCTTTAATTGCGAGCGCTACATTAGTAACAGGAATAAAAGCAGTTTTAGCTGTTAGCTCTACATTAGGCATAATGGATACAATGATGGGAAAAAACACCCCCATACTCAATGGTGCCATGTAGTTTTGGGCTTCTTTAAATGTACGAGCATAAATAGATATTGCTAACGCCAATGCTGAGAATATCGCGGCAATAGGTAGTAACAATACAAAAATCATTAATAAATCACTTACCGCTAATGTGCTAAATGCTGTTTTAATTACTTCTAGGTCTGCAAATGCAAGGGCTACGGCTATCCACCCGCCCATACTGAGTACAGTTATAGTTGTTGATGCAATTGAGGTTGTCAGTAAGGTTATAAATTTGCCTAGTACCAGCTCGGTACGCGTAATAGGTGTAAGCAATAAGGTTTCTAATGTACCGCGCTCTTTTTCACCTGCACCTAAATCTATTGCTGGGTACGTAGCGCCCATAAGAACTATAGGAATCAGTAGGTAGGGCAAAAAGCCACCTAGTTTTTCACCTAAGTTTTCACGTTTATCGGCGGTATCTACCTTTACTACTTCAATAGGGGTTAAAAGTGCTAAATGAGCTTCTTTTTCAATACCAAAACTTATTAATTTTTCTGTTTGTAATGCATCGCTATACTCTTTGGCGAGCTCTTTTACACGCTGAAATAAAAAGTTGATAGATTTAGCATCATTAAATACCACTTCCCACTTACTTTGCTGGGCATCATTTAAGGCTTGTTTAGCGTTAGTGGGTAAATATATACCCATGTCTATATCACCTGCGATTACCCCTTCTTTTAGCTCTTCAATGCTATTAAAGGTTTTAGCACCTTTATAAAGTTCAAAGCTTTTATGATAAAACACTTTTTCGGTAAACTCTGGCGCGTAGTCGCCATTAATAATGGCGTAGGTATGTACCTTTTGTTCAGCATCGAGTGCCGCTTGAGAGCTAATAAACGCCATAACGGCAAATAATAAGGGAAACACCGCAACGGGTAGAGCGACTACAAACAACAAGGTTTTTTTATCGCGTAGGAGTTCTGTTAATTCCTTTTTAAAAACTTCAAACATCGTGTTTCTCCGTTAATATGTTCATAAACGCTTGGTTTAGCTCTTCACTATTACCTGCCTGTTTGAATTCAGCAAGCGTGCCATCAAAGCAGCTTACGCCTTCATTAATTACCGCAACACGGTCACATAAAAGGGCTACTTCATCTAAATGGTGCGTAGAAAAAATAACAGGCGTGCCTTGCGCCTTTAAGCCTTTTATAAAGTTTATAACTGTTTGTGTGGTCATGATATCAAGGCCTGTGGTTGGCTCATCGAGTACCACCACTTCTGGGTGATGTACCACAGCACGGGCAATATTGGCTTTTTGCTTCATGCCGGTAGATAGGTTTTCTGCACGTTTATCAATAAATTTATGCATGTCGAGCAAAGTAAAAAGTTCTTCACAACGAGCCGCTATTTGCTCTTTGTTCATTCCATGAAGCTTTGCAAAGTATTCAATATTTTCTTTAACGGTCAGACGACCATACAAACCAGTTGAACCGGATAAAAAACCAATAGACTTGCGCCCTACTAACGGCTTTTTAATTATGTCGTTGCCGGCAATAGTTATTGTGCCTTCATCGGGCTTAAGTGCCGTTGAGAGCATACGCAATGTAGTAGTTTTACCTGCGCCATTAGGGCCAAGTAACCCTAACACTTCGCCTTTTGCACATTGAAAGCTGACATCTCTTACAGAATGAAAAAAATCTTTATCTTCACGCGGGTCTATATCATCAACTTTATTTTTTTTATGATCCTTGGTTAACTTAAACTTTTTTTTAAGCCCTGCGACTTCTATCATTTTCGTATCCTTCGTTTAGCTCTAAAGTAATCGGTATTATCATAGAACGATTCATTCTCATTTGCGTCATGCCATCCTGGTACACCTAATAATGGCAATGGAGAAAGCTGTTTGTTATCGGCTAAGCAATGCTCTATTTTTATCTTCTCATAAAGTACTTGGTCTAGGTACTGATATTGAGTAACTAAATCTTTACAAAATATTTCATCCGGTACATTTACAAATAACGCTTTACCCGTTAAACCAATATAGGGTTTTGTAAGCATTTCATAATTAGCGTGGCCAAACATAAAAGGTTGTATTGTTTTGCCCCACTCTTCTCGGTGAGTTATAAATGCCGTTTTCCATTGGTGGTCTGTTAAAAGCGTTTGCCACTTAGTATCACTAATGGCAAGCACCACGCCGCACTCGTCAAATAATGTGAGTGCATTACGATGTTTAGTACGTTGCTTTAAGCCATGTTGCGCTATTTCTTGTACGTGGCGCTGATTAATAAGCGCCTTGGTTTTTGGAAACAAACACCAAATAAAGCCACCAAATAAGTCGTGCCAATTTTTACTACGTGTAGGCACTACGCCAGTTTCAAAAATGACTTGCTCATAATAGCGCTCGCCAAAATCAACGTTTGCATCGTCTTCAAACGTTATTGGCAGGTTATTAGCATTAATGGCATTCAAATACACAGTGAACCAATCGGGGGTTGGCCAATCAGTTTGTTTATCAATATTAAACAGTGTTCGTAAGTGCTCAAACGCACCGCTTTTCAAACTACTAACTTGCCATTGCTCGGGCGGAGTAAAGCGCTTCATTTATACCTTTAACAATTTATGCTGTTAATTTGCGGGCAGTTTACCGCAAAAACTGGTTCTAATTAATAGAAGTTAATATACTAATCACATCTTAGAACAAGAATAGAGCTACTATGAAACGATATTTCTCTCTCACACTGATTGCTGGCGCTGTGTTAGCTGGCTGTGCAACAACAAGTATTACACCTACCGATGTAACAAATGGTTACAACAGTATTAAAGCAGATGAACTTGCAGCGCACATTAAAGTGCTTGCCTCTGATGAATTTGGCGGTAGAGCGCCTTCATCTGAAGGTGAAAAACTAACCCTAGATTACTTAACTACTCAATTTAAAGCATTAGGGTTTGAACCTGGTAATGGTGATAGCTTTTTACAAGAAGTGCCGCTTGTTTCATTAGAAGCTGATTCAAATATGGTATTAAGTATTGGTGGTAAAGATTATCAATACAAAAAAGATATGGTTATGGGCAGTAGCCGCATTAGCGCACAAGAAGGGATTGAAAATTCAGAGCTTGTCTTCGTAGGTTACGGTGTAAATGCCCCTGAATATAACTGGAACGATTACGAAGGCCTAGACGTAAAAGGCAAAACTGTTGTAATGCTTGTTAACGATCCGGGGTTTGCTACAAAAGATCCTGCGTTATTTACCGGCGATGCAATGACCTACTACGGCCGTTGGACTTATAAATATGAAGAAGCGAGTCGTCAAGGTGCAGCCGGTGCTATTATCATTCACGAAACCGCCCCTGCGTCATACCCGTGGTCAGTTGTTGAAAACTCATGGAGCGGTGAGCAGTTTGGTTTTCAAAAAGAGAACAACAATATGGACCGCGTTGCGGTTGAAGGCTGGGTGACCACTGATGTAGCAAAAGAGTTATTTGCTAAAGCGGGTTTGGATTTTGAGACTGCAAAAGCCAATGCAGCTAAAGGTTCGTATAACGTTGACATGGGCGATTTAACTGCATCGGTTAATGTTAAAAATACAATTAAAAAATCGGTGTCGTATAACTTTATTGCCACGTTGCCGGGTAGCGAAAAAGCGGATGAACATGTTATTTATTCAGCGCATTGGGATCACCTAGGTACAGATACAACCCGTAAGGGCGACCAAATTTATAATGGGGCACACGATAACGCCACAGGCACTGCGGGGCTAATTGAGGTTGCAGAGGCATTTACTAAGCTGCCAAAGCACCCTACTCGCTCAATGACATTTTTAGCTGTTACGGCTGAAGAGCAAGGCTTACTTGGGTCTAAATACTACGCTGCTAACCCAGTTATTGCTGCCGATAAAACAGTCGCCAATATAAACATGGATAGCCTAAACTTATTAGGTAAAGTAAAAGACATGAACGTAGTAGGTTTAGGTAAGTCGCAAATGGACGACCTACTAGCCAAAGCAGCAAAAGAGCAAGGTAGAACAATAGCGGGCGACCCTAAACCATCTTCAGGTGGTTATTACCGCTCTGATCATTTTGCATTTGCAAACATGGGTATTCCGGCTATGTATGCAGGCGGCGGTACTGTTGCCGCTGATGAGGATACAGCAAATTATCGTAAACGTATGAGCTTAGTGCTACGTGGTTGCTACCATCAACCCTGTGACAGATACCGCGATGAGTGGGATTTATCGGGTGCGGTGCAAGACTTACAATTGTTTTATAAAGTAGGCTTTGATATTTCTGAGCAAGCACAATGGCCTGCATGGTACGAAAACTCAGAGTTTCAACGCAAATAATGTATTTTGCCTGAGCGTAGGTTATTTACCATCGAAAAACTCAAACTGAGCTATCGATTTAAATAGATGCAAATGATATTGATTATCATTTGCAAAATGTATACATTGTGTCCTAGTTAAAATAAAACTGGGGCACACTTATGATTTTACTCTCTCAAATAGGATTTATTACGCCAGCTTCCAAACGGTTTGTTAGCCAAAATAAACGCTTACTCCTACCACTTTTTTTATTGGTATGTTTAGCTGTTCCTAGTCTTCGCGAAATAACCATTACTGCTCTCAGTGATGCGTTTTTCCAGGTTAGTGTATTTGTAGCGGCTACGTTACTTATTTACTACTACGCAATAGAACATATCCCTCAATTAGAAATGAGCTACTTAAGCGCTAAATCTAAGTCGCTTGAAGTACTGTTTGCATCCGTTCTTGGCGCTTTACCCGGCTGTGGTGGTGCAATTATTGTGGTTACTCAATACACTAAAGGCCAAGCAAGCTTTGGGGCTATTGTTGCTGTACTTACCGCCACGATGGGAGATGCTGCTTTTTTACTGCTTGCTACGCGCCCTACTGAAGGCTTAACAATAATGGCTATAGGTTTAGTGGTAGGCACGCTGTGTGGATTAATAGTTAATGCAATTCACAAACCTGATTTTTTACGTCCCAGCGCACAAGAGCAAAAACACCAAGTAAAAGTTTTGCCCACTAAAATAATAAAAATTAGCAAACCTGTGTGGATGTTTGCCATTATTCCAAGTTTAATCATTGCGTTTTTAATTGCATTTAATGTGGACTTTAACCAATTTGGTCAATATACCAGCACCGGTATTAGCTTATTTGGTGCAGCAATGGCACTGTTTACGGTTATTATCTGGGCCTACTCTTCTAAAGGCGAAAGCTATAAAGAAGTAACCTCTGAAGACGATGAATGTAATCCGCCTTCAAAGCTTATAAAAGTATTACAAGATACCCATTTTGTTACTGCATGGGTGGTGGCATCGTTCATGCTGTTTGAAATATTAGTCAGTGTGGTAGGCCTTGATTTAAAAACCTGGTTTATGCACTACGCCTATTTAGCACCGTTAATTGCAGTCGTCATTGGTTTTTTACCTGGCTGTGGGCCACAAATAATTGTAACCACGCTTTATATACAGGGCATTATTCCTTTTAGTGCATTAGCTGCTAATGCGATTTCAAATGATGGCGATGCGTTGTTTCCTGCCATTGCAATGGCGCCAAAAGCGGCTGTAATTGCTACCTTGTATACCTCTATACCTGCTTTAGTTGTGGGTTACGGGCTTTACTTTTTAAGTTAACAGTTTAAAAAATCATAAGTACAAAAAAGCTCAGCAATTGCTGAGCTTTTTTTAATGTTAGCGTATTATTTATACAGAAACAGGTTCAGCCGCTAACTCTTTTGGATTTGGGCCATAATCGTTCTCACCTTCATGTGAGTCTTGCGCAAGGAATACAATTATAACAATCCAACCAATGATTGGCACTAACCAAAGTAGCTGCCACCAGCCAGAACGGCCAGTATCGTGTAAACGGCGTGCGCCAGCGCTCAATTGAGGAATTAACAGTGCCAAGCTATAGATAGTACCAATTACAGCTACACCCATAAGCTCATCAACAACACCTAGTACTATGCTGATTAATAAATTTATTAAGTAAAACATCCAAAATGCTTTACGGCGATTACGTCCTGAAAAATCTGCGTAGCTACGCAGCGCGTTCATATAATGCTCCATTACAATTCCTTAGTGTTAGTTTTTATATTCCCTAGCGGGTTAATTTTATTACCTTTTAGTAACATTTGTATCTTAATTAAAAACACCGCGCTTTAAAACAAAAAACCAGCAAATTGCTGGCTTTTTTATAAGTTTAATTTTTAAATCATAGCCATCATCATTGCCGATGGGTTTTCTAAATATGATTTCCACAAGTTATTAAAGCGCGCAATTGTACCGCCATCAATAACACGGTGATCGCCAGACCAACTCACTTGCATAATAGCTTTACTCACAACTTGCCCGCTTTCATCAAAGCGCGGTAAGTGTTGTAACTTCCCTAATGCTACAATAGCAACTTCTGGCTTATTAATAATCGGGGTCGCAATAGTGCCGCCAATTGCCCCAATATTTGAAATGCTAATGGTGCCCCCTTTTAAGTCATCTGGCGCTACTCGTCCCTCGCGTGCTGCATCAGTTAGGCTTGTTAAACTGCTTGCAACTTCAACAATACTCTTAGATTGGCACGATTTAATATTAGGCACTAGCAAACCCACTTTTGAATCCACTGCTACCCCAATATTATGATCGTCAAAGTAGGTAAGCTCAGTGCAATCATCATTTACTTTAGAATTAAGCACTGGGTACTCTTTCATCGCAAGCGATAACGCTTTGATAAAAAATGGCATCATAGTGAGCTTTACACCTTGCGCTTTATACTGCTCTTTTAAACTCGCTCGCAGGGCAATTAATTGCGTTAAGTCTATCTCGTCACTAAAGGTAAAGTGAGGGATTGTAGAGACCGAGGCCATCATTTGCTTTGCCATAGCCGCTTTAATGCCTTTAATTGGCTCTGCTCGCATACCACCGTTTTGTGTTTGTGGCGATTGTGGCTCTTTATTTTGAGTAACGCTGTTTTTAGTAGTAGCACTACTAAGTGGTGATGTATCTATTGTGTTAGGTACCTCACCTTTAATAAATTCTTCTATGTCTTGTTTATAAATGCGGCCATTTTTACCGCTGCCCGGTACGCACGTTAAATCAACATCAAGCTCTCGCGCTTTGCGCCTTACAGCTGGAGAGGCAACCGCTTTTTTATTAACAACTTTATTTGCTGTTGTTTGCTGCGTTGCTACAGATTTATCTGCCGCTTTACTTTGTGCTTTTACAACGGCGTCGTTTACATCTACATTGGGTTTAGCTGTACTGCCGGCTATGCTCATTTGAAATAACGGGCTATGTACCTGAGCAATTTCACCTTTTTGATAGTAAAGCTTTTGCACTGTACCTGTGTATTTAGCCGGAATTTGTACCAGTGCTTTGTCGGTCATTACATCACACACAGCCTGATCTTCTTGTATTTCATCGCCTTCGGCCACTAGCCAATCAACTATCTCACACTCAACAATCCCCTCACCAATATCTGGAAGAATAAAATCTTCTAAATGCTCTGACGATGCGTTGTCGCTTTGTGTATTTTGCACTTGCTCTGTGTGTGTTTCATCGCTTTGGTTTTGCTCATCGGCTACATTCATAGCAAACAAGGGGGCATGAACCTGCGCAATCTCCCCTTTTTGATAATACAATTTAGTGATTACGCCATCGTGCACAGCCGGAATTTGCACCAGGGCTTTATCGGTCATCACGTCACAAATGGGTTGATCTTCTTTTACTGTGTCACCCTCTTGTATTAGCCATTCAACCACTTCGCACTCAACAATGCCTTCACCAATATCGGGTAATATAAAATCTTTAGCCATGGTATCCCCTAAAAATCCATTGATTGTTTAATTGCGGCCATTACTTTTAGCGCATCAGGCACATATTCTTTTTCAAGTGCTAATGGGTAAGGTGTATCTAACCCACATACTCGCATAATAGGTGACTCAAGGTGTAAAAAGCACTCTTGCTGAATAGTCGCCGCAATTTCGGCACCAAAGCCATTGGTAATAGGCGCTTCGTGGCTTATCACTAAACGTCCTGTTTTAGTAACCGACTTAGCAATTGTCTCAACATCCCAAGGTAATATGCTTCTAAGGTCAATCACCTCACAACTAATGCCTTGTTCATTGGCTTGTTTTGCTGCGTTTTCAACAATTTCCATTTGCGCGCCCCACGCAAGTACAGTGATATCTGTACCTTCTTGTACTACTTCGGCTTTACCCAGCTCAATGCTGTAATCATCCTCTGGTACTTCGCCGGTAGAAGCGCGGTATAAACGTTTAGGCTCGAAGAAAATAACGGGGTTATCGTCTTTAATACTTGCTCTTAGTAACCCTTTTGCTTGGTAAGGGTTACGCGGTACCACTATTTTTAGCCCTGGCGTATGGGCAAAATATGCCTCTGGCGATTGTGAGTGATATAAGCCCCCCGCAATACCGCCACCATACGGTGTGCGAATCGTTAAATTGCCCACGTTAAATTCATTACCACTGCGGTATCTAAACTTGGCAGACTCATTAACTATTTGGTCAAATGCCGGAAAAATATAATCAGCAAATTGTATTTCAGCAAGTGCAGGCGCGCCAAACGCGGCTAAGCCATTGGCAAAACCTAAAATACCTTGCTCTGTAAGCGGTGTGTTAAATACGCGGTGTTTACCGTACTTCTCTTGCAAACCTGAGGTCGCTCTAAAAACACCACCAAAATAGCCAACATCTTCACCAAAAATACACGCCTGAGGGTGCTCATTCATGGTGATATCGAGCGCAGAATTAATTGCGTGTAGCATGTTCATTTTAGCCATTACTTAATTCTCCCTGCTGTGATTGGGTACGCATCTGGGTGCTGCTTTATATGTGCTTTTAAATCGTTATATTGGCGCTCAAGTGAAGGAATTGGCGTATCGTAAACATCTGATATGAGCTCTTCAAGCGCTGGCTTTTGCACTTTTTCAGCACGTTTAAGGGCGGCTAAAATATCTTCACGAATAGTGTCTTTCGCTTTAGCATCGTCCTCTTCGTTTAACCACTCTTGTTTGATCAACCATTTTTTAAATTTATCAATTGGGCAAATTTTATGCGTGGCCTCTTCATCTTTTGAGCGATAACCACTTGGATCATCTGAGGTTGAGTGAGCGCCTAATCTGTACGCTATTGACTCAATTAATACCGGCTCGCCCTGCGTTGCTGCAATTTCGCGGGCCTTTTGTGTTGCTGCAAACACGGCTAATGCATCTGAGCCATCAACACGTATGGTTTTAATGCCATACCCTACGCCTCGCGACGCTATACCATCGCCTTTAAATTGCTCATCTGCAGGTGTTGATATTGCATACCCGTTATTACGTGCAAAAAATATAACAGGGGCTTTGTGTACCGCAGCCATATTTAAACCCGCATGAAAGTCACCTTCAGATGCCGCGCCTTCACCAAAGTAACAAATCGTCACATTATCTATGGTGCTTGCAAGCTCGCCAGTTTTTGCGTCAATGTGTTTGACTTTTTGCCCGTAGGCATACCCTGTAGCTTGAGGAATTTGCGTACCGAGGGGCGATGATATGGTCATATAATTTAATTCTTTTGAACCATAATGAATCGGCATTTGGCGGCCTTTTCCTAAATCTAACTCATTAGAAAACATTTGATTCATAAATTGGTCAAGCGTAAATCCGCGGTAATGCAAAGCGGCTTGCTCGCGGTATTGCGCCATAATCATATCATCTTGATCAAGTGCAGCAGCAGAAGCAGTAACAGCGGCTTCTTCACCTAAACATTGCATATAAAAGCTTACGCGGCCTTGGCGCTGCGCGCCTTGCATCCGCTCATCGAGTAGGCGAATAAAACGCATTGTTTCGTATAGTTTAATCGCTGTGAGTTTAGAAATAGTCGGTGCGGTAGCACTAGGATGAATGTCGCCGTCCTCAGTTAAAATACTAAGGGTTGGAATAGTTAGCGCATGACCGTCTATAAACTCGAGGTCGTGGTTAATATTCAGCGATACGTTATTTGGATTACTCATAACCTACCTTCTCTTGTTGTCTGTGATACAGCGCCCCTTTTAAGTTTTTATTATGGGTGAGGCTTGCGAATAAACTTTGCAGCATCTGCGCTGTATTTAATTAAAGCTGCCACCACCTTACGTTAACGTAAGATGTTATTCAACAAGTGTAAGACGAAACAAAAGTAAAATACGATTAAAAAGATGGAAAGTTAACTGTACGCATTTATTAAACTAATAAAAACATACAGTTAAATATTCAAGGCGAGTGGTCTGATGAGTTTTATTAGACGAAATTACTATCTACTTGCATAGGAATAACGGTAAGCAGTGCCCTTTGCCCAAGCGCAACGTGCGCATTTGGAAAAATAATAGCTTCCCCTTCCACATCGGCATAATAAGGGGTATCGCCGTCTGTTGCTAGCAACTCACCTTTAGCAAACCCTGTGAAATTTTCTGCATCATCAGAAAACGGAAAGCTAAAGTCCTGCTGCGTTCTATTAATTGTGCGATGCACGGCAAACAGCTCAAAATCACTTGCATTAAATTGAGGGTATTGGACTTCTTTTTGGCTAATTAATGCAGTTAGCGTTTGCTTGGTTTTTGCAAAGCGAGCCATGTCGTTTTCACCAAACGGTTTAACTTGACCCAGTTCAACGGTAAATGAATCAGCGCCATGAACAAACGAAGAATAGTAACTGAATGTGGTTGCCGGTGATTTCATCATTAATACGGTATTTACACCGCAGCTAAGTAAAAATTGTAACTGCGATTTTTTCCATGGTTTACCATGAAGATAAGGATACACAGCGAATTTTTCATTTTTTGAGCCACGTATAGCAGTATGTAAATCATAATGATAACGTGCACTGCCTTGCTCGCCCCGTGCAAAAAAGTCAGTTACATACTCTTCTAGTTTTGCTGCGCGTTTGCGCTCATCATTCATTGGCACACCCTCAACAGTGTGGTGGCCATTAAACAAACGGTTTAGGTTTTCTTCTACAAAGCGCAGGCCAATATTTATTGATTTTGGATTACCAAATATAAAGAGCACACGCTGATTTAATGCAAGCTCACCTTTTATTATGGTTTTTATTAGCTCGTCACATATTTCTATAGGTGCGGTTTCGTTACCGTGTACAGCGCTTGAAAGCACAACATCTTTTGTTGTTGTACCCTGAGGTTGAAATTCAATAACGCCTGTATCGTGAACGGTTACGCGCGTGCCATTTTCTAAAGCAAATTCACTTGCCTCTAAATGCCATTCATTGTCGCGACTGAGTGTTAAAAAATCGCCGCTATTTATTAGTTCATTTAAATAATCTGGTTTGGCTAACATGATAAGCCCTTTTATAGTGTGAGAGATACAAACAAAAACGGCTGAATAAATCAGCCGTTTCTAAATACTGTAAACCGTGTTAGCTGATCACAGAATCAACTAATTGCTTCGCTTCTTTTTCTAGTAGTGCTAAATGTTCTTCACCTTTGAAAGACTCAAGATAAATTTTATAAATATCTTCAGTACCAGAAGGACGTGCTGCAAACCAGCCGTTTTCAGTCACTACTTTTAAGCCGCCAATGGCCGCATCATTGCCAGGAGCATGAGTCAGTTTTTGTAAAATAGGTTCACCAGCTAATGTATCGGCTTTAACATCGCTTGCACTAAGTGCTTTTAAACGTGATTTTTGCGCACTGCTAGCAGGGGCATCTAAACGCTTATATAGTGGAGAGCCAAATTCTTGCTCTAGCTCTTTATAAAGCGCTGATGGTGTTTTACCTGTTACTGCGAGTATTTCAGCTGCAAGTAACCCCATAATAAAGCCGTCTTTGTCGGTACACCATACGCTGCCATCAAATCGTAAAAACGCAGCACCAGCACTTTCTTCGCCACCAAAGGCAAGCTTGCCTTTGTTTAAGCCATCGACAAACCATTTAAAGCCAACCGGCACTTCTTTAACTTTACGCTCATTACGAGCTACTACACGGTCAATCATTGAGCTAGAAACCAGCGTTTTGCCAATTTCTACACTGCTGTCCCAGTCGCGGTGTTTTAATAAATAATCAATCGCTACCGCTAAAAAGTGATTAGGATTCATTAATCCATCTGGGGTAACTATACCGTGGCGGTCGTAATCGGGGTCGTTGCCAATAGCAATATCAAAGTCGTCTTTTAATTTAATTAAATTAGCCATTGAGTAAGGTGATGAGCAATCCATACGGATTTTGCCATCTTTATCAAGTGGCATAAATGCAAAACGCGGATCAACACTGTCGTTTACTACGGTTAAATCTAAATTATATTTTTGCGCTATTAATGGCCAAAAGTTAATACCAGAGCCACCTAGCGGGTCAATACCTACTTTAATACCCGCATCGCTAACGGCTTTTAAATTAACGATATTTTCTAAGTCGTTAATGTATGGCGTCATTAGGTCTTCGTATTTAATAAACCCTGAACGCGATGCTTTAGCAAATGGAAACAGCTCAACTTCTACTAAATCTTCTAATAGTAATTGATTTGCTCTGTCTTCAATCCATTTAGTTACGTCGGTGTCTGCTGGGCCACCGTTAGGTGGATTGTATTTAAAGCCACCGTCTTCTGGCGGGTTATGTGAAGGCGTTACCACAATACCGTCGGCTAATTCGTTAGGATTTAATTTGTTATGGCACACAATAGCATGGCTAATGACAGGGGTTGGCGTGTAATCGTGATTTTGCTGGGTAATTACTTGCACCTCATTAGCCACTAATACTTCTATGGCAGAGTTAAAAGCAGCTTCACTTAATGCATGCGTATCTTTACCTAAAAAAAGCGGACCAAAAATGTCGTTTTGCTTTCTGTAGTCACAAATAGCTTGTGTAATGGCTAAAATATGAGATTCGTTAAACTTAACATCGTAAGAGCAACCACGGTGACCCGACGTACCAAAAGCAACACAATGCTCTGGGTTTTGCTCTAAGTCTGGTTCATTTAAGTAATAAGCCGATACCAGTTTTGGTACGTTAACTAAAGTTGAATGTGGCGCAGTTTTCCCAGCACCTGAATGAATAGCCATGTTTATTTCCTTACAAGTAATCGCGAATTTCTTCTGCTTGCTCTGCTGAATAACCTAAGCACAGCGCAACCTCGTGTAGCATCATTTTTTTACGTGTCGTGTTTGAATTTGTCATTACCCAGTACTCACTGTCGGTAATGTTTTTAGGGTTCATACTACTGCCGCTATTAACTAAGTCTTCTTTGCTGGTTGCAAAGTAAACGCGGTCGCGCCCTTTTATATCAAGCACAGCACTAAACTCTTTTTTATGCGTTCTATAAAAAGCACTTAAAATAAATAAAAACCTGCCTACCACCCCTTTTTGCATTGCTAGTTCTTCTTTATTTAGAATATTAAATACATTAGCGTTTGTTTGCTTCACGGGTGTGACAACCTCTTGCTCTTGGCTGTCGTTAGTAGCTGGCGTGTCGTCAAGTGGGGCTTGAGTAGCTGTTTGGTTGTTTTGATTGTTCTTAGCAACGGGAGTGTTGTCATCACCGTTTAGATTTAATAAACGACGTAAAATAGTGGATGCGCTTTCGCCAATACTTTGTGTATTGCTAGCAATATACTGATATAACTCGTCGTCTATGTCGATTTGTTTCATGTTGTTCCTGTCATTACGGGCCACATTTTTTCTTTCCCCGTGATTATACCCAAACCAAATATAAATGCGAGTTACAACAAGCACTCGCACAAACATAACCTATAAACGCGCTAATAAAGGTGTGTTGATTATTTGCTTATAAACCCAATGTAGTAATTAACAGCTTTTAAAAGTACTACCCATATTATTATCTCCATTAGGCTGGTAACACAAAAGAGCCCATAACTGGCGTAAAAATAAACGGTGTTACCCCATAAAAGGCGCGTGCAGAGCAGTTAACCGTTATATCTTTTGCTTTTTAGGGCAATGCTCGGCAAACTAAGCCAAAATTTTAGGAGGCGGTCATGCTATTAAACTATAAACAATACGGTGAAGGTCCGGATGTAGTGATCATTCATGGTTTATTTGGCTCTTTAGAAAACCTAAATGTTATTGCAAAACCATTGAGCGAGCACTTTAGGGTAACGAATGTAGATTTGCGTAACCATGGCGCTTCACCGCACAGTAATGAAATGAACTACCCTGCAATGGCCGCAGATATTGTTGAGCTAATGAACGCGTTAAATATTAACAATGCGCACCTGATTGGCCATTCAATGGGCGGTAAAGTGGCGATGGAAGTGGCGCTAATGCATAGCCAAAAAGTAAATAAGCTGGTGGTACTTGATATTGCCCCTGTGAGTTACCCTGCCCGCCACACACAAATTATTAATGCACTAAAAAAAGTGGCAACTAGCCAGGTTACTGATAGAAAACAAGCTGATGCTATTATGAGCGAGTACATTAATGAGCTAGGTGTTAGGCAGTTTTTACTAAAAAGCTTAGCTAAAAACGACGATGGACAGTTCAAATGGCGATTTAATTTAGATGTACTTGATGAAAAATATTCGACAATCACAGCCAATGTTAATGAAAACAATTCTTGTTTGTGCGATACTTTGTTTATCAAAGGTAACGATTCTGATTACATACTGCCAGAATACCGCGATGAAATAACAAAGCGCTTTAAAAATACACGAGCAAAAATTATACACGGTGCAGGACATTGGCTTCATGCACAAAAACCCGCTGCAGTTAATAAAGCAATAAATGACTTTTTAACAGGGCTTTAATGCAATTTTAATCATGTGTTTTTGGTTATCCGTACTAAATTAATGCATATTTATATGCTATAGTACGCGCCGTTTAATTTAAAGGTTATACGTTGATGGTCAGTCAGTTTATTAACGAATTTGATACCCTAGGGTTGTACTTTGGCTTAGCCGGTATTTTTGTATTCATCGGCCTGGCAATTAAAGACGTACTTAATAGTGGTAACGTACCTAAGTTTGGTCGCTACATTGTGTGGGGCGTCCTCTTTTTAGGGTGTTCTGGCTTTATTGCGAAAGGACTTATACAAGTTTTTTGGCAAGGTGCAGGTGTAGGTTAGGCATGGCGAAGTCAGAAACAGATAGAACAACCCCCGATTTATTTGAATACGAAAAGCGCCCAGGCAGGCCTAAAACGAACCCTTTACCAAGGGATATGCAGTTAAAGGTTAATAAACGTAATCAAATAAAACGAGATAAAGCACGCGGTTTAAAGCGTGTAGAATTTAAAGTTTCATCACAGTTATATCAGGCACTGAGTGATATGGCAGATGCACAAAATATTAGCCGTAGTGCGCTGATTGAAACAATTTTACAAGAAAGATTGGCTATTGATAGATAAAAGGTTTGAAGTCCATGGCAAGTGTAGGCATTTTTTTCGGAAGTGACACAGGTAATACAGAACACGTAGCAAAAATGATCCAAAAAGAATTGGGTAAAAAGCTTGTGGCTGTACACGACATTGCAAAAAGCTCTAAAGAAGAGATTGCAGAGTTCGATTTAATCTTATTCGGTATTCCTACTTGGTACTACGGTGAAGCACAATGTGATTGGGATGACTTTTTCCCTGAGCTTGAAGAAGTAGACTTTGAAGGTAAGCTAGTGGCTATTTTTGGTTGTGGCGACCAAGAAGACTACGCAGAATACTTTTTAGACGCTATGGGTATGATCAACGATATCGTTACCGAGCGCGGTGCTATTGTGGTTGGCCATTGGTCGAGTGAAGGCTACGACTTTGAAGCATCTAAAGGTATGGCTGATGACACGCACTTTGTAGGCTTAGGTATTGATGAAGACCGCCAACCTGAATTAACAGAACAACGTGTTAAAGCATGGTGCGCACAAGTATATGATGAAATGTGCTTAAGCGAACTAGCAGACTAATCTCCCCCCTTTTATCGCTAACTGTTTAAATAATTATCAAACAGTTAGCGACTTTAGAATTAATAGCAAAATTGATCAATTGTTCTTTGCACTCAGTGCTTAGGCGCGTTATCCTTGTTATTGCTAATGTGTCGTGTGCATCTGTAAGAGATGTCTAGTATAACCAAACAAATTTGAGACAGATTTAATGACTGATCATAACTTGGAACTTAAAAAAGCCGGTTTAAAAGTAACTTTACCGCGTATTAAAATCTTAGAAATTCTACAATCTCCAGATAACCAACACATCAGCGCTGAAGATGTATACAAAATTCTTTTAGATTTAGGTGAAGAAATTGGTCTTGCTACTGTTTACCGTGTATTAAACCAATTTGATGACGCAGGTATTGTAAGCCGTCACCATTTTGAAGGCGGAAAGTCAGTATTTGAACTTTCTGGCAGCACTCACCACGACCACCTAGTGTGTTTAAAATGTGGCAAAGTTGTTGAATTTGAAGATGACTTAATTGAACGTCGCCAGTTAGAAATAGCCGAAGAAAACGGTATTACACTAACAAATCACTCTTTATACCTATACGGTGAGTGTCAAGACAAAGCAGCGTGTAAAGCATTTAGCGATTCAAATAGCTAATAACGCGCTATAGTAATAAAAAACCTGCTTTTGCAGGTTTTTTTGTGTTTAAAATTAAGCATTTAAACGGTGTTTAATACCAATTTGCAATAATAATATATTATGCAAATTGGTATTTTAAAGCGTTACTGCTTCTCGATTTTAGCCCATGAATCTCTAAGACCAACCGTTTGGTTGAATACTAAATTTTCTGACTTTGTATCACGTGAGAAATAGCCAGTACGCTCAAACTGGAAGCCTTGTGCCGGTTCAGCTTTAGCAAGCGATGCTTCTAGTTTTGCATTTTCTAATACAACTAACGAATCAGGGTTAAGTGTTGATTCGAACTCTTCAGCAGCACCTGGGTTTGGTACATTAAATAAACGGTCATACAATCTAACTTCTGCATTAACCGACTCAGGCGCAGAAACCCAATGAATAACCCCTTTTACTTTACGACCGTCACTTGGGTTTTTACCTAATGTTTCGTTGTCATAAGTACAGTAAATAGTGGTAATTTCACCATTTTCATCTTTTTCTACACGCTGGGCTTTAATTACATAAGCACCACGTAAGCGTACTTCTTTATCAAGTACTAAGCGTTTAAATTTATTATTCGCTTCTTCGCGGAAATCTTCACGCTCAATGAAAAGCTCACGAGTAAACGGTACTTCACGACGCCCCATTTCTTCTTTATTAGGGTGATTAGCTACCGACAATGTTTCTACTTTATCTGCATCAAAGTTTTCTATTACGACTTTAACTGGATCGAGTACTGCCATTGCACGTGGTGCGTTTTCATTTAAGTCTTCACGGATACACGCTTCAAGCATGCCCATTTCGACCATGTTTTCTTGCTTAGTCACACCGATACGTAAACAGAACTCACGTATTGAAGCCGGTGTATAACCACGACGACGTAAACCAGCAATAGTTGGCATACGTGGGTCATCCCACCCTTCTACATAGTTATTTACAACTAAATCGTTTAGCTTACGCTTAGACATAATTGTGTATTCAAGATTTAAGCGCGAAAACTCAATTTGCTGTGGGTGGCATTCAAGGCTGATGTTATCAAGTACCCAGTCGTATAAACGACGGTTATCTTGAAACTCAAGTGTACACAATGAATGGGTTATCCCCTCAAGCGCATCAGAAATACAATGTGTGAAGTCATACATTGGGTAAATGCACCACTTGTCACCTGTTTGATGGTGATGAGCAAAACGAACGCGATAAATAATTGGATCGCGAAGCACCATAAATGAGCTTGCCATATCAATTTTAGCGCGTAGAACACACTCACCTTCTTTGAATTCACCCGCGCGCATTTTTTCAAACAAGGCGAGGTTTTCTTCTACTGAGGTGTCTCTGTATGGGCTATTTTTACCCGGCTCTTTTAACGTACCGCGATACTCGCGTGCTTGATCGGCCGTTAAAAAACAAACGTACGCTAAGCCTTTTTCAATAAGCTCTACTGCATAGCCGTATAGGGTATCAAAATAGTTTGACGAATATTTTATCTCACCACTCCAGTTGAAGCCTAACCACTGCACGTCTTCTTTGATTGAATTAACGTAGTTAATATCTTCTTTTTCTGGGTTTGTATCATCAAAACGTAGGTTACATAAACCATCGTAATCTTTTGCAATGCCAAAATTCAAACAAATTGATTTTGCATGGCCAATATGTAAAAAGCCATTTGGTTCAGGTGGAAAACGTGTATGCGTAGTTGCATGTTTGCCACTTGCTAAATCTTCATCAATTCGAGTTCTTATAAAGTTACTTGGGCGATTCTCAATTTCCGCCATAGGAGTGCGATCCTCTGAATATTCGTGATAACAAAACTAATGCATTATTACAAAAACAAACACTAACATACAGCACTAGATGCGGGTTTATTCTAGTTATTATGGCAATGGTGCATTAGTTTATTACTTAAATTTGTTTTAGCGCAATATTTGAGTCATGAAAGGCATTTATAGTACCTAAACTTAAGCTCCTTAAAAGGATTCAAAGATGGCCAGTTCTACACAACACAGAGTTTATATACCAACAAATGCGCGAGCTAATCACTATTTACTCGCTGAAATTACACCCACTGATGACTTTTACACTAGTTTTAGCGATATCGATAGTTGCTATACCCGCATTGCCAAGCAACTATTTGCAAGCTGTGATGAATACGAGCTACATAATGTACACCTACTCGCTAACGACAAATTACCCGTCGTCAGATTTCATGATGAGTCGTATCAATTAGAAACAGCAAAGCAAATGTTGTTTTTTTACAACCCGCGTTACCACGAAGCGCACAAACTACACTACACCCCTACTTTTAAAAGTAAAAAAATTCGCTTGTTATTTTTAGCTACCGGTGATGATTTGCGCGCAAGCTCGGCACAATTTCACAGCAGGGTGCAAAAAGTGTTAGATAATTTACAAACACAATTATTTATTGAACAACCCCAGTTTAAGCTTCGCGATCATCAGCATTTAACCTATGACTTATTTGCCAAGAGCAAAGGCTGTAACCAAAGTTACGGCTACAAACTTAGAAGTCTATACCCCCGTTATTTAGCTCGCCAATGTAAAATACCCGCCGAGCATGCAGAAATGACCTATGCAACGTTTTCTATACCGGTTTCGCGCGGCATTAAAACGCAATTTCAAAGCTTAATAAACAAAAATAATTACACTGAGTTTTATAACTACTTTGCCCAATCATTTAAAGGGTGCTGCGAGCGATACGAATTATCTCACGGCGCTATGGTTGCTAATGGTACAAGGCCCATAGTGCGTAATAGTCAAATAGATAAAAATGATGGGAATGCAGAATTACAAAAAATAAGTTTTGATGTGAATGGCACAGCCACGCAAATACATATTTTTTTCAATGCTGAAAAGTTAGTTGAGTCACTACATTTTGTGATTGTTGCCACCCATAAAGATAAACATGAAATGGGCTATGGCCGCTTTATGAATCAAGTAGAAAAAACAATACACGCTATGTGCTCAGAGCTGGCAATAAATAAAGAACGACAAGATTTATCAGTACGGTTTTTTCAACATATTAGTTACCCATACTAATTTTTAAGCCAATAACAAAAAGGCTCGCAAATGCGAGCCTTTTTAAAGATTAAGCAAACTGATTACCAGCCTGTTTTCTCTTTAAGTGCTTTACCGATATCAGCAAGTGAACGTACAGTTTGTACGCCAGCAGCTTCTAGTGCAGCAAATTTCTCATCAGCAGTACCTTTACCGCCAGCGATGATTGCGCCAGCGTGACCCATACGCTTACCTTCTGGTGCAGTTACACCAGCAATGTAAGAAACAACAGGCTTAGTTACGTTAGCTTTAATGTACTCTGCAGCTTCTTCTTCTGCAGTACCGCCAATTTCACCAATCATTACGATTGCTTCAGTTTGTGGATCTTTTTCGAACATTTCTAGCACGTCGATAAAGTTAGTACCTGGGATTGGGTCGCCACCAATACCAACACACGTAGACTGACCAAAACCAGCGTCTGTAGTTTGTTTAACTGCTTCGTACGTTAAAGTACCAGAGCGAGAAACAATACCTACTTTACCAGGCTTGTGGATGTGACCAGGCATGATACCAATCTTAGTCTCACCAGGAGTGATAACACCTGGACAGTTAGGACCGATCATACGAACACCAGAGTTATCAAGCTTAACTTTAACGTCAACCATGTCTAGTGTTGGGATACCTTCAGTGATACAAACAATTAGCTCGATGCCCGCATCGATAGCTTCTAAGATTGCATCTTTACAGAACGGTGCTGGTACGTAGATAACTGACGCTGTTGCGCCTGTTTCTTTAACTGCATCGCGTACTGTGTTGAATACTGGAAGACCAAGGTGCGTTTGACCGCCTTTACCTGGGCTTACACCACCAACCATTTGTGTACCGTACTCAAGCGCTTGCTCAGAGTGGAAAGTACCTTGGCCACCAGTGAAACCTTGACAGATAACTTTTGTATCTTTATTGATTAATACAGACATTATTTGCCCTCCGCAGCAGCTACAACTTTCTCAGCAGCGTCTGTTAGTGATTCAGCAGCGATGATATCTAGGCCAGAGTTCTTAAGAACGTCACGACCTAATTCAGCGTTAGTACCTTCTAAACGTACAACTACAGGCACGTTTACACCTACTTCTTTAACTGCGCCAATGATACCTTCAGCAATCATGTCACAACGTACGATACCACCAAAGATGTTAACTAAAACAGCTTTTACGTTATCGTCAGAAAGGATGATTTTGAATGCTTCAGAAACACGCTCTTTAGTCGCGCCGCCACCAACATCTAAGAAGTTAGCTGGCTTGCCGCCGTGTAGGTTTACGATGTCCATAGTACCCATCGCTAGGCCTGCACCGTTAACCATACAACCTACGTTACCATCTAGTGCTACGTAGTTAAGCTCGAAGCTTGCTGCGTGAGCTTCACGTGCATCTTCTTGAGATGGATCGTGCATTTCACGGATTTTTGGTTGACGGTAAAGTGCATTACCATCGATACCGATTTTGCCGTCAAGACAGTGAAGGTTACCTTCGTCTGTGATTACTAACGGGTTGATTTCAAGAAGAGCGAAATCAAAATCGTTGAACATGTTGCCAAGACCCATAAAGATCTTAACGAACTGCTTCATTTGTGTAGGGTTAAGACCCAATTTAAAACCTAACTCACGTGCTTGGTAAGCTTGAGGACCCACTAATGGATCGATCTCTGCTTTGTGGATAAGCTCTGGAGTTTCTTCAGCAACAGTTTCAATTTCAACACCGCCTTCAGTAGACGCCATGAAAACAACTTTGCGAGAAGCACGGTCAACAACTGCACCTAAGTACAATTCGTTAGCGATATCTGTACAGCTTTCTACTAAAATTTTAGCAACAGGCTGACCATTTTCGTCTGTTTGGTAAGTAACTAAGTTTTTACCTAACCAGTTTGCAGCGAATTCTTTTACTTCTTCGATTGTTTTAACTAGCTTAACACCGCCAGCTTTACCACGGCCACCTGCGTGAACCTGAGTTTTAACAACCCACATATCACCGCCAATTTTTTCGGCAGCTGCTGCAGCTTCTTCAGGTGTATCGCAAGCGAAACCTTGAGAAACTGGTAAACCATATTCGGCAAAAAGTTGTTTTGCCTGATACTCATGCAAATTCATGATGCTTTATCCAATTTTTTATACTAAAAGAGCTGAATATTTATGCAAATAAACAGCTATCCCAAATTGCGCACCTAGTATAGATCCCAAGGCTTAACATGAAAACCCCAGTAACACCAAAGGCGCAAAAAAAAAGCTGTGAATTGTCATTCACAGCTTATATTTCATACTACTCGATTAAACATCCAGTAATAAGCGAGTTGGATCTTCAAGTAACTCTTTAATAGTCACTAAGAAACCAACAGATTCTTTACCATCGATTTGGCGGTGATCGTAAGATAGTGCCAAATACATCATAGGAAGAATTTCAACTTTACCATTTACAGCCATAGGACGCTCTTGGATTTTGTGCATACCCAAGATTGATGACTGTGGTAAGTTAATAATAGGCGTAGAAAGTAACGAACCAAATACACCACCGTTAGTAATGGTAAAGTTACCACCTGTCATATCGTCAAGTGTTAGTTTACCGTCACGGCCTTTAAGGGCTAATTCACGAATACCTTTCTCGATTTCAGCAACAGATAGTTTGTCGCAATCTTTAAGTACTGGTGTAACTAAACCACGCGGTGTAGATACAGCGATGCTGATATCAAAGTAATTGTGGTAAACAATATCGTCACCATCAATTGATGCATTTACGTCAGGGAAACGCTTAAGTGCTTCAGTTACTGCTTTCACGTAGAAAGACATAAAGCCTAAACGAATACCGTGACGCTTCTCGAATACTTCTTGGTATTGCTTACGAAGGTCCATGATAGGTTTCATGTTTACTTCGTTAAACGTAGTTAACATTGCTGTTGAGTTTTTCGCTTCTAATAAACGATTAGCAATGGTTTTACGTAAGCGCGTCATTGGTACACGTTTTTGTGTACGGTCACCCATAGGTGCAGCAGGTGCTGAAGCGGCTTCTTTTTTAGCAGCTGGAGCAGGCGTTTTTAAGAAAGTATCAACGTCTTCTTTAGTTACACGGCCGTTTTTACCTGTGCCTTTAATTTTAGACGCATCAAGCCCTTTTTCAGCGATTAAACGACGTACAGACGGCGTTAACACATCTGAGCTATCGTTAGACTCACTTGCAGCAGGCGCTTCTTCTGCTTTAGCTGCAGGTGCCGCTGGAGCGCCGCCCGCTTTAACGTTACCAATAACTTGTTCGCCAAGTACAGTATCGCCTTCTGCGTTTAGTTGCTCGCCCATGATACCGTCTTCTTGAGCTACTACTTCAAGAACAACTTTATCAGTTTCAATATCTACCAAGTTTTGGTCGCGAGTTACCGCTTCACCTGGTTGTACATGCCATGTAGCAATTGTTGCGTCTGCAACTGATTCTGGAAGTACAGGTACTTTAATGTCCACTTCTTTACCTTCTGATGCTGGAGCTGATTGCGCCGCAGGCGCGTCTTCTGATTTTTCAGGTGCGGCTTCTTCTTTAGCCGGAGCACTGTCACTTGCTGGTGCTGCATCAGCATCACCAAGTAAACCGATAACTTGGTCGCCAAGTACCGTTGCACCTTCTTCTTGTGATATTTCAGTAATTACACCGTCATTCTGTGCAACCACTTCTAAAACCACTTTATCTGTTTCAATGTCTACTAAGTTTTGGTCACGGCTTACTTTGTCGCCTACACTTACATGCCATGTAGCAACGGTAGCATCTGCAACCGACTCAGGAAGAACAGGAACTTTAATTTCTGTGCTCATTGCTTATCCTTTCTTTTGTATAGTAAGCGCGTCTGCAACGAGCGCTTGTTGTTCTTTAGTATGTACTGACATGTAACCACACGCTGGAGATGCCGACGCCTTACGCCCTGCGTAAGTCAATTTAGCACCCTGTGGGATTGCATCAATAAAGTGATGTTGCGAACAGTACCAAGCACCTTGGTTTTGTGGCTCTTCTTGACACCAAACAAAATCAGTAACGTGTTGGTAACGTTCCATAATCGTGTCCATTTCTGCATGTGGGAACGGGTATAACTGCTCCACACGTACAATAGCAATATTGTCTTGCTCAAGCTTACGACGCTCTTGTAATAGTTCGTAGTAAACTTTACCACTACAAAATACTACGCGTTCTACTTTCTCAGGGTTAATATCATCGATTTCATCGATCATATTATGGAATACACCTTGTGAAAGTTCTTCAAGTGAAGATACCGCAAGTGGGTGACGAAGTAGTGATTTTGGTGTCATTACAATCAATGGACGACGAAGTGGTCTAACTGATTGACGACGAAGCATAGCGTAAACTTGTGCAGGTGTTGAAGGAACACACACTTGCATGTTGTGATCGGCACAAAGCTGTAAAAAACGCTCTAAACGTGCAGAACTATGCTCTGGACCTTGACCTTCATATCCATGCGGAAGCAAACATGTTAAGCCACATAAACGGCCCCATTTTTGCTCACCAGAGCTTAAGAACTGGTCAAATACGACTTGTGCACCATTTGCGAAGTCACCAAACTGGGCTTCCCAAAGGACTAATGATGTAGGTTCAGCTGTTGCATAACCATATTCAAAAGCAAGTACCGCTTCTTCTGATAAAACAGAATCAAATACTTCAAAAGTACCTTGGTCTTCACTTAAATTTTGAAGAGGTAGGTAAGTTGAACCATCCGACTGGCTATGTACTACAGCATGGCGGTGGAAGAAAGTACCACGCCCTGAGTCTTGGCCAGTTAAACGTATATCTGTGCCTTCAGAAGCAATTGTTGCATAAGCAAGTGTTTCTGCCATACCCCAATCTAGTGGTTTTTCGCCACTTGCCATAAGCTTACGGTCATCGTAAATCTTTTTAACACGAGACTGTGCTTTATATTGCTCAGGGAACTGCGCAACTTGTTCGCCAAGTGCTTTTAGCTTATCTACAGGTACGCTTGCGTCGTACTCAACATTCCACTCATGGCCAACATATTTTGCCCAATCAGATGAGTGCGAAGTTTCTGGCTGAATTTCTTCAACAACACAGTTACCTTCATCTAAGCCGTTACGGTATTCATCAGCTAATGCTTTAATTTCACTCTCAGTGAATGAGCCTTCAGACATAAGTTGATCAGCGTAAATTAAACGCGGAACCGCATGCTTTTTAATTTTTTGGTACATAAGAGGCTGTGTTGCATTAGGCTCATCAGCTTCGTTATGACCATGGCGGCGATAACATACTAAATCGATTACTACGTCACGTTTAAACTGGTTTCTAAAATCAAGTGCAAGTTGTGTAACAAATGCAACGGCTTCAGGGTCATCAGAGTTAACGTGGAAGATTGGTGACTGAACCATTTTAGCAATGTCAGTACAGTAATCTGTAGAACGTACGTCGTCTTGTTTTGAGGTTGTAAAACCAACTTGGTTATTTACAACAATGCGGATACTACCACCACATGAGAAGGCATTTGTTTGCGACAAGTTAAATGTTTCTTGTACAACACCTTGGCCTGTAATCGCAGAGTCACCGTGGATAGTAATAGGTAATGCTTTGCTACCTGAACTGTCACCTAAACGGTCTAAACGCGCTCTTACCGATCCCATAACCACAGGGTTAACAATTTCTAGGTGAGAAGGGTTAAACGCAAGTGCCATATGAACATTGCCACCTTTTGTCGCAAAGTCAGATGAATAACCCATATGGTATTTAACGTCACCAGAGCTTAACGTGTCTTTATGTTTACCAGCAAACTCATCGAATAACTCAGATGGGTTTTTACCTAACACATTAACTAGTACGTTTAAGCGACCACGGTGAGCCATACCAATAACTGCTTCTTTCTGCCCGCTTTCGCCGGCACGGTGAATAAGTTCTTTAAGCATAGGAACTAACGCATCGCCACCTTCAAGTGAGAAACGCTTAGCACCAGGGAACTTTGCACCTAAATATTTTTCAAGACCATCTGCTGCGGTTAATCCTTTAAGGATACGCAGTTTTTCTTCTTTAGAAAAAGTAGGTCGTGATTGAACAGATTCTAAACGCTGTTGTAACCAACGTTTTTCTTCTGTTGATGTGATGTGCATATACTCAGCACCAATAGAACCACAATAGGTGGTTTTAAGTGCCTGGTATAGTTCACCTAAAGGCATAGTATCGCGGCCTACGGCAAACGATCCTACGTTAAATTCGCGGTCAAAATCAGCTTTAGATAAGTCGTGGTATTCTAGCTCTAAATCTCGAACACGCTCTCGTTGCCAAATGCCTAATGGATCTAGGTTAGCATTTTGGTGTCCTCGAAAGCGGAAAGCATTAATAAGTTGTAGTACTTTAACCTGTTTAAGGTCACCGCCACTACCCTCTGCTACCACTACCTCTCTATGCTTGTTTTTAGCAAGCGCCGCAAACTGTGAACGAACTTCTGAATGCTTTACTTCAACATCCACACCATCTACTTTTGGTAATTGTTCGAACACTTCTCGCCATTCTTCTGGCACAGAAGTCGCATCATCTAAATACGCTTCATAAAGCTCTTCTACATAAGCAACGTTGCCGCCGTTTAAATGTGAAGATTCTAGCCATGCCTTCATCACACCTTCGTGCATTTATAAGCCCTTTTCTTTAGCGCAGAAATTAATAGTTGTCATAACAAGATGGCTAATAAAAATATTAGCCATCTTACGTTACTAAGTGATTAAACCGCGCGGTTTAATAACATAGATTTAATTTGTCCAATTGCTTTGGTCGGGTTAAGACCTTTAGGACAAACGCTAACACAGTTCATGATACTGTGGCAACGGAACACACTGAACGCATCGTCTAAGTCTGCTAAACGTTCTTCAGTTGCCGTATCGCGGCTATCTGCCAAGAAACGGTAAGCATGAAGAAGGCCTGCTGGACCAATGAACTTGTCTGGATTCCACCAGAACGAAGGACACGATGTAGAACAACATGCACATAAAATACACTCGTAAAGTCCATCTAATTTATCACGTTCTTCAATAGATTGAAGACGCTCACCAGCCGCTGGCTGATCGTTAATTAGGTATGGTTTAACTTTTTCGTACTGAGTGTAGAACTGACTCATGTCAATAACAAGGTCACGTACCACAGGTAAGCCAGGTAAAGGACGAATTACAATAGTACCTTTGCCGCCTTTTTGCAGCGTAGATAATGGTGTAATACATGCTAAACCATTTTTACCATTCATGTTAACGCCATCAGAGCCACACACGCCTTCACGACATGAGCGACGGAATGATAATGTTGGATCTTGCTCTTTTAATAATAAAAGTGCATCCAATACCATCATGTCCTGACCTTCCTCTGTTTGCAAAGTATATTCTTGCATACGAGGTGCGTTATCAACATCCGGATTGTAACGATAAACTGAAAATTGTACTTGTGCCATCGTCTCGCTCCTAGTAGGTACGTGCTTTAGGTGGGAACGCTTCACGCGTCTTAGGCGCGTAGTTTACGTCACGCTTGCTCATTTCATCCGTTACCGGATTGAATACTGAGTGACATAACCAGTTTTCGTCATCACGATCTGGGTAGTCAAAGCGAGAGTGTGCACCACGGCTTTCAGTACGGAAGTTTGCAGCTACTGCAGTTGAGTAAGCTGTTTCCATTAAGTTGTCTAGTTCAAGACATTCGATACGCTGCGTGTTGAAGTCTGATGATTTATCATCAAGACGTGCATGCTGCAGACGTTCACGAATTTCTTTAAGCTCTTTAAGACCTGTCGCCATAGACTCACCTTCACGGAATACCGAGAAGTTAAGCTGCATACATTGTTGTAGGTCTTTTTTGATTTGAACTGGGTCTTCACCTTGGCCAGCTGTTGAATTTTCCCAACGGTTAAAGCGTGCAAGAGACGCGTCAATATCAGATGCTGTCGGTGCTTTAGTAATTTCAACTTCGTTTAGGTATTTACCTAAGAAGTTACCCGCAGCACGGCCAAATACAACTAAATCAAGTAATGAGTTACCACCTAGGCGGTTTGCACCATGTACAGATACACAGGCAATTTCACCTACGGCAAATAAGCCTTCTACTACTTTTTCGTTGCCGTTAGCATCGATTTGTAGCGCTTGACCATTTACGTTAGTTGGAACACCACCCATCATGTAGTGACAAGTTGGTATTACTGGAATTGGCTCTTTAGCAGGGTCAACGTGTGCGAAAGTTTTAGCAAGGTCACATACGCCTGGTAGACGTAAGTTAAGCGTTTCTTCACCTAAGTGGTCAAGTTTCAGCTTAAGGTGTGGACCCCAAGGACCATCACAGCCTCGGCCTTCACGGATTTCAGTCATCATTGAACGTGCTACAACGTCACGAGACGCTAAGTCTTTAGCGTTTGGTGCATAACGTTCCATAAAGCGTTCGCCATCTTTATTTAAAAGATAACCACCTTCACCACGACAACCTTCCGTTACAAGTGTACCAGCGCCTGCAATACCTGTTGGGTGGAATTGCCACATTTCCATATCTTGCATAGCAACGCCTGCACGGGCTGCCATACCAACACCATCACCCGTATTAATGTGAGCATTGGTTGTTGATGCGAAAATACGACCAGCACCGCCGGTTGCAAGTACAACAGCTTTTGATTTGAAGAAAGTGATTTCACCTGTTTCAATCTCAATTGCTGTACAGCCTACTACATCGCCATTGTCGTTTTTAACTAAATCTAGTGCATACCACTCAGAGAATACATTAGTTTGGTTTTTAACGTTTTGTTGGTATAGAAGGTGTAATAAAGCGTGACCAGTACGGTCAGCTGCTGCTGCAGTACGTGCAGCTTGTTCACCACCAAAGTTTTTCGATTGACCACCGAAAGGACGTTGGTAAACACGGCCATTTTCAAAACGAGAAAATGGTAAACCCATGTTTTCTAATTCAGTAATAGCTTCTGGGCCTGTTTGACACATGTATTCGATAGCGTCTTGGTCACCGATAAAATCGGAACCTTTAACGGTATCGTACATATGCCATTCCCAGTTGTCTTCGTGTGAATTACCTAGCGCTACTGTAATACCACCCTGTGCAGATACAGTGTGTGAGCGTGTTGGGAATACTTTAGATATTAATGCACACGTTTTGCCAGATTCGGTAATGGCAAGAGCGGCGCGCATACCAGCACCACCTGCACCAATTACTACGGCGTCAAATTCACGAACAGAATATTTCACTTAAACACCCCATAAAACGATTAGACCAATAGCTACGTAAGCAACGGCCATCAGGTTTAATACAAAGCCTAAAACAGCGCGTAGTTTAGCGTTTTTAACGTAATCCGTTAAAACTTGCCAAAGGCCAATGCGGGTATGAACCATCATGCATACAAGAGTAATAAGTGTAAAACCCTTCATTGCTAGATTAGAGAATAGGCCTGTCCAGGCTTCGAAAGTGACTTCTGGCGTTGCTAAAAAATAGCCGATAATAAAAATCGCGTATGCGGTGATTACTAGTGCCGTGGTACGTAAAGATACGAAATCTTGTACACCATCACGTTTAAGAGTTGCTTGATTTAAGACCATATCCACACCCCTGCCAGTACGGCAAATACAACGCCAAGTGCCATTGCAATTTTAGCGCTAAGGTTACCTGATTCAAGTTCTTCCCAGTGGCCCATATCCATAATGATGTGACGGATACCACCAATAAGGTGATAACCCAATACAGAAAGTGTGCCCCAAGCTATGAATTTGGCAATGAATCCGCTAAACAGACCCTTGACGAATTCAAAACCTTCAGCTGAAGAAAGAGACTCAGACCAAGCCCAAATGACAAACGTTAAAGCAAAAAATAATGCAACACCGGTGACGCGGTGAAAGATTGATGCTTTAGCCGTTGCCGGCATAGATATAGTTGTTAGATCTAGATTTACAGGTCTTTGCTTTTTCACAGTTACTTGCCCATCTTGCTCACATTGGAGCTCATCTACTTGTTTTTCTAAAACCCACCAAAATTTCTGGTGGAACTATCAAAGTAAACGTGTCAATACAGCAAAAGTTCACAAATCTGCAAAAATTACGCTGTAAAAATATGTTTACCTAAATACAAAGCGGTTTAAAACCTCCGATAGTATATATACCCAAAGGTTGTTTTACAATTCTTGTTTAGTTAGAGACGTTTGCGAATTAGCCGATAGTATAATATTTAATTAATACCGAATATTTATTATACATATATGCATAATGTTTATAAAAATTGACTTTAACCCCCTCTTTCACGTTAAAATGCGAAGATGTGCTTAAAACAAGATTTCAGAACTTTAAAAATCTAAAAATCAGAATAGATATCTTAATAGGAGATACATAGATGGCAGATAAAAAAGCCACAGTCCATATTGATGGACTAGATCCAATCGAACTTCCAATTTATCAAGGCACTGCTGGCCAAGATGTGATCGACGTACGTACGTTAGGTTCACACGGTCACTTTACTTATGACCCAGGTTTCATGTCGACTGGCTCTTGTGAATCTGCAATCACCTACATTGATGGTGGTAAAGGTGTATTACTTCACCGTGGTTACCCAATTGAGCAATTAGCTGAAGACTCTAACTACATCGAGCTTTGTTACTTACTATTAAACGGTGAGTTACCAACTAAAGAGCAATACGATGCATTTGCAAAAGAAATCACGCATAACACCATGCTTGATGAGAAAATTGCTAACTTTTTCCAAGGTTTCCGCTTCGACGCTCACCCAATGGCAATGCTATGTGGTGTAGTAGGCGCATTATCTTCTTTTTACCACGAAGATCTTGATATTACTGATGCAAGCCAACGTAAAACAAGCGCTATTAAACTTGTGGCTAAATTACCGACTATTGCAGCTATGGCGTACAAAACAAACATTGGTCAACCGTTTGTTTACCCACGTAACGATTTAAGCTACGCAGAAAACTTCTTACACATGATGTTCTCTGTACCGGCTGAAGAATACAAAGTTAACCCTGTGACAGCTAAAGCAATGGATAAAATCTTCATGCTTCATGCTGATCATGAGCAAAACGCATCAACGTCAACAGTACGTTTAGCAGGTTCTTCAGGCGCTAACCCATATGCATGTATTGCAGCGGGTATCGCATCTCTTTGGGGCCCTGCTCACGGCGGTGCTAACGAAGCATGTTTAAACATGTTAGAAGAGATTGGTTCTGTTGATCGTATTGATGAGTACGTAGCAAAAGCAAAAGATAAGTCTGATCCGTTCCGTCTTATGGGCTTTGGTCACCGTGTTTACAAAAACTTCGACCCACGCGCTACAGTAATGCGTCAAACGTGTCACGAAGTATTGGAAGAGCTTAACATTCAAGATCCGCTTCTTGATATTGCAATGAAGCTTGAACAAATTGCCCTTGAAGACCCATACTTTGTAGAGAAGAAACTTTACCCTAACGTTGATTTCTACTCAGGTATTATCTTAAAAGCGATTGGTATTCCAACAAGCATGTTCACTGTAATTTTTGCAATGGCACGTACTGTTGGTTGGATCACTCACTGGGATGAGATGCTATCTCAACCTGGTCATAAGATCAGCCGCCCTCGTCAAATGTATACTGGTTACACGCAACGTGACTTCGTATCAACTGACAAGCGCTAAGCTTAGTTAGGTAAAAAAGGCCGCTTTTGCGGCCTTTTTTGTGTGCTTTGCTTGTCAATTTTATGAAACCGATTACAATTCCTGCCTAAATTTATAGATGTTGAATAGCCATGCCTTCTCAAGAGTTTGATATAACAAAAATCCGTAACGACTTCCCTACGTTAAACCAAACCCTTAATGGCAACCCTTTAGTATATTTAGACTCTGGCGCAACGTCGCAAAAGCCACAAAGCGTTATTGATGCAACCACTCGTTTTTATAATTTAGGCAACGCAAACGTTCACAGAGGCCGGCACACCTTAAGCGAGCGCGCTACAGAACAATATGAAGAAGCAAGATTAAAAACAGCTGATTACTTTAACGTAAATGCTAAAGAAATCGTCTGGACAAAAGGCGCGACAGAAGCGCTAAATTTACTTGCTCATGGCCTACAAAGGCAAATTACTGGTGAAGATACGGTTTTAATTACACCCCTTGAGCACCACGCTAATATTGTACCTTGGCAAGTATTAACGCAAAATACCGGGGCTACGCTATCTGCACTCCCCCTTGAGCAAAACGCGACGTTTAATTTAGCTCGCTGTATAGACATGATCACACATACTAAAGCAAAGGTAATGTGTATCAGCCAAGCGTCTAACACATTAGGTAATATTACCAATTTAGCCCCATTAATAGCTGCAGCGAAAGCAGTCGGCACGTTAGTTGTTGTTGATGGCGCACAAGGAGCCATGCATTTACGCCCTAATTTAAAGCAGCTTGGATGCGATTTTTATGTATTCTCAGCGCATAAAATGCTTGGCCCTACGGGTGTAGGGGGCTTATATGGTCGCTATGAATTACTTAATGCGCTTACCCCGTATCAAACGGGTGGTGAGATGATAGATACTGTAACCCTTGAAAAAACCACCTACAGAGACGCTCCTGCTAAATTTGAGACCGGCACCCCAAATATAGCCGGCGTCATTGGTTTCAGTGCAGCAATTGATTATTTATCAGCCCTAAACATAGAACAGTTACAGCGCCATGAGCAGGCTATTTTTAATTATGCAGCCACACAGTTGAGTAAAATTGACGGTATTACTATTTATAGCGACCTGAACAATAATATTGGCACCCTTAGTTTTAATTATAAAAGTGAACACCCCTACGATTTGGCAACTTTGCTTGACGGATTTGGTATTGCAGTACGCAGTGGACACCATTGTACGCAACCATTAATGCACCATTTAGGGGTAAAAGGCACTGTTCGAGCAAGCTTTGCATTTTATAATACCCATCAAGATGTTGATAATTTCATCAATGCTTTGAAAGAATCGATTGAATTATTAGACTAATTTAGGATAACTCATGACAAATACGTTTAAAAACGTAGTAAAACCTATACAGCAGGCTCAATCTTGGCAGCAAAAATATCGCGAAATAATGCTTCTGGGCAAAACACTTCCCGCTTTAGCGGATGTACTTAAAACCGATGACGCGCTTGTGCCAGGGTGTGAGAGCAAAGTGTGGATGTTTATGGAGTTTGACGATAGCGAGAATCGTTTAGTGGTTATTGGCGACTCAGACACCCGTATTGTAAAAGGCTTATTAGCGATAATTTTAGCGCTTTATAATGGCTTAACACCTGAAGAAGTCGTGAATATTAATGCGTATGACGAATTTGAAAAGTTAGGCTTAATTAAACACCTTAGTGCATCTCGAGGGAACGGAATAAAAGCCATGGTCGAGGCAATTCAAAGCATGGCAACTAACAAGCTCAATTAAACTATTGAGCTTGTTGTAAACGCTGTTTTTTATCTAAATATTTACGTACCGCTTTAGCCGCTACAAAAAAGCCAAAACTTCCGGTGATCATAGTTACCGAGCCAAACCCGTTATTACAATCCATATTCATTGTACCATCAGCATTTTGTTTAGCATGGCATACACTGCCATCACTGCCTGGGTAAACAAGTTGCTCAGTTGAGTACACACAATCAATATTAAATTTGCGTTTAGGGTTGTTACTAAAATTATATTGTTTGCGTAAAATATAACGCACTTTAGCAAGTAGCGGATCTTGCGTGGTTTTAGCCACATCACCAAATGTTATTTGGCTAGGATCAGTTTGCCCACCCGCCCCACCAGTAGTAATAATAGGCATTTTATTGCGCTTACAATGAGCAATAAGCGCTGCTTTTTCTTTAACTGCATCAATACAGTCAATAACGTAATCAAAACCTTGAATATGCTCACGAATATTTTCAAGAGTAATAAAGTCATCTATCACAGTTACTTTACACTCTGGGTTTATCAGTTCGCAGCGACTTTTCATTGCATCTACTTTGGCTTGGCCAATACTGCCGCTAAGTGCATGAATTTGCCTATTTACGTTCGTCGCGCAAATATCATCTAAATCAATTAAAGTGACTTTACCCACGCCTGTACGTGCTAAAGCTTCGGCGGCCCAACTTCCTACACCGCCTATCCCCACTACACAAAAATGGGCATGTTGTAGCCAGTCAAATTGTTGGTTACCGTATAGGCGTTTGATCCCGCCAAAACGAATATCTGTTACTTTTTCGCTCATTTACCAATCCAGTTGCCACGGCGATTGCCATGCTTGAAATTCTTGATGATTAATTAATTGCTGGTACTCATCACCCGTAGTAGGTAGCAAAGAGCAATTAATTTGCTCCCCATGCCATAAAAAACTTAACGCATAGGCATGAAGATACGCCCGCTCAGCTGCGGTGCCACTATAAAGTGTATCGCCTAAAATTGGCGCCCCTAAACTTTTTAATGCCACTCTAAGTTGGTGGGTTTTACCCGAATACGGCTTTAAAATATACGCCCTAAACCCCGGCTTATAACTAAAAGAATAAAAGCGGGTAATAGCCGGGTTTTTCAGGGTCGGTAAAAGCTTAAACATGCCCCTGCGAGACTTAGCCATATCACCTTTTATCCACCCTTGCTTTTTTTTAGGTTTAGCATTGCTGATTGCTAAATAAAACTTGTTTATTGCATGCTCAGTGAAAAGAGACGTAAATTTAGCAGCGGCTTCTTTATTGCGACTAAGAATAATAAGGCCAGATGTCACTTTATCAAGGCGGTGAACAGCAAATAATTTTTCGCCGGTTTGCTGCTCAGCTAGTACCACAAACCCTTTTTCACCTTCTGAGTGAAAATTAAGCCCCGCAGGTTTTTCAAATATATAAAAATCAGCGTGGCTAAACACTATGGGTAATTCACTTTTAACCATTATTAGGCTTGCTTAGCTTTTAGGTAGGCAATCACTTTTTCTAAATCCTCGGCCGTATCAACCCCTGCATGTGGTGTTATTTTGGCCTGCTCAATTTTGATAGCGTAACCATGGTACAACACTCTAAGTTGCTCTAGCGACTCAAGTACTTCAAGCGGCGATACACTTAGCTCAATATACTGCTTAATGAAGCCCGCACGATAAGCATATATACCCACATGGCGCTGAAAAGGCGTTATATCTAACACACTGTCGCTATTTAACATTGCGCTTCTGTCAAACGGAATACTGGCACGTGAAAAGTACAACGCATTTTTATTAATATCACTAACAACCTTCACGGCATTAGGATTAAACACTTCGTCTTGCTCTTCAATGGCTACACTTAATGTTGCCATTGGCGCGCTTGAATTATTTAGTAAAGTGGCAACTTGCGATACGTTTTCGCTGGCAAGTAATGGCTCATCGCCTTGTACATTGACCACCAGGGTTTCTGCGTCTAGCTTAAGAAGGTCAACAACCTCTGCTAAACGTTCGGTACCCGATTGATGATCTTCTCGCGTCATCAGCACATCGTTTGTGAACAATTTAACAGCATCAAAAACTTTTTGATGATCGGTTGCAATAACCACTTTACTTGCACCTGACAAACACGCTTTTTCATACACGTGTTGAATCATAGGTTTACCGCATATGTCAGCTAATGGTTTGCCAGGCAAACGGGTAGACGCGTAACGTGCAGGTATAACAACTACGAATTCCACTTATCAACCTCATCTTGAGATAGCTCACGCGCTTCATTTTCTAAAAGTACCGGTATATCGTCGCGTACTGGGTATGCAAGTTTAGCTGCAGTACTAATAAGTTCTGCATTTTCTTTATCAAAACGAAGCTTTCCTTTACACACAGGACAAGCAATTATTTCAAGTAATTTTGTATCAAAGGCCATTGAGGATCCCTTTTTGTTTTAATAATAAATCTAATTTATGTATTACAGCGTCTGTAGGTTTTGCATTTACGGGTAGGTAGTACCAAGTATCTTTTGCAAAGTCTCTACATTTTACTGCATCTTTTTCTGTCATTAATATGTTGTCATCATTAAATTGAGTAAAATCAGCCATGCTATAAGCATAGTGATCTCTATAATGATGAGTCGAAAGCAGCTGAATATTTTGCTCCTTTAATGAATTTTCAAAACGTTGTGGGTTACCAATGGCACTTACCGCATGGCCTTTTTCAATGGTTTTATTCACAGGGGTATTGTTAGCAACGTGTTTAAGTACACCAGTTTGCAAAACGTAGCTAAGGGATGCATCTCCCCCGTTTTCAATCACTAAATCAACGCTATTTAATCTGTTTGTGGTTTCGCGTAATGGCCCTGCAGGCATAACAAAGCCATTACCAAATCGCCTTTGGCTATCAACAATGCAGCACTCTATATCGCGCGCCATTTTATAATGCTGCATACCATCATCTGAGATTATGACATCCACACAAAATTGCTGCTCTAATAATGTAATGTTGGCTTTTCTATCGGGTCCAACAACAAGCGGACATTTTAAACGATTAAATAAAAGTATTGGCTCATCACCGGCTTGTGCACTTGTTACGCCGCGCTCTACCACCAGCGGGTAGCTGTTGGCTTTACCGCCGTAGCCTCGGCTGATAATGCCCACTTTTAGGCCTTGCTCTGACAAGTATTCGTAAAGCCATAACACAAATGGCGTTTTGCCATTTCCACCTACACTTATATTGCCCACCACAATCACTTTAGATTTAGCTTTAAAAGGCGTGGCAAAGCCAACCTTAAAAAACCATTTCCTAATACTTGAAATTAACCAAAAAAGCGCAGCTAATGGCAGTAAAAGTAACGTTATAAAACTAAATGGTTTATACCAGCTTTGCTCTATTTTACTCACCCGTGCTCACCAAACTGCATTTTACATAGAGCTGAATAAGTACCATCTTTAGCTAATAAACTCTGATGATCGCCACTTTCAATCACCCGACCACCATCAATAACGTATATTTTGTCGCTGTTCTCAATGGTTGAAAGACGATGGGCAATAACTATAGACGTTTTGTCTTGCATTAGGGTATCGAGTGCTTGCTGAATTAGCTTTTCAGACTCTGTGTCTAAGGCTGAAGTTGCTTCATCTAAAATTAAAATAGGTGCATCTTTTAATATAGCGCGAGCAATTGCTATACGTTGACGTTGACCACCAGAGAGCATCACCCCGTTTTCACCGACCATGGTATTGAGTTGCTCAGGTAGGTCTTTAACAAATTCCCACACGTGAGCTTGTTTAACCACCTCTTCTAGTTGCTGCGGTGTTATTTCGCGGCTTATGCCATAGCAAATATTATTGGCAATTGTGTCGTTAAATAACACAACTTGCTGAGATACTAAGGCAAACTGGCGGCGTAAATCAGCCAGTTTATATTTCTCAAGCGCAACGCCATCTAATAAAATTTCACTTGGTGCTTCTAAATCATAATAACGCGGTAATAAATTAGAAATAGTCGATTTACCCGAGCCTGAACGCCCTACAAGCGCGATGCTTTCACCGGCTTTTATACTTATTGATAGGTTATTTAAAACAGCTTCATCTTTAGTTGGGTATTTAAAGGTCACGTTTTTAACCTCAATTTCGCCCTTCACCTTATCTACGGTGTAAGTACCTTTGTCTTTTTCAATTTCTTCATCTAAAACTAAAAAAATACTTTGCGCTGCCGAAATACCGCGCTGCATATCACTGTTCACGTTTGCTAATTGTTTAAGCGGACGTAAAAGCATCATCATAGAAGAGATGAGTACCATAAAATCGCCAGAGCTGATCGTATCTATCATTGAAGGCATAGATACAACCCACAAAATAACAGCCATTGCACTTGCTGCAAGCACTTGAATTACCGACACGCTTAACGCTTTAGTGGCATCCATTTTAATACGTTGCTGGCGATTATGATTATTGATTTTTGAAAACTGGTCGATTTCTTGTTTTTGCCCACCAAAGCCATGAATAACTTTGTGTCCACTTAACATTTGCTCAGAGCTACGGGTGACCTGCCCCATTGCAGACTGTATATTTTTTGAAATATGGCGAAAGCGTTTAGACACAAACGTTACAATAATTGCCACTAATGGAATGATCACTAAAAAAATAAGCGAAAGCTGCCAGCTGGTATAAAACATAAGGGCAAGTAAAAAAACGACAAAAGCGCCTTCTCTTACAACAATTAACAGTGCTTTGGTGATTGCTTGCTGAACTTGTTCTGTATCAAAAGTAATTTTTGAAATTAAATCACCTGTTGAGTTTTTATCATGAAACGAAACAGGCAAATGTAATATGTGTTCAAATAACTGCTGGCGTAACGAACGAACTACTTGCGAGCCTACATAGCTTAGGCAATACGAAGACATAAAATTAAACAGGCCACGCCCTATTACCAGCGCAATTACAACAAATGGGGCATAAGCTAGCACTTCGCTATTACGTTGGTTTAGGCCTTCATCAATAAAGGGTTTCATTAATTGAATAAATAAAGCATCCATACCCGAATAGCCGATCATTCCAATAATAGCGACGAAGGCAACGCTTTTATAATCACCAACGTAAGAAATCAACCGTTTATAAATTTGTGTAGTACTTTGACTCATATTACTCTCGTTATACAATTACAGCCCTTATTGTATCCTTCAAACCGTTAAAACTAAACGTCAATCTTCTATAAACCAATAACTTTCGTGTTTGCGCGCCGTTGTCACTTTAAAGCTATCTTGATAAATACTTACCGTAATTTGCCCATCACGTGCCGTAACATATTGTTTAGCATTTATAGCTTTGTAGCGCGAAACCACTTTTTCACTGGGAAATTGCCATTGGCCTTGAAAAGCTGTTGAGTGAATAACCGTATGCGGATTTACATGGTTGATAAATTCCATGCTTGAAGACGTATCGCTGCCATGATGAGGGCTTAAAATCACATCGGCCTGTAATGAGTGAGTTTTAATAAGGCTCAGCTCACGTGCTTTAGAAATATCACCCGTTAATAACATAGTAAGTTGGGGTGATTTGATTAAAAGCACACACGAATTATCGTTTTCGTTATTAAATGTGCTATCAGCAAAGCTGCTAATGCGCAATCCATTAAAGTTATAATCTAAAGACATACACTGTGTGGTTGTGCCGTGTGGGTGAAAACGCTTAAAACTTTCACCAAATCCTGCATTAATAAAATGTGCTGCGCCCCCTGCATGGTCGTTGTCTTGATGGCTTATTATTGCATCACTGACGGTTAAATTATGTGTTTTCAAATAGGGAATTAACACACTGTATGTACGGCTAAAACGGTTAAAATAACTCGGGCCAAAATCGTAAACCAGCGCTTGATTGTCTTTTTCGAGTAACGTCATTAATCCGTGCCCAACATCAAACACATGCAATTGCCAAAGAGGTTTTGGTAAATACAGATAATCTATTAATGTAACGCATAGAGGAATGAGTGCTAAACGTTTAAAGGGGCTAAACCAGGCGATTAATATGTATAGATAAGCTGCGACTAAGTACAATTTACGCGGTTTAGCTATATCTAACCATCTGTAATGCCAAGGGATTTCATCCATATACTTAAACAATGTTATAAGTACACTATCGAATAATAAAATGACGGGCGCTATATCTACCACAGCACTTATTATCGTAAATAGCAGCAAAAGCGGCATTATCGCCACGCTTAATAATGGAATTGCCAATAAATTAATAACCAACCCAGCAATACTTACCCCACTAAAATAAATAAGGGTAATGGGCAAAAGCCCAATAAATAAAGCAAGCTGAATAATACACAGCGCCATAAACACGCCAAGCCAATTATATTTAGTTTTAGGAAGGTGTTTTATAACAAGGAAAATAATTGCAACCGCAATAAAAGAAAAATATAAACCTGGGTTTAAAACATTAAAAGGATTGATGAGTAATACAGCGACTAAAGCATATAAAATGCTTCGCCAGCGCAGTGGCTGTTTGGCAATAAAGTAAAGACCTAATACGCAACTTAACATAATAAATGCGCGAGTCGCTGAGAGTAAAAATTCACTTAAATACACATAGATAAATGCCGCTAACCACCCGATAAAACAATAAACAATAGTTAAATTAATAGACTGCAATACTTTAATTTTAAGGATGTATGCTGTGTACTTACTCAGTAAATAAAAACAGCTGAATATAAGCCCTATGTGCAACCCTGAAATAGCTAATAAATGGCTGAGCCCTAAACTTTGCATTGTTTGTTTATTTTCAAACGACATCAGTGTTTTATCACCACTAAGCAATGCATAATAAAGCCATTTAAGCGCTGTGTTTTGATAGGTGTGTTTTAAAAATACCCTGTATTTATAAATTATTGAAGGTGAAGCCGCGTTAGTAATGCGCAATTGCTTATTAAGTACTTTGCCTTTAAATAATATGCGTTGTTTAAAGGCATGCACATTATTATCAAACACACCGATATTTTTAATTGTTCTGAATTTTTTCAGCGCTATTGTTGCCTCAAAAGTATCGCCCTGCTTAATATGCTGTGCAGAATCGACACTTAACATGGCTTTAGGTGCTTTAAATTTGTGTATTTCATCCCCATTTAACTTTAATAACGTTGCTTTTATATACTGTGGTTGCTTTGCAGAGATAACCTCATCAACAAGAATTGTGGCAGGGTAAGCATAGTTATTTTCATCATTTGGCAATGTATAGCTATAAAACAGGTAAAAGTGCACAACAATGCAGCAAATAGCTAAAATAAACCCTAACAAAACATTCAAAAACGGCTTAAAATAGGCGCTCGCAATAAGGACAGATATTGTGATGACTGTAAATTCATGGGTTTGATAATAAAATACGGTTGAAATACAACCTATTACAAATCCAAGACTAATCCACACTGAAGTAAATGGTTGCTTGAAATGCCTAAGAAAACGATCCAACGATTTTTACCTGATCCTAATAAAATTAGGCATCATAAAACACTTAGAATATTCGGCCGCCTCTTACAAGACGCCAACCTATGGCATTTAAACAGACGCTCTGCAAGGGGTGCATTTGCGGTGGGTTTATTTTTTGCGTTCATCCCTGTTCCTTTTCAAATGGTTTTAGCCGCTGCGGCAGCTATTGTATTTAGAGTTAACTTACCTATTTCTGTGGCATTGGTGTGGCTTACCAACCCATTGACTATGCCGCCAATATTTTACGGGTCATACCTTGTAGGTACGCTTGTTTTAAATCAACCAGAGCAGCATTTTGCATTTGAAGCCAGTTGGGCATGGTTCTTAGAAAGCCTTTCTACCATCGGACCTGCATTTTTAATTGGCTCACTGGTATGCGCTTCTGTTGCCGCAATTATTGCTTATTTAGGTATTGATATTATTTGGCGACGCTCTGTGCGCAGAGCCTGGTTAGCGCGAAATACTAATACGTAATAAAGCCAACGATTAAAGTGCTCAAGAATGACTTAATGAAGCAAATTGAGATAACTAATTAACGCCAAGCACTTTATTATAGACGAAAAAAAACCAACTTTTATAAGTTGGTTTTTTTATGAAAAGCATAAAGCTTAAAATCTAAATACTCTGCGTAAGCCCACTAGCGGCAATAATAACAGTGTGTACCAAGGGAAGCTTGCTGAGCTTCTTTCATAGAGCTCTTCTTCTATGGGTGTACAGTCTTCTACTTCACCATCAATGGGTGTTAGTTTTACTGCAACAGCAACACTCTCGTACTCAATATTACCTTCGATATCGGTTTCTACATTACCAAAGGTATCACGCTTTTCAACGGTTTTGGTAGCTACACCAAAAATTTCATTGTCTTCATTAATGACTTTCGCTTCAGCCATTGTGTAGGCGTAGTCTGTTTCACCATCTGTTTCGTAACAAGGTAGTAAATCGTTTAAGTTGGTAATTTTATCGTCACCAATTTTATATATAAACGCTTCTTTACGACGGCTGTTTTCAGATGTACCCACCTCGCCTTCACCAACAACATAACCTTGGTTATTAATATCATTACCATAAGCGCTTGAGCTATTAAAGTAACCGGTAGGGAAAACGGTATTGCCAGTACTTATATCATGATAGAAAAACTGATCACGGATCGTGGTTTCAATACGCTTTGATGCATAACCAACAATTACATCGTTGTCATTGACAGCAAGCGCTTTACCAGAAAGCCAATCATCTTCTTGGTCTATAAAATTAAACACGTCACCATTTTTAAAATAAACAGGCATTGTTAAAATAGTGTCGTCATTTTTATAGTAACGAGCATTTGAAGAGCCCACCACTGTGCCATTATTATTTAGCGCAAGAGCAGTACTTGTAAAAGCAAAGTCATCATCTTCTTCTGGCGTTAAGGCAAGGCCAAGTATTTCAGTAGAAGTGATATTGAATGCTTCATCAAGCTCCCATTTTACCGCGCGCTCATCAAATACGCCGGTGGTTACACTTGAATTTAATAATTCCACACAGGTATTGGTTGGCTCGTCTTCGTTATCACAGTTATCTTCAATATTATCAAGTCTGTCTTCAGGAATACCTGTTGAAACATAACCAACGACAGTGTATCCGTCATTTGTTTTAACAATATCATTAGCTCGGCTAGTACCGCCGTAATCGTCAAAGTCTGGAACTAACTCAACCTTTTGCGTTCCATCTTCAGAAATAACTATTCCGCGCTCAATAAAGTCATGGGTAAACCATGTTTCTTCTTCATCTTCATCATCTGGCGTAAATAAAACTTTATCATATGGAGCTGCACTCCAACCAACGCTCACGCCATCTTCGCTTACCGCATTATAAAAGTTACTAACCGAACGCGTTAAACCATCGTAATCTACCGACTCTTCATCAAACAGTATTTGCTCAGTAACAATGCCATCGTCAAACTTAATACCAACTACCGAGCTTAACTTTTGGTACTCGTAATCCGTTGGTCTGCCAGCTAAAAAGCTAACCATAAATGAATGCGCATCGGCGTTATTAAAAACTGCATCGTTATTTTCTATATCATCAAGTGTAAAAGTAATTTCTTTATCACTTAGCTCAAAGTTGTACTCTTCACTATCGTACGCATTTTCAATAACGCTTTCGGTAAAGTCGATATAGCTAATATCGATTGGTAAATTATACAATCCGTTGGCAGTACCAATAATGTGCCCGCTTTCGCTTACGTCAGTCACGTAAGAATGTTTAGCGCCGTCAAGAGTACCTAGTTCTGTTAATTCATAGGTTGCACTTAATGCAGATGTACTCAATGTCGCTAAAATACTGGCAGCGAGTAATTTATATTTCATTTTAATCCTTACTACTGATTCTGTAATTCTTCAAGTTCTTCCCAGCGCTCAAACGCGGCTTCAAGGTCAGACTCAAGTTTTGCTAAATGGTTCAATGCATTAGTGGTTACGTCACTATCTTGTTTGAAAAAGTCAGGATCGCTCACTACAGCTTGCTGCGCTTCTACAGCGGCTTCAAGTTGTTCCATTTTATTGGGTAGTTGCTCTAATTCAAGTTTTAATTTGTAAGAAAGCTTAGTGCTTTTGTTTTCAGGCTTTGTAGCGGCTACAGGCGCAGGTTTAACGTCTTTTTTTGGTGCTTGTTGCTGTTTTTCCTGCTCGGCTAAATAGCTTAAATAAGCTTGGTAATCGGTGTAACCCCCTACCATATCTGTTATTTTTCCATCACCTTCAAACGCCCATACACTACTACACGTATTATCAATAAATTCACGGTCATGGCTTACTATAAGCACAGTACCCTGATACTGATTAATAATTTCTTCGAGTAACTCTAATGTTTCAATATCCAAGTCATTGGTTGGCTCATCGAGTACTAAAATATTTGAGGGTTTCAAAAATAGTTTTGCAAGTAAAAGCCTGTTTTTCTCACCACCAGAGAGTGCTTTTACAGGTGTACGCGCACGTGCCGGTGGAAACAAAAAGTCTTGCAGGTAACCAAGTACATGACGAGAACGCCCGCCCATCATTACCTCTTGTTTACCCTCGGCAACGTTATCTTGAACAGTGGCCTCTTCATCAAGCTTTTGCCTGTATTGGTCAAAGTAAGCAAATTCTAAATTAACGCCTTGTTTAACATGACCGCTATCGGCTTCTAAATCACCAAACAGCAGTTTAAGTAAGGTAGTTTTACCAATACCATTTGGGCCTACTAAGCCAATGCGGTCACCGCGCATAACAAGGGTAGAAAAATCATTAGCAATCACTTTATCTTTAAATGCATGACTAAGGTGTTTTGCCTCAAACACTAACTTGCCCGATCTGTCAGCCGTTTCAATATTAAAATCGGTTTTACCTACTTGCTCTACACGGGCTTTGCGCTCAACACGTAGCTGTTTAAGTTCACGTACACGGCCTTCGTTACGAGTACGACGGGCTTTAACACCTTGGCGTATCCAGGCTTCTTCCTCTGCTAAACGCTTATCAAAGAGTGCATTTTGTGATTCTTCTACTTTTAAGTCATGCGCTTTTTGTTCAAGGTAGGTCGCGTAATCGCCAGGGTAAGAGATAAGTTTACCGCGGTCTAAATCTAAAATACGCGTTGCAACAGCACGGATAAACGCACGGTCATGCGATATAAATACAATACCGCCTTTAAATTCTTTTAAAAACTGCTCTAGCCATTTAACACTGTCTACGTCTAAATGGTTTGTTGGTTCATCAAGTAACAATAAGTCAGGCTCACTCACAAGTGCACGTGCTAAGGCAACTTTACGCAACCAACCACCTGAGAGCGATTCTAATTTAGCATCTGGGCTAAGCTCTAAACGCGTGAGTACTAATTGAATACGCGAATCAAAACGCCAACCGTCACACGCTTCTAAATCGTTAGATAAACGCTCAAGCTTATTTAGCAGTTTGTCGGTGCAGTCGGTTTGTAGCTGTGTGCTCACATGATGATAATCAATCAGCAAGTTAGCAATATCAGGCATGCCCTGTGCTACATAATCGAATACTGAGCCATTTGCTCCTTTAGGAGGATCTTGCTCTAAGCGAGATATTTTGATCCCGCCAAGCTGGTTAATTTCACCATCATCTAAAATAACTTGGCCATCTAGTACTTTTAAAAGTGTAGATTTACCCGCCCCATTTCGCCCTACAATACAGACGCGCTCACCGCTTTCTATCACTGCATCAGCATCATCAAGTAATGGGTGCGTACCATAAGCTAACTGCGCTTTTTGTATTCTAATTAAATCCATAAATACTGCTCTTTTATTATTGCGCTAAAAATTCATGCACTGTTTGTGCATCAAACGGCCAATACAAATGGTGGCCGCTTTTGCTCTCAAATACGGGAATACTTAACTGAAAACGCGCTATTAGCTGCTCATCAGTGAGTATATCAATTAATTTAAGCTCACTATTTTTATCCAAAACCGATAATAAAACCTGCTCGGCTTGCTCACATAAATGACAGCCATCGGTGTGGTATAAAACATAATTAGCCATGGGTAATTAACCAACTGTTGTGTATTTTTTTATTACGTTTGAAATCAGGTGATAACGTTTTTTCTGAAATATTTTCAGCTTTTAACCCTAAACCCATCAAACCTACTTCATCCATTACAAAACCACGTTTGTTATTAGAAAAAATTAATGTACCCGACGGACTCAAGATTTTTTTAACCCAAGTAAGTAATTTTATATGATCGGTTTGCACATCAAACGCGTCTTTCATTCGTTTAGAATTAGAAAACGTAGGCGGGTCTAAAAAGATTAAATCGTATTGCCCTTGTGCGTATTCTAGCCATTTTAAACAATCAGCTTGCTCAAAACGGTAGCGAGTATTGCTAATATCATTTAGCGCAAAGTTATCTTGGCCCCACTTAAGGTAGGTTTTTGATAAATCAACGGTGGTAATTGCTTTTGCACCACCTAATGCCGCGTGCACAGAGGCTGTACCGGTGTAGGCAAATAAGTTTAAAAAGCGTTTGTCTTTTGCATTTTGCTGAATATAACGACGTGCTAAACGATGATCTAAAAACAGCCCAGTATCGAGGTAATCAAACAAGTTTACTTTAAACTTAGCGCCAAACTCTTCCACCACCATAGTGCGGTTTTGTTTAGCCATTGGGGTGTACTGCTCTTCCCCTTTTTGTTTTTTACGCACTTTAACGGCAATGTTTTCAGGCGCTATGTTTAGCTGCTGTGCAGTTAAGCTAATCACATCTTGAAGACGCTTTTCAGAAGTTTTTTCGTCAATTTCTTTAGGTGCTGCGTATTCAAAAATAACAGCAGAGTCGCCGTAAATATCAACCGCTACGTTGTACTCAGGAATATCAGCATCGTATACGCGATAAGCTTGTACTTCGTTTTGTTTAAGCCAATTTTTCAGGCCTTGTTTGTTCTTTTTCAAACGATTTGCAAACGACATTGAGCCTTCAAAATTAAGAGCCGGTTTGTCATCGCTTGTCAGGCTTACCTGTTTATCATCTAACTGGTATAAATTTAGTTCTACATCTAATGGGCCGTTTTTAAATTTATAACGCTTTTGTTTAACCAGTTTTAACAGCTTAAATAGGCTTTCATCCATGCCTAGTAACGCAAGCTTCCAATGATTAAAGTGCTTTTTAAAACCCACGCCCATGCTGCGGTGTAAATTTACCAGCTCAGCCATAGAGCCAATACGTTCGCCGTACGGTAAGTTAGAAATAACCACCCCGGGTAATTTAGCAACAGAGGTAAGCTTAGTTGCATCACTTTGCTTAAACTTAATAACATTACCCAGCTCTGCACGCTCGGCATTGGCAATGGCTTTATCAAGAACTTGCGCATCGTAATCGTGGCCAATTAACCACAATTTAGGATCGGTAATTTGCTCAATTAATTCTTCGCGAAGTTGTTTAAATTTTGCCGCTCTAAAACTAGGTAAACGCTCAAAAGCAAACCCTTCTCTAAATAAACCAGGTGCTTCGTTACGCGCCATGCCCGCCGCTTCTATTAAAATAGTGCCGGCACCACAACATGGGTCAAATAAAGGCTGATTTACATTTTCAAGCCAACCACTGCGTTTAATAATCGCGGCCGCTAAGTGCTCTTTAATTGGGGCTTTACCTTGACCTTGGCGATAACCGCGCTCAGATAAACGAGGACCCGAGTAATCAATATACAAAGCCACACCATGGCGATTTAAACGCGCCACAACACGCACATTGGCATCTTGCTTATCTACATTTGGGCGCTGTTCGTATAAATCGTTAAAGTAGTCAACAATCGCATCTTTAATTACCAAGCCTGAAAACTGGGTATTTTTTAAAGAGTCGTTGGTACCATTAAAATCAACGGCAAATGTTTGGGTAGGGCCAAACCATTCTTGCCATGGCTGAAAACGAGCAAATTTATACAGGCTATCTTTATCATTAACGCCTTCTTTTTCTTCAATAAGCATCAGCACACGTGTTGCGTAACGAGTTGATAGACAAACCTTTTGCGCCAATGTTGAATCTGCCTCAAAGCGAACAGAACCCACAGTTTGTTTAGACACGACGGCGCCTAATTCTGTTAGTTCATCAACAAGTAAATTTTCGATTCCGATAGAAGTAAGTGCGATAAATTGCAAAGTAATAACCCTTAATAGCTAATTGCGCAGGATTATAACATAGGTTGGCTGACAAACACTTGATAAACGCAGCTCGATTTGTAAATTTGCTAAGCTGATTTAGTGTGATATTGCTCAAGTAATAGCGGGTGAACACGATTGTTTAAAACGCGGATAACTTCAAACTGTTCAAGGGACAAATTATCATCAAGTTTGAATGTTTCGTTAAGGTTTAGGCAAATTGAAGCATCAGGGCAATGTTCAACAATTAAAAACTCACCGGTTTGCGCTTTTGAGGTAAGTTTAACGATGGCTTCTGTACTTGGCTGGGTGCCAGTGTACTCTTCAAAAAACCAACTTTTAGCCAGTACCGGTTTTAAATGAAATTTTACAGCGGTGGCATTGAGCGCAATTTGGCAAATTTGTGCAGGCTTATACAGCTCAAAACCATCTAAGTAGTTATATACCTGTTCATAAAAAGCAGCATCTTCTAAGCTAAAACGCGGGTTTTCAAATACACAGTCGGTGAGTTGTCTTAATTTATACGGTGTGCATAGTTGCATATCGTCATTTAAATCAAGTAGTAAGCGGTTTTTATTTGCACATGCAATCCACTGCCATTGTTTTGTTGCTTGTAACATTTGCCTCCTCCTTGTTTAAAAATTTATTTTTAATTAAGACATTAATATTAGATTATAACGGCTTTTGACCATTTTTAAAACATTTGTTTAGAACATTTATTGAACGATCAAAAGCTTACATAACTGATACTTATAAGGAATCAACGATCGATTTTACCAATTGTGGCCCTTTGTAGATGAACCCAGTATAAACCTGCACTAAATTTGCGCCTGCATTTAGCTTTTCTTGAGCTGATTGCGCATCATCAATACCGCCTACACCAATAATTGGTAATTTACCTTGTGTTAAACGTTTAAGTTCGCTAACAACGTGTGTAGAGCGCTCTCTTACAGGGCTGCCAGATAAACCACCCGCCTCATCGGCGTATTGCTGACCCATTACTGCACTACGTTCAAGCGTAGTATTTGTTGCAATTACGCCATCAATTTGATTAGTTAATAGTGACTCGCTAACCTGCTCAATTTGGATTTGATCAAGATCTGGCGCTATTTTAACCAGCATAGGTACTTGCTTATTATGCTTGGCAATTAAATCGAGCTGTTCATTCTTTAAACTTTGCAGTAAATCATCTAACGCGGCACCATATTGTAAATCGCGCAGCCCTGGTGTATTTGGAGATGAAATATTGACCGTAATATACGAAGCATGCTCGAACACTTTACGCATACAATGGATATAGTCGTCTTTACCTTGCTCATTTGGGGTATCTTTATTTTTACCAATATTAATACCTAAAATACCGGTGTACTTGGCATTTTTTACGTTATTAACTAAATTATCGACCCCTTTATTATTAAAGCCCATTCGGTTAATAATGGCATTTGACTGCGGTAATCTAAAAATGCGCGGCTTATCATTACCTGCTTGGGGGCGCGGGGTAACTGTGCCAACTTCTACAAAACCAAAGCCCATTTGGCTAAAGGCATCAATACACTCAGCGTTTTTATCTAAACCTGCAGCCAAACCCACAGGGTTTTTAAACTCAAGGCCTAAAAAATTAACTGGTTTGTTTTGTAGTTGTTGTGACCAAGCTGTGTTTAAAGGGGTGTGTGCAAAACGGCGTAAATTATTAAGCGCAAACTCATGTGCCCATTCAGCATCTCGGGTGAACATAAAACGGCGGGCTAAATCGTAAAACATGAATTGTTCCTCTTTAAATTACAGACAAAAAAATACCTCAGACTAGGCTGAGGTATTGTATAACAATTTTAACAATTAACTGATTATTTACTGAATAAATAACCAATTAAAGCTAAATTATTTTCCTGATGTATCACAGTTATGGCTTAACAACATTAATTCGCGCAGTGCAACTGAGAACTTAGCAAAGTCGTGACTTTGCGAGGTTTTAAATTCAGCTAACATTTGCTTCCAACGCTGTAGCAGCAGATCTTGGCTTGCCATCCACTGATCGATTTGATTATCAACATCGTTTTCGTCACCTTCAAAGCTGTTTAGCACAACATGAGAAAGCGTACGTTGTTGCCAATCAAGCTCTTCACGGTACGACGCACGGGCAAGTGCTTGCCAATGGTTAGAAACAGGCTGGTTAGTAATTTGATCTAAGAACCAGTGTAAGCCCATACGCGAGCCAAGTTTAAAGTAGGTATTAGATACCATCGCCACACTGCGGCCTGAATTATGCGCTATTTCAGCAATATCCATTACAGAGAACAGGCTAGAAAGGTCAATAATACGCTTAGCAATTTGCTTAGGTACACCTTTTTCAACTAGCTCATTTGCTTTGCCAGTCAAACATTCGTGTTCTTTGTCTTGCATGTACGTATTTAAGTTTTCGCTTAAATCTTTAAACGTTGGCGCAAAGAACTCGATAGCTTGTTCAATTGTTTGTGCTTTATTACGATGACGTAAGAACCAGCGTGTTGCACGGCGAACAGTACGACGTAATTGGTAAAGCATTTCGGTTTGAACTGCTGCTGGGATTTTATTATCTAGCGCGCTGATTGATGACCAGGTTTCACGCATTTCAAAAATCTCACTCGCAATTGAGTAGCACATTGCGATTTCAGCTTCGTTAGCACCGGTCTCTTCGTTCATGCGTACCATGAAGTTTAAGCCCATGTCATTAACGATATTGTTCGCCAGTTTTGTTGCAATGATTTCTTTGCGCAGTGGGTGATTATCCATCGCGTCGTTAAATTTTTCACGCAGTGGACGCGGGAAAGACTTAACTAGTAGCTGACGGTAGTAAGGGTTTTCAGTAATTTCATCTGTTACTAACGACTCTTTAAGCACCATTTTAGCGTACGAAACTAATACTGAAAGCTCTGGACGTGTTAGGTCTTTACCTGCTGCAGCGCGCTCTGCCAACTCTTCATCAGTTGGTAAAAACTCGATTGCACGGTTTAGCTTGCCTTCTTTTTCAAGGGCATGAATAAAGCGGATCTTCTCTTTAAGTGTTGATGCACCTTTAGACTGTGTAATCGACAATGTATGTGTTTGACGGTAACAATCTTTAAGTACAAGCTCAGACACTTCGTCGGTCATAGAGTAAAGTAACTCATCACGTTGTTTACGTGTTAAATCCCCTTCTGAAACTAAGCCGTTAAGTAAAATTTTAATATTTACTTCGTTATCTGAACACGCAACACCGCCTACGTTATCAATAAAGTCGGTATTTACACGCCCGCCTTTGGCTGCAAACTCGATACGCCCTAATTGGGTTGCACCTAAGTTACCGCCCTCACCTAAAATTTTAGCGCCAAGGTCTTTACCGTTTATGCGCAGCGCATCGTTTGCACGATCCCCTACATCAGCGTCTGTTTCGTGGCTGTTTTTAATGTAAGTACCAATACCACCGTTCCACAGTAAATCAAATTCCATCATTAATGAGGCTTTGATTAACTCATTCGGTGTCATGCTTGCTTTTTTAGTGCCAAGCATTTTTTTCATTTCTGGGCTTAAAGAAATCGATTTAGCTGCGCGCGAGAAAATTCCACCACCCGCTGAAATCAGATCTTTATTGTAATCTTCCCATGATGAACGAGGCAGGTTAAACAAGCGCTCACGCTCTGGGTAAGAGGTCGCTGCATCTGGTGTAGGGTCTACAAATATGTGCATATGATTAAACGCGACTTGTAAGCGAATGTGCTTAGACAATAACATGCCGTTACCAAATACGTCGCCGGCCATATCACCAATAGCAACCACAGTGAAGTCGGTAGTTTGACAGTCAATATCCATTTCACGGAAATGACGTTTAACAGACTCCCATGCACCTTTTGCTGTTATGCCCATTTTCTTATGGTCATAACCTACTGAACCACCTGATGCAAACGCATCACCTAGCCAGAAGTTGTATTCGTTAGCAATACCGTTAGCAATATCAGAGAAGGTAGCTGTACCTTTATCTGCTGCAACTACTAAGTATGGGTCGTCTTCATCGTGACGCGTTACATTAGCTGGCGGTACAATTTCACCACGCTCAATGTTATCGGTAATGTCTAATAAACCACGGATGAAAATTTTGTAACACTCTTGACCTTCTTTAATAAAGGCTTCGCGTTCACTCGGTAGCTGCTTACATACAAAACCACCTTTAGAACCTACCGGAACAATTACAGTGTTTTTAACTTGTTGCGCTTTTACTAAGCCCAGTACCTCAGTACGGAAATCTTCACGACGGTCTGACCAACGAAGGCCACCACGAGCAACTTTACCACCACGTAAATGCACACCTTCTACACGCGGAGAGTATACAAAAATCTCAAATGCTGGCAGCGGAAGCGGCATATCAGGAATTAAGCTAGGCTGTACCTTAAACGACACGTAAGATTTAAACTGACCTGTTTCATCTTTTTGGAAGTAGTTAGTACGCAGTGTTGCGACAATCATATCTACGTATAAACGTATAATACGGTCATCATCAAGGTTCGCTACGTTTTCAAGCTCTAAGTAAATTTGTGCACTTAATTTCTCAAGTGTTTTAGGGCTTGCAGGGCTTTTTACTGAGAATTTTTTAGCAAATAAGTTAACTATTTGCGCAGCAATATGCGGGTAGTTTGCAAACGTGCTTTCAATGTAGGTCTGTGAGAAAGTAACCCCAATTTGGCGCATGTATTTTGCATAGGCACGTAATATAGAAGCTTCACGACCTGTTAAACCACCCATTAATACTAAGCGGTTAAAGCCGTCGTTTTCAAGGCGGTTGCCCCATACATTAGTTAATGCAGCGCGAAAACGAGCAGAAATCTTATCAAAGTCGGCCATTCCTTTGCTGTCAATCAGCATAGAGAAGTCCATGATCCAATTGATACGACCATCACTTGTTTTAACAGAATATGGCGTTTCACCTACAACGCGTAAACCAAAGTTTTCTAGCATTGGCATAACATCAGATAAGTGAATTGGCTCATCTTTATGGAACAAGCTTAGGCGTACAATATTGCTGTTAGCTTCTTCTTGCGGACGGTAGAACAGCATTTCTAGCTTGTTCTCGTCGTTTAACAATTCTAGTTTTTCAATATCTACAACCGCAGCACTCGGTAGTACTTCATCTTTGTACGAGCGTGCAAACGCGTTGCAATATTTACGATTTAGCTCATTACCGCGGGCTTCCCCTGCTGACTCTAACAGTGCAGATTGTAATTTATCTTCCCATGTACGAGCAGCTTCTACTAGGTTGTTTTCGATGTCTTTCACGTTATATTCGATATTGTTATCGGTCACACGAACGGTGTAATGTGTACGCGCCAGTGTTGACTCAGAGAAATAGGTAGTAAATTCGACTTTTTCGTCAGAATTAAAGGCGTTAGCTAAAATGTCTTGTGTTTCTCGGCGCAGCGCTGTGTTATATCGCTCACGCGGAACGTACACCATACAAGAGAAGAAACGTCCGTAGGCGTCTTTACGAACAAACAAGCGACACATGTCACGCTCTTGAATTTGTAAAACACCCATTGCTACTTCGAGTAACTCGCTCTCGCGAGCTTGAACTAATTCATCACGTGGGTACGTTTCTAAAATATTAAGTACCGCTTTGTATGCATGGGTGCCTTTAGCAAAGTCACACATATCCATGATGCGGTTAATTTTAGTTTTTAGAACAGGCACATCTGCTGCGCTGTTGTTGTAAAAGCTTGATGAAAATAGGCCGATAAAACGGTCTTCACCAACCACATTGCCTTCATCATCAAAGCGTTTAATACCAACGTAATCTATGTAGGCTGGGCGATGAACACGCGATACAGAGTTCGTTTTTGTTAATACTAATAAGTTACTGCTGAGGGCTTCTTGGCGAGCAAATTCTGGTAATTCAGATAATAAACGTGTGTGCTCATCGGTTGAATTTTTCATCAGGCCGAGACTGGTGTCCATTTTACCTTTTAACTGGTAATCACCTTGTACAGGGGTAAGCTCGTACTCGCGATAGCCCATTAAAGTAAAGTTATCTTTAGCCAGCCAATCTAAAAACTCTACGGCTTCAGATACTTCGTTTTTATTTTTATTGTGCTTACGTTTTGGTACTTCTTTAGTAACAGAGACTAATTTTTCGCGAATTGGCTGCCAATCATCTACCGCAATAGAAACATCAACCAATACTGATTCGAGCTCTTTTTTGAAAGAAGCAATAACAGATGCATCGGTTTGGCGGTCAATCTCAATAAAGAACACTGTTTTAGTAGAGGTTGATTCTTGCTCTGCTTTTAAATTTGATAAACCAGAAATTTTAGCGTTATCGTCACGCTGAATTTTTAGTGGGCAGTGAAGTAATAAGTGAGAAGCTATATTTTCACGGGTCATAGCCATACGAACAGAATCGACTAAAAATGGCATATCTTTAGCAATAATTTCTACAATTGTATGTGATGACTGCCAGCCATCTTTTGCTACTTCAGGGTTGAAAACGCGAATTACTGCGTCGTCCGTGGTGTTTTTTTCTAGTGCATTCCAAAGGCTGAGTGCAGCACCGTATAGGTCACTATCATTGCGATTTGCCAAATCCTCTTTAGACATATTGCTGTACAAGGCTTTGGCGAATTTCTCAACGAGTAACACATTATCAGCGTGAACTTTTTTCTGGATAAGCTTACAGACATTATCTAGGATAACCGAGGCTTGGCCTTCATTTCGTGTCATTGTATGTTCCTTAATCTATTACTGCTTTTAGTTAAGCAGAATATTTGTACAGCCATTTATTAGCGTGGAGTCAGTTAAATTCTAACCCTTTTAGCGCTAATAAACAGCCTTTTCGATGAAAACATTTTAAGCATTTCAGCTATTTGGTCATCTATTCACAAAATATAGATATAAATGACCATTACAGGTCATTTAGGAGCACAATTATTCACTTTATTTTTTCTGGTCGGTCCACAGCAGACTACCAATTGCAGGTAATAGCAGTACCGCACCTAACATATTTACTAAAAACATGAAGGTAAGCAGTATTCCCATATCTACTTGAAACTTAAGATCAGAGAATATCCACGTACTAACACCTATCGCAAGGGTAATACCGGTAAACAATACAGCACTGCCACGCTCAACAAGGGCATTACGGTACGCCACGCTCAGCGGTACGTTTTGCTTAAGTTGGCCCATCATCGAAGAAAGTATATAAATACCGTAATCCACACCAATACCTACACCTAAGGCTATAACAGGTAAAGTAGATACCGTTAAGCCAATTTCTAATTGCACCATCAGTGCCTGTGCAAGAGTTGATACAATATACAGAGGTAATACCACTGCAATTGTCGCTTTTACGCTCTTAAAGCTTAACAAACACAAAATAATAACTGCGCCGTAAACGTAAAGCATCATCGGAATTTGCGCCGCAGAAACAGACTCGTTTGTTGCCGCCATCACCCCTACAGGCCCAGACGCTAACCTAAAGGCTAACTTGTCTGTGCCTTCTTCTTGTGCAAATTGCTTAACACGTTGAATAACGGTATCGATTGTATTTGCTTTGTGATCATCTAAAAATATAATCACCGGCATGACTGAGCAATCACCATTAAGTAACCCTGTGCTTGTTTCTACACGGGCTGTTGATTGCACTAAGCTGGCTGAATTACGCGGTAAGCTTTGCCATTTTAAGTTACCTTCGTTGTAACCTGCGTTAACCGACTGCGCCACAGAGCTTAAACTAACCGCCGATTGCACGCCTGGCACGTTTTCTACCTTGTACTGAAAACGGCTAATGCGCGCCATCACATCGTGCTCTGTACACGCCGCTGGGTAAGCCTCAACAATCACTTTTAAAATATCCGACGAAATAGTGTATTTGTCCGATATTAAAAAAGTATCTTGATTGTAGCGAGCATCTTGATGCAGCGAAGGCGCACCTGCATGTAAATCACCAATTCGCATTTTATCTGCTTGCCAGTAACCTAAGGCAAATAACACCAGGGTAAAACCAATAATCATTTTTGCGGTTTTAGGCTCTGTGGCTTTTACTAATAAATCGCGTATCGCATCTAGCATATTTGGCTTTTGCGCATCGCCTGATTGAATATGCACAGTGTTGGCAAAATTCATATACGAGGCCCACACTGGCAATAAAATTAAATTAGTAAATATAATAACCGCAACACCTAAACTTGCTGTGATTGCAAGTTCACGAATAATACCTATATCAATAGTCAGCAGGGTTAAAAAGCCCACCGTGTCTGAAAGCAGCGCAATACCACCAGGTACAAGTAATGCTCTAAAGCTTGATTGACAACAAATGCGGGTACTTTTGCCCTCACCTACTTTTTTACCAATGGCGTTGATCATCTGCACGCCGTGGCTTACACCAATCGCAAATACTAAAAACGGCACCAATATAGACATAGGGTCGAGTCCAAAACCTAAACTTGACAATAAACCCATTTGCCAGATTACGGCAATAATTGAACACGCTATAGGTAAAATGGTGAGCTTTAAACTGCCACAAAATAGCCAAACCATAATAAAGGTAAAACCAATGGCAATAGCAAAAAATAGCACAACGCCTTTTGCCCCTTGAGCAATATCGCCGGCCATTTTGGCAAATCCAATAATATGAATACTGACTTTATCTGTACTTAAAGGCTCTCTTACTTGCGTTTCTAACTTATCTGCAAATGCGAGTGTATCTAGCTTTTGCTGAGTTTGCGGGTCGGTTTCGAGTAGTTGCGCGGTCACCATGGCACATGAGTAATCGCTGGCAATCATTCGCCCTACTACTTTTGCTTTTTCAATGTTTTCTTTAACTACCGCTAAACCTTTTTGGTCAGCTTTAAAGTTTGCAGGAATGATTGGGCCGCCAGCAAAACCATCTTCAACCACTTCGACAAAACGCGCACTGGGCGCAAAAATAGAGTTAACTAATGGGCGGTTTACACCAGGAATAAAATACAGTTGATCGTGTACTGCTTTTAATTGGGTGAAAAATTCGGGGTTAAAAATGTTGCCACTGTCATCACACACCGAAATTAAAATGCTATTTGCGCCACCAAATTGTTTTTCGTGTTTGGTGTACACTTTCATGTATTCATGATTTAGCGGAATATTTTTGTTAAACGAGGCGTCTAGTTCAATGTGAGTGGCTTTATAGCCTAAAAAACATGTGATTAGCGCAAAAGCGATCAACATGATAGTACGGTGTCTAAACACTGCCTTTTCTAAAAAATCTAAAAACGTATGCATTAAGGGTTCAACTCCTTCACTTTAATGCCATCTTCTGTTGCCATGACTAATTTATTATTAATTATTACGCCATCAAGAATAGCTTTACCATCGGGGCGTTGTTCATGTGTAAGTAAGCCGTCTTTTAAATGAAAGATCACACCACTATTTGCCAGCAGTAACCAATGCTCATTATTATAATTTATAATGTTATTAACCGTGGCCGTTTTAACATTTTCAAAATGCTGCCATTGTTGTTCATTTTTATTTTTAACAAATACATTTCCTCTGAGCCCTGCCACAATCTCTTGCTGCGCATCTGATGCTACCGCAAAAAAAGAACCTGGGTAAATTTCATCAAGGCGTTGCCATGTTTGGCCATTATCACTGCTTTTGGCCATTAACCCCATTTCACCGACTAACATCAAACCACTGTCTGTTTTTTCAATACGATTAAAATGAGGGAGTATAGATGCTGTTTCAGCTTCGTAGCCTTGAGGATCATTTTCTTTTAAATCATTCAAATACTCTCTGTCTTCACTAAACAGTAAAGAGTCTAAAAAGCGTTTATGCCAGTGCTTACCGCCATCACTGGTTTGATAAAACATGCCATAAGCGCCAACAGCAAAACCATTTGAGTCATCTTCAAAGTAAATATCTAAACACGGCTTATCAAGCTCTGGCTTTGCTTGTTGTAATTGCCAATTTAAACCACCATCGGTGGTATTAATTATTGTGGCATCGTGCCCGCACGCCCACCCGTGGGTTTCATTAGAAAAATCGACAGCCGTTAACAATACCTGTGTAGGGACGCTTTGCGCTTGCTGCCACTGCTCAGCGCTTTTGCTTGTTATTACCGTACCGTGCTTACCTACAGCCACTAAAGCAGCACCTGTATTAGTAATATCAGTTAGTAGGGTTTTATTTGCGTTGATTGCGCTAATAGCATACTGAGGTGCATCTTGTGCAATACTCGCACCGCTTATGATCAGGCTGGCATATACCAAATACTTCATAAATTTTAATCGCCTTGAACTGAAGAATTGTTTGTCTGTTTGCTGAGGAAAATCCTGCGTGTCGTATAGACAAACGCGATGAGAAAGAAAAAAGCAGCTAACGGGCTGTTAGCTGCATATTACGTTGTTATCTACCTTCACGGCGTAAAGCGCTTGAAGTAAATTCGTTATCGTTAAACGACTCTGAAAAGTCGTACATTTTTTCTTGGTTATCTAAACCAATAGCTAAGTAACGGCGCGAATTTAAATCATGATACACTTCTAAAGTACTCCACTGCGTAGGTACTTCGTAGTAGTTTAAGCCATATGCCATTGCTACACGATAAAGCTGGTCGCGATTATCATAAATATCGGTCACTTGTACTTGCCAGCTATCTTCATCAATATAAAACACGCGTTTTTTATAAATATGGCGTGTATCATCTTTTAAGTTAGCTTCAACAACCCATACACGGTGCTTTTCATAACGCGTATGCTCTGGATTAATGTGGCCGGGTTTTAAAATATCGTCGTACTCTAGTTTATCACTGTGTAACTTGTAGCTATTGTACGGAATATATAGCTCTTGCTTACCTTTTAAGGTCCAGTTGTAACGGTTAGGTGAGCCATTAAACATATCAAAATCATCAGTAGTACGTAAGCTATCTGCGGCTGTACCTGGAGCGTCATATGCAACATTTGGTGCACGACGAACACGACGCTGACCCGAGTTATATGTCCACGCTTGGCGAGGCGTTAAAATTTGATCCATGGTTTCGTGTACAAGTAGCGCTGTACCGGCAAGGCGTGCTGGCTCTGTCACCTTTTGCTTAAATTTAAACAAAATGTTTGAGTCTTGAAGCTCTGCAGGAGTCGCTTTAGGATCTGAATATTTAACCAATAGTTGTTCATCAAAGCCTACATAATTGTACGAACCCGATGCGGTGGGTGCAGCTTGTCCACCAAAACGCTCTATTGATTGTCCACGATAGCGTAATAAGTGATTCCAAATAGCTTCTAAGCCAGATTTAGGAATAGGAAATGGAATACCAATTGCGGTATTTTTTATTCCGTTGCCACCTTCAATAAGCTCAGCCGTTGCAGCAAACTCTTTTGTTGCATCGTATACAAACTGTGGGTAAGACGCAGAGCGGCGCGTTTCATAAACAGGCATTTTAAACGTATCTGGGTATGCTTCAAATAAAGCAATTTGGCCAGGGCTTAAATTAGCTTTGTACCTATCAAGGTTTGTTTTATCAATGGTAAACAACACTTTGTCCGCAGAATACGGGTCTAAATGGTGCATCCCTGGTTCATAACCTTCTGGTGCAGATGTAATACCGCCATTCCACGCTGGAATTGACCCATCAGCATTGGCTGCTTTTTCTGCGCCAAATGGCGTTAAGTCTTGTCCTAAACGTGCAACTTCTTCAGCGCTCATTTTTGCCATTGCCGCTGAACTTAAAAACATGCTACACAAAGCGGTAGCGATGAGGGTAGGTTTTTTAATCATACTAATATTACCCCTAAATTGAATATTTTAAATTGAAAGAAACGTAGTCACGATCTGAGAAAGTATTGATATCGCCACCACCCCAAAATGAGTTGTAGCTCACATCAAGTGACCATGCATTTTGGTAATTAAAGTTCATCGTTACGCCCAACGATTTACGGTCTTCAATAAACAAGAACATAGGATCCGGTGTGTTACCGTTTACATCATGAGAAAATACAAATCGTGGAGAGAAGTTAATACCATTGTAAAGGTTAAAGTAATCACCTTTAGCAATTAGGCGGTAACCCCAAGATGATGCCGTTGCAAACGACTTTTCTTCTGGGCCATTAGAAAGGCCTAGTTGTAATGTTGTGTAGTCAGTAGTGCCTGGGCCTGTGATTACACCGCTTCGACCTGTACCCGACACATTTAAACGCATTTCGTCGTAGTCAGGCATATCATGAATTTTAACAGCACCTACTTCACCTACTACAGCCCAGCTATCAGCACCTAATGACGGGCCAAATAAATGTGTTGCAGTAAACTGAATTTGTGATGTGTCGCGTTCAATATAACCTTGTGCAACTTCACCTGCCGCTACAGAGCTAATCGCATCACCAAAACTCATTTGCGAAATACCCGCAAAGTCTGGGCGAATACCGGCAAGCGCCAATTGTTCAGGCATGGCGGTATAAAGTAGCTCTACATCGTCTATTTGTAACGGTTCGTCTTTACGAAATGCAAACTCACCAGCAAACGCGGTTTCGCCAATTGTGGTGTTAAAGCTTAAACCGTAAAGTTTAATATCTTCTGGGTAATCATTTTCTGCTTTTGAAAACGCAACTAAATCTGCCACGTTGTCATCTGTAATTTCTGTTGTTGCAATCATCGCTAAATCTTGTGCGATGGCAGCTTGAGAAAAGTTAGATACACGACCAGAAATTAGCGGACGTCGACTATGGTAGTTAACGTGGTATAACGCCACTTCTGTGTCGTTCCACTCTGGTAAAAATACACCTAAACGTAAACCATATTGGCCGCCGTCATCTGGCTCTGTTTTACCGTTATCGCCTTTACCTTTAAGCGCAACTTTAGTTGGATGAGCTAAATACATGTTTGCAAGCAGGGCTTGGCCTTCAGCACTTGTTGGGTCGATACCCTGTGCAGCGGCTACCTGAGCAAAATTAGTATAAAGGTTATTAAGGCTGTCGGTTAAAAAGGCCATATCAATGTCAGGGTTTGAAGTAAAACCTAACTGTACATTTTGCTGATAGCCGTTTTCTGCTGCAAAGTCATTGGTAGAAAAATAAGTACCTGCAGCCGGTAGGCGTGTTTCATGCCATTGGTACTGATAAAAACCTTCTAAAGTAATATTTTCAGTGATCCCTAATGACGCCCAAAGCATACCTACAGGAATAAATGCTTCTTTAAGCTCAGCACCTGGCGCTTTTAAGCGGTCAATATCGACCGGGTTTACGTTAATACCATGAGAGATAAGTGTACTCTCACCCCAGTTAACTACTTGTTGACCAAGGCGAATTGACAGCGGGTTGTTGCCATCGTTTAAGTCAAAATTTGCCCAAACGTAAGCATCTAATAAACGGATGTCGGCACAGCTTTGCTCTTTTGTGTCGTCATCATCACATGGATCTACGCCTTGTCCTGAGGTTGGGTTAACGTAGGCTCTATCACCATCCATTAACTCAAAATCGTAAAAGTACATAAAACGTGTGAATAAGCCGTAGTTATCTTTGCTAATTGAAAGGTCGTGTGTTCCTTTCAATAATTTTGAAAACGAATCACCGCTATCAAAATTAAGATTACCTGCATCGCCATTATTAGAGTAAGAGCCTGGTTGGGCCCAAACATCTTGAGAAGAATAAATTGTATTTAATGAAGGATTATACCCAGTCCAATCAAATGCAGGATTATTGCTTTTACCAATAATGTCGAAATCTCTGTCTTCAACACGGACGCTTTGACCATAGGAAAAAGTTGAGTCGAAGGTGACATCAAAGCCCCCTACCTCAAAATTTGCTGCATTCGCTGCTGCAGATAAACCTAAGCTTGCGGCTGCTAAACCTATAGCTATTTTGTTTTTAACAAAAAGCGATCTTCTTATCATTGTGTATCCCCCCTGTCGTGGGTAATTATGTGTGATCAAGTTATTGTTTTTAGTGTAATCTTAACGATAGAAGCGATTATAAAAAATTACAAATGGTCGCGTTCAATCAATTATTATATTTTTTGAGCTGACGTTTACGTATTGGTAAGACGTCATACCAGATAATTTATACACGTAAATTAACAATAGAACAAATTGAAATTAACAAAAAGATAATATTTTTATGTATCTATAACATAAAAACAGCAGGTTAGGCGATACGTTCGAGGCGAATAAATTTATTCTCGGGGGTAACTAAAAGTCTAAAATGCCCTCTTATTCCAATAGATGAAATGTAAGGGCGCAAGTGCGAGGCGGCAAAACGTATTGTTTTACCGTTATCCTCAACTACTTGTACTGAGCTAAAACGACCATGGTAGTAGTCCATGCATTTGTTATAGCTCAGGTGTAAAGAGAAGTAATACTCAATCATTTAATTAAGCGCTTTTTCAACCTTTTCAAATAAATCAGCACTTAATCCTTCAAGGTTTGCTAAGCGTTGCAACTGTGCTTTCATTGCTTGAGCACGGGTTGTGTCAAAGCGTTTCCACGACATGAAAGGCGTTAACATTCTAGAGGCATTTTGCGGATTTATCGCGTTTAGCTTAATAAGTAAATCACCTAATAATGCGTAACCTTCACCATCTTTTCGGTGAAATTGTGCGGTATTAAAATGACTAAAGCTACCCACTAATGCGCGTACACGATTTGGGTTTGAAAAATCAAAGCTAGGATGCGCGTACAACGCTTTTATATTCTCAATAGCACCATCACCAGATTGCATAGCCTGTAGTGCAAACCATTTGTCCATAACTAAAACATCATGACGCCACTGGCTATCAAAGTGATCTAACAACATTGTTCTTAATAGGTGTGATGCTTTTACTACCGCACTTAATGAGGCTAAAACATTGGTCATATTCGGTGAATCTGCCGATTCTCTAATAAAGCGGTCAACTTGCTCAGAAGGTATTTTAGCTAAGTAATGTAAACAAACACCTTTAAGCGCTCTTATAGCCACTGCATCTGCATTTATACTGCCATCATCTACTAACGAACTGTAACAATGTAAAAGCTCATCAGATAATTGCTCGGCAATCTGTTGCTCAAACAATCTTGTGATTGTAATGATTTCGTCAACAGGAATTATGTCAAACTCAGCGGCAAACGTGTCAAAGCTTGGCAGTTTTATAAGCTCTGCTACCAGTGCTAAATCACCACTTTGTGCGCTTATTAACACACGTAGTGCATTAATAACGTTTTCACTTAATGTTGCGTGTTCAGGTGCATTAACTGCTTGCTTAACTGCATTAATAAATAACTGCTGCTGCGCATCCCAACGCGAAAAATCGCTGCGCGCATAACGCATAATATGCAGTAAATCAGGTTCTGAATTTTGCTGGCTTAAAATACAGGGCGCTGAAAAATCTTCAAGTAGTACAGCCACTGGGCGAGCAGGTATTTGATCAAAGTAAAACGTTTGCGTTGGCGCAGTTACGTTAAGCACGTGGTCGCGTTTTTCACCTTGATAAGTAAGTGCAATACTTTGCCCATTTTCATCTAATAATTCGATGGCAAATGGAATGTGCATGCTCTTATTATCTGGCTGATTTAGCGGAGCTGATTGCTCAATTGTTAAAGTATAAAGTTGCTTATCGTGATCATAGTGCTGTGTTGCATTTAATCGTGGTGTACCTGATTGGCTATACCAACGCTTAAATTGCGTTAAATCTATGCCTGAAGCATCACTCATTGCAGCAACAAAATCATCACAGGTAACCGCTTGACCATCATGGCGTTCAAAGTAAAGCTGCATCCCTTTTTGAAAGTTAACCTCACCTAACAGGGTGTGCATCATTCTGATAACTTCAGCCCCTTTATCGTACACCGTTACGGTATAAAAGTTATTCATTTCGATAACTTTTTCAGGGCGAATTGGGTGCGCCATTGGCCCCGCATCTTCACTAAACTGATGTGTGCGCATTACTTTAACGGCATCAATGCGGTTAAGTGCGCGTGAGCCTAAATCGCTACTAAATTCTTGGTCTCTAAATACTGTGAGCCCTTCTTTTAACGATAGCTGAAACCAGTCTCTACAGGTAACACGGTTACCCGTCCAGTTATGAAAATACTCATGACCAACAATCGACTCTATCGTGTGATAATCTTTATCGGTGGCGGTTTCTTGGTTAGCCAATACGCATTTACTATTAAATACATTTAGCCCTTTGTTTTCCATTGCTCCCATATTGAAAAAATCTACGGCAACAATCATGTAAATATCTAAGTCGTATTCTAGGTTAAAGCGCGTTTCATCCCAATGCATGGCTTTTTTTAATGAGTTAATTGCATGTGGTGTTTTAGATAAATTGCCTTTATCAACAAATAACGCAAGCTCAATTTCGCGCCCACTTTTTGTTGTGTAAGTGTCTTTTAGTACATCAAAATCACCCGCTACTAATGCAAATAAGTAACTTGGCTTTTTAAATGGGTCTTGCCATTTAGCAAAATGGCGGCCATCAGCTGTTTCACCACTGTCAATTTGGTTACCATTTGACAGTAAATGCTTAAAGCTTTTATCAGCAATAATCGTCACATCGTATGTGCTTAGCACGTCAGGGCGGTCTAAAAAGTAGGTTATTTTTCTAAAACCTTGTGCTTCACATTGCGTGCAATACGCTCCACCAGATAAATACAAGCCTTCTAAAGAGGTATTTGTATCAGGAGAAATTTCAGTAACAATTTTAAGCTGGCATGTGTGAGGTAAATCATTAATGATTAGGTGCTCACCTTCAATCTTATAATTAGTATAAGCAACATTATCTACTTGCAGCTCCACTAATTGTAAGTCTATGCCATCTAACACAAGCGCTGAATTTTGATTTGTTGTTCTTTTAAGCGTTAGTAGCGCCGTCACTTTTGTATTTAGTGGTTGTAAGTCAAAAGTGAGTTCAGTGTGCTCTATAGAAAAATTAGGCGCAGTGTAGTCTTTTAAGTATTGCGCTTTTGGCTTTGCTGACACAGTCATAGTTACTCCAACTAAAGCTCCTTAAAAAAGGAGCTATTTAGATTTAAGCAGGTTGCTTGGGTTCAATGCGTAAAATTTTAATGCCTACGTACGCATAAATAATCGCTAAGAAAGGGTTAATTAAATTAAAGAAAGCATACAAGGCATAGTCAAATGGGTTTATTAATAAAACGCTTTGCATGTACGCACCACAGGTATTCCACGGAATTAACGGGCTTGTTATTGTGCCGCCATCTTCTAAAGTACGCGATAAATTAACGGGCTTTAAGCCACGCTTTTTATATTCTTCTTTAAACATACGACCAGGCACTACAATAGCAATGTATTGATCAGCCGCTATTAAGTTTGTGCCCACACAAGTAGCAATAGTTGATGTAATAAGCGAGCCCGTGCTTTTTGCAATTTTTAAAATGCTCTTAACAAAAATATCTAATAAACCGGTTTTTTCCATAATGGCACCAAACATAAGAGCCGTCATGATCAGCCATGTTGTAGTTAACATCCCTGCCATACCGCCACCACTGAGTAATGAATCCATTTTGTCATCACCCGTGTCGATGCTAAAACCATCGAAAAAAGTCGTCCAAATAATTTTAAAATAACCAACCAACTCACCCTGAGAAAGGTCAATTTGTGTCGCAATTAAATCAGACTGAAACAACATTGCCCACACAGCCCCAATTACAGCGCCAATTGAAATTGCCGGAAACGCTGGCATTTTTTTAATAGCTAAAACTAGCAGCACAATTAATGGAATTAACATTTCAAAGCCAATATTAAAGTTTTGCTCTAAAATCGCTGTTATTTCGTCAATCCTGCCGGCTTCATTCGAGGCAGTTGCATTGAAGCCCATAAATATAAAAATGATTAATGCAATGACAAAGCTAGGAACAGTAGTCCATAACATGTGGTGAATATGTTCAAATAAATCAGCTCCAACAACAGCCGGTGCTAAGTTAGTAGTTTCAGAAAGCGGACTGAGTTTGTCACCAAAGTAAGCACCCGAAATAACCGCCCCTGCCGTCACAGTTTGATCAAGCCCTAACCCGGTTGCCACCCCTAAAAGCGCCACACCTATGGTGGCAGCTGTGGTCCAAGAGCTACCTATACTCATTGCAACAATGCCACAAATTAAGCAGCTTGCAGCGTAAAACCAGCTTGGGTTAATAACCTGTAAGCCATAATAAATAAGCGTTGGCACGGTGCCCGACAACAGCCAAGTACCAATTAAGGCACCCACCATTAATAAAATTAAAATAGCCCCCAATGATAAGGTAATACCTTCAATCATGGCTTCTTCAAGCTTTTTCCACGTATAGCCATTTTTTAGCCCTATTAATGCCGCAGCAAAAGTGGCAAATAATAACGCTATTTGGTTAGGACCTGATGACGAGTTATCGCCAAATAAATATACCGCTGCGCCTAAAAGGCAAATTAAAACAGTGATAGGAACAAGTGCATCAAAAAACGAGGCGGGTTTAATCGGTTTTTCTAAAGGCTTCAAAATAGTGACTCCTGCACACCACATATCGTGGCGTGGTTATTTATTATTTTTAGCGTATCAGTGCTTTTTTTAAGCCACAGTAATGTAACTCAATTTAGTAATTCGCGATTATAGCAATTTAGCGAAATTTAGGTAACAAAAAAGGCGCAAAAAGCGCCTTTTAAACGGGGTAAACACGTGTTTATTTTTTAGCGATACGGCCAAAGTTAATGTAATCTTGAGTGATCAGTGCTGCCTCTTCTAAGAAAGGGTCAAGCTCTTCAATTATCTCAGGTACATCATCTAGGTTTTCTATTGGCTCCTTACCTAAACGCTTTAAACGCTCATTAGTGCGCGCTAGAGTACGTGCTTCATTTTCATCTTTTTCTTTAATACGGTCTGCTTCAACTAAAGAAATAGTTTTGCGGTCTTTCTCTTCATTGTAACGGGCAATATCATCAAATACGTAACCAAACTCTGGCTCTGACTTAATACGTACTTCGTGCTGTTTTTCAAGATAAGTGATTACAGGCGTTAAATTACCCTGCCTATTGTACTTAGCTCGTACTATGCTATCCCACGGCAATGCATTATCTTGCTTGCTCTCGCCCCATTCTGCTGGGTCTATCGCAGAAGGAAATGAAATATCAGGAATAACGCCTTTATGCTGGGTACTGCCGCCATTTATACGGTAAAACTTAGCAATAGTGTATTGTACGCTACCTAAGTCGTTGTCGTATAAATCGTACGCACGACCTAAGCCTTTGTGCTGCTGAACCGTTCCCTTACCAAAGGTTTGCTCGCCTATAATTACTGCGCGGCCATAGTCTTGCATTGCGGCGGCAAAAATTTCAGAGGCTGAAGCACTGTAACGGTCAACTAAAACAGTTAATGGGCCATCGTAGTAGGTAATTCCGTCACGGTCTTTTTGCTCTTCGATACGGTTATTTAGTGTATGAATTTGTACAACCGGACCTTGGTCAAAAAACAAGCCTGATAGCTGTGTGGCTTCATATAATGATCCACCGCCATTCTGGCGCAAATCAATAATAATACCGTCTACGTTTTCTTCTTTTAGTTTAGCTAATTCAACTTTAACGTCTTTTGAAAGATTGTTGTAAAAGCCTGGGATCTCAATAACACCAATTTTTGAAGTTAAATTTGAATAACTCGCTTCAAATACTTCAGATTTAGCAGCCCTATCTTCTAAGCGAATTTTATCACGGGTGATTTCAACTACTTTAGGCGTGCCATGTGCATCAGAGCCTTTAAGATACTGTAAACGTACCTTAGTGCCTTTAGGGCCTTTAATTAAATCAACCACATCATCTAAACGCCAGCCAATAACATCAACAAACTCTTTTTGATCTTGGGCAACACCAATAATTTTGTCGTCAGCTTTTAGCTGCTCTGTTTTATCGGCAGGTCCACCTGGTACTAAGCTACGAATAACGGTGTAATCTTCATCTGGGCTTAAAACGGCGCCAATGCCTTCAAGCTCTAGGTCCATATCCATTTTAAATTGTTCTGCGCGGCGCGGCGATAAGTACGACGTATGCGCCTCAATGCTTCGCGCTAGCGAGTTCATTACAATTTGAAATGCATCTTCTGAATTTGTTTGCACTAAACGTTTTTGTGCATTTTTATAACGCTTAGTAAGGACCTCTTTGATCCCTTCCCAATCTTTGCCTGTCATTTTTAAACGCAAGGCATCGTATTTAACACGTTCACGCCAAATTTCATCAAGCTCAGCTTGCGATGCTGGCCATGCTGAATCTTCACGGTCAAAAAAGTATTCATCGTCTTTATCAAACGTCATTTCTTTATCTAGTAATGATAAAGAGTAATCATAACGTTCAAAACGGCGCTTTAAGCTTAAGTTAAAAATATCAAACGTAAAGCCAAGCTTACCGGTGGTAATCGCATTATCAAAATCGTTGCGGTATTTTTCAAACGCAGCAATGTCGCTTGCTAAAAACACACTTTTATTAAAATCAAGGGATTCGATATAACGATCGTACACTTTGCTAGAAAGCCCATCGTTAAATCGAACCGGTGTATAGTGTGAACGAGCAAATAAGTTAGCCACTCGTTTGCTGGCAGTGCCATGTTGACTTTCTTGTTTAAGTACAGGCAAGTCTTCAAGTTTTGCCGCTTCTACAGAAGCGAATAAAGAACCCGAAAACAGGGCAGCAACTAACGGAATGAGCGTAAACTTTTTACTCATACACAACTCCTTAATTTATTTACAACTTAAATAATGTATAAGCTGTCAGCTTTGGTTTTAACTTGCATACCAGTTACTAATTCAACATGAACTTCGTCCTTGTTTACTTCAGTAATTACTGCATTTACAAGTGCTTGGCCAAGTTTAACCTTAACCTTGTTATTAACCTTGACCTCACTTGCAGGTAAAGGTTCAACTTTTCCTGAACGTTTAGCTGGCGCTGCTTTAGCTGGTTTATTAGCTTGTGCATTGTTTTTGCTAGCGTGAGCTGGTTTTTTCTTAAAAGATTTAGAATCTGAATCTTGGCGTGGACGCTGCTGCTTTTTGCGCTTTGCCATTTTCGCGCGGCTTTCTTCTAGGGCTTTTTGAGCGTGGTCAATATGCTCTTGCTCTACTTTTTCACCCTGATTACCATCAAGGTCAATACGAAACTCTGACTTAGTCACAGCTTCTAAATAGCGCCAGTTCGACGTGTATTTTCTAAGCGCTTGACGTACTTGTGTCTTACTTACTTTTTCAGACCCTTCAATACGTTCAGCGATATCTTTAAAAATACCGACTTTAAGCGGTTTAATACCGTCTTTTTGTTTAAAACATTGTGGGAATTCTTGATATAAAAATTCCAACACTTCATTAATATCTTTTAGCTTGTTTGTGGTTTCCATTTTAGAACCTATTTTTCACATCTTTTCATCAAGGGACGAATCAACGTAGTGTATTACCCAGTCGACCAACTCTTCGAAGTCGGCCTCTAGTACAGCCATATCACCACGAAGGTGTTCCCAAATACCATTTATTATTTCATCGATTGATTCACAATCTAAATCATCAGGGAGTTTATCCCAGGCAATGTGAATCAAATCATTGAGCGTTTCCGCTACATGTTCTTCATCCCCTTCCCAGTCGCCAACATCTTGTATAGCAAATAGGTAGTCTTGAACATTTAGCAAATCTTTCATTACAAGCTTGCCTCTAAGCATTTAACTAATGCTTCAAGACCCGCTTGGTCATCAGTATCAAATCGACCAATAGTTGGGCTATCAATATCAAGTACAGCAACTATTTTATCATTTTTCATGATAGGTACAACAATCTCTGAGTTTGACGCCGCGTCACATGCAATGTGACCATCAAAAGCGTGAACATCTTCAATTAATTGTGTTTGCAACGTTGCTGCCGCAGTACCACATACTCCTTTACCTACAGGAATACGGATACAGGCCGGATTACCCTGAAAAGGCCCAAGTACTAATTCACTCGGTGAATCCATAAAGTAAAAGCCCGCCCAATTTACATCTTCTAATGAGGTAAATAACAGCGCACTTACGTTAGCCATATTAGCAATGACATTAGATTCACCAGCAATTAGTGATTCAGTTTGCTTAACTAATGACTGGTAAAAATCGTGCTTTTGCATACCAAACTACTTCTTATTAAACAGACAGTAGCTAAAGGTACTCTTTGTCGTGAAAAATTGAAACCTTTTGCAGGCAAAAAAACAGAAATAGCGCCGTTTTTCAGCACGCTTGATTAATATTTCTGCAATTATTTTTTTGAGGATTTACGAAGGCCAAACAAAAATAGTCCAGCAGCAAATGCTGACATTACACTATTAATTAAAAATATCTCGCCTGTAGTCGCACTTAGTAAAAAGCTAAATATTGCACCACCTAATAAACCTAGTGTTAAAACCCCCGAATAGTTTACTTTTGCGTACTTAAACATTAGTAAATAGCCAGGCACAACAAAAGCAGCCATCGTAAGGCCAACAATGTGAGCATTCGCTATTGCGGTCATTAAAAGTTGCAAAAAAATAGTGGTAACATCACCATTAACTGTCAGTCCGTAGTATAAGCCCAACAGGCTGCCAACAATAACGGGCGATAACAAAGAAAGTGCAACACTTTTAGCTAGTTGATGTTTCATATAAGTTCCTAATTACACACTACAAACAATATATTAAGCATGCACCAAGTTCTTAAGGTTAGAAACAGAGACTATGGTCGTAATTTATGATGGGAAATTGAGCACTCTTTAAACGGCTGTAACTAGGCATTTTAATGAATAGTTTGCCAACTAAACTATTTTGTTGGCAACTCACGCTTACTTTGAGCTGCTTATTCGCCTGTAAGGCAAAGCTCACTACTTTACAGGCGCTATCTTCGATAAAACCTAGCCTTAAGATTGCAATATAAATACGTTCTTCAATTAATAGCTAATTTACGCATTTAGGCTGCGGCAGTCATTTGCGGTTTGATCGGGGTATTAAGCGTCGCTACTGATGTATTTATAAATAATGTGGACATAGTGACTTCGCGTTTTTTCCCTCGGCGGATCAGTGCTTCTACATACACAATACTTAATACAATAGCGGTGCCTTTATAAAGGTTGCCGTGCAAATCACCCACTGCGCCACCCGACATACTAAAAATGCCATAAGCTGCATTCATAAAAATATGCATCCACATAGGAAACCAAATTTTATAACCGCACTCACAATAAAGCCACGCAAACCAAGTGCCTGCAACGGTGGTTACTGCGACCGCCATTAGTGCAGAAATGACATCGCCACCTTGGTACATGTGCCCTACTCCAAATACTACCGAGCTTATCAACGCTGCAGGAATGAACCCCCAGCGGCAAAATCGGTATAAAGCGCCAAATAAAGCCGCCCTAAATATTAGCTCTTCAAAAAAACCAGCATAGATTGAGCCTGTTATTAGCCCAGACAAAGACAAATTTAAATTATTACTTAAATATGCATAGCCAAGTGTCATAGGTATACAGCACAGCAAAGCTGCAAAGGTATAGCTTTTAAAGCCTGCGGTGTTAAGGCCAATTGCGTCAAGCATGTTACGTCTTTTAAATAGCAATGTGGTTAGCACTAATAAAGGAGCATATAAAAATAGGTATTTAGCGGGGATAAATAAAACCTCAGTAGACGCATCGGCCTGGGTTAATATTTTCGTCCATTCGCTACCCCAAAAGCTTTTCATTATGTAATGGCAAAAAACAAACGTGGCTATCACTAACAGTGATTTTAAAATAGTGTTCATAGTAACCTTCTTAAGTTGTATTTTTTAGTTCAACTTAAGCATGCCTACTCCATCGTAAAACTACGAACAGTTAGGGATTAACAACATTTTTAGGTATCAAATACATGTATTTGGGCTGACTAACAAGCACTTGGGGTGAGTAACAAAGCCGCTTTTACATTATCTACGTAGCTGCGCGATACAGGAACAGGTATAGGTGTATTTTTAAGTGTTAATTGCAAGCCGCCAGCGTTGCCACTATACGAGTGAATAAAGGCTACATTAACTGCATAAGAGCGATGACACCTAATAATTGCAGAGTTAATCGAGAGCTGTTTAAGTAAGCGAGTTAAGGAAATACGCAGTAGAGTTTGTTGTATTGCGTGTCCGTCATAAACACTAATTTCGCAATAATTATCAGCCGCTTTTATAAACAAAATACGCTCTAATGCTATGCTGATTACATCACTTTTATTATCGCCCACTAACGTAATTTGCTCTAGCACTAAAGGAAGGGTTTCACTTTGCTTGTTTTGTTGCGGCTGTGGTGTTTCATCAATGCTAAACTGACTAGCATGGCGATTTAACATATACATAAAAATTAGCGGAAATGCGCCAATAGCAAATATATAGCCAATAAACAGCATCTGATTTTGCCAATGCCACTTTCCTAAAAACGCCACAACAAAATAAGCGTGGTTAAATAAAGCGCAAATTAAAATATAAAGGCCGCTTATAAGCATAATACGTATTGGCTTATAAAAATCATAACGTAACAGCACTATTTCAATAAAGCCCGATAATAGCAACGCAACAAAAGTGACTAAACCATAGCCTGAAAGCCTGAGTATTTTATATGACGATGTATCGTTAATTGTGCCAAAAGGCTGAAATACAAATAAGACAAACAACGTTACCAACGAGAACATCATTGCACGATAAACAATAAGCTTTCTTGAAGGTAAATCATCCTTGAGCCACAACATACTATTTCAATTACCAATTTTAAAATCTAAAAAATAAAAGTAGCACATTAATATGTTAACAATCTATTAATAGCGGCTAATAGCAAACCAGAATAGTGAAATAAGCGAGAAAACCTAAAGGTGGCCTGATCATAAAGCGTAGATACAAAAAAGCCCGCTTTGAGCGGGCTTTAATATAATGGTGGAGAGATAGGGATTTGAACCCTAGATGGGCTACAAACCCATGCCGGTTTTCAAGACCGGTGCATTCGACCACTCTGCCATCTCTCCGAAAGTGCTATAAACTACAAGTAAGAGTGTACTCATAATTATTGTAATTAGGTGGTGGAGAGAGCCGGTTTTCAAGACCGGTGCATTCGACCACTCTGCCATCTCTCCGCACGGCCTGCATAATAGGGAAACCCATTGGCTTTGTGAAGCTTTTTTTTTAAAAAATTGTTTAAGTGCTTAAAAAACAATTAATTTGTTTAAAGATAAAACAAAAACTTTCTTTTTGGTGCTTTTATGAACTTTAATTAAAAAATAACACTCTATTGATCTACAAAGGTTTGCCCAAACATATAAGAGTTGGTAATCTAATTTTAGTTAAATTATCGAAACAAACATGTTTCACTTAAAGGAGCTCTACAATGGCATTTAATCATTCGTACAATACCGCTAAACCGGTAATGTCGACCATTGAAACAAACAAGGTACTTAAAAACACCTATTTCTTACTGGCCATGACATTAGCATTTAGTGCTGTTACGGCGGGTATTTCAATGGCATTACAATTACCTTACTTTATGGGAATTGTGTTCACACTGGTTTCGTTTGGTTTATTATTTGTTGTAAACAAAAAAGCAGACTCAGCTTCAGGCGTATTTTGGGTATTTGCTTTTACAGGCTGTATGGGCGCAGGCCTTGGCCCACTACTTAACTACTACGCGGCTATGCCTAATGGTCCAATGCTTATTATGCAGGCCCTTGGTTCAACTGCATTAATATTTTTTGGTCTATCGGCTTATGCATTAAACACTAAAAAAGACTTCTCATTTATGGGTGGTTTTTTAACAGTCGGCTTAATCGTTGTTATTGTTGCTAGCATAGTCAATATTTTCATTGGCAGCTCGCTAATGTTTATGGTGCTTAACGCTGCGGTTGTGTTAATTATGTCTGGCTTAATTTTGTTTGATACTAGCCGTATTATTAACGGCGGTGAAACAAACTACATCCGTGCTACGGTATCTTTATACTTAAACGTGTATAACCTATTTACTTCATTACTGCACCTTCTTGGCGCAAGTGATGACTAATTAAATAGTTCTGTTAAAATAGCCCCTTTATTGGGGCTTTTTTATTGGAATTGTTTTGGCACGATTTGTTCTTTCTTTACATACTCCACCATCAGATCACGATACAACGCAGCGCATAATTAAGTTTACGCATGCGTGTTTGGCTCAAGGCCACACAATTGATGCACTTTTTTTGTATCAAAACGGTATTTACCATGCTTCAGAAAACTTTGAGCTTGCCTCTGACGAGCTTCAGATCCCTACACTTTGGCAACAGCTTGCAGATAAAGACATTAATTTAATGCTGTGTATTACAGCAGCAGAAAAGCGTGCGTTAAATTGTAAGCATACCGGTGTGTTTAGTGTGGCTGGGCTTGCCGAATTTGCAATGCTTACCAGTGATGCCGATAAATGGATACAGTTTAAATGAAAAACGTTCTAGTGATGAGTCAGTCAAGCCCATTTGATGAGCTAAATATTAGAGATGCGTTAGATATGTCACTGATTTTTGCAGCGGTTGATCAAAATATTAGCTGGCTATTTAGCGGCCCTGCAGTGCTTGCTTTAAAACATAATCAATCAACACAGCAACTTGGTGTAAAAGATTTTTTTAAAAACATCAAAACGCTTGAAATCTATGAAGTAGAAAACATATATGTATGTGAAAAATCGTTACTCGATTATAACTTAAGCAAATCTCAATTAATTATTGATTCAACCAGCCTCAATTACACTGAGCAACAGCAGCTGATCGGCCAGCAAGATTTTGTGGTGAACCTATGAGTACATTACACATTTTTTCAAAGCCACTGGCTTATTACGACTCTACTCAGCTGGAAAACTTAATTAAAGACACCGATAAAGTGCTCCTTGTTGGTGATGCCTGTTATGCCGCTAAGCAGTATTTTCAATTAAACGATTCGCTATTGTTGCTTTTAGAGGATGCGCAGGCACGCGCAGTTAAACTAAGCCCAGGCCAAACACTTATTAATTACGATGAGTTTGTTGCCCTTACTCTATCTACTAACCAATCTATTACCTGGTAAACCATGCTTGAATTTAATAATCAACAAATCGACACTGATAAACAAGGCTACTTGCTAGATTACACCTTGTGGACAAAAGAGTTAGCCCCCATCATCGCCGAGCAAGAAAACATTATCTTGAGTGAACAACACTGGGAAGTGATTAATTTTGTGCGCAATTTTTACTTAGAATATAACACCAGCCCAGCAATAAGAATGCTTGTTAAAGCCATGGCTAAAGCGCTTGGCGAGGACAAAGGCAATAGTATTTATTTGTATAAATTATTTCCCAAGGGGCCTGCAAAACAAGCCACAAAAATTGCCGGCTTACCCAAGCCCGCTAGGTGTATTTAATGGCGAACAAACCAATGCATAATCGCGCAAGTAAAAGTACCACTAAACGAACCACGGGTAGAACTTACTCACGCAGCGCGCTCACTAAAAAAAGTACAATTTCGCGTGAAATTAAACCCGCTATAGCGCCTAAAGATAGAAAAATTGTTTTATTTAACAAACCTTACGATGTGCTTTGCCAATTTACAGACGATGCCAATAGAAAAACCTTGGCTGAATTTATTCCCATTAAAGATGTATACGCTGCAGGCAGACTCGACCGTGACAGTGAAGGCTTGTTACTTTTAACAAACTGCGGAAAGCTTCAAAATACCCTTACCGCACCGAATAAAAAAACCAATAAAACCTATTGGGTGCAAGTTGAAGGCGAGCCTAGTGAAGAGGCCATTAATGCCCTGTGTAAAGGTGTTGAATTAAAAGATGGGATGACCTTACCTGCAAACGTAAAAATTATTGACGAGCCAAAACTTTGGCCTCGCGTGCCGCCGGTAAGAGAGCGAAAGTCGATTCCTACAACGTGGTTAAGTATTACAATTAATGAAGGACGTAATAGGCAAGTTCGCCGTATGACCGCCCATGTTGGGCACCCTACATTAAGGCTTATTCGCTACAGTATTGGCAATTACACGCTAGATGGCATAAGCAGCGCACAGTACAGTGTTATAAAAGGTGAGGTAAATGCATAAACCCCATGTAACGGTGGCTGCTGTAGTAAAAAAAGGAGAGCGTTTTTTACTGGTAAAAGAGCGAGATAAATTTACTTCTAATATTTGTTATAACCAACCTGCCGGCCATTTAGAACTAAACGAAACACTGGCTCAAGCAGCCAGTAGAGAGCTTTTTGAAGAAACAGGTTTGTCCCTAACGCCCACTGGCTTAATCGGTATTTATAACTTACATGCGGCTAATGGGGTGCATTACTTACGCTTTTGTTTTATGTTTGATGGCACTCAAATCACCACTGAGCCCTGCCCAAAAGATGCTGATATAATTAGTGCCAACTGGCACAGTTTAGAAGACATTAAAGCACTGCCTCTAAGAAGCCATTTAGTTTTAAAATGTATTGAAGACAGCCTAAACCGCCCTATTCAAGACATAGACTTTATTTACGACGATCATTAAACATCTGCGCTTTGTATAATTCTCAAAGCTATATAAATAGTCCAAGGCTATAAATTAACTTAATGCTAAACAATTTCGTCCTTGCCTTTTTGAATAATAAAGTGCGCTGTCGGCGGCCTTAATAAACTCTTTTTGATCGCAACTATCCTCTTTATTAATTGCGTGAATACCCATGCTCAGGGTTAAGTAGCCGGTAAAGCTGTCTTCATGAGGGATGTGCAGCTCTTCAATTGCCTTTTGAATATGCTCAGCAATAAATAAGGCCCCTTGTTTATCGGTTTGAGGCAGCAATACAACAAATTCTTCTCCGCCATAACGCGCCACAAAGTCCTCGGTGCGGCTTACCGTGCACGCTATTGCTTGCGCCACGTTATACAAACATAAATCACCATCAACATGCCCGTAGCGGTCGTTAAATAGTTTAAAGTGATCAATATCGATTAATATAATCGCCAAATCGTCACCACACTCAACGGCTTTTTCAAACTCTTTACTTAGCTTTTCATCAAAACGACGTCTATTTGCTATTTGTGTTAGCGAATCTAAAAATGCCATGTCACGTAAAATATTTTGATCTTCTAAACGCTTGGTCGCATCATTAAATACAGCAATATATTCATCGCCCAAATTGATTCCAGATACTTCCATGGTAATTGTATTACCGTTTTTACAAGTAACATGGTAATCATGCGCGGGGATGTCTTGCCCTGTTTCATTGCCAATTTCTAACGCCGATTGCCACGTTTTTTTCACGGCCTCTCGATAGTGAGGATCTGGGTATGCATTAACCCACCACTGCTCTAAGTTAGGTAAGTCATCAACGGTATAACCAAATACATCTATAAAGCGCTGATTAATCCTAATAATATCACCGGTTTTGGCACACACATTAGAGATAGGCATAGGCAAAATAGTAAATAAATGGGCGTAGTGGCTCATCTCGTGTCGCTTCATAGGATGATGCATTTTTTTAGAAAGGAAACTGTATGGCGCATCTTCTTTTTCATTAGAAAGCGAATTATCCATACTTAATGCAAAATACCATTCATCCCACCAGCGTTTCATAGTCTCAAACAAGGCAGTTTCTGACTCGTCAACTAATTCAAAAGAACTTGAGACAGCATTGAAAATCTCATCAATAGGACTGTTTTGCTTGGCATCTGAGGGTAAAGTGTGCTCAAAAACTTCATGAAAAAGCGTATACGTATCACGTTTTAAGTCGCTTGTAGGCATTATGAGCAACTCATTTAGTTCATCGCGTGAGTTTGCAGCATAATATTGTATTAACGTTGAAAGCTTTTTTACCTGGAAGGCGTAATTCATATATTCATTCCGTTGAAAATATTTTTATAATAAAAAGTGAGTCTAATAAGCTAAATCTTACTGGCAGCTGAATTTACAAGCAAGAACAAGGTAATAAAAGCATTATTATCATTTAATAGAGTAAGAATGGCACCGAAATATCTTTTTACAATGGCTTATTTAAATTTTTCATCATTTTTTATGTTAAATGCGTTTCAGTCTTATTTGCTATTTATTATATGAATAAAATAACTACAAAATCGTGTGTTTGCGCCACTCCTCCCTTTAAGCAAAAACAAAATGCGTGCTATAATCGCGGCCTTTCCAAGTTAACAGCAATCTGTATAAGCGAAATTATTCATGAGCGAAAATAGTCACATTAAAGTCATCGTTGGTATGTCCGGCGGTGTTGATTCTTCTGTATCTGCATATTTATTACAACAACAGGGCTACCAAGTAGAAGGCCTGTTTATGAAGAACTGGGAAGAAGACGACAATGACGAATACTGTGCAGCCGCTGAAGATTTAAAAGATGCACAAGCAGTGTGTGACAAATTAGGCATCGAGCTTCATACAGTTAACTTTGCAGCCGAATACTGGGACAACGTTTTTGAGTACTTTTTAGAAGAGTACAAAGCGGGCCGTACGCCAAACCCAGATATTATGTGTAACAAAGAAATTAAATTTAAAGCATTTTTAGAATTTGCAGCACAAGCACTTGGCGCCGATTATATTGCAACAGGCCATTATGTTCGTCGTGAACTACGAGACGACAAATACGTTATGTGCCGAGGCTTAGACGATAACAAAGATCAAAGCTATTTCTTATATACCTTAAGCCATGAACACATAGGCCAAACTCTTTTCCCAGTAGGCGATATAGCTAAACCAGACGTACGCCGTATTGCAGAAGAGCAAGACTTAATCACCCACGATAAAAAAGACAGCACCGGTATTTGTTTTATTGGGGAGCGTAAATTTAAAGACTTTTTACAAAAGTTTTTACCTGCTCAACCTGGTGTGATTGAAGATACTGACGGCAACAACGTAGGTGAGCACGAAGGGCTTATGTATCATACACTTGGCCAACGTAAAGGCTTGTTAATTGGTGGCATGAAAGAAGGCTCTGGCGAGCCTTGGTACGTTGTAGATAAAGACGTTGAGCGCAATGTGCTCGTTGTCGGACAAGGTAAAGACCACCCTCGCCTTTACAGCAATGGCCTAAACGCCAATCAATTACATTGGGTAGACCGTGTTGGTCCTCAAGGTACAACGCGCTGCACCGTTAAAACCCGTTACCGCCAAGAAGATATTAATTGTACTCTTCTCGTTGGGGAAGATGGTATGGCACGCGTATTGTTTGATGAACCACAAAAAGCCGTTACACCAGGTCAATCAGCTGTATTTTATGCCGATGATGTGTGTTTAGGTGGCGGTATTATAGATTCGGTGATTAAGTAATGAATCAACACCAAGTCATGGCGCTTGCCGCCATGTGCCAAGTGGCTAAACAAGTACAAAAAATTGCGCAATACGGCAGCGCAAACGATTCAGACTTAGACGTGCTATTTACAAGTATTGTACAAACATCACCCGCATCGCCGGTTGATGTTTATCAAGGTACGCATAACTTGCGCGACGGCTATAAAACATTAATGGCGCAGCTTACTGCTGGCGCTCAAAAAGATGTTGAAATAGTTAAGTACGTAGGTGGTTTAATGCAGCTTGAACGTATTTTAAATAACGAGCCAAAAAGCTTAGCTGAACTTGGCCGTCGTATCGACGACATTCATCGTCGCTTAGATCATTTTGCCATAACCGATGACACCGTAGTTGCCGGTTTAGCAGATATATACTCGTCGGTGCTGAGCCCCCTTGGGCACCGAATTCAGGTTTATGGTAAACCCGAGTTATTAAAACAGCAGCAAACGCAAAATAAAATTCGTTCCCTTTTATTAGCAGGAATTCGCAGTGCTGTATTATGGCGACAAATGGGCGGTAAACGCCGTCACTTTTTCTTTGCAAAAAGAAAAATTCTCGCTATTGCAAAAACAAACATTTAATTATCGTTCAAAACTAAAATTTAGGAGTTATTATGGAGCTTTCAGCGTTAAGCGCTATCTCTCCAGTGGATGGTCGCTACGGCAGCAAAACCACTGAACTACGCAGTATTTTCAGCGAATTTGGCTTAATCAAATACCGCGTAACCGTTGAAGTGCGTTGGTTGCAAGCCTTAGCTGCAGCAAGCGATATTAAAGAAGTACCTGCATTTAGCGAACAAGCCAATGCACTTTTAAATGCCATTGTTGATAACTTCAGCGAAGCAGACGCACAGCGTGTTAAAGACATTGAACGCACCACAAACCACGATGTTAAAGCGGTAGAATATTTACTAAAAGAAAAAGTAGCCGATAACAGCGAAATTAACGCTATTAACGAGTTCATCCATTTTGCCTGTACATCAGAAGATATTAATAACCTATCTCATGGTTTAATGCTAAGCGAAGCTCGTGATAATGTGCTCCTTCCATACTGCGACCAATTACTTAACGCTATAAAAGAAAAAGCCATTGAGTACAAAGCAGTACCTATGATGACGCGTACCCACGGCCAACCAGCTACGCCTTCAACAATGGGTAAAGAGTTTGCTAACGTATACATGCGTTTAAAACGCCAACGCGACCAAATCGCACAGGTAGAAATGCTAGGTAAAATTAACGGTGCTGTAGGTAACTACAATGCTCACCTGAGTGCTTACCCAGATTACGATTGGCATACCCACGCAAGCAACTTTGTAACTAGCCTTGGTTTAACCTTTAACCCGTTCACTACACAAATAGAGCCGCATGACTACATTGCCGAGCTATTTGATGCTATTGCTCGCTTTAACACTATTTTACTTGATTTTGATCGTGACGTTTGGGGTTACATTGCCCTTAACCACTTTAAGCAAAAAACCATTGCTGGCGAAATCGGCTCTTCAACAATGCCGCATAAAGTAAACCCTATCGACTTTGAAAACTCAGAAGGTAACCTAGGTTTAGCAAATGCTATATTTGCTCACCTTGCACAAAAACTGCCTGTTTCTCGTTGGCAGCGTGACCTTACCGACTCAACCGTTTTACGTAACTTAGGTGTGGGTATGGGCTACACGCTTATTGCGTATCAATCTACACTTAAAGGCGTAAGCAAGCTTGAAGTAAATGAGCAACGTTTACTTGATGAGCTTGATCAAAACTGGGAATTACTTGCTGAGCCAATTCAAACGGTTATGCGTAAATACGGTATTGAAAAACCATACGAAAAACTTAAAGATTTAACGCGTGGTAAACGTGTAAATCAAGAGATTATGGCCGACTTTATCGATGGTTTAGACCTGCCAGAGCACGCTAAAGTAGAAATGAAAAAACTAACACCTGCCAACTACATTGGCCGCGCTGTTGAGTTTATTGACGATTTAGTTTAAATACTAAATTGCGCATATAAAAAGCGAAAGGATAATCCCTTTCGCTTTTTTTGTACTAAAAATTATAGGCCAACTCTATGTACCAATTAAAAATAAACAACCTCTGTGAGCAAGAATTTTTAAACCAATACTGGCAAAAAAAACCGCTATTAATTAAACAAGGCTTTACAGACTTTCAAGACCCAATAGAGGCAGAAGAGCTTGCCGGTCTTGCTATGGAAGAAAGTATAGAGTCGCGAATTGTTACCAACCACAATAACGATTGGCAAGCATACCAAGGCCCATTTGAAGACTTTGAAAAATTAACTGAGCAACACGCTACTTTATTGGTACAAGCGGTTGATCATTGGCATAGCGATGCAGCACAACTGCTTCAGCCATTTCGGTTTATACCTAACTGGCGAATAGATGATTTAATGATCAGCTACTCAACCCCTAAAGGTGGCGTTGGTCCACACCTAGATCAGTACGATGTATTTATTATTCAAGGCGAGGGTAAGCGTCATTGGCGTGTTGGCCTGCCTGATCCAACACTTAAACAATTTGCGCAAAATAACAAACTACTGCAAGTTGAGCAATTTGAAGCCGTTATAGATTGTATTTTAGAGCCTGGCGATATTTTATATATACCACCTGGGTGCCCTCACGAAGGCTATGCAATAGAAAACGCCCTTAACTACTCGGTTGGATTTAGAGCGCCTAATCAGCAGGACTTATTTTCTAGTTTTGCCGATCATGTTATTGATACCGACAGCGGCCAAAAACGCTATACCGATCATACTTTAGCCCTTAGGGACTCTAAAGGTGAGCTTTTAAAGAGCGAAACCGATAAAGTTAAAACCCTTATGCAAGCGCTACTTAATAACGATGAGCTATTTAAGCATTGGCTTGGTAATACCTTAAGTCAAGCCAAGCACGAAATGGACTTAGCCCCGCTTGAAGAGCCTATAACCTGCGAGCAAATGAGTGATTTTATAGCAAACAATGCAGAAGAATTTGAGCGTTTAGGCGGCGTACGTGCTATCTATCAGCAGCTAGAAGACACCCTATTATTAAGTATTAATGGCGAAAACTACCCGTTACCACTTTGCGACTTAAATGCCGTTACACTATTAACAGATCACGATTATGTTAATACCGACGATTTAAACGCAGCGCAGCCCAGCCTAGTTTTTATTCAAACCTTTACTACACTAGTTAATGAGGGGATGTGGTTTAATTAGAGGTGCGCTATGGGCTATCAAATTAATAAGGTCGAGTGGGATAGGCAAAAAGACCAGCTACAACAAATACGTGAAAAAGTATTTGTATATGAGTTACACATACCCAAACGAATAGAATTTGATAGCCAAGACAAACTAGCACACCATGTGCTAGTTACTCACAACAGTAACGCCCCCGTAGCCACAGGTAGGCTGTGTACAGATGGTTTAATAGGCCGAATAGCCGTTTTACCCGCACACCGTAATCGCCATGTTTATACTTCATTACTTACTTTTATTGTTAATCTTGCCGCTAACGATGGGCACCAAGTTATTAGTATTAATTGTATTTTAAACGAAGTTGAACGTTTTAAACGAAACGGCTTTATACAACAAGGCGGTGTTTTTATGGAAGCAGGTATACCTAGGCAGCGAATGCAATGCCAAGTGTCTGAGTTTGTCACTAAACCATTTACATTAGTACATTAAAAAAGGGCCGTTAATAGCCCTTTTTTACGTTTATACAAACAATACCTTATTTTGGTTCATTAGCCCAAAGTTGCTCGTTTTCATGCATTTCGTATAAGCCGTGTGCACGGTTTATAAGTAAGTTAGCAAAGTCGACCTGGGTTTTATCGCGTGCGCCAACACTCATTATTTGATCTGCTTTTAACTGCCATTGTAATGAAAAATAACGCATAGCATCGCGCGCATCTTTTGCTGCACTTACTTCTGCATGATCAGTAGGTAAGCGCCCTGTTATTACCCAGTAGCTCTTGCCGTTTTGCGCTTTAAATTTCCACATAGCACACAATGGCGCTAAAAAGCGGCTGTCTTTGTCTATTACTGATTTAGGCATAATGCCTTTTTCTGCTAAGTATTTTTGGGCGTTTTGAAAACACTCGCGTTGCCAAGCAACCCGTTGTTGCTCTATTTGTGCTTGCTCTTGAGCTGTTAATGGTTTTTTTTCTTCTTGCTGCATTTTATTAACCTTTACTGCTTTTTTCTACACTCTAAGTGCATAACAAATAAGGTGCAAGCATAAAACACCTGCTTTGCACCTTAAATACACCATTTGATTTGTTTTTAATCACAATTGCGCTTAAGCAATAATAAATCGCTGTTATTTTATATTGTGATCAAACGAGCCTACATCACCTGGGAACACCACTGGCGATTCAATCCCGTCTTTGCTTATCGCTGCAACACCAAAATAGTAATTATCTATAACAACGTTTTTAAGTGTAGCTTTACTTACATTGCCCACATCTTGACTAAATTGCCATTGTGGCTCACTGGTATAGCGCCAATAAATACGATAACCGGCAATATTATCATCATCTGAACTTTGCCACGAAAGCGTAGTGTCGGCCTTAACCGCGCCTTCAATTTTTACCTGCTTAGGGGGAGCTGGCGCCCAAGCCATTGAAGCCATTGTTACTGCGTTCAGTGATGTAAGCTTTGCTGTGTAGTCAAAATCAACGCCATCTATGGTATCGCCATAAACCACCCCGTTTTCTGTACGTAAATCTTGATGTTGTCGGTCGTAATGCTCATTAGTTTCCATAATTCTGACTGCTGCAAAACCTGCATCGTTAAATGGTCGATGGTGCCCGCCCCGGCCAAATCTATCTAACCTGTAAACTAACATCGTATCTAAATTTGGAATGTACCTATCGGCAATTGTATCTATATACCGCGCTAAATTACGGCTCGCCGAATCGACTTCACCACCTGTAAATCGGCGCGTTCTTGCTTGTTGTTTCGTTTCTACTACACGCGTGCCTTCTGAGAAAATACGCGCCGTTGTATTGTCGGTAACGCCATTAATACCGGTAATGTTGCCAATCATGTCGTTATTTAAAACGCCATGTACTTGCCAATTGTGCTGTTGCGCATACGCTGTGAGTATTTTACCGCCAAATAAACCTTGCTCTTCGCCCGACAACGCTGCATACACAACTGAGCCATTAAATTTATGCTTGCTTAGTACACGTGCAGCTTCAATAACCCCTGCCACGCCTGAAGCGTTATCATTAGCACCCGGTGAATCACTGGTAAAGTCCATTACATCACTCACCCGCGAATCAATATCGCCCGACATAATAACCATTCGGTTTGGCTCAGTACTACCACGCTGAATGGCCACTATATTCACTACTTCAACAGGATTAGGAATTCGTTTTTCACCTGATATAGTGTCTTTAACTTCAATAACTTCTAGGCAACCACCACATTGCGCTGATATTTTTTCAAACTCTTTTTTGATCCAACGCCGTGCAGCACCTATGCCCCGTGTATCTGACTCAGTTTCAGAAAGCGTATGGCGGGTACCAAAATCCACCAGCGTTTGTATGTCGCTCTCAATACGTTTAGCTGATACCTGCGCTGCAATATCATGTAGCTTTTGTTGTTCTTCATATTTTATGCTGGCATGAGCCTGTGCTGATAATCCTGCCGTACAAGCAAAGGCTAACGCACTCAAATTAATAAGTTTAGTGGTAATAGAAAAAGGGGGTTTGCGCATTATAAGCTCCTTATTTTTTACCTTACCATTACTCAACAACCTTTTTAGTGCAACTATTTTGAGTTAAAGCTTTATACAAGTAAGCTCAACTGTAAAAATTAACCACACTTAAGTACTCCCCTCTTTTAAGTAACCAAGCGTATTACAAACCTTGTTACATAAATACGCTATATACATAGCGTGTTTTCGTGGCAAACTAATGGGGTGTTTTATTTGTATTTGTAACCTATGCGCCAGCTTAAAGCCGACACTGTCTCTGCCAATTTAATAGCCACTAGTAACAACCAATATGGGCCTATTTGTGTTTATCAAAATACGGCCTATCGCTGGTTAACACTTGCCCAAAATGCGCAAAGCGATATCACTATTCAAGGGGTGATGAGCCTTAATAAGAATGAACAATTACTGATTGCGGTTAATCAATGCATGCTGTTATTTTTACTTAAAGCAGCTGAGCCACTACGGGTGTTAAATTTAGGTTTAGGCACTGCGGGCATTGAACGAGCCATTCATTATTTACATAACAAAACGGCTTATATAAATAACTTAGCTGTGTTTGACAGTGTAGAAATAAACCCCGCGATGATAAGCGTTGCTAAGCACCATTTTAACTTGCCCGCTAATCATACAGTGCACTTACAAAATGCAGAGCAGTTTGTTGCAACGTGCACGCGCACATACAATGTCATTACAATTGATATTTTTAGTGGCGATGTACATCAAGACTTTTTATCTAGCAGCGTATTTTGGCAAAACATACGTCGCTGCAGCGGGCTAAATGCGCAAATTATTATAAATTTAAACCCTAAAACAGGAAAAGAGCTCCAAGCTTTACTCGTCCTGTTTAGGCAACACTTTAGCTGTATTGCCCTTATAGAGTTTAACGAATACAAAAATATTGTCGTGATACTTTCTCAGCAAAGCTTAGTGCACATTAATAATGAAGAAATAGCCCATTCGCCATTATTTAAAACGTGGGCACCTTCCCTTCACAACGACATAAACAGCATTTATCACATAGAGTAATTTAGCGCCCTGGTTCGTGTTTTTCATAGCACGGCAAATGGGTTTCTATTTGCTCCCAATTGGCTTTAGAGCTAACAAAATTATGCGACATTACCTGCTCAGCAATATCGTCATCTATCAACCCTAGGCGTATTCGCAAGCGAGATTTATCCTCTGCATTAGCACTGTAAATAGGTGAGCCACATGTTTTACAAAAAAAGCGCGCACGCCCAGGTTTGAAATTAAATTCAGTTAAATTATCTTCACCTTTGGTAAGTGTAAATTCGTGAGTGTTTACAAAACCATTCGTGGCAAAAGCAGTTCCGCTGTTTTTTCTGCATAGTGAGCAGTGACAATGAATAATTTGAGAAATAGCCCCTTTAATTTCAACACTTACCGCTTTACATAAGCACGTTCCAGTATACATATAATCCCTTTTATTATTTTTAATTGCGTGTTGTTAGGTATTTTACGCGTTTAAAATAAAAACGTCAGTAGAATAGATAAAACACAATATTGGTTGACTAATTTACACCAAATTGGTTATATAAATTTTAAGTTTGAAAAATTAAAAGTCATATATTGGTTTACCAATTTATATACTTATACTTACATTAGTAAAAGAGGGATTATGCGCGTTAAATACAGCTTACTGTTAGTGGCTTGCTCAGGATTATTAGCCTGTAGCCAAAACAATCAAAATGCCCCCTCTGCAAAGTGGCTATTAGTAGATAACTTTGAACAACCGCTAAAAGGCTGGACAAAGGCCGACACAGACAACCAAACTCAACCTTATGTCGCTAACCCACAAGTAACTAAAATAGAAGTTGAGGACACAGCCAAAGGGATAAACCATTTTTTAATTAAAAAACCTGCCGAAAATGGCATTGTCGGCAACCGCAAAGCCCTTAGCTATAAAAAGCTTCCAAAAACAGTGCCCGTTGGCGAAACCTACACTTTTTTTACCCGTATTAACGTTGCCTCTTTTCCAAATAACCATGCTTTTGGATTAAGTAACTTAGAGCCAGAGCAAATAAACGTTCATGGCTACGACGCCTTTGAAGCCACTTTACGAGTTACCGATAAAACCGAATCAAACGGCTTAGTTAATACCGGGGCGCTAATGGTCAAAACTGATAAAGGCTATAGTAATATCCAAAACTATGCACAAGCGCAATCGGCTAAACCACTTGATACAAACAGTTGGTACAACATTTGGTACGTTGTTAATAATGCATCGGTAAAAATGCAAGGCCAGCAATACAATGTATATGTACAAGGCGGCGAATTTAAAAACCAAACCTTAGTGTATAAAAATGCCACCTTTAGAATGAAACGCGAACGCCCACTTAGCTATTTTTTAGCTAACTGTAATACGGGCCCACATAAAAAGCCTTACGGAAATGGCGGTTTACGCTATGACGACATTTATATGATTAAAGGCGTAAATCTCACAAACCCTATTCGATAAAAGTAGCAGTGTAAATTAGTCGCTAAAGATCTACAGCGCGCCACTTAAATGGTATGATCATTTTCTATTATTTGTCATTTAAGTTTATAAAATGTATCGATTATTCGAAAAAATGACCAACGCATTTCCTGAGCAAAAGCCAACGCAGCCGCCCTCTACCTTATTTGCGTTTTGTCGTCATTACACTAAAGGTATGGAGCTGTCGTTAGTTTTAATGTCTGTTAGTGCTGCCCTGCTTGCCATTTTAGAAGTATCGTTATTTAGCTATATGGGCCAACTGGTTGATTGGTTGGGCACCTACACACCGCAAACCCTATTTGAAGAGCAAAAAGCCGAACTTATAAAAATGGCGGTAGTGCTTTTAGTGATATTGCCTATTGTGGTGTTTTTTCACTCGGCTATTTTGCACCAAGCATTACTGGGTAATTACCCTATGTCGATTCGTTGGTCGGCGCATAGATACTTATTACGCCAAAGTGTTAGCTTTTATCAAAACGAGTTTGCAGGGCGTATTGCCACAAAAGTAATGCAAACATCACTGGCCGTACGAGAAGCCGTAATGAAACTGCTCGATGTACTAATGTATATTGTGGTTTATTTTGGCGCTATGGTGTTTTTAGTTGCAGAAGCTGACTGGCGTTTAATGCTACCGCTTTTAGTGTGGGTAATTATTTATGCCGCTATTCAAATGTACTTTGTGCCAAAACTTAAAAAAATTGCCAGCTCACAGGCCGATGCGCGCTCTGAAATGACCGGCCGTATAGTCGATAGCTATACAAATATATCAACCATTAAGCTTTTTTCGTACACACAACGTGAAGAGCAATACGCTAAACAAAGTATGGATGTATTTTTACAGCCTGTTTATAAGCAAATGCGTTTAGTAACCAGCCTTAACTTTGCCATTAATAGCCTAAATTACTTATTAGTATTTAGTGTGGCCGCACTATCCCTTTATTTATGGTCGCTAAGTGCAATTAGCGCAGGCGCCATTGCTGTTGCTGTTAGTTTATCGCTTAGATTAAATGGTATGGCGCAGTGGATCATGTGGGAAATAAGTAGCTTGTTTGAAAACATTGGTACCGCAACCGATGGCATGAAAACCTTATCTACGCCCATTAAAGTAGATGACAAACCCGATGCAAAAGCGCTTAACGTTTCTAAGGGCGAAATCGCGTTTTCAAATGTTCACTTTAACTACGGCAAAGCCGCTAACGAAACCAATCGCGGACCGGTAATGAACGGCCTAAACCTCCATATCAAACCCGGTGAAAAAATTGGCTTAGTGGGTCGCTCTGGCGCTGGTAAATCAACGTTAGTTAATTTACTGCTGCGCTTTTACGATACCGATTCGGGGACGATTAAAATTGATGGCCAAAACATTACCGATGTAAGCCAAGAAAGCCTTCGCCGCTATATAGCCATGGTTACGCAAGACACTTCCCTGCTTCACCGCTCTGTAAAAGATAATATTTTATACGGCCGGCCCGATGCCTCAGAAGCCGAAATGCTCAGCGCTGCCAAGCAAGCTAAAGCACTCGAGTTTATAAGCGATTTAGAAGATAGCAAAGGCAATAAAGGGTTTGATGCTCAAGTAGGCGAGCGCGGTGTAACCCTCTCTGGTGGGCAACGCCAGCGTATCGCTATAGCGCGGGTATTACTGAAAAATGCACCTATTTTAATACTCGATGAAGCCACCAGCGCGCTCGACTCAGAAGTTGAAGCCGCAATACAAGCAAGCTTAGATGATTTAATGACAGGTAAAACTGTGATTGCCATTGCTCACAGGCTATCGACCATTGCGCAAATGGACAGACTTATTGTACTTGATGGAGGACGTGTTGTAGAGCAAGGCAGCCACGAAGCGCTCATTGCACAAAATGGTATTTATGCTGGCCTTTGGGCGCATCAAACCGGTGGGTTTATTGGTGTCAGCTAAAAACTAAAAAGCAAAAGGGCTAATTACAGCCCTTTCGCTTTTATACTAACGGTTTAATAGCCTTTAATCGCGTGGTATTAAGCTATTAATCTTAAGCCAATTAAAATTAGCATAACAATATTGGCTATAAAACTGATTAAAAAGAAGTACGTGCGTGGGCTTGGGTTTTTCTCTGTGGCTATAACGTAATACAGCGCCATATGAATTAATCGCGCTATTACATACACCCAAACACACATGGCAAATATAGGGCTTTGGTAATTTATTACAAATGCAAACAACACAGTACCAATAAACAGCGCGCTGTTTTCTAGTGTGTTATGAAAAGTACGATGGGCTCTAAATATAAAACTGTCGTGCGATAAATCATCGCTAATTTTACCCGGTACAGCATTAGGCTGTTTAGCTTTGCTAAAGGTAGCTACCGACCACTGTACCACTAACATTATTAAGTAAACGTAAAACGCCATATAGGCAGAAAGCGCAACTTCAGTCATTTTTATGTCCTTAAAATTGTTTTAACTCAGTAGTTACAGCAAGTTTTAAGCCTAAAATAAGTTCATTATAATTAATAACTTATAATTTATAGGTTCAATAATAATGTAAAAGCTGCAAACCTATTTATAAATGTTACCCACGTATTAACTCCTTAACGTTAGCGTAATTGATACCACTGCGTGATCGGTTGTTAAATCGTCTCGTTCGTATTCTGGGTTTATTAAATGCCTGTCGTATGTATGATAATCACTCACTTCATAAAAGCTATCATCGTAACTTGGGTCAAATTCACACGAGAGTAAAATATAATCAAGTACCGTACTACTTGTTCCATAGTAATGGGTAGGGCTGCGATTTAATAACGGCGCCGAGGGGCCATTACTTTGTTGAGCATCTGCATGGCTGCCAGCGTTTTGCTGTGTGTTGTGCGCCGTAAATTGGCTCATTTTTAGTGTTTTAAATAACTGCCATGCGTCATTTAAACAATATTTAGCAAGGTATGTTTTAACATCAAACGCTGGGGCAAATCGCAATGTATTCGTTAGTAAATGGCTCAACACGCCATCGGCTAGGTCGTTATTAAAATCGCCCATTAACACCATAGGCTGTTGTGTAGCTTCGCGTCGGGTAATCATTTCTATCATTAGTAAAGTGGCTTCACTGCCGCGCTGAATGGTTGAGCCCCACGAGCCGGTCACCTTTGCTTTGAGAGTGTCTATTATGTTTTTTTCGCTTGAGAGCGGCTCGGTTTTGGCTGAGCTAGTAGTACTTTCATCACTTTCAATCATGGCTCGTTTTGACTTAAAATGCACTACATAACAGTCGGTATTACCTACATGAGGTAATTTAATGGTTGCTCTTAACACCTTACGGCTAAAAGTAAAATTACTATTAAGGCCAAGCATTCCAACAAGCTCGGTATTGTGCTTAACCGCAGCCACATCAACAATCTCAAATTTAGACGCTATTGCCACGACCGGGCGTTTAAAAATAAAATCATCAATCACCTCTGGCGTATCAACCACAGCAAAATATGTATAGCCTTGCTGCGCCATTAACGCCTTTAGCGATTCAATACTAAATACTTCTTGAAAACCTACTACATCAGGCGCGTACTCATTTAAATAATCTACAATCCAGCGCTGTTTGCGTGCCCATTGCTCTGCGGTATAAATTTTTTCAAAATCGTAATATGCATTAGGCGGCTCAAGGTAGTTAAATAAATTAAACGTGGCTATTTTAAATTGCGTGTTTTTTACTACAGGCGCGTTTAAATCAGCGGCAGGTTCAGCCTCAAGCGTAGTGTGATGTAATGTCGATTCAAAATTACTGATAACAATAGCCTAGCGAATAAAAGTGCGTTAATTATACCCTAAAGGGTTTAAAGTTCTAAACCGTGAATTATTCTCAACATGCAAATAAAGCCCTTTATTTACGCTATACTGCCCTCCTCGTTATTAGCGCACACATAGGTATTATGAACTACTCAAATTTTGGTACTAAATTTACACAACCCAACGGAATAACGCAGCTTATGGAAGATTTAGGCAGCGCTAACGCAAGCAATAATCCAAATATTGTTATGCTAGGTGGCGGTAACCCCGCACACGTACCACAGGTTAATGCCGTATTTTTAGATGAATTACAAAAGCTAGTAGCCAGTAATAAAGTATCGCAAGTATTTGGTTTGTACGACGGGCCAACTGGCAATGATGAATTTAGAGCGGCCCTTGCTAAACAGCTCAATAGCGAGTTTGACTGGGGCTTAACACCACAAAACATAGCACTGGGTAACGGCAGCCAAGCTAACTTTTTTGTATTGTTTAATATGCTTGCGGGCAAAATGAGCGATGGCACTAATAAGCGTATTTTGTTTCCGCTTGCGCCTGAATACGTAGGTTACGCCGACCAAGGTTTATCTGATGATATGTTTGTGGCAATCAAGCCCGACATCGAAATTTTAAATATACCCAGTGGCTCTAAGCAGTTTAAATATGTCATTGATTTTGACGCGGTAGAAAACGTATTAGCCAACGATACCAGTATTAGTGCACTGTGCGTATCGCGCCCTACCAACCCAACTGGTAATGTCATTACCGATGAGGAAGTACGCCACCTAGATGCCCTTGCACACAAGTACAATATTCCCCTAATTATTGATAACGCCTACGGCGACCCTTTCCCGGGCTGTATTTACACCGATGCAAACCTTACGTGGAACTCAAACATTATATTGTGTATGTCGCTTTCAAAACTGGGCTTGCCAGGCCTGCGCACTGGTATTGTGGTTGCCAATAACGAAATAATTAAAGCCATTGGCCGTGTTAACGGCTCTATGGTGTTATCGCCTAACGCTATTGGCCCAAGCTTAGTAACCCGCTTAATTAACGAAGGCGAATTACTGCCTTTGTGTAAAAATACGGTATTGCCTTTTTATAAAAATAAAGCAGAGATAGCCATAAACCTGTTTGATGAAATTTTTGCAGACTTACCTGTCTATTTGCATAAACTCGAAGGCGCGTTTTTTATGTGGCTATGGTTTAAAGACTCAAAAATAACCAGCGAAATGCTTTATCAAAAACTCAAAGAGCAAGATGTATATATAATTCCTGGGCATAACTTTTTTATTGGCATTGAAGATAGCTGGGAGCACAAACACCAGTGCGTACGCATTAACTACGCCAACGATGAAGCCACACTCAGAAAAGGCTTAGAGGCTATTAAGGCGCTTATTATGTAGCGCCTTAGCGTTAGCCACTGTGTTTTTTATTTAACCTACTGTTTAGGGGCTAACGCCTTGGTTAACAGGGCAAACAGCAAGCCACCTAAAGCACCTGCTAGTAACTGCAAATAAAATCCCCATCCACGAGCGCCCGCTATAATATGAATATTCATAATCGACTCAATCGCCACTAAGACCACGGCAAAAGCAGTGATACCCGATGCCACAAATAACGCCATGCTGTATTTTTTAAACTTTTTAACAAGTAACACAACAGCAAAAAAAGCGATAGCCAAAGCAATGGCAATAATAGCGCCATAGGTAGGTAATAGCCCTAACCAATCATCTAGCGTTAAATTAATACGGTCGCTTAAGCTGACCACTACACCCACATCAACTAATTGATTGACAACGTATTGGCTATGAAACAAGCTAGCAAGCGTAAAGGTAAATAACCAAGAAACTAAAAATATAGGGAGTAAACGTGTTAAAAATGGCATGGTTATCTCAACTTAAAGTAAAGCTTTTTTCTTACAGTAGCAAAGGCTTGCAATGTAAACAACGACTCTCTCTATTAGCGCTATGGCTGTTTGTAGGGCTTTTTGCATCTACCGCCAGTGCAGCTACATTACCTAAAGAGCAATACAGCACTCACACACTCGCAGCACAATTAAATTCGCCGTGGAGCATGGTTAAGCTACCAAACGGGTCATGGCTAATTACAGAGCGCGACGGCCACGTTGTTATTGTAAAAAACAATCAGCAAACTAGAGTAAATTTAAACCTTGAAGGTTTATACGTTGCAGGCCAAGGCGGCTTACTCGATATAGTGCTCTCGCCTAATTTTAACACCAGCAAAGAAGTCATTTTTACCTACGCACAAGGCACAGCTGAGGCTAATCGCCTAGTAATTGCAAAAGCTACCTTTAATGGCACCGGCTTTTCAACGCCTGTTATTATTTACACAGTAGCGACTGATAAAAATACCCCACAACACTACGCTGGCCGCGCCCTCTTTTTACCCGACAACACTCTACTGTTTTCAACTGGTGATGGCTTTGATTTTAGAGAACAAGCACAAGTAATAACCAGCCAACTTGGCAAACTATTACGTATAAACCTAGATGGCACTATCCCAAAAGATAACCCATTTATTAATCACAAAAACCCCAATGCACACGCTGTTTACTCGCTCGGTCACCGAAACCCACAGGGCTTAGTGTATGATTACGATACCGAGCAAATTATTAGCCACGAGCACGGCCCCGCCGGTGGCGATGAGTTAAATTACTTAACGCCAGCTACCAACTACGGCTGGCCGGTGATCACCTACGGTGACGATTACTCGCAAGCGCGCATATCTCCTTTTAGAGATTACCCCGGCATGCAAAAGCCAAGCGTAGATTGGACGCCATCAATCGCCCCGTCAGGCATGGCATATTACGGCACTAAACATACAGCTTTCCCTTCACTTCAAAAACATGTGCTCATTACCACCCTCGTTGATAAAAAGCTCTACAGCGTTAATTTAGCTAATGGCGAATTCACCCAGTCACACATATTTCCAGAAGCAACAGGAAGATTAAGAAATGTGTATGTGACCACGCAAGGTAATGTAGCAGTATTAATGGATGGGAAAGATGCTGAGCTGGTGTTGTTTAAATCTAATTAATTCACAAGATGGTAAGAAGAACTGCTCTTTTTGAGAAAAACAGCGGCTTTTAGTAAGCCGCTTTAATACGTTTAAGTTATGTTGCCCGAAGTATAATAATACGGATTTGAGCTCTTAGTTTCCCCATAAACAGTCTGACATGTAACAGAAACTTTATACTACATTATATACATGTTGAGATATTGCCTTTCCGCGCTCTAAAACTTTTTCTTTGTCCCAATCCTGCCCATGAATGAAGTTCGCCTCTAATGGATAGCCAGTTTTACTAAGTATGGAAATCTTCTCTGTTGGCAGATTATCTTTTAATTTATGACCATTTGTACTCGCATCAGTAAGTAACAAATTTCCTACATTACCTATTATAAAAGGGTCTGAACCAGATTTGATCATCGCTTCTGGAATAATGTGTTCAATCGTTAAGTTAGAATGGTTAATATCAAGCCCATTAGATTGAGTGCCTAAAAGCTTACACAAAGAGTACTTTATAACATTTTTAGACTTTGTTTTATTTGATAGGTAGTCCAAGTCTAAGAACTTAACCTCAAACTCACCATATGAAGGTAGCTTTTCATTTAACTTACGTTTTAAACCAGTTAATACTCTTTGTACTGCATCATTATCCTGAGCTTCCGTCAATCTAATTGAGTTTTGCGAATACATTGTCGCAATGCTACCTGAGGATCTTTGCTGCGTAACAGCATTAAACGCAAAGTGAAAATGCTCAATCTGTTTAAGCGTCGATTTGAGTTGCTTCAGTGTTATCTTTTTAGAGTCGTATGCAACAAGAAGCGCCAATACAAATGATGATTGCTGTTTTACTTTAAAACTATTTAGAGCTATTAAGGATGTTTTAACTTCAAATAGCTCTTTAGTCCACTCGGAACTTTCTGGGCTCAACATTCTGCTATAGCAAACTGCATACTCCCCAAGGTCATGTAACAAAACTTTAGCGTTGTTCGAGTCTATCTTTATATATTCTTTTATTAGGGCAAATAACTTCTTGTCAGTCGTATAAGCATGCTTTGATATCCAGAAATGTAAAAGAAAAGCATCGATAACACTGGAATCGGAGATATCATCAAAGCGCTTTACAAGGCTGCTCCATGCTTCTTTTGGGCTATCAAGTGAATGATGTGAATTTTTTATTGTTTTTAGAATCAAGTTTTTAACAAGATCTGAAGTCTTTAGATCACGACCACGAGCATTTAGTGTTTCGAAGATTAAATAAGCATCATCTTCGTTATCTAGTTGAATAAAAACGAGTTTTAAAGATAAAAATTTATCCCTTAGTTCTTTTAACTTTAATACTGGGTCTTCATGAGCGAAGATTTCCATTTGTGGATCTTCTGCTTCAGTAAAAGGTATGTATTGCTCTAATTTATCTGAAAGTAGCTCATAGGCTGCTTTTAAATTGGATTCTTCGGCACCAACCTCACAATTAATTTTAATACTAGAATTGTTATCATTAAAAGCTTGGATATGGTTTTGAAGATATGGAAATGAAGTCTCGGCATTAAGAACAAATTCATTTACATAATCATTATTTGGTGTCTCAATAAAGCGATGAATACCCTTTGCTAAGTTTTCTTCACCAAGTCTAAGAAAGGCGTCTCTTATCACTGAGAGGGCGATTGTAATAGTCGTCAAACGCTGTTGTCCATCAACGATACCAAAATATGGCTTTCGAGTTTGGTATACAACCATCGAGCCAATAAAATAGCTATCTGTTTTATCCCCAATTATATCCAGCCAAAAATTTTCAACTTCATCTTTACCCCATGAATATGGGCGCTGAAACCTTGGAATTTGAAAATAGCCGGAAGAAAAAATATCTTGTACTTCTTTATCATTAGCTTCGATTTTCATTATTTAAACAGTCCTTTTTATAAAAAACTTACATATTGCAGCACGACTCGTCATGCATCGAAATATATTGCGCCACATAACCTTTTACTCAGCGGAAAGCGCGACCAATGAGTGGTTTTCCAATGATTTAACTTGTTAAATGCTATTTATTGTCACTCTCAACTTTTTGTCTGATTTTAGGCATTTGTATGTGTAACAGGACAAATGCTAGCACTTATGGACCAAATGCAAACCAAGCTTGCATTTGAAAAGCCCAAAAGTAAATGAACCAACCTTGGGAAATAACTAAGCCAATGAGTTTTAAACAGCGCGAGAAGAGCATTAGGTCTTCCATTGCAGCTAAAGCTAACCCAAAAGCCATATAGATATAGAGCTATAGATTAAAACTTACAGATGAATGAATAACTTCAGAATCTATGGCAATGCCAAATATAAATGGAATTAATACCAGCATCATAATGCTTAAGAGAAAACGCTCATTACTTTGATGTTTCGGATGATCTTTATTTTTCTTTGAAAGTTTCTCTAATGTGTCCATGGCATTTAACATCTTAGTATCAGGCATTTGTCGCTTTCCAAACTGACAAATGTCCAAATATTACGAACCATACAATTTAACCAGCGAATAGACACATGTAAACAACTACTTAGCTATCATCTAAATTTACTGGATGCGAGAAAACACCAAAATGGTAGAGATCAGTAATAAAGGACAAAAGAGTAATACACTAATAAATAACAAAACTTAGACTTTTTTCTTTCGCCTTGAACCTTTTACCTTTAAGTTTTTACCCACAAAAAAGCCGCTGTTCGTTTAAAACAGCGGCTTTTCTACTTATAGCTTATAGCTTATAGCTTATAGCTTATAGCTTATAGCTAAAAACTAATAGCTAAACCTTAAACTTTCCCAATCACTTCAAGTCCACCCATGTATGGGCGTAATACTTCTGGTACTATTACTGAACCATCGGCTTGTTGGTAGTTTTCTAGTATGGCGACTAGTGTACGCCCTACCGCTAAACCTGAACCGTTTAATGTATGTAACAGTTCTGGTTTTTTAGCACCTTCACGGCGAAAACGTGCTTGCATACGGCGCGCTTGGAAGTCGACCATATTTGAACAAGACGAAATTTCGCGGTAGGTATCTTGGGCCGGTAACCATACTTCTAAGTCGTATGTTTTAGCTGCGCCAAAGCCCATGTCGCCCATACATAAAATTACTTTACGGTATGGTAGTTCTAGCGCTTGTAAAATTTGCTCTGCGTGGCCTGTTAGCTCTTCAAGCGCTTGCATTGAATCTTCTGGTTTTACTAGTTGAACTAGTTCAACTTTATCAAACTGGTGCTGGCGAATTAAGCCGCGTGTATCGCGACCGTAGCTGCCCGCTTCACTTCTAAAACACGGCGTGTGCGCAGTTAAGCGAATCGGTAAATCGCTTTCTTCGTAAATTTCGTCGCGTGCGCTATTAGTCAGCGGTACTTCTGCTGTTGGGATTAAGCTAAAGCCAGCTTGTTGTTCACCGTCGTCGTTTACTAGGCCTAATGTATGGAATAAATCGCCTGCAAACTTAGGTAATTGGCTTGTACCGTAAAGGCTTGCGCTATTTACTAAGTACGGTACATACATTTCTGTATAGCCGTTTTTATCTGTGTGGGTATCTAGCATGTATTGCGTAAGTGCACGGTGCATACGCGCTATTTGGCCGCGCATTACTGTAAAACGTGCGCCACTAATTTTAACGCCCATTTCAAAGTCTAGGCCGTTTAGGTCTTGGCCTACGTCTACGTGATCTTTTACTTCAAAGTCGTACTTTTTAGGCGTGCCCCAGGTAAGTATTTCAACGTTGTCGTCTTCATCAGCGCCTTCTGGTACTGATTCGTCTGGCAAGTTTGGAATTGCTAAAGCAATGTCGTTAATGGCGTTGAGTACTTCATCTTGCGCTTTTTTAGTTGCGTCTAATTCGCTGCCTAAATTTGCCACTGCGTCTAGTAGTGGTTGTGCGTCTTCGCCTTTTGCTTTTGCTTGGCCAATGGCTTTAGCACTGGCGTTACGTTGACTTTGAAGCTCTTGCGTTTTTACTTGTAATGTTTTGCGTTGTTCTTCAAGTTCTGTCACTTTTGCAACATCAAGCTCGTAGCCACGAGCCGCTAAGCGTGCTGCAGTTTGCTCAACGTCTTGTCGTAAATATTTAGAATCTAACATGTTAGTTTTTTAACCTTTTTGCATTACCAGCTGAAGGCCCAGCCAAGCCATAAAAATACAGATCATCACATTTAAGATGATATTGAGGGCCATTTTAATAAAGTGACCTTGTTGTAATAACAACAACGAGTCCATTGAGAATGTTGAAAAGGTGGTTAACGCACCTAAAAAGCCAATACCAATAAGGGTTTTAGCGGGGCTTGTGGCGATAATTTCTTTCTCTATCAAACCGTACAAAATGCCCATTAACAATGAACCCAGAATATTAACCGTCAACGTGCCAAAAGGGAATCCCCTACCAAGGAGTTTTAGCATGGTTTCGCTAATAAAAAAACGTAAACAGGCTCCTGAGGCGCCGCCAAGGGCGATCATCATATAAAGTTTAATCATTTTCGTATCGTTTAAGTGGGCTTTGCGCGTCGCGTTCTTTTAAGTAATCAAGCTTTTGCTTAATTTTTTGCTCAAGGCCGCGATCGCTCGGTAAATAATAGTGTTTGTCTTGAATTTCTGGCGGTAAATATTTTTCACCGGCGGCAAAGGCGCCCTCTTCGTTATGTGCGTAGCGATACTCGGCGCCATAGCCTAAATCTTTCATTAGGTTTGTGGGCGCGTTTCGTAAATGCTCTGGCACTGGGTAGCTTGGCTCGTTTTTGGCATCAGCTTTTGCTTGGTTAAATGCCATATAAACCGCATTACTTTTGGGTGCGCTGGCTAAGTATAAAGTGGCTTGCGCAATGGCGCGTTCGCCCTCGCTTGGGCCTACACGCTGAAATATATCCCATGCATTTAACGCCACTTCCATTGCCCGCGGGTCGGCGTTACCTATGTCTTCTGTGGCAATGGCAAGTAAACGCCTTGCTACATAAAGTGGGTCGCCGCCACCGGCTAAAATACGGCAATACCAATACAGCGCACCATCGGGTGAGCTGCCTCGTACTGATTTATGAAAAGCCGATATTAAATCGTAAAATTCATCGCCGCCTTTATCGTATTTAGCTAAATGGGTTGGCAGTACTTGGCTTAATACGTGCTCATCTACGTTGTATGTGCCGTTTTGCTCACTCGTTAAATCAACCGCTTGCTCAAGCAGGTTTAACACTTTACGGGCATCGCCGCCGCTTGCTTGGCAAAGCGCCTGTTTGGCGTTATCGGCAATAACAATATTTTTTTGGTTTAGTTGCTCATCTTGCTTAAGTGCGCGCTCTATCACTGTGTATAGGTCGGTATCGGCTAGCGACTTTAAAACATACACGCGTGCACGCGATAAAATCGCATTATTAAGTGCAAATGAAGGGTTTTCGGTTGTCGCACCTACAAATATAAAAGTGCCGTCTTCTATGTGAGGTAAAAATGCATCTTGCTGCGATTTATTAAAACGGTGTACTTCATCCACAAACATTAAGGTGCGTTGCCCGCGGCTTTGTAGGTTATCGTGCGCTTGCGTTACGCTGTCGCGAATATCTTTTACGCCTGCAGTCACAGCCGACATTTGTATAAGTTCGGCATCGGCGTGGTTTGCAATAATTTGCGCAAGGGTGGTTTTACCCACCCCTGGCGGCCCCCACAAAATTAAGCTGTGGCAACGCCCTGCAACAATGGCTTGGTGCAAGGGTTTGTCGCTACTTAGTAAATGCTGCTGACCTATGTATTCGTCAAGCGTTGTTGGGCGCATACGCGCCGCAAGTGGGCGTACATCGGGCCCAAAGTTAAAGCCTAAATTATTCACCGTTACTCTGATCGTCTATTTCTACACCCTCTGGTGGGGTAAATTCAAAGGTGCTTGTATCAAGCGCGGTATTTACTTGTGCATTGTTAAAACTAAACGATGAAAGCTGACCAGAATTATCCGTCACAACTAACTTAGCAAGGCCTTGCTCGTTACCTGCAAAGGTAATATCAAGTTGCTCTACTTGGCTTTCTACGCCTTTATTTGGCGTTACACTAAAGCCAGACTCTGTGGCTTGAACACTGTATTTTTCCCATTGTGCGGGATCTTTTGAAGTAAGCAGTACAAACGGTGTTGAATCTATAAGGCTATGGGTATCCATAATAGTTACTTGCTCAGCAAAGCTGTCGAAGTAATAGGTTTTGTCACCATTTGATACAAATAAGGTATCGTCTGGGTTTGTTTGCTGCCAGCGGATCATCATAGGTTGTTTAAGGGCAATTGTGCCCTCGCCTTGCATAACCGCTTGGCCTTGCGGATCGGTTACGTTTTGAGAAAACTGCGCTTTAAAACTTTTAAGGGTTGCGAGTTTGTCTTGCAGTGCTTGGCTGTCATCAGCAAAGCTAGGCGTGGCAATTAAACTGCCAAGCACTAATAATAAACTGTTTAATTTTTTCATTAATTTGCTCCATTAGGTACTAATACATCGCGAGCGCCGTTATGGCCTGGTGAACTCACGATACCCGATGTTTCCATTTGTTCTACTAGTCGTGCTGCGCGGTTATAGCCAACACGTAATTTACGTTGTACTGATGATACCGATACTTTGCCGGTTTCGATTACAAACGCAACGGCTTCGTCGTATAGCGGATCTGACTCTTCATCTGCATTTTCACTGGTTTCACCTGGTAATAAAACATCTTCTGTTGCATCACCATTTAAAATTTCATCAATGTAATTAGGTTTACCGCGTGCTTTCCAATCGTTTACTACCGCATGTACTTCATGGTCGTCTACAAATGCGCCATGCACACGCTCTGGTACGCTTGTGCCTGGCGGTAAGTAAAGCATATCACCCATACCTAATAGGTTTTCGGCGCCTTGTTGATCCAATATGGTACGCGAGTCTATTTTACTCGACACCTGAAACGCCATACGCGTAGGTATATTGGCTTTAATTAAGCCGGTAATTACATCTACCGATGGGCGCTGTGTTGCAAGTACTAAATGTATACCTGCGGCACGTGCTTTTTGCGCAATACGGGCAATTAGCTCTTCAACTTTTTTGCCTACAATCATCATCATGTCGGCAAATTCGTCTATTACAACCACTATGCTCGGTAATTTATCTAACTCGTCTGGGCCTTCTTTCATGCCGTCGGTGTCTTTAAATAATGGGTCAAGAATTGGGTAACCCGCTTCTTTGGCCTCAAGTACTTTTTGGTTGTAACCTTTTAAGTTACGTACACCCAACGCCGACATTAATTTATAACGGCGTTCCATTTCGCCTACACACCAACGTAGTGCGTTAGCGGCTTCTTTCATGTCGGTAACTACTTCACACAATAGGTGCGGAATACCTTCGTAAACCGAAAGCTCAAGCATTTTCGGGTCAATCATGATCATACGAACATCATCAGGGCCCGATTTGTACAGTAAGCTTAATATCATTACATTAACGCCCACTGACTTACCCGAACCCGTGGTACCCGCTACCAGTAAATGGGGCATTTTACCTAAATCGGCGCACACAGGTTGTCCTGCAATATCTTTACCTAACACCATGGTTAGTGGCGATGGATTTTGCTCAAATTTAGGGGCGTTGATTACCTCAGATAAACGTACAATTTCACGGTACTTATTAGGCAGCTCTATCCCTATGTAAGTTTTACCTGGGATCACCTCAACCACACGTACACTAATTGCCGATAACGAACGGGCTAAATCTTTTGATAAACCAGTAATTTTAGACACCTTTATACCCGGTGCTAAATCAAGCTCAAAACGTGTTACAACTGGGCCTGGGTATACGCCAACCACTTTTACTTGTACGTTAAAGTCGAGTAATTTTGTTTCAACAAGACGCGACACGCTTTCAAGCTCTTCTTCCGATATCGGGTTTTTTGCTTTATCCGGTCTGTCGAGTAAATCAAGCGACGGTAATGGCCCTGGCGGTGGCTCTTTATCAAGTAACTCTTCAAACTTTTCTTTTGCTGTTGGCGGTGGCTGATATGCAGGTTTTGGTTTAGGCATAGGCCTTGCTGGCGATACCACCGTGGTAACCGGTTTTTCAGGCTCAACAACTTGGCTTTGATCAAGCGCATTAAGTGCAGCCGCTGTATCCATAGGCTCATCATCTATGGCGCTAAAGCCAATTTCTTGGTCGAGTATATCGTCTAGCTCATCAAATGGGCTGTAGTCATCACTAATTTGCGGCTCGCTAAAGGTAGGCTGCTCTTTCGTAATGGCTTTTTGCTTAGCTGGTTTTTTACTTTTAGCAGGCTCTTGTTCAAATTCTGGTGATTGCTCGAGTGTGGTATCGCGTTTTTCATAATCGTCAGGGTCATCATTAAATTGGGCATCGGCTTGCACCGGATTTGCCGCAATACGCTCTCGTTGCATCCAACCTTGGGCGTAATTAGCAATGTAACGGTAGCCTCTAACCACTAAATCGCCGAGGTAGTCTACAAATTCAACCCACGACACACCGGTTAATAAAGTAAGCCCAGCAAAAAAGAAGCACAATAATAGTATAGAGGTACCGGTAAAGTTAAATGCTGGCATCATGGCCGATGCAATCACATCGCCCACTACCCCACCGGATGAAAAGTTATAAATATCATCAAAGTTAATGCTGCTGATTGCCGTTGCTGAGGTAATAAATAAAGCAAAGCCAATAACACGCAAGGCAAGTGTGGTGTAATCGAGCTGTAAAATACGATGAGGTTGTTTAAATAATAAATAGCCAAACAGCTGAATAGCGGCCGGCACTAAATAAGCAAGCCAACCAAATGAGAGTAATAATATATCGGCTACCCAAGCACCGGCAGTGCCTGTAATATTTTTTACGTTTCTAAATTCACCCGTTTGCGACCACGCAGGGTCAGCGGGATCAAAGCTGATTAAAGCACATAAAATGAATATTGCCGCAAAGGTACTGATGATCAGCCCTGTTTCTAATAGTCTTTGCACACCGTTTAGGCGCATAACTTCCTATCCCTCTTTATTGTTCTATTGGCACTTGCTTGCAATCAAATACCTTAGCAGGAAATGCAATTTGATGCACTTTATCTTAATGTGTATGGCCTGATTATGAACAAGTTTTTATAAATTAGAGTGTGTTAATCTTTTGCGGTTAAATTTAAGCAATGTAAGGGCGAATAATTACGCCGTCTTCACCTTTTACTTCTTCCATTACTACATAAGTGCGGCTCTCACTCACGTTTGGCAGCTTTAAAAGAATGTCGCCTAGTACACCGCGGTATTCTGACATATCGTTTACGCGTGTTTTTAATAAAAAATCAAAATTACCCGATACCAAGTGACACTCAATTATCTCTTCGTGCTGTTTAACCGCCGCACTAAACTCATCAAATACGTCGGGCGATGTTTTGGTAATGGTTACCTCAACATACACAGATAAGCCTTGGCCAAGCTTTGCTGGATCAACTACCGCTTTGTAGCCAAGTATATAACCTTCACGTTCTAACTTTTTTACGCGTTCCAGACAGGGCGTGGCGCTCAGGCCAACTCGTCGGGCCAGTTCTACATTAGAAAGGCGTCCATCGTGCTGTAATTCCATTAAAATTTTACGGTCAATTCTATCTAATAACTGATGCATACACCCAACTAGTTTAATATTCTGTTTATTTTTATTATTTAGATAATAACACTGCCTAGCCTTTTAAAAAAGGTGAGACACACTGCCTTATGATGAATATAATAGTGAAAAATGTTAATCCGTTCTTAATAAGGCAAATTTTATGATTATTGGTGTACCTAAAGAAATTAAAAACCATGAATACCGTGTAGGTATGGTTCCTGCGAGTGTTCGTGAATTAGTAAATCACGGCCACCAAGTGATTGTTGAAACAGATGCAGGTATGGGCATTGGTTTTACTAACGAAGATTACACACAAGCTGGCGCTGAAATTTTAGCAACTGCAGCTGATGTTTTTGCAAAAGCAGACATGATCGTAAAAGTAAAAGAGCCACAAGCTGTTGAGCGTGCAATGCTACGCGAAGACCAAATTTTATTTACTTACCTTCACCTTGCACCTGATCTTCCACAAACTGAAGACCTTGTTAAAAGCAAAGCGATTTGTATTGCTTACGAAACAGTGACTGATGCACGTGGCGGTTTACCGCTTCTTGCACCAATGAGTGAAGTAGCAGGTCGTATGTCTATTCAGGCAGGTGCACAAGCGCTTGAAAAATCTAACCACGGCCGTGGCATGTTACTTGGCGGCGTACCAGGCGTTGAAGCAGCTAAAGTAGTTGTTATTGGCGGCGGCATGGTAGGTCGTAGTGCAGCGCAAATGGCTGTTGGAATGGGCGCAGACGTTGTTGTACTTGACCGCAACATTGATGTACTTCGTGCACTAGATGCGCAATTTGGTAACAAAGTTAAAGCGATTTACTCAACAGCTGACGCACTTGAAAAACACGTACTAGAAGCTGACTTAGTAATTGGTGGCGTACTAATTCCAGGTGCTGCAGCACCTAAACTAGTAACAGCCGATCACATTAAAGCAATGAAGCCAGGCTCTGCAATTGTTGATGTTGCTATTGACCAAGGTGGTTGTATTGCAACTTCTAAAGCAACAACACACGCTGATCCTACATACATTGTTGATGAAGTTGTTCACTACTGTGTTGCTAACATGCCAGGTGCAGTACCGCGTACTTCTACCTTTGCACTTAACAATGCAACATTGCCGTTTATTATTAACCTTGCAAACAAAGGTTACAAAAAGGCACTACTAGATGACGCGCACTTCTTAAAAGGCTTAAACGTAATTAAAGGCCAAGTAACTTACAAAGAAGTAGCTGAAGCGTTCAACATGGAATATGTTGACCCTCGTACTGCAGTAGAAAACGCGTAATTTTGCGTTTAGTCGTTAGGTGTTATTGAACAAAATAGTTACCTAACTACAAACAATAAAAAAGCAGCTAATTAGCTGCTTTTTTTGTATCTAAATTTTGACTATATAAATTAATTTATATAAAACGCTTAATTATAAAATCTACTTTTACGCGTTTAGCCTGACCAAGTAGCTTTTTAACCGGTTGCGGGTAATTTTCTACTGTTTCTAAATCATTTGGCCCAGTTAAACGGCGGCAGTGTTTTAAAATTTCCTGCTTTTCGTTATCTATGGCTTGCATAATACTTTGCTGTGGGTCTTCAATTAAAATACCGTTTTCGATATCAAGCCCCCACGCTCGCGGATTAAGGTTATGCCCGCTTAATAAGTGGCGTTGTCGGTCGGCGCAAATACCTTTTAAGTGAAACGAGTTACTCTCGTGCTTCCATAAATACACGTTTAAATTGCCGTTATCTATATGGCGCTTTTGCGATTTTACAAATTTATGCAAAATAGTTTCGTATAAATACGGGAGTGCACCAATTTTACTAAATGGCTCACTTGGCGGCAGATAAAAATCGTTTGCGGTTTTATCACCTACTACAATGGTTACTTGCTTACCTTGTTTTAATAATCGACGAAGTGAGCGCATAAGCGGTGCCGGAAAATTAAAATACGGTGTGTAAAGTACAAGCTCTTGCTCTGTGGTATCAAACAAGTTTTTAATTAATCGGTTAAGGCTATTATTACGACGCCCTAAACCTAAAAACAAACGCACACCGAGTGGGTCGTTATTGGGCGTAGTTGGGTTTGCATAACTGGCCGACTTGAGATCGCGCATTAATTGCTTTTGTTCAAATTTAAAGTCTATTAAGCGCTTAAGCGGGCGTGTATCAATACGTGGCACGGCTTGCGAGCCTATTAACTTAGACTCAATAAAATCAACCACAGAGTCGCACAGTGCAGCTTGGTCAACTAAAAAGTAACGGTCGAGCCTGTAGCGTTCGTTGTATTGTAAGTACACGTTATTTAAGCTGGCGCCGCTGTATAATAAAGTATCATCTACAACAAAACCTTTAAGGTGTAACACACCAAACAACTCTTTGGCTTTAACTGGCACACCGTAAACTTGTACGTTTGATTTAAATTTTTCTAAATAGTCACAATATAAACTTGCGTTACCGTCTGATTTTTTTGCACCAATAAGACCACGTTGAGCACGATGAAAATCAACCAACACTTTTATTTCAAGGTTGGGGTTTGCCAACGACACACGATGCAGCGCTTCAAGTATTTCGCGCCCTGCTTCGTCATCTTGTAAATAAAGTGCCGTAATGTAGATTCTTTTTTTTGCATTGCTAATTAAACGTAGCAATTGCGTACGGTACTCTTGTGCGTTGGTTAAGACGTTAACGTCTTTTGAAGTCAACCCAAATGCGGGTTTTTCCTGCCAAAATAACATAGTTGCCTATTCACTAAGGTCACATAATCTATCAGTGACAAATAAAATTAGGTAAAACATATCAAAAAAATACTAACGGGTCATGAATTAACGAAGCTTTGTTGCTCATCTGTTTGTTTTTTAGCCTTTACGCGGGCTTTTTTATCGTTCAAGACAAAGTCAGTACATAATATTGCACAGCTTTTAATTTTGTCAGAAAAAAATATTCACATAATTTGTTTACTTGTGCCTTGTTTTTCTTAGAATCGAAGCCATTAAGTTCAGTATTAAACGTTTAGGAAAAGATCATGACTGAAGCAAAACACTCTAAGTTACTAATTTTAGGCTCTGGCCCTGCGGGTTACACTGCCGCAGTATACGCCGCACGTGCAAATTTAAACCCCGTTTTAATTACCGGCATTCAACAAGGTGGCCAATTAACGACCACAACTGAAGTTGAAAACTGGCCAGGCGATGCGCACGGTTTAACAGGCCCTGCATTAATGGACCGTATGAAAGAGCACGCTGAGCGCTTTGAAACGGAAATTGTGTTTGACCACATTAATAAAGTAGATGTGTCTAAGCGCCCTTTCACGCTTACTGGCGACCAAGGTACTTACACATGTGATGCATTAATTATTGCCACTGGTGCATCGGCTAAATACTTAGGCTTAGAGTCTGAAACTAATTTTCAAGGTCGTGGTGTATCTGCATGTGCTACATGTGATGGTTTTTTCTATAAAGGGCGTAAAGTTGCTGTTGTAGGTGGTGGTAACACTGCTGTAGAAGAAGCACTTTACTTATCTAACATTGCGGATGAAGTACACGTTATTCACCGTCGTGATAGCTTCCGCAGTGAAAAAATTCTTGCTGATCGTCTTAACGAAAAAGCGCAAAATGGTAACGTAGTAATGCACTACAATCGTACGCTAGACGAAGTACTTGGCGATGACATGGGCGTAACTGGCGTACGCATTAAAGATACGCAATCTGATGCTACCGAAGAGCTTGACTTAGCGGGTGTGTTTATTGCTATAGGCCATAAGCCAAACACCGACATGTTTGAAGGCCAACTAGAAATGAAAGACGGCTATTTAGTGGTTGAGTCTGGTCTTAACGGTAACGCTACACAAACAAGCGTACCTGGCGTATTTGCCGCAGGTGATGTGTCTGATCATATTTACCGTCAAGCAATTACATCTGCAGGTACAGGCTGTATGGCAGCCCTAGATGCAGAGCGTTTCTTAGATAACCTATAAACGCTACAAAATTAATAAAGGCTGTTAGTTCAGCCTTTTTTTATGCCTAAAATATAGTTACACTTTTATGATAATTAATAAGTTAAGCCCTCTATGAGAAACCAGCTATACCAACTAAGTGAAACCGATATAGCATTTCCAAATCCCGAATATGCACTTACCTCCCCCGATGGACTGCTTGCCATAGGCGGCGATTTATCTGTAAAGCGCTTAAGTATTGCCTATAAAATGGGTATTTTCCCATGGTTTAGCGAAGGTGAACCCATTATGTGGTGGTCGCCAAGTGAACGCGGCATTGTAGAGCTAAATGACTTTCATATAAGTAAAAGCTTACGTAAACATTTAAAAAAACATCCTGTTAAAGTAACTGTTAACAATGCCTTTGCTGAGGTGATAGAAGCGTGCTGTGAGCAACGTATAGACACCGAAGGCACATGGATAACAAACGACATGTTAAGCGCTTATATTGCTGCACATGACGCTAATATTGCGCATAGTGTTGAGGTATGGCAAGACGGCGAACTTGCCGGTGGGCTGTATGGCATTATGCAAAATGGCGTTTTTTGTGGCGAGTCGATGTTTCATCATCAAACTAATTGCTCAAAACTGGCCATGTGGGCGTTAGTTAATTGGTTAAAACGCCATAACGCACATTTTATTGACTGCCAACTAGAAAACCCATATTTAACCTCTTTAGGCACAAAAGTGATCCCTCGCTCAGAATTTTTGACTAAACTTAAACGAGCAAATGCTTACACCCTCAACTCAACCATGTGGCAACCACAGGAGTTAACAGCAATTTATGAGTGAACACATTCCTGCACGCGTTGGCCTTAGCCAAGAGTTTGCTTGTAGCTATTTACCTGACAGGCAAGAGCAATTATTGGTAATACTTGACCCGACCTGTTACAGCACGCATAAATTTGAGATGCTTTTATCGCTCGGTTTTAGGCGCAGTGGTAACCAAATTTATCGACCGCACTGCCCTTCGTGTAGCGCCTGTAACTCGGTGCGCGTGTTAGCCCAAGAGTTTACCCCTTCAAAGTCACAAAAAAGAAAACTAAATAAAGTAAAAGCAAACTTTGAAGTTAAATACACACAAGCTAAGCGCGAAGAATATTACCCACTTTATAGTAAATACATTTCAATGCGCCACAGCGATGGCACTATGTTTCCGCCTAATTTAGAACAGTTTCAAAGCTTTTTATTTTGTAGCTGGTTAGAAATAACGTTTATTGAGCTTTGGCACCAAGACACTTTAGTTGCAGTGGCCGTAACAGATTGCATGGATAACGCTGTTTCGGCTATTTATACGTTTTTCGATCCCGACTTTGAGCACTACAGTTTAGGGACTGTGATGATTTTACAGCAGCTCGAATTTGCCAAACAGCAAAATAAAGAATTTGTGTATTTGGGCTACCAAATCGATGAATGCACCAAAATGAAATACAAAACTCAGTTTTTACCCGCGCAAAAACACGTTAATGACCAGTGGTTGGCTATTTAATTTGCAAAAATGCCCGCTGCGCCTTTACTTATTGGCGTATTTTGGGCAAAATCTGCAGCGTTTAACTATTAAAGAGGTGTTACGCTAAACATGGCGAAAGAAGACGTAATCGAAATGCAAGGGACAGTCCTTGATACTTTACCAAATACAATGTTCCGAGTTGAGCTAGAAAATGGTCACGTAGTTGTGGCTCATATTTCAGGTAAAATGCGCAAAAACTATATCCGTATTTTAACCGGCGATAAAGTAACGGTAGAAATGACTCCTTACGATTTATCGAAAGGACGTATCGTATTCCGTGCTCGCTAAGTGCGTAAACGAGATTTAGTTTTTGGCTAGTGAATAACTAGCTTAAAGCGTTTATTAAATGTAATTGATGGTACTGACTAGCAATTACATTTAATAAACAAAAAACCCAGCTTTTGCTGGGTTTTTTGTTGCCTATAAAAAAGCACAAAAAAGCCCACGCGTATCGCGTAGGCTAGTTTATATACCCATCCGCATAATTAAGGTATTTATTTTGCGGATGGGTACTATAAGTGAATACACTTATTTAGGCGGGTGTTAAATTACTTTCATAGTCAAAGTTAATTTTCTTATCTTTAACTGATACTTTAACAGTACCGCCATCAACCAGTTCACCAAAGAGTATTTCGTTAGCCAATGGCTTTTTAAGCTCATCTTGAATAACACGAGCCATTGGACGTGCACCCATTGCTTTATCGTAGCCTTTATCTGCTAACCACTCTCGGGCCTTAGAGGTCAGCTCAAGGTTAACTGACTTCTTATCTAATTGTGCTTGCAGCTCAACTACAAATTTATCGACCACTTGCAAGATAACGTCTTTTTCAAGGTGGTTAAACCAAATAATATTATCTAAGCGGTTTCTAAACTCAGGTGAAAATACCTTGTTAATTTCACTCATTGCATCGTGCGTATGATCTTGCTCGGTAAAGCCAATCGATTTACGTGTGGTTTCTTGCACGCCGGCATTGGTTGTCATAACCACCACCACGTTTCTAAAGTCAGCTTTACGACCATTGTTATCGGTTAACGTACCGTGATCCATTACTTGCAGTAGTATGTTGTAAATATCTGGATGGGCTTTTTCAATTTCATCTAATAATACAACTGCATGCGGGTTTTTAATAACGGCTTCGGTAAGTAAACCACCTTGTTCAAAACCAACATACCCAGGAGGCGCACCAATTAAACGGCTTACTGCATGGCGCTCAACGTACTCTGACATATCAAAGCGGATAAACTCAACACCCATACATTTAGCGAGCTGTTTAGTAACCTCGGTTTTACCTACACCCGTTGGCCCCGCAAATAAGAACGAGCCCACTGGCTTATCTTCGTTTGCAAGCCCAGAGCGAGATAAACGAATCGCAGATGTTAGCGCGTCGATTGACTGATCTTGCCCAAACACTAACATTTTAAGATTACGATCAAGATTTTTAAGCGTTTCTTTATCGGTCGATGACACGCTTTGAGCTGGGATACGCGCCATTTTAGCAATAATTGATTCAATATCTGATACACCAATGGTTTTTTTGCGTTTAGAGCTTGGCTGCAATCGCTGGTTGGCACCGGCTTCATCTATTACATCAATGGCTTTATCAGGTAAATGACGCTCATTAATGTATTTAGCACTTAGTTCAGCAGCTGCTTTTAATGCTTTTTGCGTGTAACGAATGCCATGGTGTTCTTCATAACGCTCTTTTAAACCATTTAAAATTTTAGTGGTATCGGCCACACTTGGTTCAAGTACATCAATTTTTTGGAAACGACGCACTAACGCACGGTCTTTTTCAAATATATTTTTGTATTCATTGTAAGTGGTTGAGCCCATACAACGTAACTGCCCGCTTGAAAGCAGCGGTTTAAGTAAGTTAGAGGCATCCATAACACCACCCGATGCAGCACCTGCACCAATAATAGTGTGTATTTCATCAATAAATAAAATTGAATTAGGTTTTGCTTGTAACTCTTTTAATAAGCTCTTAAAGCGTTTTTCAAAGTCGCCGCGGTACTTAGTACCGGCAAGCAATGCGCCCATATCAAGCGAGTAAACAACAGCATCGGCAATCACTTCAGGCACTTGTTCATTAACAATGCGGTACGCAAGGCCCTCTGCAATGGCTGTTTTACCTACCCCTGCTTCACCAACAAGCAGTGGGTTATTCTTTTTACGGCGGCATAAAACCTGCACGGTGCGCTCTACTTCGCTGTCGCGCCCTACTAATGGGTCAATGTTACCGTCTTTGGCTTGGGCATTTAAATTAGTGGTAAAGCTATCTAACTTACTTGCCTCTTCGTTTTGAACCTCTTGTACTTCTTCATGAATATCGTCAGTGTCATCTCCTAACTCATCATCCGTTTTAGAAATACCATGAGAAATAAAATTCACTATATCTAAGCGAGAAATATCGCTTTTCTTAAGTAAATAAACCGCTTGGCTTTCTTGTTCAGAAAAAATAGCAACGAGCACGTTAACGCCTGTAACTTCGTTTTTACCAGATGATTGAACATGAAAAACCGCACGTTGAAGCACGCGCTGAAAGCCCAGTGTTGGTTGGGTTTCGCGTTCTTCTTCTAAATCGGGAATAACCGGTGTGGTTTCGTCTATGAATTCTAATAGTTCGGTTTTTAAACCAGAAATATCAACACCGCAGGCGTTTAGCGCTTCGCCTGCTGAAGGGTTATCTAAAAGCGCAAGTAAAAGGTGTTCTACCGTCATAAACTCATGGCGGCGTGTACGCGCTTCACGAAACGCGGCATTTAACGTTAGTTCTAAGTCTTTGTTTAGCATTGGCAACCCCTTACTGAGATAATTATTTTATACCACAACAATGAGATGATTGATCACCTAATTGGTATTTATTCCTGCTCACAACTACAAAGCAGTGGATGCTCGTTATCCCGTGCATAACGGTTAACTTGTTCCGCTTTGGTATGGGCTACATCGGCGCTAAATACACCGCATATCCCTTTACCTTTTTCGTGAACTTGTAGCATCACATCAGTTGCTCTATCGCTATCCATATTGAAAAACGTCATTAGAACTTCTATAACAAAGTCCATTGGCGTGTAGTCGTCGTTATTTAAAACAACTTTGTATTTTCGCGGTGGCTGCAGCTTTTGCTTTTCACTATCGCGAACTGTGTCGATGACACCTGAATCTTTCATACCACTCATAATTAAATATAGTCTTGTCTTTAGAACTCAAGCAAACTTGAATAAAAAATAAATTAAATGTTAAAAAAATACCACAAAACACTTGACTGACTGGCCAAATAAACTACAGTCAGAAGTAGATTGATTAATCCTTAGTCAGTCTAGCAAATTATACGGTTTAGAATAACTAAATTAGTCAACTTATAGAAGGATGTAGAAGTATGGCTTGTGGTAAAGTCAAATGGTTCAACAACGCCAAAGGTTTTGGTTTCATCGTAGAAGACGGCTGCGAGAATGATATTTTCGCTCATTACTCAACGATTGTAATGGACGGTTATAAGACACTTAAAGCTGGTCAGGATGTAACATTCGAGCTAGAACAAGGCCCTAAGGGCTTACACGCTAAAAACATTGCGCCTAACGGCGACATTTTAGAGTGATCAAAAATTTGTTCGACTAAAGCGAGCGACCTAATTTAGATCCTCGCTTAATTCCCCACTTACCATTCAACTCTCTTCTTATTACTAAATTGCTCCTATACACGCTAAATTCAACCCTTTTCCTTGATTTTATTTTATATACCCCAATGTTCTAACAGTTACCTGCTAATTAAGGCTGTTCAAAAGCGCAAGCGCTAGCCCTTTTTAAACAAGCTTGTTACACTCTTGTTGCTAAATTACGCGGTTACATTTTAGCTTATGCTTTTACGCGGCTAAAATACGTGTACTTTGCAACCTATAAAAATCAGTTAGTCAGGTGTGACTATTCTGCCTTTTGGCATATTAAGAGTACCGACACCTAACAAACTGCTTGTTAACGCAACCATGCGCTAATGAGTTTCTTTGCATTGTTGAATACGGCCACTGCGGCCTACTATCTAGGAATGATGATGACATCAAAAATTATCTACACTAAAACGGACGAAGCTCCGGCGCTAGCAACCTACTCGTTGCTACCAATTATCCAAGCCTATACAAATGCGGCAGGTGTTGAAGTTGAAACTCGCGATATCTCATTAGCAGGTCGTGTAATTGCAAACTTCGCTGATTACCTTACTGAAGAGCAACGCATAGGCGATGCGCTTGCAGAGCTTGGCGAACTTGCAAAAACACCAGAAGCAAACATCATCAAATTACCAAACATCAGTGCGTCTGTACCGCAATTACGCGCTGTCATTAAAGAGCTTCAAGAAAAAGGCTACGCACTACCAGAGTACCCGGCTGAGCCTAAAAATGATGAAGAAGCTAAAATTAAAGCAACTTACGACAAAATTAAAGGCAGTGCTGTAAACCCAGTATTGCGTGAAGGTAATTCAGATCGTCGTGCACCAGGTTCTGTTAAAGAATATGCACGCAATAACCCTCATTCAATGGGTGCGTGGAGCAAAGACTCACAATCATACGTTGCGAGCATGAGCGAAGGTGACTTCTTTGGTTCTGAGCAATCTGTAACTGTTGATGCAGCAACTGATGTACGTATTGAGCACGTAGCGACTAATGGCGATGTAACTGTACTTAAACAAAGCACGCCGCTAATTGCTGGCGAAGTAATTGATGCATCGCGCATTAGCGCAGCTAAACTACAAGCGTTTTTAGCAGCAGAAATTGATGCAGCTAAAGAAAAAGGCGTATTATTTTCGCTTCACATGAAAGCGACAATGATGAAAGTATCTGACCCTATTATTTTTGGTCATGCGGTAAAAGTTTTCTACAAAGACGTATTTGCTAAACACGGCGAGCTTTTTGAAGAGCTAGGTGTTGATGTAAATAACGGTTTAGGCGACGTTTATTCTAAAATTCAAACATTAGATGATGCTAAGCGCGAAGAAATTGAAGCAGACATTCAAGCGGTTTACGCTGAGCGTCCTGCTATTGCAATGGTTGATTCTGACCGTGGTATTACTAACTTACACGTTCCAAGCGATGTGATCATTGATGCGTCTATGCCTGCTGCCATTCGTTCAAGCGGTCAAATGTGGAACAACGACGGTAAACTACAAGACACTAGCTTTGTGATCCCAGATCGTAGCTACTCAAGCGTTTACCAAGCTACAATTGATTTTTGTAAAGAAAACGGCGCGTTCGATCCTACCACTATGGGTAGCGTACCAAACGTAGGCCTAATGGCTCAAAAAGCAGAAGAATACGGTTCTCACGATAAAACGTTTGAAGCAAAAGCGGATGGTTCTATTCGTGTTGTTGATGCAAATGGCACAACATTACTTGAGCACGCTGTTGAGCAAGGCGATATTTGGAGAATGTGTCAGGTTAAAGACGCACCAATCCAAGATTGGGTTAAGCTTGCTGTAAACCGCGCACGTGCGACGGGCGTACCAGCTATTTTCTGGTTAGATGAAAACCGTGCTCACGATGCAGAGCTTATTAAAAAGGTAAACAAATACTTACCAGATCACGATACTGATGGCCTAGACATTCAAATTTTAGCACCGCTTGAAGCAACTTTATTCTCATTAGCGCGTATTAAAGAAGGTAAAGACACTATCTCTGTAACGGGTAACGTATTACGTGACTACCTAACAGATTTATTCCCAATTTTAGAGCTGGGTACCAGTGCTAAAATGCTTTCTATTGTGCCACTAATGAACGGTGGTGGCTTATTTGAAACTGGCGCAGGTGGTTCAGCACCTAAGCATGTTCAACAGTTCGAAAAAGAAAACCACTTACGTTGGGATTCGTTAGGCGAGTTTTTAGCACTAGCGGCTTCGCTTGAGCACCTAAGCGTGAATACAGGCAACAAAAAAGCACAAGTACTTGCTGATACGCTAGATAAAGCAACAGGTACGTTCTTAGCTGAAAACAAGTCGCCTTCACGTAAGGTAAAAGAAATTGATAACCGTGGTTCTCACTTCTTCTTATCTTTATTCTGGGCACAAGAGCTGGCTAAGCAAGACGAAGACAGCGAGCTTAAAGCGCAATTTACACAAATTGCGAGCGATTTAGAAACGCAAAAAGAGCAAATCGTAAGCGAGCTTAACGATGCACAAGGTCCTTCAATGGATATTGGTGGTTACTTCCAACCAAATGATGATGCAGCGTTTAAAGCAATGCGCCCAAGTGCAACGTTTAACGAAATTTTATCTAAATTAGTATAATTTTAGATTAAATTAAAAAACCGCTTACGTTTAAAGTAAGCGGTTTTTTTGTGTCTTTATTTTATATAAAAAGGCCGCTACTTTAACTTTAAAGTAGCGGCCTTTAATAATTAACCTGAATTTTGGATAATTATAGCTATATTAATTATTTTGTATAAGCTCGCGGCATAGATGACTCAGTGGTATAACGCTCACGTAGTTTATCTTGGCGCGACTGCGTAGATATTTCTTCACCGTTAATAATCATTTTACTTACATGGCTACTTAGCTCAAATGGATCGTTACTCCATACAACCACATCGGCAGCTTTACCTACTTCAAGGCTACCTGCATTTATGCCAAATACGTCGGCTACATTGGATGTAACAGCATTAAGTGCGCCTTGCTGGCTCATGCCGTACGAAACTGCATTACCGGCATCAAAACGAAGCTGGTAAATATTATGGCTGGCATCGCCGCCCACAGTTAAAATAACTTTTACCCCAGCTTTTTCAAGCGCGGCTGCGTTATCTAAACTGGCATGTAAAGAGTCAAAGCTTGAAGGTAAGCTATCCATAGCACTCATAATTACTGGTACTTGCGCTTTAGCAATCTGCTCTTTAACAACAACAGCATCTTGTGCACCATTGAGCACTAAATTAATACCAAATTGCTCTTTAACTTTAATTAGCTCAATAATATCAGCCGCACGAGATACACCCACTACAAGTGGCATATCGCCGCTAAGTACTTTAACCATTACTTTATCTTCAGTACTTGGGGTGCTGTCGTCGTCTTTTTTAGGCTTTTTAGCTGCTTTTGTTTGGTGCTCTTCAAGCTTATTAATTAGCGTTTGCAATGTAAATGCGCGCGAGCCCTTACTGCGCTCACCTAAATAAACCACTAATGCAGCTTGTTTTTGTATGTCGCCTTGTAAATCACCGCTTAAATCAACAACGCTTGCTAAGCCCGAAAAAATACTATCGCCACCATGCGGGGTAATTACATCGCGGGTTACACCGCCTTTACGTGCATACGGGATAAGGCTTGAGTGAGCGTTATAAGCAAGGCTTACATCAAAATCAATGCCTGCTTTTTCTTCGCCTGCATCGCGTGACCCTGCAACTGCACTTACTTCCACTAAGCCAAGTTGATTAATGCTAGCAATAAAACCTGGGGTTACAATTTGCCCATTCGCATCAATAACTTTATCTGCTTGTACTTGCTGTGGATTAATAGCGGTAATTTTACCGTTATCCATAACAATGCTGGCGTTTTCTAAAACGCCTTGCTCGGTTGCCGTATGCAGCGTGGCATTAATAATAGCAAGCGATTGTGCATTGGCTGCACCTGAGGATAATAGTCCGGCAGCAACCAGAGATAGCGAAAACGAACGTGATAAATTTTTCATTCTGGGCTCCTTATTGTTGGCCTAACATAAAATCACTTTGTGCTTGAAATGCGCTATCGTTTCTATCGTAAACTTTTGCGCCATCAATAAATACTTGTTCAGCTTTTGCGTAAACGCTAAATGGGTTTTGGTTCCAAATAACCACATCGCCTTGCTTACCTGCTTCAAGCGAACCAGTTTTATCTTCAATACCTAATGATTTAGCCGCGTTTGAGGTGATCCACTTAATCGCGTGCTGCTCCGAAATATCAAAGCCATTTTCGTTTGCACGGTACATTACTTTACCCGCTTCTTGGTTTAAGCGCTGAATAGTGGTGTCTGAGTCAGAATGCACAATGGCGCACGAATTTTTTACCGCATCAACAATAGCTACGTTTTCTTGAACCATGTCGTAGGCTTCCATTTTAAAGCCCCACCAATCTGGCCAAAGTGCAGCACACGAACCATTTTCAGCTAATAAATCTGCAATTTTATAAGCTTCTACACCGTGATGGAACGTACCTGCGTGATAGCCAAATTCTTTTGAAAGGTCGATCATCATCGCCATTTCTTCAGCTTTATAACAGTGATTATGAATTAACACTTCACCTTCAATGACCGCGCGAAGAGTATCGTGCTTAATATCGCGAACTGGTGCTTCTGGGTTTAAACCTGCTTCATAATCGGCGTCGTATTTATCCCATGCACGTTTGTACTCTTGGGCTTCTGCCCATGCCATACGGTAACCGGCCATGTTACCCATACGGGTTGAAGGCAAAGTACCTTGGCGACCATATACGCGTTTTGGGTTTTCACCACAGGCCATTTTTAAACCATTAGGCGCATCAGGGAATTTCATTGCTTGCATGGTATGCGCAGGAATGTTTTTAAGTGTTACGCCACGGCCACCAAATAAGTTAGCTGAGCCTGGTAAAATTTGTAGTGAAGTAATACCGCCTTCGCGCGCGCGGTTAAAGCCAGGATCTTGAGGCCATACAGAATGCTCTACCCACACCTCAGCAGTATTTGGGCTGGTCATTTCGTTTCCGTCTTGATGAGACTCAACCGATGGGCTTGGGTAAGCACCTAAGTGAGAGTGTACGTCAATAATACCTGGGGTAACCCATTTGCCCTGTGCATCAATGGTTGCATCTGCATTGGCCGATAAGTCTTTACCTACTTGTTGTACTTTACCATCAACAAGTAAAACATCGGCGTCATCTAAGCGCTCGCCAGTGCCAGTAAGTACTGTTGCATTGATAATTAATGTGCTTTTACTTGCAAGCGGTGTGTAGGTACTTGGGTATGGGTTTTTATTAATGGTAATTTTTGCATCTTGTGGGCCGTTTTCTTGGCAACCAACAAGGGCAGCAGCTAAACCAACTGCTAACAATGAGGGAGCAAATTTTTGCATCTTGTTAGGTTCTCCTGTTTTTTTGCTACTTTAGCTAAAGCGGCGTAATAAAGCTAAAAAAACAGGTAAAAAAGCGACTAAATGAGTTAAACGGCTGTAATTATTTTTTTATATAATTGTTATACAGTTTTTCAAGTGCGCCTTCGGTAGTAAGCGATGGGTCTTTGTTTATAAAGTGTTTTACGGTGCGAGTTACAAAGTCTGAGTTTTGCTTATGTTGCTTAGCAAAATCCTTAATTAATGTATTGCCATCGCTTGCTGCTGTTACTTTATCATGGCGATGACGATACTGGCTAAGTGCCCTATTAAAGTCGCCGTTATAATCCTCTACCAATATTTTATAAAAGTCACTTTTGTGAACTTTAAGTACGTTAATACAGTAATTTAACGCGTCTTTAAAGTCGGTAAAAACGGTGCCTTCTACATCAAACTCTTTGGTTTTTTCGCGTACGGTCACGCGGGCTTCTTCGGTGGCATATGTAAAGCCTGTAAACGCTAAACGCTCAGATGCCTCTTTACCTAATTTCATACCCGCTTGAATGCTGTGCGCAAATTCGTCACTCATTTCGCTTAATTCGTTTTCTTCCCACATGTTATAAACACGCAGCGCCTTAGCGTACTTATTAGAGAGCTTTTTTTTAAGTTTTGAAAAACGCTCATCTATCGTCATTAGCCTTTCATTATGTAATAAGGCATGGCACTCATAACACGCGGCAATAGAGACAAAGTCGGCCTCTTCGCCTAAATCAATAATGCTCTGTAGCATATGTAACGGCGGGCAATGATCGCGCTCTGTGGCTTCGCATCCACAATAAAAACATTGGTTAAAATGCTTGTGTTCGCAGGCATACGCTTGCTGGTAATAGCGGGCTAACGTTTTGCTCACTGGTTCTCCTAAAAATTAAGCGCGTAAATAATGGGGGCGATAATAGCAGGCTGAGAAAATATGTCAGTAGCTATAAAATAATTTTGCCTAAGTGTGTCAAAAAACACATTTATTAGGGCTTAAATTCAGTCACCTAGCTTAAGTGTGTATTTTTAAACATACCTGCTTACACCTTGTTGCGTTTGGTTAACAGCTTTTTAGTTTGAATCGCTCAATAATAAAGCTGAACCACAAACAATGAGGACTAATTATGAACACGTTAAAAGCTACTTTATGCACAACTATGGTACTAGGCGCTACTTTACTAATTGCAAAACCAGCATTAGCCACCCAATTTGTCGCGGCCGATTCATCGCCAGGTACACAGGCTTGTATGGCTGTTGCAGCTAATAAATCGTACGTAGTACGTAAAGCGTCACGGGATTTAAATATAAGCAAAGCGGTAATGAGCAAAAAGCTGCACTGTAATAACTTATCAATGGGCGACTTTGTTACTTTGTATAACCTTGATAAAAGCGCAAATTATTTAAATATTGATACCAGTACTCGGACATCAATTAAAGACTTAGCTAAATCGTACAACCCAGAAAAAGTAATCATCACAGGGCCAAAATAGTATGGCGTTAACACAAAATTAAGCCTGCTTTGTAAGCAGGCTTAGTTATTAAATAATGGCCGCAATTAAGCCAAATAAACCGCCAAACACACCGCCCCATACTACTAGCCAACCTAAATGCTCACGTATCATAGTTTGAATAATGTCTTTAACCATTTTAGGGGTGAGTTCATTTAAACGCTCATCAACTAATTTAAGTACCGTAGCATGTAAGCTTTGTGCGCTATTCCCTTGCGATAACGTATCGTTTACTAGCACTTTAAAATCGTCTGTTTGGCTAATTTGCGCAAGTGATAGCTGCATTTTTTCAATAAACTTTTCTCGCATTGGCTCTATAGCCGCTGTACCACCAAACATACCTAACATACTCCCAAACTGTGATTGCTCTATTACTTGAAGTAGGTTGTCGAATGCAGGGTTTAAATCAACCTTAGTAATAATGCCCTCAAAGTCGATATTAGGTTGTGCTTTGCTAAGTAGGTTATTAATTTTTTGCTCAGAGAAAAACTCAGTCAAAATTAAATTACGAATAGCCACTTTAAAGCTTTCAAATTTTAGAGCAATAACACCCGAGCCGTATAACAAAGGCACTTTTTCAAATAACATATGAACAGCCAATAAGTTTGTGACAGCACCAGATAGCGCAAATAACCCCACCGATAACACAATAGCGTGGTTAAAAAAGTAGCCTATAACTACACACAAGACAGCGAGCAAATTGGTGATAAAACTTTTGTTCATTGTTACTCCATTAGCATTTTTTATATCGTTAATTTTACAACGATTAGTTTGTTAAATTAATACTTTTTTGCCATAGTTTAAGTATCTGTTTAAAAGGCGAGCAATTGATATGTGGAAAACAGTAAACGAGCACATTAGCCAAGCCATTCATTATGACTTTAAACATACTTACAAACGTCAGCTGCAAAGTACAAATACCGATAAACTCTATCAACTCACCGATGGAAAACACAATTACCTGGTTAAAATTGCCCTTAAAAGCGAACTAGATCGCCTAGAAAGCGAAGCGATAGGACTTAAGCAGCTCACCCAAAATAGTGTTTTTATGGTGCCCGACTGCATTGTAACAGGTGCTAATATTGAATTTTCGTTTATTGTACTTGAATGGTTAGTACTTGATAAACAGCCCCACACGCATTGGCACGATATGGGTAAACAACTGGCTATGCTGCACCAAAAGCACGACCAAGCAATGTTTGGCTTTGATGTAGATAATTACCTAGCCACTACCGTGCAACCAAACCAATGGCATAAAAAATGGGACTTATTTTACGCAGAAGAGCGCATAGGTTGGCAACTGCAACTATTAGCCGAAAAAGGCATTCAGCTTGTAGAGCCTGAGCTATTAATTAATTTGGTAAAAGAGCAATTGCACAGCCATATTGTGGAGCCCTCTTTAGTACATGGTGACTTTTGGCGAGGAAATATGGGCTTTATTAAAAATGTACCGACCTTATTTAACCCCGCATGTTATTACGGAGACCGCGAGGTAGATATTGCAATGAGCGAGCTATTTGCCCCCTTACCTGATGATTTTTATAACGCCTATAACGCGCAATACCCATTAAGCGAAAACTATAAAAAGCGCAAAGCAATATACCAACTTTACCCTATTTTAAATCACGCAAATATATTTGCAGGGCACTACCTTACTCAGGCTAAGCAGCATATTGATGAGCTGCTATCGCTTTAAATAATAACGCCTCATAAGGCGTAAAATAACTGTCATAATCGTTGCTTCAGCACTATATTTAAAAAGGATGTTATTTAGGCTCAATACCTTGTTGTTTAGTTCAGTTTTGAGCCATCAAGTTGTTGCTAGTATAACTGCACAACTTAATTAATGTGTATCAATAAGTTAATTCTTACCTTGGTACTATTGGAGTGATTATGAAAGATTTTTTATCACAACGTATCACGTGTCCACACTGTGGCAACCACATACACCTAGACATTGACGCAAGTATGGGGGATCAAGACTACGTAGAAGAATGCAGTGCCTGTTGTAACCCTATTCATTTAAACATGCACATAGACCATGCTCATAAAAAATTAGAGTTACACATAGACAGCGACGATGAACAAATTTTTTAGCCTTGGTGGCGTAAGTAATTTTCTACCGTGTTAATAATGGTATAAGTTTGCTGATCGACTTCTATATTTAGTTCATCACCCACTTGAGCGTTACCTAAATTTGTAATGGCCAGCGTTTCGGGGATCAGGTGTAACCAAAACCCCTGCTCGTCAATTTCGCCCACGGTTAAACTTGCGCCATTTATTGCTACAAAGCCTTTGTACAAAACATATTTTTGCCATTTAGTAGGTAAGCTTAACTGAATTTTACAGTTATTTTGTTGCTTAACTATTTGCCCGATATGGGCAGTGCAGTGTATGTGCCCCGACACAATATGCCCACCTAATTCAGTACCAAAGGTTACTGAGCGCTCATAATTAACTAAGCTACCTACTGCAAGCTTGCCTAAATTAGTTAGTAATAGTGTTTCATCAATTACATCAAAATGTACTTGCGCCACTACATCGTGGTTACTTAATTCAACTTTAACCACCGTTAAACAACAGCCATTAATTGCAATGCTGGCGCCTAAATCTAAATGTTTAACGTATTCATCACCTACCGATACAACCAAACGTAAAACCCCTTCGGTATGCGTGGTAGATACAACAGTAGCTTGAGTTTGAACGATTCCTGTAAACATAAAATCACTTAAAATTATTACAAAGTGCTAGTTTAACGTATCAACTCGTAAAATCATTCACAACAGTGATTTTTATTTTAAACACAATCGATTACAATTGCGCCCTGTTTTATCAAATAGCTGTTTTTATGACCTTTAGTAGCTGGGAAGCCAAACGTTTAATCACCCTTGCAGTACCTGTATTTTTAGCACAAGTAACACTCGTTTTAATGTCGGTGGTCGACACCATTATGGCAGGCCAAGTAAGCCCAACAGATTTGGCTGCGCTGTCGATTGCAACCGGTATATGGAACCCGTTATTACTGGCGCTGCAAGGTATTTTGCTCGCGTTAACCGGTATTATTGCCCAATTTGCGGGCGCTAACGATAAAAAAGGTATTAGCCATTATTTTCAGCAAGCTCTGTATTTAACCGCTATTTTAAGCGCAATTGGTTTTGGTATAGCCAACCTAGCCGATATAGTGATTTTAAAACTCGATACAACCCCCGCTATCGCAAGCCTTGCGTATGACTATATCCATTTTGTGAAATGGGGAGCCTTTGGTTTTTTAATTTTTACCGTTTATCGCAATATGACCGAAGGCATGGGCATGACAAAACCCGCTTTTTATATCAGCTTGCTCGGCCTTGGCGTTAATATTCCGGCTAACTATATTTTTATAAATGGTTTATTTGGCTTACCAGCCTACGGCGGCGCTGGTTGTGGCATTGCTACGGCATTGGTACTAACTGTAATGGCTGTTGCACAAGTAACGTATTGCCAGTTTAGTAAAAAAATTGATGCAAAAGCCCTGCTGGCAAATTTTGAAAAGCCCAATATTAAAACCATTGGAATTATTACTAAATTAGGTATACCTATTTCGTTGGCCACCTTTTTTGAAATTACGCTATTTGCGTGTATACCTTTATTTATTGCACACTTAGGTGCTGTTGCAGTGTCGGGCCATCAAATTGCGGGAAGCGTGACCGCGTTATTATTTATGATGCCACTGAGCTTATCTATCGCCATTAGTATTCGTATTGGTAATTTATTTGGTCAAAACCATTTAAGCCAATTAAAAACTGCTATATCAACCAGCTACATATTAGCCATTGCTATTGCGTTATTTTTAGCTTTTATAACCTTTATTGGCCGCGATTTAATAAGCCAACTATACACCGACAGCCCAGCTGTTATTGCATTAGCGACCTCAATTATGATTTTGGCATGTATTTATCAAATTCCTGATGCACTCCAAGTCGCTGCGAACGGCATTTTAAGAGGTTTAAAACATACGCAGCCTATATCGTATATAACGTTTATATCTTACTGGTTAATCGGTTTTGCTTTAGGCTACGTATTGGGAAGAACAGATTTAATTGTGCCCGCCATGGGGCCGCACGGTTTTTGGATAGGTATTATTTTTGGTTTAACCGTTGCTGCTGTATGGCTTATGTTCACCGTTAATAAGCGACTAAAGCAGGCGCCATTTGTATAAAAAAGCACTAACATTAATACCAAGCAAAACATGGTTAAGTTGTTTATTAGCTGTGTGTTGCGCCGTGCTTGCTGGGTGTTCAAAAGCGCCCAGCAACACTTATCAAACATACATAGCACGCTTAAGTAATCCCCTTGAAACCCAAGCCCCCGGTTTAAGTAAACCTGAAGCAATTAGCCCGCTTTTACCCCCTAACACGCTTTCAAACAGCACTACCATTAGCTTGATTGAACTTGCAAGCTTAAGCCATTGTAAGCTCAGCTTACTTATTAGTGAGCACAACAATCAGCTTGGTAAAACGGCCGGACATGCCGGTGTTTTAAAGTATCAAATAGAGTTTGTGCAAAATGCACAGCAGTGCTTAAGCACGCTTGAGCCTGACTCAGCAGTTTATAAAACCTTGTTAAAAGCAAAAACACATAAAGAGCAAACACTAAACCACTACTTTAATTTAATGTTGTATAACGAATTTGAGCTAAAAAACACGTGGCAAGCTAGCAGCGCAGAGCTTTCTGTCTCGCCGGCAGGGTTTAGCGACACGGTAGCGGCCATGCAGCAGCTTGCACTCATAAAACAACACATACTCAATAAACACTACTTAAAAATTAACCCCGCAGACATTTTTAACGCGTTAGAGCAGCTGAATAAGTACCGTTTTAACCAATTACTCATTTATTCTGCACGGCTGCAAATAGCGTTTAATAATTCAGCCACGCGATTTATCGAATCGCAATCCATCGATGAAATATGCCCAGCAGGAAAAAATAAAAAAATAGCCACTATCGTCAGTAACGTGTTTCAAAAGTATTTCCTTAAAGAAATACAGCCTTATCAGGCTAATTTAGCAGGCTACCTTGAAACACTTTTACCTTTGTATAACCAACTGTGGTTTGACCAAGCCATAACAAATAAGCAAATAAATACTTTGATAGCGCTGGATTCACAAAACAATCTACTAAACCAGCTTAAAGGCTCAGCCAAAAAACACGTTACCTGGTGGCAAAACTTTTATAAAACGTGTGAAATCAGCCCAATATGAATAAAAAAACGGCAAATAAACGTAAAAGCAACAAACTTGCTTGATTCACCACTCACCACGCTATATATTAGCGGCCGCTGATAATTAAGAGCGCTACCTTGACATGGTAGAGGTCGGTGGTTCGAATCCACTCGGTCGTACCAAATTTATTCTTCCCTTTGAATAAATATAATTAAGATACTCTTTGTACGACTGTAGCTCAGTTGGTTAGAGCGCTACCTTGACATGGTAGAGGTCGGTGGTTCGAATCCACTCAGTCGTACCAAAATTGATTCATCCCACTGAATCAATTTAATTAACCTATTTCTTTTAATAGTTAAACCATAACGCAATTGGTTAGCGCGCTTCCTAATCTTTATGCCCACGCCGAAGACGCTGGTTCGAATCCACTCGGTCGTACCAAAACTATTCTCTCCTCTGAATAAATATAATTAAGATACTATTTGTACGACTGTAACTCAGTTGGTTAGCGCGCTACCCACCTTAAATCCTAACTAATACTGCAAACACCCGCAGTGTTTATAAATTCGTTTAAACAAAAACGCCCTCGTATTACTTATTTATTAATGCAGTTTGTTATTTAAAGCCAAATTAAGCCATTACTTAAAGGCGATAATTTTGTTTGATTTATATACTATTTATTTACAATTTGATTATAATCGCTTAGTGGGTTTTTAAAGTGAGTTTAGGTATGGTGCGGGTTGGTATATTAACAGTATTCTTTTTCTGTGCTTTGTTTAGCCCGCTAACACCTGCTTATACACTTAATAACAACATTACCCTAGAGGATGATAACCTGTGGCGCCCTGTCATAGCATTCAATGCGCCTCCTTCTGCACAGCAAGTAATTACATCTTATAAAAACGCTAGTGAAACGAGTAACCTGCTCGGTAAAAGTGGCGCTGTAATAACAAAAATTGCGTTAAATAACCCCACCACTGGAGCTTGGTATGTGCTGCCGCAAGCCAATTTTATCGACGTTGGTTTAGCCTATTGGCAAACCGAACAGGGGGATATAGTTAAGCTTGCTGATTTTTCGCAGTCTCACGTTAATCAACCGGCAATTTTAATGCATGGACAAGCATTTAAACTGCCCTTCTATGCGCCAAGCAGTGGCTATTTATGGATATATTTAGAAGCCAAACACTATCCAACGCCGGTTGATTTAAGTATTTTAAGCGAAGGTGTATTTTTGCATCATCAGTTTTATATAAACTCATTAAGCCTTATTACTATTTCTGTCATGCTCACTTTAGCAATGATGGCCTTTGTAATGTTTTTAAGAGTAAAGCAAAAAGTGGCCTTGTTTTGTGCTGGGTATGTCGGTTTGCACGGTCTTGGCTGGGCGTTTGCTTCGGGCGCTGTAAATACAACTTATGCCAGCCCCTCTTTTAATAAACATTACTTAGGGATTTATTTATTTGCCTTTGCTGTGAGTTGCGCAGCAGCATTTACCTACTACCTGTTTAACTTCGATAAAGAAAAAGCCAATAAGCTTGGGAGTGCTTTAAAATACTTTACCGTTAGTGCATTTGTATGTGGTATCTGCAGTCTATTTATGCCTTTTTATTTAGTGTTTTATATCGCGCACTTTTTAGCAGCCGTATGGGTTATGCTTAGCTTAACCACCGGGTTTGCTATGCTTAGCCTGAACGATTTTAGAGCCAAGTATTTTTTATTTGGAAATATGCTCTATAGCCTGTCATTAGTAGTATACGTTGCGTTTCATTTTGATTTAATAAATGCGACCTCTTCAGAAATACTTGTACTGTTAGCCTTAGCAATAGATTGTGTGTGTATTGTGCTCTCTTTGTCTGAGTGGCTAAAGTTAAAACAGCACGAATTTAGTACCTTGTTACATGAATCTCGCTTTGATCCTCTAACCCAAGTTGGCAATCGACTACTATTAAATGATGAGCTGATTAAACTTGCACATAGTGCTTACATCATTGTGTTTATAGATTGTGATGGAATAAAAAAAATAAACGATGCGCTTGGGCACGCCAAAGGTGATGCGTTTTTAATTAATGCTGCAAAATTAATGACACAGCATCTAGCGCAAGACGGCACCGTATTTAGAACCGGGGGCGATGAATTTATTTGGTTATGTAAAGTCAAAAACAAATCACACCTTCCCCAACTAAAAACCACACTTACCCAGAAGCTCACCGCATTACATCGCACTATTCAACAGCAATGGCCGCAATCAGGTATTAGTTATGGCATAGCATCTAGCGATGAGTGCCAAAGCCATACTGAGTGTTTAACCTTAGCGGATCAGCGCATGTATAACTTAAAATCAGCCCATAAACTTAAAGCAAGTTAAGCTAATAACCTTCTCAACCACCTTTTTCGCCACTTACCGCCTTTTATTTTACTCGAAGCCTCTGCTAGGTACGATCATGTATACGCCAATAACTTCATGCACGTGTGTCGCCCTTTGTTCGCGAGTATGAGATTTATTAAACAGTGTAATAGTACAAAACAAACAAGAACAAAGTTATAATGGCGCTAATTTGTCAGGCGAATAAAGCTATAAATAACACGATTAAATTACACCAATAGGAGTTGTACATGGAACATATTATTTCGGGCGTGGCTAAGTTTCAAAAAGAAGTTTACCCATCAAAAAAAGCAGCGTTTCAAAAACTAGCCAATGGTCAAAACCCAGAAGTGTTATTTATCACCTGTGCCGACTCACGTATCGATCCTAACTTAGTGACTCAAACTGAACCCGGTGAATTATTTATTTGTCGTAACGCGGGCAATATTATCCCGCCACATAGTAATCAAACCGGCGGTATGACAGCCTCAATTGAATTTGCGGTGGCTGCACTGGGCGTATCGCACATTATTATTTGTGGACACTCGGATTGTGGCGCAATGAAAGGCGCTATAAATACTGAAGGTTTATCAAGCTTACCGCACGTTAAAGAGTGGCTTGGCCACAGCCGCGTAGCAACTGAAGTTGTAAAAGAAAAATGCGGTTGCGCAGAGCTAAACAATAACGACCACCTAGGCTTAGTAATTGAAGAAAACGTAGTACAACAACTACAGCATATAAAAACACACCCTGCTGTGGCTGCAAAAATTGCAACCGGTCAAGTTAAGCTACACGGCTGGGTATATGATATAGAATCTGCAGAAATTAAAACCTACGATGAAGCGACGGGCAGCTTTAAACCTGTTGAAGATACCGAAGTAGAAACCCTAGCTAAACAAAGCAAGTAAAGCCGCTTTACAGTATTAATGCGCTTACTGTTATCTGAAAATAACAAAGCGCATTTTTTATTTATAGCCTAAACGCTTACCCCTCGTTATTAGTTAACGGCACAAATGCACTTTTGCTGACTAAACAGCACTTTGTAGCCTCATTATGTGCACTCCCATAGTGCTAGCCCCGCACCAAAACAATTCAAATATGCGTAAGTAAAACCATTTAAAAGTAATGTAGCTATTAAAAAACAAACACTTATAAAAATGGCCGTGTTTTTGCTTATATGATAACCATACCGTTCGTTATTAAAACGACACACATTTAGGTTGTTATGACCACAGGCAAAGAAGCCCGCTCGCAGTTGCATTAATTTGTAACTGTGGCGGGCTTTTTTGTTTTTAAATTAAACCGTCATTGAGGGGATACCAATGCAAACACCAACAAAAATACTCATTATTGGGAATGGGATGGTTGGGCACCATTTTGTAGAGCAAATGCGCCAAAGCGACGCTAACGCGCACATTACCGTACTGTGTGGAGAAGCAAATTTAGCTTATGACCGTGTTTACTTATCCAGCGTGTTTGATGGTAAAACAGCCGCCGATTTAGCCCTAACCACTTTTGATAATTATCAGCAGTTAAATATAAATGTGCATACTAACCAGTGGGTTAATGAAATAGATAAAACAAACAAGGTAGTTAGCACTCAAACCGGTGATAAATTTAATTACGATAAACTTATTTTAGCAACAGGGTCGTACCCGTTTGTGCCGCCAATTAAAGGGAATGACCAACCCCATTGCTTGGTTTACCGTACCCTAGAAGATTTAGAGCAAATAAAAGCAAGCGCTGCGCAAAGTAAAAGTGGCGTAGTGATAGGTGGCGGCTTGTTAGGGCTTGAAGCAGCCAATGCAATTAAGCAACTTGGGCTTGATACTCATGTAGTTGAGTTTGCACCCCAACTTATGGCGATACAACTTGATGAACAAGGTGGCACGCTGTTAAAAAACAAAATTGAAAAATTGGGCGTAAGCGTGCATACCGCTAAAGCCACCAGCGAAATAGTAAAAGGCGAAACGAGCCGTTACAGATTAAATTTTTCAGATGACACGTTTTTAGAAACCGACTTAATTTTGTTCTCGGCCGGTATTCGCCCATACGATGAGCTTGGCAAAGTGGCCGAACTTGAATTAGGGCAACGTGGCGGCATTGTAATAAATAACCAATGCCAAACATCAAACCCTGATATATATGCTATTGGCGAATGTGCCTTATGGGACAAAAAGCTATTTGGCTTAGTCGCCCCGGGATATAACATGGCTCGCGTGGTTGCAAGCCAACTTACAGGCGGCGAACTTGAGTTTTTAGGCGCCGATATGAGCACAAAATTAAAACTACTCGGGGTAGAGGTAGGCTCAATTGGCGATGCCCACGCTAAAACCCCCGATTGCAAAGAGTTAATTTATCAAGATCCTATTCGTGATTGTTATAAAAAAATTATTTTAAATGAGGCAGGCAACAAGTTATTAGGCGCAGTACTTGTTGGCGATACTAGCGATTACGACACACTGTTGCAGTACATGTTAAACGACATGGAATTACCCGCACACCCTGAGTGCCTCATTTTACCTGATAGCGAAGGAGCACCTGTTTTAGCGGGAAATGCCCTGCCCGATACCGCCACTATTTGTTCGTGCCACAATGTAAGCAAAGGCGACATTGTGGGTGCAATTGATAGCGGCTCATGCGATTTATCTGCAGTTAAAGCTTGCACCAAAGCCGCCAGCGGCTGCGGGGGCTGTGCCGCATTATTAAAATCGGTAGTCGACAGTGAACTTCAAAGCCGTGGGGTTGAAGTTAACAACCATGTGTGTGAACACTTTGCTTTTTCGCGCCAAGAGTTACTGCATTTAGTAAAAGTAGAAAGCATTAAAACTTTTGATGATTTGCTCGCTAAACATGGCAGCGGTCATCACGGCTGTGAAATATGCAAACCTGCAGTGGCCTCTATTTTAGCTTCAACGTGGAATGAGTTTATTTTAGAACCCGCTCATGTTGGCCTGCAAGATACCAACGACACTTACCTTGCAAATATGCAAAAAGATGGCTCTTACTCTGTCGTTCCTCGTATAGCGGGTGGTGAAATTACCCCCGACAAACTTATTGTTATTGGTCAAGTTGCCAAAGACTTTAACCTGTACTGTAAAGTAACCGGTGGGCAGCGTATCGACTTATTTGGCGCACGCCTTGAAGAGCTCCCTATTATTTGGGAAAGACTTATTGCAGCCGGTTTTGAAACCGGTCACGCTTATGGTAAATCGCTCAGAACCGTTAAATCGTGTGTTGGCAGCACGTGGTGTCGCTATGGCGTACAAGACAGTGTTGGCCACGCGATTGCGATTGAAAACCGCTACAAAGGTTTACGCGCCCCGCATAAATTTAAAATGGCCGTATCGGGTTGTACTCGCGAATGCGCTGAGGCACAAAGCAAAGATATAGGCGTAATAGCAACCGAAAATGGCTGGAACTTATACGTATGTGGAAATGGCGGTATGCGCCCGCGCCATGCTGATTTATTTGCTACCGATTTAGATACCGAAACACTCATTAAATACATTGACCGCGTGATCATGTTTTACATTAAAACCGCCGATAAACTGCAGCGCACCTCAGTGTGGATGGAAAATTTAGAGGGCGGGTTAGATTATTTAAAAAGCGTAGTAATAGACGACAGCCTAGGTATTTGCCATGAGCTTGAAACCCAAATGGCGCTTATAACTAAAACTTACGCCTGCGAATGGAAAAAAGCAGTCGAAAGTCCAGAGGCCTCAAAGCGGTTCCGCCAATTTATTAATAGCCCAGATGCCGATAGCAATATTTTATTTGTACAAGAGCGCAACCAAATTCGCCCTGCAACTGAGTCTGAAAAACGTAACCAGCAAAATTCGACAAACCGTATCCCCGTAATGGAAATTGAGCAGGAGCAAGCTGATGTATTGGCATAAAATTGGAACAACCGACGACCTAGTTGCTAATAGTGGCGTATGCGCATTAGTAAACAACCAGCAAGTGGCCATATTTTATGTTCCACAAAATAGTGAGCCTGTGTTAACCATTAGCAACTACGACCCGATAGGCAAAGCCAATGTACTATCGCGCGGCATTATTGGCTCTATTGATGGAAAATTAGTAGTGGCCTCCCCTTTGTATAAGCAACATTTTTGTTTAAATACCGGCGAGTGCCTAGAAGCAGAGGCAATACAGCTCCCCGTATTTGAAGCCAAAATAGACAATGGCAATGTCTTTGTTAGCGCTGAGCCAAAAGCCATTACAGCGTTAGCATAAGGAGCAATAAAATGAGTGTTCTTTCGTATTTTTCGGGTATTGAAAGCCCATGGCTAAACAAGTTTGTTAATAAACTCACTCAAGATGCAAAGCACAAAGCTAAACACCAAAAAAACGGCCACGTGTATTTAATAGGGGCAGGTCCGGGCGATGCTGAGCTTATAACTGTAAAAGCGCAGCGCCTGATTGCAGCAGCCGACGTGGTATTGTACGACAGCCTAGTTAGTGAAGCGCTTTTAAATACACTGCCTAAACATGCGCAGCGAGTGTATGTAGGTAAACGCGCAGGCAAGCACTCTATGCCACAAGCTGCCATTAGTGACCTATTAGTAAAATACGCACAACAAGGGTTTAAAGTTGTCCGTTTAAAAGGTGGCGATCCCAGTATTTTTGCGCGCATCAATGAAGAAGCCAACGCCCTATCAGAGCATAATATTAATTTTGCTATTGTCCCGGGCGTTACTACCGCGTGTGCAGCCTCGGCTTATACTGGTATACCGCTTACTGCTCGCGATGTGGCCCGAAGTGTTACCTTTTTAACGGCGCAATTTGCCGATCCTAATAAACTCCCTAATTGGCACAACTACACCTATGTACAAGACTCTAACAACCCCACGCTAGTCGTCTATATGGGATTAGGACGTTTAAACGCATTAAGTACTGGTTTGCAATCGGTTGGCTGGCCTAAAACAACCCCTATCGCATTGATAGAAAATGCCACCACCAACCAGCAAAAAATAATAACCAGCACGCTTGGGCAAATTATTAGCGAAAGTGCGGAGCACACATTAACGGGCCCTACGCTAATTATGGTTGGCGAGGTAATAAATCATCAAATGGCTATCAGCCCAGCGTTGCTGCAATGTAGTAACGCATAAATTCCCCCTCTGGTGTTTGCTCTGTGCAGTTTACAGAGTAAACACTTTTTTCCCCTCGTTCATGAAGGGCGCAATCGAGTGCAAAAACAACTATTTTTGCACCAAAAAGGTTTATTCCTGTAATAAGGACAGATAAGCTAAAATGGGAACAAATAACAAGTATGGCTTTAAGCAGCTGTTTTAATTTAATTTTAAATTCAATCGAAAATTTTTTAAATGATTGGAACAGTGGTTGCACTTTATATACAAAAAAGTGTGGAATAAGTCCTATGTTATCGAGCAATCCTCTCACAAAACAGTTTTTATTAGCAGCAAAATACCAAGAAATTCATGCCTTAAAACAGCTTCAAAAAAGCTGTGCATCGCTTACTAAACTGGGCGATTTTATACACCAGTTACAAAAAGAGCGTGGCATGAGCAATATTTACTTAGCCTCTAACCGCAAACGTTTTGCTTCGCAGTTAAAACAACAAATTAGCTTAACAGAGCAAACACAAACGCAGTTTTACCACTCAATTAAAACGACCTTTATTACCGATAACGCCGACACGGGCCACACCCGTTTGTACAATTTAATTACCCATAGTTTGCAATCGTTAGAGGCGCTGCCAGAGCTGCGACAACAAATAGCAAATCAAAAAATTACCCCAGTGCATGCAACTCAATCGTATACGCAGCTTATTTCGTGTTTGCTAAATATAATTTTAGAAGCCGCCGATGGCGCAAGCGACCCGCGCGTTACACGATTGCTAGTGGCTTATTTTAATTTTATGCAAGGTAAAGAATACGCCGGACAAGAACGTGCCTGTGGCGCGCAAGCGTTTGCATCAAGTAAGTTTACCGTGGAGCAAAAACAACAGCTTGCTCATTTTGTTCAACAACAGCACCACAGCTTTACGTTTTTTAACGAATATGCCGACGAACACGTATTAAAATGCTATCGCTCGTTAACTGATCACCCCGTAAATAAGCAAGTGGATCAGCTACGCGGGCTTTTACAAAATTTAGATGACGAAAATGCGCAGCCGCTTTCTCAGCTTAGTGAGGTGTGGTACGAGGTAACAACAACGCGTATCGATATTATGCACAAAATAGAGCAAAACCTCAGTGACTACCTTATTGACTCTGCAGCAATGCAAATTGCTCAGGCGCAGCGCACTTTAAATTCAAATAAACAAGTTATAAGCAGCCTTGAAGAACAATACATGCCAATGACCGACGGCCAACTCGCGTTTAAACAAAATACCCCCCAAAATACCGCTGCTAATAAACTCAATAGTAATAAAAGCATGTACGACTTAATCATGGAGCAAAGCCAACATATTAAGCAAATAAACCAGGCTTTAGTTGATGCTAAACGGGTAATAACAGAACAAAAAATAATACATCAGGCAAAGTATATTTTAATAGAGCAGCTAAGCCTTAGCGAAGAGCAAGCTCATAAAAAGTTGCAAAAGCAAGCAATGGACTCGCACTGCTCGCTTTATAATATTGCGCAAAAAATTGTAGAGCTAAGCGATTAAAATCGGGCGTATGGTTAGCGCCCAAAACCGCCTTAAAGTAAGGGTTTTAAAAAGCGGTTTTTACGAGGTAAGTAATAATCGTCGTAATCAAGCGACACAATAATACGCTCTGCTTTGCCAAGTAGTTCGCTGCGGGGGATTAAACCAATAACACGCGAGTCAGCACTGTGGTCGCGGTTATCACCCATTGCTAAATAATAATCTTCAGGAATAGTTATTTTATTAAAACCCGATAGCTGTGAAGGCGTATGCGCAACACGAATCGTATGTTTGTGGCCATTTAAATCTTCTATTTTATCTAAAGAATCAATATTGCTTTGCAAGTTATTGTATTTAAGTTTAACGCCATTAATTTCTAGCTCGTTGTTATAAAGCGCTACCGTATCGCCTGGCACACCAATTACGCGTTTAATTAACCGGTTATCAGCAGCTTGTGAGTCAAATACAATAATATCGCCTGTTTGTGGATCGGCTAATTTAACTAAAGGAATATGCGTAAAAGGGATACGTATATCATAAGCCATTTTATCGGTTAAGATTCTGTCGCCTTCTAATATGGTGGGTTTCATCGAGCCTGTCGGTACTTCATACCAATCGGCAACTGCGCTTCTAAACACGCTCATCAGCGCAATAAATAAAATTAACGAACGGTTATTTTTCCAAAATTTATAAAGTGGCTTCATACCTAGTCCCTACCTATCATAAGTAATAGTATGACTAGCTTAATACCAAGCAGTTCAATGAATAATGTAACAAAAAGTGTGGTGATTTTAGGTAGAATTACCAAGGCTTATGCCTTGGTAAGGAGTAATTTGTGAAGCTTATTGTTGGTTTAGCTTGTCTTTCGCTTCTTTTACTTTTTCAAAGTCTAGGCCGAGTTCGTCGGTGGCTTCTTTAATTAAGTGCGGCTGAGTCATAACCACGGCCATTAACTGCTGTAGTTTTTCAGGCGGAATACCAAGCTCTTGTACTAATGCCATTGCCATCATTGGGTTTTGTGTAAAGGCCTCGAACAATGCTTTTACTTTTTCGTCGCTTACATTGTGCTCTTTAAGTATTGCTAGTATTGGGTTCATTTTTAACCTTATGTGTTTTGTACGTATTTTATATTTACTAAATTATATTAGCTGAGCCATGCATTAACAACGCCAACACACGCCTCAGTGTTACATTGGGTGGTTATTCTACAAGTAATACCACTTTACCGGCATTTTCATTACGCTCTAAAATAGCATGCGCTTCGTTTGCATCGCTCCACGGTAGTGTTTTATACACGTTAAAGTCGTACTTTTTAGTAGCAATATCATTGTAAAAACGCGCAACTAAGTCATCGCGTAATTGGCGTTTAAACTCAATGCTACGGTTTCTAAGTGTTGATGCATGAAACGAAATACGTTTGCGTAATAGCGCTGCAAAATCAACCTCAGCAAAACGCCCATCTAAAAAAGCGAGCATAATAATTTGGCAATCCATGGCAGCAATAGCCGCATTTTTATTTAAATAACTGCCCGAAACAGGATCTACAATTGCATTTGCTAAAAGCTCATTTGCTTGCATATATTCTACAAAATCAGTTGTTTTGTAGTTAATGGCATGATCGGCGCCAAGGGCTTTTGCATGCTCGCATTTTTCATCTGAGCCTGCAGTAATAACCACCGTTGCACCTGCACTTTTAGCCATTTGAATAGCCGCACCGCCTACACCACTTGCCCCTGCATGAATAAGCGCTGTTTGGCCTTGTTGTAATTTACCCAGTTCAAAAAGCGCACCAAATGCTGTTAGGTACACTTCGCTAATAGCTGCACCTTCAACCATGGTTAAATCATCTGGCAATACCATTAATTGTTTAGCATCTATGGCAACGTATTCGCTGTAAGCCCCGCCTGCGCACAAGCTAAAAATACGTTTATTAAGCCAGCTTTTATCAACATCAAAACCAAGCTCAACCACTGTGCCTGCGCACTCTAAACCTAAAATGGGGCTATCCCCAGCTGGCGCTGGGTATTTACCTTGGCGCTGCATGCAATCAGCGCGGTTTACACCTATAGCAGACACTTTTACTAGCACTTCGTGGCTTTTTAAAACCGGTTTATCGGTTTCACTAAATGCAAGGGTGCCACCCTTATGAGAAATATATTTCATTAATGCTCCGTATTTAGCCTTTTAATTAGGGCCTGATAACCTTTCAGGATTAAAATTTGTTCAATCTAGGGGCCATTTAATCGCGGCGC
>NZ_LKBC01000002.1:1001997-1052225 GCF_001400005.1 Pseudoalteromonas sp. P1-30
GCGTCCTGCTCACGCCCCTTACCTACATCCATGTAGGCAACAAAGAGTAAATGGCCCCTAGGCAGAAACCCTTCGGGCAGCGCCTGTTTGGCATTTATGCTACGTTATCGCCTATTTATGGGGAACAACCACACTACATAGGCTCTGCCTTGCCTAATTACCAAACAGACGGCTGCAAATTTAACCTCGAAAGATAAACAGGCCCTAGCTAGACATGGGGTTAGTTATTTTTATTTAAACCGCCAGCTTTGTTTATACGGGTATACGTCAGGTAAAAAGCCTGATTTAATTTGTTGTTGGCAAGCTTGCCAAAAATCAGCTAAAAACAGATCGTTATGTTCGCAGTTAAAATAGTTAAATGCCGTTTCGTTTGCGCTAAAAAACACCTTAAACTGACTGGGGAAAATATCGTTTTCTGCTATATCAAAATAACTGTTGGCGCTTAGCTCCTCCTGGTCGTTTTGTGCACTAGGTACATCTCTAAAGTGACAATCAGTTAATGGGCAAATTTCATCAAAGTCGTAAAAAACAACGCGCCCCCAACGGGTTACACCAAAGTTTTTCATTAGCATATCGCCTGGGAATATATTAGCACCGGCTAAGTCTTTAATCGCTTTACCGTAGTCGGTCATAACCTGTTGTAATGCTTTGTTAGAGCAGTGATTAATGTATAAATTAAGCGGCGTCATTTTTCGCTCAACATACACATGCTTTAAAATAAGCGCCTTACCCGATATAACCATGCTGCTGCCAATTTGTGCCTTCATTTGCTTAAGTAACTCGTCGCTAAAGCGGCTGAGGTCGAACGCTAAATACCTAAATTCGTGTGTATCTACTAAGCGTCCTACGCGGTCGGCTTGCTTTACAAAGTTGTACTTGGCTTTTACTTGCGCTTTGGTGGCTGTTTTTGGTGCACTAAATTTATCTTTTATTACTTTATAAACGTAGTCTAGCCCTTCAATGGTAAATACCAGCATAACCATGCCGGGAGTACCTGGGGCTGTCACGTATTTAAAATTAGTAGGGCTATTTTTAGTGGTATCAACTTTGTAACGATAAAACTCTGTTTTAGCGTGCTTAATAAAGCCAATGGCGTTAAATAACTCAAAGCGTTTTTTATGTGGCATCAGCACGCTTAAGTAATCTACATAGCGCGCGGGTTGATCGGTATCAACCATAAAATAGGTACGAGCAAAACCAAACAGTAAACTTAACTGATCGGCGCCCATCATTACGGCATCAAGCTTTAACCCTTTATTAGTATTTAATATGGCGATAGCAAAAGGCATATTATCGCCATTTTTAGCAATACAGCGCCCTATTAAGTAACAGGCTTTGTTTCTAAAAAATAATGAATTTGCGTATTCTATAAACCCGTCGTTTAAATTTATAAGCTCATACACTTGTTTGCATTGTTGCTTTGCACCGGCCATTAACGTTGTTTGCAATGCCTGTAAATCGGCGTCTAAATGACTAAAAGGCACTCTAAATGCTTGGCGGGTAATGAGCGTTTTTACAGCATGGTTAAACCCATCTTTAAACGATATTCTGCTTACTAAGTTTTCATACGAACGCGGCTCGCTTCTGTATTTTGCTTTTAATACAAACAAATGTACGGTACGAATTTTTTTATCGTCCCAAATTGCACCAAAGGTAGAATTAAAAAAGGTATGTGCTATGGGTTTGTTTTCATGATTTTGCACCATATCGCCGTATAGATTTTTAGCTAGTTGCCATGTTTGCGAACATGTCAGTTCAGCGTAAGCAATAACTCTCACAGCTTCACTGACATTTTTTACTTCACGTTCGTACACTTGTAAGCGTTCGCGCATGGCAGTTTGCACATCGTGATATTTTTGTTGTTCAAACCGGCTTTGCGCACCTAGGGTAATATTTAAAAACTGCGCAAACATTGCTTCAAAGCCTGCAAAAACAGCGCGGGCCAACTTAGTAGCAATAACTTGCTGTAGCGCATTATTGGTTTGATTAGTTAACGATTTTGACATGGTTACAACACTTTTATTTTTACCACTTATAGCGGTTATTTTTTATTAATTGTTTACACCTTAGCAAGCAGGCTTTAATTTAGGTAATTAATAAAGCATATAAATAAAATTGATCATATGAATATACGTAACGTCGATCTCAACTTATTAGTGTACTTAAATGTGCTCATTGATGAAAAAAGTGTTTCAAAAGCAGCTAATAAACTCGCACTAACACAACCAGCCATGAGTAACGCACTCAAACGATTACGTGACTTATTTGACGACCCACTACTTGTGCGTGCCGCAGGCTCTATGACCCCCACCAGCAAAGCACTTAGCTTAAAGCCTGAAATAGAGTCTCTTTTAAAAATGGCAGAGGCGATTACTCAGCCCAGTGAGCAATTTAACCCGGCAACGGCAGAGGTGACTTTTAGAATAATGGCAAACGACTACATGGAGTCGACCTTAATTGCCCCCTTTATTACTGAGCAGTTAACTAAAAACCCAGGGGTTAATTTTGATGTACTTAGTCCAAGCGATGTAAACCTACAAGATATGGAAAAAGGCACTATTGATTTAGCCATAAACCGTTTTAATGGCTTGCCTCGCTCGTTTCATCAAGCCAGTGTTTGGCGCGATAATTACTGCTGCTTAACCCACCCTAAAAATACCTTTTTACAGCATTCAAGCCTTGAAGATTATCTGCAAAAAGAACATATTTGGGTAAACCGTGCTGGCTGGGGGCCAGAAGCCGCCGTTACCAATAAATCAGGCAAGCAAAAACTAGGTTGGGTAGATGAAGCACTTTGGCAGCTAGAACAAACGCGTAAAATACGGGTGTTTACACGCCACTACATGATTGCAAGTTTGCTATGCCAATCAGAGCAACTTATTGCTACTTTACCGCGCAGGCAGGCTAAATTATTAACCACACATACCGATTTAGTCATTAGCCCAGTACCGTTTCAAATAGTTCCTATTGAGGTAAAAATGATATGGAGCCCGCTGCTTCAGCATGCTCCCGCACACCAGTGGTTACGCCGTGAGTTGCTTGAGTTTGCTAAAACAATTGCTGATAGGTAGTTTGTTATTCCCAGCTCATCAGGCGCTAGCGTTTTCAAAAATTGGCATAATGTTTTCGCTTAACTTTTTGCAGAAGAATACAATGATCGACAAACTTAATAATAAGAATACCGAGATAGCAAATATAATTTTTACTGTCTTTCAAAAGTCCTATGCTATCGAAGCTGGTTTGATAGAGGCACTTAACTTTCCTCCTTTGGCACGTAATACTGAAGATATTAAAAAGTCAGAAACAACCTTTTATGGCTTCACCGAAAATGAATGTTTAACAGCGGTTATTGAAGTAGATACAAACAGCCAGTGTTTAGATATATGCAGCTTAACTGTTGACCCTAGTTATTTTAAAAAAGGTATCGCAAGTAAGCTAATAAATTATGTTTTAGAAATGAGTGATTTATCTTATGCAAGAGTTGAGACTGCGGTTGCTAATACTCCTGCAATAAATTTATATAAAAAGCATGGCTTTGTAGAGTTTAAAAGATGGACACCGTCACATGGTATAGAAAAGCTAGCTATGTCGGTTGTCACTTAAAGCATTATTAAAGAAACAAATTTATACAAATGGATAGTGCATCAATAATTGCGAGGAGTGTTATGTATGGCGGTATAGGTATTGTGCAGCTTATTGTCAGCGCTATTTTGAGAACCATTCTCTACTTTATTAAAATTTAATATTACTGCAGTTAAATAAAATGAATGCTCAAATAAAAAAGCGCCATGATATTCAACTTTGGGAAAATACCATGGCGCTTTTGAAATCGTAGAAATAGGAGTGAACCCTACCCTTTATATTTAGCAACCTTGATGCCAATCCACCACAAAAATAAAAAACCCTTAAAATCAAACACCTAATTAAATTATAATTTTAATTATTATTTAGTGTGTCCCAGTTTTGTGCATTTTTATAGGTTTTTGCACCACTTTAATTACGCATGCTAAGTGGGGTTAAAGTACTTTTTGGCTAGTTGTTATTTACTATTGATAAAATCAATGTCAGTTATTGAAAACAACAATTTCATTAATAATACACTTAGCGCTAAAGTGAAGTTAAGCCAACAAACTAAGAGTAATGATTATGACAACATCAAGCTTCACACAACAAGACGGGTTATTTATTGATGCCAATTTACATCAGTTTATTACCCAGCAGTTATGCACTAAAACCAATGCCGCTGAGACATACCAAGCACTTGCTACCTTGGTTGATGAATTTGGTTGTAAATGCCGTAAAACAAAGCACCAGCCCAATGACATTTTAGAAGTAGATACGCTACTGCATGCGTACCAGCGTAAAAACCACCCGCTTTGCCATGTAGATGCACAAACAACCGAGGCCGTACTTGATGAATACTGCTGCCAAGTACCGGCTATTATTGTAGTTGCATTAATGGATACACTTAGCGGTACTCAGTGCGATGAACCTAATGCACACGATATTTACCACCGCGCTGCACAGCTTACTAATCACCCATGTGTACACAAGGCAAAAACAGCCACAGCGGCCTAATAATGGAGTTGCTTAAAAATACTCGATAACCTTTTGTGCAAAGTCACTGCAGCTTAGGGTTGTCGAGTTATTACTATTTTGCGCTAAATCAAAGGTTACATTACCGCTTTTGAGTGCTTGTTCGAGCGCTTTTTCAATCAGCGTTGCTGCCTCATCCCAGCCCATAAACTTAAGCATTAAAACGGCACTTAAAATACTGCTGCTTGGATTTGCTTTGTTTTGCCCTGCTATTCTCTCAAACGTGCCATGAGTTGGCTCAAAAAATGCCACATCGTTATTTAAATTAGCAGCCGGCATAATGCCCACTCCGCCAACTTGTGCGCTGAGCATATCTGCTAAAAAGTCGCCATTTTGGTTTGTGGTTGCTACCACATCAAATTGCTCTGGGTTCATTAAACATTGTTGCAGCATGTTATCGGCTATCACTTCTTTAATAATTAAAGGCGATTTATTAGCGCGTGCTATTTCAAGCCAGCGTCCGTTTTCGTGTGGGGTAGCGTTAAACTCATTTTGGGCTAAAGCAAACCCCCAACGTTTAAAGGCACCATCGGTAAATTTAAGTACATTTCCTTTATGCACAAGCGTTAACGATTCACTGTTATTTTTAAGAGCGTAATTAATTGCATAGCGTACTAGGCGCTCAGAGCCTTCTTTAGATATATTTTTTATACCTATGCCACACTCTTGAGAAAACCTTAGGCGCGTTACTCCCATTTCTTCACATAAAAAGTCGAGCATTTTCTCGCTCTCTACGCTGCCCGCTTGCCACTCTATTCCTGAATATACATCTTCGCTGCTATCACGCAGCACTGTTATGTTAGTTAAAAATGGATTTTTTAACGGCGATGGCAACGCACTTAACCCTTTAACAGTGCGCATATTTACAAATAAATCCATTTCGTGTCTTAGCGCCACATTTAATGAGCGAAAACCGCCGCCAAGAGGTGTAGTTAGGGGCCCTTTAATTGCTATTTTACACGCACGTACTGCGTTAATCGTCTCCTCTGGGAACCAATCGCCATCATATAACTTTGCTGCTTGCTCGCCGTTATATACTTGCATCCAGTGAATTTCTCGCTCCTTTGCATAACAGTGTGCAATGGCATTATTCACCACATGCTGCATAGCAGGTGTGACCTCTTGCCCAACCCCGTCACCATTAATATAAGCAATAATAGGGTTTACAGGCACATGCCATTGGCCTTTAGCATCAATAGTAATATTTTGTCCGTATTCAGGGATTTTAATATGCTGATAAGCCATGGTTAATACCTATACTAAAAATAGTGTTATCTAATTAAATCATGCCTGATTGAGCATGTATGCAATTTGCTTTTTATAATTGATATTAGTTAAAAAAATAACGAATTACGTGTGCTTAATTACGTAAATAGTGGGTCTAGTATTAAGCGCGTATTTAGGAGGTATAAATGAAGTTATTTTGGCTGTTATTGCTATTAATGTGCTCTTTAAAAGCCTCAGCTGTTGATGTGGTTATTCATAATTTAGACGCACTGACTACTAAGGGTCAAAAAACGGTAGCTACATGGGTAAATCAAAGCCTTAAAAAAACACAAAATACTTTAGGGCCATTGCAACAAAGCACCCTCCCTATTTATTTAAAGCCACAATATTTTGCTTTTGAACCCGTACCATGGGCTAGCGTAAAACGAAATAACCCCGACGGATTAGAGCTGCATATTGACCGCTACGCAAGTTTAAATGCATTTACAAAAGATTGGACGCTTTACCATGAGCTTTCACATTTATATTTACCACTACTGCCTTACTCTGGCTTTTGGTTAAGCGAGGGGTTTGCCAGTTACATGCAAAACGTAATAATGCGCAACAGCGGTGTAATTAGCCAAGCGCAATTTGTTCAGCGCCTAAACGCAGGGTTTGAGCGAGCACGCTTACAAACTAAAACAAAGCAACAGCCACTTAATACGCTTTCAAGTGATATGTGGAAGCAACGTGCACAACAGCGGGTTTATTGGACAGGGGCAGCATTTTTTGTAGAAGCCGATTTAGCCCTTCACAAACAAGGTAAAAGCGTTGCCGCTATAATAAAACAATACCAACTATGCTGCAGAGCTGCACGCACAAGTGCTAAAACGCTCATAAAAGAGTTAGATAAGCTCTAACGCAGTAGTATTTTTACTACCTTGTACGCGCAATATAATACGCGTACCGACTTTCCTGTTATTACTAAAACGCAGTTAAATACACTTTAAGTACTTTTAATAAGTGCGCAATACTCATCATATGCTTTTACATTGTAATTAGTAGAGTAAGCATTCATAAAACCATGTAAAAACGGTGTTTTGTTACACGTAACTTGGCTTTTACTGGCTAAAGCACTTATCACTTCATCTACATTAAAATGCACTTCGGTATGTGGAAAAATAAACGTACAAGGTACTTTTGCCGCAATATTTAAATGATTTCTAATTTGTGAAGGGTAAAAGCCAATCAGCTTTTTTAGGTGTGGATTGCCTGTTAATAACTGTGCGCGCCACGCGGCACTTGCGCCTGCACTAAACCCTATACAGGCTGTTGGCTCTGTAAGGTTATTAAATACATTTAAGAGCTTAGCTACGTAATTGTCATGGCCACAGTAATTTATAAATTTATTATAATAATACTTTTCACTATCAAGGGGTTGCAGTTCTCCTTTGTAGGGGTCTATAACCTCTGTATTGGCTTACATAATATCTAACAACCTCACTAAAGGTGCTGTTAAACCATAAATATCGCTGACTATTATGTAATTCATACATACCTTTTTAAGGTTAAAATCCATGCGTTTAAGCAGTTGATAAAATTAAGTATAAATAATTTTTAAATAAATAGCTTGCACACATTTTTTATTTAGGTTACCTTTCTTCTCTGGTCTTAAAAAACCACCGCGGTTAACCTTTTTACCCTGATCCAGTAAGCCCCGCAAAACGTATATTTTAAAGCTAAGTTATTGTACGGCGAGAACCCCTATTAATACCTTGATGATTTTTTTAATATCATCGCAAAAGTGTCATAAAGATCGTCAACACTGTAATGAAGCTAAACACAACATCGTTAATTTATTAACTGCATTTGGCTATAAAAAATAGCGCAGAGTAAATAACAAGAATAAAGTGAGTTTTATTATGTCTTATAAATACAATGGATCTATGATCCAAATTGCCCATCCGGTGCAATCAATTTCTGTAAACAAACAACGTGTTATTTTTAGTGATACACAAGGTTTGAAAAACGCAATGTTTCAAAAAGCAAGCGAAGCGCGCGAATTTGTAAAATGGTTAAAAGCCAACTAATCATTGTGAGCAATTAACTGCTTAAGCAGTTAATGTTAATAAAATGTGCCAGCTTTGTAGCTGGCATTTTACTTTGTTGCACTTAATTGACTACAATAGCGATACTTTCATTGTTTTAGGTAGTTGTAGTAATGCTCCGTGCATTTTTGTGTATCACCTTATATTTAAGCATTTCTTCAGTCAGTTACGCCCACACGATTAACTGGCTAACGCACGACTTTGCGCCCTATTACATTTTAAATGGAAAATACCAACACCAGGGGCGTGATGAAAGCGTTATATCCTTACTTGAGCAAGAACTTGAGCACATCACGTTTAATCGCCTTGTTATCCCCTCTGGCAAAGTTACGCAAGAACTAGCCAATAAATCGGCCACACATTGTGCCCTATCCCTTTATAAAAATGCATTTAGAGAAAAGTTTATTCACTTTAGTGAGCAAAACTCAACCACGGGCCTTTCACCTTCTGTTGCTATGCATAAAGGCTTGGCAAGCTCGCTTGAAGTGCCTAATGAGGAGGCGGTGTCTTTGTATGATTTATTGGCAGAGAAAAAGCTTACCTTAGGTGTGTCTATGAACCGCTCATACGGCGAGCAACTCGACAGCGTAATAAATAACACCCCCGATGTTGATATTGTTATTCGCCCAACGCGAAATAGTTTAGCCAGCCTTACCTATATGCTTAATTTAAAGCGCTTAGATATTTTATTAGGTTACCCAAGTGAGCACCATTATTTAGCTAAATCTATGTACTTTGAAGAGAACCTAACTCAGCGAGCGATTGTTGAAGCGCCACCGCTAAGTTATGGCTACATTGGCTGCACTAAAAATGAGCAAGGTGCTAAAAATATTCAACTATTAGATGAGCAATTAAAAAAAATTAAGCAAACCGAGCAATACCATCAAGTAATGTTACGCTGGTTACCCCCACATTTAAAACCCTTATTAGAATCAAGAATTCACGCTACAAAAAACAAAAACGCCACTAACTAAAGTGGCGTTTTAATTTAATCTACGCTTTATTATTTACGCACACCTTCAATAGACAGCCCAATATCAACATGGGTAGACGCTGGGCCTAAATTATAATCAATGCCGTAATCGGTTAGTCTTAAACTGGTTTCGCCCTCAAAACCAGCACGGTAGCCACCCCAAGGGTCTTGCCCTTCACCTACTTTATCCATTTCAAACGTAATGCGTTTAGTTACGCCATGTAAAGTAAAGTCACCCGTTACTGTGGCTGTATCATCATCGGTAAATTTCACATTGGTGCTTTTAAATGTTGCTGTTGGGTATTTATCCACATTTAAAAAGTCTTTACCGCGTAAGTGTTTATCACGCTCAGCATGGTTAGAGTCTAAACTTGCTGTATCTATATTTACTAAAATATTAGACCCAGTTTGCGCTTTAGCGTCGTAACTGAAGCTGCCATCAAAACGGTTAAATCGCCCGTGCAGCCAGCTGTAGCCTAAATGCTTAATTTTAAAGGTAACAAATGCATGCGCCCCTTGCGTATCAATTACATAATCTGCTGCATTTGCAGTGGCCGATAACATCATTACACCCGATAGAGCTGCACTTACTAGTCGTTTTTTCATGTTAGTATTCCTTTGGTTTGATCATTCTTGTTAAGGTTTTATCTTTATCAATAAAGTGGTGCTTTAATGCTCCCAGTGCATGCAAAACAGCCAAGCCAATTAATGTACACGCACCGTAGTAATGAATTTTTCCGGCAATATCGGCTTGTCCATCAAAGTTATAATCCAAAGCAGGTACATTAAATATTGAAAAAACAGCGATTGCTCTGCCATCGGCGGTAGAAATCAAATAACCCGCCACTACAATGACTGCTAAAATTAGGTACATAACAATATGCGCGGTATGTGCAATGTGGTTTACTGTTTTATTTTGACTAAGGGGGCGAGGTTTGGGGCTGAATACACGCCACAAAATTCTAAAAATAAGCACTGCGGCGAGCGTTATACCTATACTTTTATGTAAATCCAGTGAACCTTTATACCAGCTGTCATAATAGGTTAGCTCAACCATGTATAAGCCCAAGCCAAATAAACCAAACACGGTAAAAGCCATCAACCAGTGTAAAATAATGGCAATAAGACCATAAGATGTGGGCGTATTTTTAAACATGTGGGTTCCTCTAAATTCGATAATTTAAGAATATAGAGGGTGAAGAAAAACTAAAATAGCGTATACAAACAGCATCTGTGCATATACGCACATACAACTTGAGCTACAGTTTTACTAATTAGCTATTTGGCGTGTCGGTAAGGTTTATGTAAATTAGGCTATCAGGTGAGACTTGCAAACAGCTAATTAAGCCTTCTTTTATAAGCTCAAGCATAGCAATAAAGCTAACCACTACACCGCTTCGCCCTTCACTAAGGGGGAATAAATCGCTAAACGGCAGCGCTTTTTTTGCGTTACTCAGCTGGGCTAAAATTTGGCTCATCCGCTCACGGGTAGAGAGGATTTCTGCTGTCACTTGGTGATGCTCAATTGTTTTGGCACGCGCCATCACGTCGCTCAGAGCTAACATCAAATCTTTTAACTCAAGCTCTGGCAGGTTTTGAGCGGTATTTTCAATAACCGGCATAGTTGCATGTGCGACAAAAATATCACGGCCTACACGGGGGATGGCATCTATATTTTCGGCTGCTTTTTTAAACTGCTCGTATTCTTGTAAACGCTTGATCAGTTCTGCGCGGGGGTCTTCCTCTTCTTCGAGCTCCTCGTGCACAGGCAATAACAGACGCGATTTTATTTGCGCCAATAACGCTGCCATTACTAAGTACTCACCGGCAAGCTCTAACTGAAACTCACTCATCATTTCTACATAACTGACATATTGCTCAGTAATGCTAAAAATAGAGAGTTCGAGCACATCTAACTTGTGCTTTTTTATTAAATACAGCAGTAAATCAAGCGGTCCTTCAAAGGTTTCCAAAATAATTTCAAGTGCATCGGGCGGAATGTATAAATCTTCAGGTTTATCTACAACGGCTTTGCCATGCAAAAAAGCCAGTGGCAGCTTTTGCTGCACTGGCTCACTTTGAGTATTTTCAACGCCCGGTGTTGTATCACTCACACAGGTTACTCAAACGGGCGGGTGTCGCCACACCCTACACGCAAAATATGAATATCATCTTCTGATAGATCAATAACCGTGGTTGCTTGCTCTGCAAGGTGTCCGCCGTCAATAATTAAATCTACGTGTTTATCTAAACGCGTTAAAATTTCATCTGGATCTGATTCTGTAAACTCTTCTCCAGGTAAAATTAACGAACACGACATTAACGGCTCCCCAAGCTCTGCAAGTAATGCACATGCAATTGGATGCTCTATAACGCGCATACCAATGGTTTTTTTCTTATCGTTTAATAAACGTTTTGGCACCTCTTTTGTGCCTTTAAAAATAAAGGTGTATGGCCCTGGCGTATTATTTTTAATAAGCCTAAACATTTGGTTATCTACACGGGCATAAGTTGCCAGCTCAGATAAATCACGACATACCAGCGTAAAGTTATGGTGTTTTTCTATTCCACGAATACGCTCAATGCGCTCTTTTGCTTGCTTATTACCGAGGTTACACCCTATTGCGTAGCCCGAATCTGTTGGGTATACAACAACCCCGCCCTGTTTAATAATATCAACCGCTTGGCTAATAAGTCGTGGCTGTGGGTTTGCTGGGTGAATATGAATTAATTGACTCATGATAATGCTCCTTCTTGCCCTTCCCACACTTGCCAAACCCCTTGGCAGTCTTTGGGTAAGTATAAGTTTTTACCTAGCTCTAAATAACTAGTTGGAAAATGAAAGTCAGAACCTTGCGAGCACAGTAAACCGTACTCTTGGCTCAATTGCCCTAAAAATTGGCGTTCAGTAGGCGCTTGTTGCGGCTGCGCAACTTCCATGGCATCGCCCCCGTCACTTTTGTATTGCACAAGTAACTTACGTAACCATTTATTAGACATTTGATAACGCCCTGGATGTGCAAGTACTGCAACCCCGCCCGCAGCATGAATGGCGCTAATGGCTGTTTGCATATCACACCAATTACTAGGAACATAACCTGTTTTACTGCGCCCTAAGTATTTTTTAAATACCCCAGGAAAATTTTTAGCAACGCCTCTTTCAATCAATGCACGCGCAAAATGTGCACGGGTAATTTGGGCGTTTTCTGCCAGCGCCTTGGCTTGTTCGTAAATGCCATCAAAACCGTTTTTTGCCAGCCTTTTGCCAATTTCAATGGCGCGTTCATCACGCTTTTGCTGTTGCGCCGATAACAATGATGTAAGGGCATTGTTGTTTATATCAATATTTAGCCCAACAATATGTATTTCAAAGCTTTCCCACTTGGTAGAAATTTCTACGCCAGATATAAGCTTAAGCGGTAGGTTTTCTGTTTCGATAAACGCTTTTGCCGGCGTAATAGCAGCCACAGTGTCGTGATCGGTTATCGCAAACACATCAATGTTTTTTTCTACGGCGCGGTTTAATAATTGCTCAACTGTTAAATGTCCGTCTGAATGCGTTGTATGGCTGTGTAAATCGTATTTTATCAAAAGAAAACTGCTTAAATTTAAGGGTAATAGATGTTTATATAAGTATAACAACTTTTTTGACTAAATTGTTTTAAATAAACACTTGACACAAAAGCGCTAAATACGTTTTACTGTAGCCACTTTAAGACACATTAAGAATTAATAAAAATGATCAATTCAATTCAACACACTATTTGGTGGTGGCACTCATAATTTTTGGGTGATGAATTGTCGTGTCTAGCAAATATTCAAAACCCGCAACTATGCGGGTTTTTTTATAACTAAATTTTACGTATTTAATTTTTTATTTTGAGGCAAAAAAACATGAATAACGGTCTTACTCTTACACATCGTTGGTGGTGGCGCCTGATATAGCGGGACGGTAATGATCTGTTTGTAATTTAGATATCGTTATTCAAACCCCGCATTGCAAAAGCATTGCGGGGTTTTATTTTTTGAGGGAATGAGGTTTGATTTTTAGTCATATAACTACCACACCAGGCGAAGTTACTAGCATAACGCAAGTGCGCGACTACATTAGTAGCCCACTTGCACTTTATGCAGCACTTGATAAGCCTAATTCGCTACTGCTTGAATCAGCCGAAATTGATTCTAAAGACAGTGTTAAAAGCTTAATTTTAGTTGACTGCGCACTGCGCATTGTTTGCCAAGGTAAAACCGTCACGGTAAGCGCACAATCTAATAACGGTAAACAGTTACTGCCATATTTAAGAGCCAATGTACAAAGCTGCGATGCAACCTTAACCGACACAAGCCTAACTCTTGTTTATAAAGGCGGCTCTAATGACATTGACGAGGCAAGTAAACTGGTTGCCGATAATGCATTTAGCGCACTACGCACCTGTATAAACAGTATCAAAAGCACCACCGAAAACCCGTTTTCGGTATTTTTAGGCGGTGTATTTGCCTACGACATGGTGGCTAATTTTGAGCAGCTAAGCGACGTACCCGATGGCGAAAACACCTGCCCAGACTACGTATTTTACTTAGCCGAAACCTTAGTGGTTATCGACCATCAAAAACAAACCACCGAGCTTATTGGTAATGTGTTTAATGGCCCAGACGTACACGCTAATTGTTTTGAGGTAGGTAAAGAGCTAGAACGATTAAATGCCTTATGCGATAAAGCAGAAGAGTTTAGTGCGCCTATGCAAACAGGCATCTGCGATGTAAGTGTTGATATAAGCGATGAAACTTACTGCGAGCAAGTGGTTAAGCTTAAAAAGAACATCGTTGATGGTGATATTTTTCAGGTTGTGCCTTCGCGTACGTTTTCACTGCCCTGCCCTGATTCGTTGCACGCATATAGCCAGCTTAAAAAGCAAAACCCAAGCCCTTATATGTTTTATATGCGCGATGAAGAATTTGCTTTATTTGGCGCCTCACCTGAGTCTGCACTTAAATACGAAGTGCAAAGCAAACAAGTTGAAGTTTACCCTATTGCCGGTACTCGCCCACGTGGAAAATTTGCCAATGGCGCAATCAACCCAGATTTAGACAGCCGTATTGAGCTTGAACTAAGAAACGATCAAAAAGAGCGTGCCGAGCATTTAATGCTGGTTGATTTAGCTCGTAACGATGTGGCACGCATTAGTGTAGCCGGCACGCGCCATGCAAAAGAGCTATTAAAAGTAGACCGCTACTCGCAAGTAATGCACTTGGTTTCTCGCGTGGTGGGCACATTAAAGCCTGAGCTTGATGCACTACACGCTTACCAAGCGTGTATGAACATGGGCACGCTGGTAGGCGCTCCTAAAGTACGCGCTGCCGAACTTGTACGCCAAACCGAAGGCAAACGCCGTGGCAGCTACGGTGGCGCAGTAGGCTATTTAACAGGCGATGGTGCAATGGATAGCTGCATCGTTATTCGCTCAGCGTTTGTTAAAAATAATACCGCGTATGTGCAAGCAGGTGCAGGTGTCGTTTACGATTCTGATCCGCAAGCCGAAGCTAACGAAACCCGCGCTAAAGCCCAAGCGGTGATCACCGCCATAAAATCGACTTATGAGGCGGTATAAAATGAGCACAGCAAACCCAATGAAAATATACTTTTTAGATAACTTTGATTCGTTTAGCTACAACCTTGTTGATGAACTAACCATGCTGGGCTGTGAGCTTGTGGTATACAGAAATAACATACGTGCAGAGGTTATTTTTAATAAAATGCGTCAAGAGCCTGGGCAAGTATTATTAGTGCTTTCGCCAGGACCTGGTGCACCCAGTGATGCAGGTTGCTTAATGGAATTAATCGAACTGGCTAAAGGCCACTTCCCCATGCTGGGCATTTGTCTAGGGCAACAAGCACTTACACAAAGTTATGGCGGAGTAATCGGCCACGCTGGCGAAACCGTACATGGTAAGTCATCAATCATTAATTTAAACCCGCATCCGGTGTTTGAAGGAATGGGCAACACCATGCCCGTAGCCCGTTACCATTCATTAATGGCAACCAAGGTACCTGAAAATATTGAGGTAATTGCACAATTTGACGATATTCCTATGGCCATATATCACCACGACGATAAAGCGTTAGGTTATCAATTTCATCCTGAGTCAATACTTACGCCAAATGGTGCAATGCTACTTCAACAAAGTGTTGCGTACTTAACGCGCACCAACTAATAGAGGACATTATGAGTACCCAAGCACAAGAGACCATAAATGTTCAATACGCTATTGAGCAACTTATTCAAGGCAAGTCGTTAAACTATGCCCAATCAAACGCATTATTTAACCAAATAATGCAAGGTAACATGAGCGAAATAGAGCTCACTGCATTGCTAATCAGCCTTAAAATAAAAGGCGAAGTAAGCGATGAAATTGCCGGCGCTGCAGCGTCAATGCGAGAAAACGCCGTTGCCTTTACAACCGCTAGCACGCAACTTGCCGATAGCTGCGGCACCGGGGGCGATGGCTCAAACACGATTAATATTAGTACTACCGCGGCTATTGTTGCAGCTGCCGCGGGTATTAATATGGTAAAACATGGTAATCGCAGTGTATCGAGTAATTCGGGCTCTGCTGATTTATTAAAAGCGCTGGGCATTAATATTGATATGAGTCCAGCACAGGCTGCACATTGCCTTGAGAAAACCCATTTTACCTTTTTGTTTGCACCGCATTATCACAGTGGTGTACGCCACGCGATGGGCGTACGTACTGCGCTTAAAACACGTACCATTTTTAATATTTTAGGCCCGCTTGCTAACCCTGCTGCACCACACGTGCAATTACTGGGTGTTTACGATGAGTCTTTATGTATGCCAATGGCGCAAACACTTAAAACATTAGGCACTAAGCGCGCGATGATAGTGCATGGTTCTGGCACTGACGAAATAGCCCTGCACGGCCCAACTAACGTAGTTGAGCTAAACAATGGCGAAATAACGCAGTACACATTAAACCCAAGCGACTTTGACCTTGCAAACTATTCACTTGAACAACTAGCCGGTGAAGGCCCACAATATAACGCAAATGCAAGCCTTGCTATTTTACAAGGTAAAGGCAGTGATGCGCACAATGCTGCAATCGTGGTCAATGTGGCTGCACTTTTATACCTAAGCGGTAAAGTACAGTCATTAAAAGAAGGCGCACAACAGGTACAAACATTACTAAGTTCAGGCAAAGCCATGAACACATTAAATGCAATTATTGAGGTAAGTCATGGCTAATGTATTAGACAAAATTGTTGCTGATAAAAAACAAGAGCTAATAGAGCGTAAAGCCGCGCGCCCACTAGAGAGCTTTAAACACCTAGCAGTGCCAACCAGCCGCAGCTTTTATAAAGCGTTAGCAAAGCCGGGGACGCAGTTTATTTTAGAATGTAAAAAAGCATCTCCTTCAAAAGGACTAATAAGAGAGCCGTTTGATTTAACCGAGATCACCTCTGTTTATAAAAAATATGCTAGCTGCATGAGCGTACTTACAGATACTAAATACTTTCAAGGTAGCTTTGATTATTTAGAGTTTGTACGTAGCCAAGTAGAGCAACCACTTATTTGTAAAGACTTTTTTATTGATGAGTACCAAGTTTACATGGCACGTATTTATGGCGGCGATGCTATATTACTAATGCTTTCAGTGCTTGATGATGAACAATATAAAGCGCTACATGCAGTTGCCGACTCGCTTAACATGTCGGTATTAACCGAAGTAAGTAACGAAGAAGAAGTGCACCGTGCCCTTGCACTCGATGCGCAAATTATTGGTATTAATAACCGTGACCTTCGCGATTTAAGCACTGATTTAGCAACCACCGAAAAGCTACGTAAACTCATCCCACAAGATAAAGTGGTTATCTCAGAGTCAGGTATTTACACTCATCAAGATGTTAAACGCCTAGCGCCATTATGTGATGGCTTTTTAATTGGCAGTTCTTTAATGGCTGAGCGCGATTTAGAACAAGCCTGCAAAAAAGTGATTTTAGGTGATAACAAAGTGTGCGGTTTAACCCGAGCACAAGACGTACAGGCCGCTTACAACAACGGCGCAGTGTACGGTGGACTCATTTTTTACCCTAAATCGCCTCGTTATGTTGATTTAGATTGTGCGATTGAGCTGAGCCAAAGTGCGCCACTTAAATTTGTCGGTGTTTTTGTTAATGCAAGCCCGCAGCAAGTGGTACAATACGCGCACGAACTAAAACTTGCCGCAGTACAATTACACGGTCAAGAAAGTGACGATTACATTGCCGCATTACGTACACAGTTACCTAAAGGTTGTGAAATTTGGAAAGCACAGGCAATTAAAGATACATTGCCAACCCCAGCTACGGGCGTAGACCGCCATCTTTATGATACCCACAGCGATACACAAGCCGGTGGTACAGGTAAAGCATTTGATTGGGCAGTACTGCGCGACGCAACAACCCCCTTTATGCTAGCGGGTGGCTTAAATCCAGACAATATAAAAGACGCGCTTTCTCAAGGTGCCCTAGGCCTTGATTTAAATTCAGGCGTTGAAGAATCTGCGGGTAAAAAGTGCCCTATCAAATTACAAAATGCTTTTACAAGCATCAGAAATTATTGAGGTTATAATGCAAAATCCAGCTTATTTTGGCGAGTTTGGCGGTATGTTTGTACCTGAGCTACTTGTCCCTGCGCTTAAGCAGTTAGAGAACGAATTTAACAAAGCACAAAAAGACCCTGAGTTTGAGGCTGAGTTTACAAAATTATTAAACGAGTATGCCGGTCGCCCTACGCCGCTTACATTAACGCGTAATTTAATTAAAAACCCTAAAGTAAAACTTTACCTAAAACGTGAAGATTTACTGCACGGCGGCGCACACAAAACCAACCAAGTACTTGGTCAAGCGTTGCTAACTAAACGTATGGGTAAAAAAGAAGTTATTGCCGAAACTGGAGCGGGCCAACATGGCGTGGCAACAGCCCTAGCCTGTGCATTACTTGGCTTAAAATGCCGCATTTATATGGGTGCTAAAGACGTTGAGCGCCAACAGCCTAATGTATTTAGAATGAAATTAATGGGCGCAGAAGTTATTCCGGTAACCGCCGGCTCTGGCACATTAAAAGATGCGGTAAACGAAGCGCTACGCGACTGGTCTGCAAACTACCAAGACGCTCACTACTTACTTGGTACCGCTGCGGGTCCTCATCCATTCCCAACAATTGTACGAGAGTATCAAAAAATCATTGGTGAAGAAGCTAAACAACAAGTATTAAAAGCAGAAGGACGCTTACCGGATGCCGTACTAGCCTGTGTTGGCGGTGGCTCTAATGCCATTGGTATGTTTACTGACTTTATTGACGAGCCAAGTGTAAAACTTATTGGTGTAGAGCCTGCAGGTAAAGGCCTAGATACCCACGAGCACGGCGCTACAATTTGTAAAGGTACAAAAGGTATATTGCACGGTACCTATACGTACATTATGCAAAATGACGATGGCCAAATTGAAGAGTCATACTCAGTATCTGCCGGCCTTGATTACCCAGCAGTTGGACCACAGCACGCGTTTTTACACGAAACAGGCCGTGCTCAATATGTGGGTATTACCGATACAGAAGCCCTTGACGCGTTCCAAGCACTGGCTAAAAACGAAGGGATTATTCCAGCTCTTGAATCAAGCCATGCCCTTGCTTATGCGCTTAAATACGCCGAAGAGCAAACAGAAGAAAGCATTTTAGTGGTTAACTTAAGTGGCCGTGGCGATAAAGATTTAACCCACGTACACAGCGTTTTATCACAAGGAGGTCAGCTATGAGCCAGTTAAATACAGATCGTTACGGTAAAACCTTTGCTGCACTTAATGAGCAAAAACAAGGTGCATTTGTGCCATTTGTTACCATTGGCGACCCAGGTAAAGAGCAAAGTATTGCCATTATTAAAAGCTTAATTGATGGTGGCGCGGATGCACTGGAGCTAGGTATCCCGTTTTCGGACCCAATCGCCGATGGCCCAGTTATTCAAGCGGCGAATATTCGTGCTCTCGATGTAAACATTAACACGCAAGATTGCTTTGATATTATTAAAGAAATACGCGATTACAATGCAGATATTCCAATTGGCTTATTATTGTATTCAAACCTTGTGTTTAAACGCGGTTTAGAAACATTTTATAAAGATGCAAAAGCGGCGGGCGTAGACTCTATTTTAGTTGCTGATGTACCACTGCATGAATCTAAAATATTTAGAAAAGCAGCCATGGCAAACGGTGTAGACCCAATATTTATTGCCACACCCAATGCCGATGACGATACTCTGCGCCAATGTGCATCTTACGGCCGTGGCTACACGTATTTATTATCGCGTGCGGGTGTTACCGGCACCGATACTAAAGCGCAAATGCCAGCGGGTAACATAGTAACTAAGCTAAAAGAATACCATGCAGCCCCTGCTTTATTAGGCTTTGGTATTTCTACTCCCGATGATGTAAAAGCCGCCCTAAATGCCGGTGCAGCTGGTGCTATTTCAGGCTCAGCCGTTGTTAAAATTATTGAGGCCAACCTAAATGATTTAGACGCGATGACAACGCAGTTAAAAGCGTTTGTAGCTGATATGAAAGCGGCCACCGTGTTGTAAAAGCTTAAAATTTACACATTAAAAAAGGGCATTTTAAATGCCCTTTTTTATTAAGCTCTAAACTTAGTGAGCTTGATGCTTACCTTCTAAAATTTCTTCAATAAATTTTGCATTAAATGCTTCTAAATCTGCAGGGCTGCGGCTTGTTACTAAACCTTGGTCTACACTCACCTCTTCATCAACCCAGTTTGCGCCAGCATTGATTAAATCACTTTTAATGCTTGGGAATGATGTAACGGTACGGTCGCGTAATTTATTAATTTCGGCAAGTAACCAAGGGGCATGGCAAATAGCTGCAACGGGTTTGTTTTTCTCGGCGCCAAAAAAGCCGTCTATAAACGCTTTTGCGTGCTTATCTTGGCGTAACGTATCTGGGTTAAATAAGCCACCTGGCAGCATTAGTGCATCGTAATCGCTGGCACTGGCATTTGTAACAAGTTTATCTACGCTTACTTTGTCGCCCCATTTATCTTCATCCCAGCCGGTGATTTCACCCTCTTTTACCGACACAATATCGATATCGGCGCCGGCATTAAGTAAAGCATCACGTGGAGATAATAGCTCACTTTGCTCAAAGCCATCGGTGGCTAAAATAGCAATTTTTTTGCCTTGTAAACGAGTGCTTGTTTGTAATGTAGACATAGAGATCTCCTTATTGCGTTTAATAAAATGTTTCAATCACCCTATTAAAAGCATAACCGATGCCAAATTTAACCTATTGAAAATAATGGATAATATAAATTAAAGCTGTCAAAGCTATGTAAATCATTTAGAGGGTTTGAACAATCTACATAGCTTATTAAAGTGCGTATTAAAAACCAGCACACAAGCTTTGCTTATAAGATGAAGTAGTTAGGCATTAACTAAAAGCTGGGTATTTATTTTCTAGACGCACCCTATTAGCGGGGTGCGCCGAACTATCATTTTGTGATTAATAGCGCTAACTAAACCTAAAAAGGTAACCAGGCTATTAACAAGTATTGGTTGGAGGAACTAGTCGCTGGTACTGATCACTGGTACCGGTCAATGCAAGTTGCTATTTAAAGGAGATCTTTTAATGCTTTGGCTGGTTTAAATACGGGCTTGTTAGCGCCTTCTATTTCAATGCTTTCGCCTGTTTGTGGGTTACGGCCAGTGCGCGCTGGGTAGTAGCTTAAAGCGAATGTACCAAATCCATTAATTTGCACTTGGTCGCCTTCAGATAACGATTTAGTAATTACTTTTTGTAAGCTAGTAAGGGCTGCTTGTGTGTCTTTTTTTGTTAGTTCACTGCGTTTTGCTATTTGGGCAACAAGTTGTGCTTTGTTCATTGTAGGCTCCTAAATGCACACTTAATCAGTGTTGGTTAAGCGTGGGAATATGATGATGGATAATTAAAGCCACGCAGGCTAAGGCTTACAGGGCAACAAGTCAACCTTGTAGTTGCCTAGTGTTATGTGGTAAAAACTTCCCTGACTTCTTTTTGTATAATTTAGGTAGTATATGCACGCATTGATTGAATACATCCCGCTAATATTATTTTTTGCGGTATTTAAATTAGTTGATATTTACTGGGCAACAGGCCTTTTAATGGTCACTACGCTTATTCAAGTTGCGTATAGCTACTTTAAGCACGGCCATGTACCTGCCCGCCAATGGCTATTTTTTGCTATTGCAGCGGTGTTTGGCACATTAACCTTAGTACTCCACGATGAGCAGTATATAAAATGGAAAGCCACGTTAATTTACGCCGGCTTAAGCCTTACCTTATTAATTAGCCGCTACGTGCTGAATAAAAATCTTGTTAAAAAAGCCCTTAGCTCAATCCTCGAAAACGCCAACGACTCTAAACAGGCGATTGAAGTACCTGAGCCGGTGTGGAATAAGCTTAACTTAATGTGGGTTGCCATTACCGCAGGTATTGCAGTGCTGAATATTTACATTGCGTATAATTTCTCACTCGATTTTTGGGTTAACTTTAAAGTGTTTGGTTTAATGGCCATTACTTTTGTGAGTATTTTGATCACTATTTTTGCTTTGTATAAATACTTCCCTGATGAAGAAGAACCCGCAAAGTAAAACACCTTCGTCATAAAAATGTCGTCTTTGCTTGATAGCGTGTAAAAAAAATCAATCAGAGACGACCTTGAACGCCAATCAATACCGCTGGTTTGAATTTACCCTAATATTTGTTTTATTGCCTTTAATAGGCTTTACCCTTCGTAGTTACCTAGCTAACTGGCTAATACCCGCACTGATTGTTTTAATGAGTGTGTGCTGCATGTTATTACTGAACGACCCTCACTTTAAGCGATTTAGACTCACAAGCCTGGGGCAGTTTTCTGCGGTAAAGCGACGTTTATTTAGTTTCTTTTTTTTAGGAGCGCTTTTTTCAGGGGTGTTTTACGGCATTATTCACCAAGAAAACTGGTTTAGCATGCCGCTGCACTCATTTTATAACTGGTTACTTTTGCTGCTTCTATACCCGCTGCTGTCGGTATTACCACAAGAGCTAATTTTCAGGACCTACTTTTTTCATCGCTATAAACGCATTATGCCAAAAAAAAGAGTGCGTATAGTGGTAAGCGCAACGGTGTTTGCCCTTGCCCATATTGTGTATGCCAATTGGGTGGCTGTAGGCTTAGCATTTTTAGGCGGGCTATTATTTTCGTTTACCTACGCGCAAAGCCGCTCAACCATAGTGTGTGTAATTGAGCATAGCTTATGGGGATTGTGGATGTTTACACTGGGGATTGGCAGTTCATTAGACTCAGGAGCTATAAGCTAACAAGCTAAGCCGCTATTCTAAACACAAAAAAGCCGCGTTAATACGCGGCTTTTGGCAACTTTTTTATAGCCTAAAATCCAAATAACTTAAAGGCAAAAAACTTAGTCGCTACTGTGTTTATAAATATGGCTAATAAAATAACCGGAATAAACGTAGAAAGCGAAAAGTTAACGTATTTCTCCATAAAGCTACCGGCGTAATTTGGTGAGCCTTGGCTTAGCTCATCTGTTAGGCGCGCTTTTTTCCAGCGATACATAACAAATAAACACACCATTAAACCATTCAGTGGCAATATAGTGTCGTAAAATACATCATAAACAATATCAAAAAAGCTTTTATTACCGCTGCCGTAACTAGTAAACGACGTTAAGCTATCAACCATACCAAACGACATAGTACATAATATAGTTAATACACCGGTGGCTAGCGTTAAAATACCTAAGGCTTTTTTACGGCTGATCCCTTTGCGGTCGCTAAGGGTCGCTGTAGGAACTTCTACAATTGATACAAGCGAAGTAATCGCTGCAAAAAACACTAATAAAAAGAACGAAAACGCCACTGCAGACGCGCCAAAGTAACCAATGTCATTTTGTAGAGCTAATAAAATTTTAGGTAAGTATACAAATATCATCGATACAGACGAGTCAGAAAGTGCGGCTGGGTCGGTATTAGGATCAAAACTAAATATAGCCGGTAACACCATTAAACCGGCAACAAATGCCACTAATGAGTCGGTAATAGCCACCATTTTAGCACTGCCAACAATGTCATCTTTTTTAGATATGTAAGAGGCGTAGGTCATTAAAATACCCATACCTAGCGATAGTGAGAAAAACGCTTGGCTTAGTGCACCATTAAGCACGCTGGCACTCATTTTAGAAAAATCAGGAATAACATAATATTTAACACCAGCCATGGCGTTATCAAGCGTTAATACATACGCTACAAGGGCAAGCAACATAACAAATAAAGCCGGCATTAAAAACTTAGCGGCTTTTTCTATGCCTTGTTTAACCCCACCCAATAAAATAAGGTTAACAATAATAACGACCACAGCCATGTAGCCAAAAACAGTGTAGCTATTTATAAAGCTGCCAAAATGGCTCGGATCTGCCAATGCATCTAAATTACCCATCGCGGTTTGGCTTAAGTAACCAAAAATCCACACGGTAATAACCATGTAAAATACGGCAATCATAAACGGCGTTAATACAGCCAAAAAGCCTGCAAACTTCCATTTTTTGTCGTTATTTGCCAGAGCTTTGTACGAACCAAGTGGATCTTTTTGCGCGTTACGACCCATGGCCATTTCAGCCATCATTACCGGTAAACAAATAAAAGCAACAAACAAAGCGTATACAAGTAAAAATGCACCACCACCATTTTTAGTTGCCGACACAGGAAAACCTACTAAGTTGCCAATACCCACTGCCGAACCTGCTGCAGCCAGTATAAAGCCAAGACGGGAGCTAAAATGCTCTCTATTATTGCTCATGTATTAACCTTGTTATTTTTAAGTTATTCAAGCGACTCTACCAGTGTTGTGCCGCGCTTTTCAAGCAATTACACACTAAAAATAATTAATAACTGTAAACCTAGCTTTAACGGTAATTTGTTCACCAACTATCAACGTTGTGCTAGTATTTGCGTTATTAAACTTAACATTTTTTGAGAATTACTATGTTGTACATGATTTATTCAACCGACGTTGAAAACAGCTTACCGCTTAGAAAAGAAGTCCGTCCCGCCCACTTAGCACGTTTAAGCGAACTCGACTCTCAAAACCGTTTATTTGTTGCCGGCCCACTGCCTGCAATCGACAGTGAAGACCCGCAAGATGCTGGATTTACAGGTTCATTAGTCATTGCAGAATTTGATTCACTTGAAAAAGCACGTGAATGGGCAGCCTCTGATCCATACGTTGCAGCCGGCGTTTACGCAAACACCGTTGTAAAACCATATAAAAAAGTATTACCAGCGTAACGAACACCCTGAATTTAAAACGTTATTTAATTCAGGGTTGGTTCACTGCTAATTAATTAAGCTGGCGAACGTAAAAGCGCATATTGGACGTTTTTACTTGAGTTTTAGTAGCTTAGTTAATTAGAATAGCTGGGTTTGATCTAGGAGTTCCCGTCATGCGTGTATTATTAACCCTTGGTTTAATTGCCTGTATTAGCGTCAGTGGCGCCGTACACGCAAGTTCGACTGTTACCAAAGCAGTTAAAAAAACTGAGATCAGCAAAAAGAAAGCCGTAATACTTGCAAAAGAAGAAACTGACGGTAAAACCTTAAAAATTACAGAACAAGCAAAATTTTATACTGTACGTATACTCAAATCTGACGGCCACGTCGTTGATTTACATATAAATAAAAAAACCGGCGAAGTGAAAAAGGATTAGCAAATGCGAATTTTAGTTATAGAAGATGATTTACACTTAGCAGACAACCTACGTAATGCTTTAGAGAAAGAACGTTACAGTGTTGATTTATGTCACGATGGCGAAGCTGGCCTATTCCATATTACAGAGTACCCGCTAGATATGGCGGTGGTTGATTTAGGCTTACCAAAAATTGACGGTATTGAGCTAATCAATAAAGCACGTGCACAAGGCGTGACGATCCCTATTTTAATCTTAACGGCGCGCGACCGCTGGCAAGACAAAGTTGAAGGCCTAGATGCAGGCGCCGACGACTACTTAACCAAGCCGTTTCATGTTGAAGAATTAATTGCGCGTTGTAACGCACTTATTCGCCGCAGTGCGGGTAAAGCAAACCCAGAAATGACAGCGGGTCCAATTAAAATTCACACTCGCTCGCAACAAGTTTGGGTTAACGACAAAGAACTTAGCCTTACGGCTTATGAGTACAAAGTACTTGAGTATTTAATGGTTAACCCGCAAAAAGTAATTTCTAAATCAGAACTTACTGAGCACATTTACGACCAAGATTTCGATCTTGATTCTAACGTTATCGAAGTATTTGTACTTCGTCTGCGTAAAAAATTAGACCCTGAAGGCACATTAAACCCAGTAGAAACACTACGTGGGCGTGGTTACAGGCTTAAAAGTCAGTGGTAGCATCGCAAATATCGCTTAAAATAAGGCAAGGATTTATCCTTGTCTTTGTTTTATTGGTGGCACTGCCTATTTTGTTTTACTCGATTGGTAAAGCGTATTACGCCTCATTAGTCGAAACCACCGAAAAAAATCTAGAAGCCCACTTATACTCCCTTATTTCTGAAGTCGACTTTACTGAGCGCGGCATTATTATGCCCAGCACAATTTTAACGCCTGAGCTTAATAACTTAAATTCAGATACCTACGCCATGATTTACCGCGATGATGTACCTGTTTGGCACTCAGAGTCGGCTGTAAACGTAAACTTTAAACCCGAGTACATAGAGCCTAAAGCAGGTGCGGCCGACTTTAGACGTGTGGTTTACAACAATGCAGTTTACTGGCAATTAAGCCTAACGGTCATTTTAAATAATATTGACCAATCTGAGCAGGCACGTTTTATATTACTCAAACGAAACGATGCATTGCTAAGGTTAATGGATGGCTTTAAACAAACCCTAGTCGATTGGATGTTTATAATGGGTATTGCGATTGCCGGTTTAATGGCAATTGGATTTATTTGGAGCGGCCGGCCGTTACAACGTCTTGATAAAGAAATAAAAGCCATTGAGTCGGGCGATATTCAAGAAATTAAAGGCTTATACCCTGTAGAGCTGCAAACAATTAAATCAGACCTAAACTTATTACTAGAGTCGCAGCAACGTCAAAAAGAGCGCTACAGAGCCTCTTTAAGTGACCTAGCACATGCATTAAAAACGCCCCTTGCGGTATTAAAATCAAGCCCGCTTGCTAATGATGCCGATGCCCAAGAGCAACTTGATAGAATAAATGTGATGATCGAGCATCAGTTAAAGCGTGCAGCTACTGGCGCCTCAGATACATGGAAAAAACAAACCCCAGTTAAACCTGTGGTTGATTCTATTTTAAGTGCAATGGCCAAGGTATACCGCGATAAAGACATTATATTTAATTGCAGTGTGACCGATAAAGATTACTTTTTAGGTGACCAAACAGATTTAATGGAATTACTGGGTAATTTAATTGATAACGCCTGTAAAGCGTGTCGCTCGCAAGTAGAAATACAAGTTATTCAAAGTAAAACACTGTGCATTGGCATTAGTGACGATGGACCCGGTGTACCCGAGGATAAACGCGAGTCTTTATTAACCCGTGGTACCCGCCTTGATACTTACGAAAGCGGCCACGGTGTTGGTATGGCGATAGTCTCGGACTTGGTTAAATCTTATAACGGTCACTTAACGATTAATAAGTCGGACACCTTGGGCGGCGCACAATTTATTTTAGAGTTTAATTACAATGATAAAAAATAGCCTTTTAATCACACTTGCGAGCCTATTAGCACTAAGCGCTAATGTCAGTGCGCAAGCACAGTGTACGCTTGAGCAAAACGCAACGCCAAGCCAAACTAAACGCTATACGCAGTGTTTAGACACTCAAATAAATCAGGCTAAGTACAATCAGGGTACTTGGGTTCAAAAACGTAAATATGAACTCACTAAATTAGAAGAGCAAAGCGGAAATACGCAAATACTCATGTTGTTTAAGCGCAGCGTCGACAACCACCAAAAGTATATTGAAGCAAGCTGCCAATGGCGCTACATATTAAAACTGCCAAATGCCAGCCAAGCCGCTATTGATTACAAATTATGTGAACTTGCACTTATTGAACAGTTTACTCAAGTGCTTAAAAAGCCACTTTAAACGGGGATTAACACCCATAAAAAAGCGATTAATACTGTGTATTAATCGCTTTTTTTGTATCAATTATTTAATCAAATACGCAATTTTAAGCTATTAAAACCAATTGATATTATTTATCGTCTATCGACTCTCCAGTACCAAGTAGCGTGGCAACCCAGCGCCCTTCATCACTTGCCTCTAGGGCTATTTTAACAATCATGGTAAGCGGTACCGATAGCAACATGCCTACAGTGCCTAATAACCAACCCCAAAATATTAACGACAAAAACACCACCAAGGTAGAAAGCCCAAGCCCTTTACCCATAAATTTAGGCTCTACAATGTTACCCATTACCGTATTAATAATTAAATACCCTGCACCTACAAGCCCGGCTGTTAATGGTCCTTGTGTGATCAGTGCTAACAATACGGCTGGTACTGCGGCAATAATAGAACCTATATTAGGAATATAATTAAACATAAAGGCCAACACGCCCCACAGCACAAAGTAGTCAACATCTAAAATCCATAAATAAAATGCTGCAATAATACCGGTGGCTAAACTCACTAATGTTTTAATTGCTAAATACGAATTAATAGAAACCAAAAAGCGGTCAATTTGCTCCATTTTTCTGTCTGGGTCGGCAAGTGCCATATGAATTTTTTTGCTTAATGCAGGCCCTTCAAAAAGCATAAACACCACAGTTAAAATTATTAAAAACATGTTTGCCATTACGCCACCTAAGCCGGTAAGCATATTCGTGGCTACATCTACCATTTTACCTGGGTCAAACATAGAGAGAATTTGATCTCTATCGATTAAGATATTGTATTGCGATGCAAGATCGACCAGCCACACAAACTCTTCTTGTAACTGGGCTTTATATTCAGGAAGTTGCTGAGAAAAGTCGTTAACTGATTGTCCTACAAGGCCGCCTAAGCTTACACCTAAGCCCACAATGATAAGCACCACAATAACCACAGAAACCCCTTTAGGGATCCGATAGCGACCAAAAAATGTGATCAGCGGGTTGCATACAATGGCAATAAACGCCGCCAAAATAAAGGGAATAATAATAACACTTGCGGCCTTAATACCGGCTAATACAACCACCAGGGCTGCAAATATTATTAAGCTTTTATTTACGCCAGTTAAACTTGCCAACGCGCCAATCCTTTTCTTATGAAATTCGCTTTAGTGTAAGGCAAAAACTAATTAAATGAAATATTTACAAAGTGATCGTTGTTTTTTAGTTAACGTAATAATTTGCATTAAGATAGTTTAAATAGTATACATTTTAAACAAATCGTACACTTAAAATTGGTAAGATTTTTATGCATATTTTTTTTACAGGCGCTACAGGCCTAATAGGTAAACACTTAACGCCTTTTTTGCTACATCATCATAAAGTAACCGTACTGAGCCGAAATAAAACCAAAGCCCATGTATTGCTTGGTCATAATATTGATGTAGTAAGCACGGTTGATGAGGTTAATTTTAACCATGTTGATACTGTGATTAATTTAGCCGGCGAACCTATCGTCAACAAACGCTGGACGCAGGCACAAAAACAAACAATTAAAAACAGCAGAATAAACCTTACCACGCAAATCAGCGATGCTATCTTAAATTGCAGCACGCCCCCTGCGACATTTATATCTGGTAGTGCCATTGGCTATTATGGCCGCCAAGGCGATACTCCTGTAGATGAAGACACCGACGATGTAAATGATGAATTTAGCCATCAGCTATGTAAAGAGTGGGAGCACGCGGCACTAAAAGCGCAAAGTGATAAAACACGGGTATGCTTATTACGCACGGGAATTGTACTTAGCAAAAACGGCGGCGCTTTAAGTAAAATGCTTCCTGCGTTTAAATTTTTTGCAGGTGGCCCTATTGGTGATGGGGAGCAAGGTATGTCGTGGATTCATATTGATGACATGATTCAACTGATTTTATTTATTATAAAACACACGTCGCTTTGCGGGCCAATTAACGCCACTGCACCCACCCCTGTTAGCAATAAAGTATTTAGCAAAAGTTTAGGTAAAGCATTGTCTCGCCCTGCGGGGCTAACCATGCCAAGCCCTGTATTAAAAGTGTTAATGGGTGAAATGTCTGATTTGCTCACTACTGGGCAATATGTAATACCCAAAAAAGCGTTAGCGCATAATTACCGTTTTCATTTTACGGATATAGATTCGGCTCTGAGAAGTTTAATAAAGTAGGTGTATTCAGCATAGATACACCTACTAAAGGTTATAAAAATACTACTTTAAGCTAGGTTACTGTAATTAATATAAGCTTTAGTATCTAGTCTCCATTAAAATAGTCGTTTTATAATAAAAGAACCTTTCTATGCTGCACTTACCAACCGTTATAAGCCTTTCTTTTATTTTAAACCTTATAATTGGGCTGTATTTTATCTCTATTTATCAATATAAAAAACAAACTAGTTTTTTATATTTTGGCCTAGCTTGTACCACCTTTACATTCGCCATACTATGCGCAAGCTTACGCGTGATCATTGCATGGCCGTTTATTACCCATTACTTTGCCAGTTTATTTATTATTGCTTGCCCACTTTTTTTAATTATGGGATTAAAAGCACTCAGCCCTTTAAATAAAAGCATATGCAGGCAAGTTAGCTATTTACTCATCGTGGCTGCGGTTTTTTTACTCGTAGTTTACAACACTGCAGCAGAGCAAGTATTGGTTAGTTTAACTGTGGCAGGGTTATTTTTGTATGCCTCGTATATTGTTTTAAGCACCCGCTTTATAGCAAAATTACAGCAACGTATGCTATTGCTTTGCCTATTACTGCATGCACTCGTTATGCTAATACAGGGAGCTTTATTACTGTTGCCATTTTTTACTGCGCTCAACTTTAATTTTGCCTCTGTTTTGCAATTTACTTTGGCTGTACACTTAATACTTGCCACTAGCGCCGCCCTATTGCTGCCTTTTTTAGTGTTTGCCAATACAGAGCATACGCTCAACTCCCTTGCTAATCGCGACCCATTAACCCAGCTATTAAATAAACGCGGTTTAAATGCAGTGGCCAATACGTTATTTAATAAAAATAATGCCGAGCATCCCCTTAGCATTATTATGGTCGATATAGACTTTTTTAAGCGCGTTAACGATGAATACGGACACGATGCAGGTGATGAGGCAATTAAATGGGTTTCGCAGCATATTGCAGCGCTTTTTTCTAACAGCGCAGTTACCGCACGTGTTGGCGGCGAAGAGTTTGCAATTTTACTTAGCCACTGCACTTTAAATGAGGCACAGTGCGCGGCAAACACCCTCAGAAAAAACATTAAAAACAAGCCTTTTAGCTATTACGGCAACACCATTTATTTAAGAATAAGCGCAGGAGTGGCATGCAGCGATACTCAAACAAGCTCTTTCAAATCGCTACTTAGTGCGGCAGATAAGCGCTTGTATATTGCTAAAACCACAGGACGCGACAAAGTTATATATGAATCTGCACAAAACCCTTTTATAAAGAACAAACCGGTTTGCACATAAAAAAAGCCCTTCAATTGAAGGGCTTTGACATACACACTAAAACAAAATGATTACTGACATTTAAGCCCAGCAGAGTCTGCCTTATTAGGCACAAACTGAATGTTTGCTACCGACACTGAGGTTTTACTGCTTGCATGTAAACTAAACGGGCTTGTAAGGCTTGCAAAGTCTACGCCTTGGTTAGCAAAACAACGTAAGTCTACCGACACCGACTGCCATTTATTTTTGATTGATTGATCAACCATTTTACTCAAGGCAATCGCACCACCACACTCACCTGAACAAGTCATAGCAAGGTTTACGTCATCGGTTAGTGGCTCATTGAGTTTAATATCAAAACTAATAACGCCATTAGCCTCTAAATACGTAATGGTATCTTCTGCAAAGCTTGTGACTATTTCAGCACTTGCCTTTTGCTCGCCACTAAAATTAAATTGGCGCGCGTCTTCTTGAACTGTTTTATCCTCAGTACGGTATTTAAGTGCACCCAGTTGATGAGTACTGCTTGATACATCTAATAGCTCATCTCCAGATTTAAGTAATAAACGCCACGGAGCAACCGGTGCGCCAACTAAAATATCCATACTAGTGAGTGCTGAGCTATCTAATTTAGAGTCTTCGTCTAAATTATCAGCCAATACATTTTTATCGCCATAAGTTAAACCAAAGCCGTACGGTAATAATGGGCTGTAATCGTCATCGCCTTTATTAACCGTTGCTTGTACTGCTGTTTTAGGCCATGAAAACGAAAGCTTGCCGCTAAAGTCATGTTGAATACTGCCATCTTTAGCTTTTAAAATAACATCGGCAATACCGCCGCCCTCTGCACCTGGCAGCCATGCTGCAACAAATGCATCTGAGGCATTTAATTCACTGTTAACCCACATAGGGCGACCCGAAATAAATACCGATACAACCGTAATACCCTGCTCTTTTAACGACTTTAATAACGCGAGCGATTTTTTATTACCACGCTCAAATTCAAGGTTATCTCTATCGCCATGGCCTTCTGCATAAGGCTCCTCACCAAATACCACAACAGCTACATCTGGGCGCTGCTCATATGAGCCATCCACACTTAAAATGGCACGACCACCCGCCTCAGTAATTTGTTTTTCAAGACCTGCGTAAATAGACGTGGCACCAGGAAAATCAGCATTTTTGTTATTTGTCCCTTGCCAAGTAATACTCCAGCCACCCGACTGTTTACCTATATTATCGGCTCCATCGCCGGCAATAAGTACAGTTTGGTTAGCTTCAAGAGGCAAAATATTGTTTTTGTTTTTAAGTAAAACAAGTGATTCGCGTACTGCCTGACGCGCAACTTCGCGGTGCTGCTGCGCACCAATTAGCTCAGTTTTACCCGAAAACTGACGCTTAGCCGGACTTGGTTTATCAAATAAACCGGCACGCAATTTAACGCGTAAAATTCTACTTACTGCATCATCAATGCGCGACATGCTGATTTCGCCAGCTTTGACTTGCGCTATGGTGTTTTCGTACAGCGGCTTCCAAGCGCCCGTTGGCACCATAAAAATATCAAGTCCCGCGTTAACAGCCTGTGCACAGCTTTCGTTTGTACAGCCTTCAATTTGGCCGTGGCCGTTCCAATCTCCTACAACAAAACCATCAAAGCCCATGCGGGTTTTAAGCACATCGGTTAACAGGTATTTATTGCCGTGGTTTTTAACCCCATGCCAGCTATTAAACGATGCCATAACCGACTGACTTCCCGCCGATAAGCCACCTACATAACCTTGGGCATGTATATCAAACAAATCTTGCTCACTGTCGATATTATTACCTTGGTCATCGCCATCGACTGTGCCGCCATCACCTAAAAAGTGCTTAACGGTACTAATAACACGTTTATCACTTAAAAAATCGCCATCGGCCTTGCCCTGTAAACCATTTACAATTGCGGCTGAATAATCACGTACTATTTGAGGATCTTCTGAATAACCTTCATAGGTTCTGCCCCAGCGGTCGTCACGCACAACTGCCACTGTAGGTGCAAATACCCAATCAATACCCGTTGCCATTACTTCAACCGCAGTGATAGCTGCTATTTGCTCAATCAATGCAGGGTTGTTTGCCGCACCTAAACCAATATTATGCGGAAATAAGGTCGCGCCAATTACATTATTGTGACCATGTACCGCATCAGTGCCCCACATTGTGGGTATTTTACTGCCATCGATAGAATCATCTACCGACGCCTGATAAAAATCTTCAGCCAGTTTTACCCAGTCCATTGGCGTTGCGTGTTTATCACCATTAGGAAACGCACCGCCTCCATTTAGATATGAGCCAAAGCCATATTTGCGCATGTCTTCAACGGTAATATCACGAATTTCTGGTTGAATCATTTGAGCTACTTTTTGCTCAAGTGTCATCGTTTTTAAATAATCTGCTATTTTGGCTTCAATTTTTGGGTCTTGTTTTACGGCAATATTAAGTTTTGGCCAAATTTTCTCTGTTTTAGACAACGCATTATTAGCTTCAGGAGTGGTGGTCGCGTCATTTGAACAAGCCGCTAAAATGCCTAGTGATGCAATTAATGAGGCACGTGCTATTTTATTAAGTGAAAAAAGGGTTTTCATTATAGAGTCTCCTGAGCTTGAACTGGTTTGCTTCCGCTTAAACCATAAAACGCGATAAATAAGTAACAAAAAATAGGTAAAACATACGAAAGTTGAACACCCACACTATCAGCAAGTGCACCTTGTAAAAGAGGCACTATTGCACCCCCTACAATCGCCAAGCACAAAATACCAGAGCCCTGCGCGGTATGCTTACCCAGGCCATTTAACGCTAAACTAAAAATAGTTGGGAACATAATAGAATTGAATAAACCAACCAGTAGTATTGACCACATTGCTAATTGACCCGACGTGCTCATGGCAATAACCACCAAAATAATAGCCATACTTGCGTTAAAGCCAAGTACTTTACCAGCGGGTAATTTTTGCATTACCGCTGCACCAATAAAACGCCCCACCATAGCTCCGCCAAAATAATATGTGATGTAGTGAGCGGCAACATGCTCTTTTAAACCGGCAATATTTTCTTGTGCTAAAAAGCTAACTAAAAAACTGCCAATCGCAACCTCTGCACCTACATACATAAATATACCCACAGCACCGAGTGTTAGGTGGCGGTATTGCCATGCACTACCTTCAATTGTCTCTGACTTTTCAGCGGCTTCTTTTTGCTCATTCATTATGTCTGGCAATTTAAGCCATGCAAAAATACCGGCTAGTAAAATAAGCATGCCTGCTAATAGTAAATAAGGAAGTTGTACCGACTCTGCATTTTGTGCCGGTGTTAAAAACGCTTCAGAGGCAGAGTCAAGAATCAAAAATGCACCAAATGTAGGGGCAACCGTCGTGCCTAGCGCATTAAATGCTTGCGTTAAGGTAAGGCGAGAAGACGCTGTTTTAGGGGCGCCCAATAAACTTACATAAGGGTTCGCAGAAACCTGCAATAAGGTAATACCGCTTGCCAGAACAAATAAAGCAAACAAAAATACCGGGTAATTATGTAGCGCCGCGGCTGGGTAAAAAAGTACACAACCACATGCCGCTATAAGTAACCCCACTACAATGCCTTTTTTATACCCTAATTTTTTAACTATATAGCCACTTGGCAGTGACATTAAAAAATAAGCGCCAAAAAAACAAAACTGAACCAGCATTGCCTGAACATAAGTTAGGTTAAACACCGCTTTTAAATGCGGGATTAAAATATCGTTTAAGCAGGTAATAAATCCCCACATAAAAAATAAAGTAGTTAAAGATGTTAATGCAAAACCATAGTTTTTATCTTGGTAGTTTTGCGACTGTGTGTGTGTCGTCAGTGGTGCTGAACTGGCCATGGGCTCTCCGCAATTTATTATTATAAATTAATGCAAAAGTCGTTATTAAAAATTGCCGTGTAACCCAGCAACATTAAAGAGTTGACCTTCGTATCAATTAACACTAATCTAAAAATGTAAGCGCTTTCACGTGTAATTAAATACGAACATGTAACATATTTCAACAAGTTTTATTTTTTTATAAACGCGCCCTTACGCTTCATCGCAGTAAATACAGTGGCTATTTATGCATTTAAGGTTTAAAAAGGTTTGTTACTAATGACAAAATTATCGTTACCATCTCATTCACCTCTATTAACAAAAAACTTTGTTTATGGTGTGGCTACGGCATCATTTCAAATTGAAGGCGGGTATGAGCATCGCCTACCCTGTATATGGGATACCTTTTGCGATACACCCAACAAAATAGCCGACAGCTCAAATGGGCATGTTGCCTGCGATCATTACAATCAGTGGCAAAACGATATTGAATTAATAGACTCGCTTGGCGTAGATGCGTATCGACTTTCTATCTCTTGGCCGCGAGTTATTACCTTATCGGGTGAGCTAAACCCTGAGGGCGTAAAGTTTTATACTAATATTCTTGATGAGCTTAATAAGCGCAACATTAAAGCGTTTGTAACGCTATATCACTGGGATTTACCTCAACATTTAGAAGATAAAGGCGGCTGGTTAAATCGCGACACAGCTTATGAATTTGCTCGGTATGTAAAGCTTATTAGCCAAGCATTTGGCGAGCGAGTATTTTCGTACGCGACCCTAAATGAGCCATTTTGCAGTGCCTTTTTAGGCTACGAAGTAGGCATACATGCCCCAGGTTTAGTGGGCAAAGAGTACGGTAAAAAAGCAGCGCACCATTTATTGCTTGCCCATGGTTTGGCAATGGATGTGTTAAAACACACCTCGCCTAATACTCAAAATGGTATTGTGCTTAATTTTACACCTTGCTACCCATTAACGCAGTCAGCAGAGGATATAAACGCAGCTCGTTACGCCGATGATTATTTAAATCAATGGTATATGAAACCAATAATGGATGGCCAATACCCAGAAATTATAAAACAGCTTCCTAGCAATCAGCAGCCTGAAATCCACCCAGGCGATATGGACATTATTTCACAATCTATTGATTACTTAGGCATTAATTTTTATACGCGCCAAGTATACAAAGCGCATCCTAGCGATATATACGAGCCACTTGCACCACAAAGGCCTTTAACCGACATGGGCTGGGAAATTTACCCGCAGTCGTTTACCGATTTACTTGTAACGCTTAACAACACCTACACCTTACCGCCTATTTATATTACCGAGAACGGCGCGGCTATGCCCGACACCATTAAAAATGGCGAGGTAAATGATGTAGATCGCGTAAACTATTATCATAGCCACTTAAATGCCGTGCACGATGCCACAGCGCAAGGGGTTAATATTATTGGTTACTTTGCGTGGAGCTTAATGGATAATTTTGAATGGGCCGAGGGCTACTTAAAACGCTTTGGTATTGTTTACGTTGATTATAAAACTCAGCAACGTACTATAAAAGCCAGTGGCCAAGCTTATAAAAGCTTGATACAAAGCCGTAAATAGCCAATAAAAGCTATTCAATTAATCGCATAAATAAAAATCAAAAAGCGAGAACCTAACATCATGATAAGTGTAAAAGAAAAAATAGCCTATGGCCTTGGCGATACGGCAAGTAATATTATTTTTCAAACAGTTATGATGTTTTTAATGCTTTACTACACAGATGTAGTAGGGCTTTCTCCAGCGGTGGTAGGCACCATGTTTTTAGTGGTTAGATTGTTTGATGCCATCACCGACCCAGTGATGGGCAACTTAGCCGATAAAACCCAGTCGCGCTTTGGCCATTTTAGGCCCTATTTATTGTGGCTTGCCCTGCCCTTTGCGCTTATTAGTATTTTAGCTTTTACCACGCCAGAGCTTGAAGGCACTGATAAAATTATTTACGCCTTTACTACCTACACCTTGCTTATGGTGGCGTATACCGCCATAAATATTCCTTATTGCGCATTAGGTGGCGTGCTCACTAACGATGTAAAAGAGCGTGTTAGCGTGCAATCGTATCGTTTTGTGTTTGGTATGTTAGGCGGCGTTATTGTTGCGGGCTGTACAATGCCAATGGTTGAATACTTTGGCCAAGGCGATAATGCAAAAGGGTACCAATACACCATGACGGCAATGAGCTTGCTTGGCTTAGTGTTATTTTTACTGTGTTTTTTTGGTACCAAAGAGCGTGTAGAGCAACCGCCTGAGCAAAACCTGTCGTTGTTTAAAAGCTTAAAAACCTTGATTAAAAACGATCAATGGCGAGTCCTATGCGCGGCCGCGCTATTTTTACTCACTGGCCAAGTATTACGTTTAACCTTAGGTGTTTATTACGTTAAATACTATTTAGGGCAAGAAGATTTAATTACCTCCTTTATGACCCTAGGAGTGGTTGCCAGTATGGTTGGGTGTGCGTGTGCTCAGCCGTTGGCTAAGCGATTTTGTAAAATAAAAGCCTATATTAGTTTGCAGTTAATCGCTGCGGGCATATGTATTGCGAGCTATTTTATCTCCCCTGATAACATTACCTTGGCATTTGCTGCCTTTATTTTGTGGAAGTTTTTTTTAGATATGGCCACCCCGCTACTGTGGGCAAAAATGGCCGACACCATAGACTACGGGCACCACAAAACTGGGGTAAGAATTACTGGCCTTGTGTATTCGGGCGTTATATTTTTTATAAAAATGGGTGTGGCGTTAGGCGGTGCAATTGCAGGCTGGCTGCTGTCTTTTTATAATTACCAAGCGCAAACAATGCAGAGCCTTGATACGCAACAGGGTATTTTATTATCGTTTACTATTATACCGGCGTTTGGCTCTTTGTTTGTTGCTTTTATTATGCGTAAATACACGCTCAATAACGCACAGTTAGCCTCTATACAGGCATCGCTAAAAACTAGTGCTAGTTAACATTTGGTGGGTACGGTATTATTTGCCCGCCAAAATAAAGGATATAAGTGAGTTAACAATAACATGGCCACAATTTATGAAGTGTCGGAGCTTGCTGGCGTATCGTTAGCTACAGTGTCACGGGTAATGAATAAAAACACCCGCGTAAGTGAAAAAACCACTAAAAAAGTACTCGATGCAATGCAGCAGCTGGGCTATAAGCCCAACTCTATTGCGCAATCGCTTGCCTCAAACAGAACCAACAGCGTGGGTATTTTGGTCTCAGAGCTTCATGGTCCTTTCTTTGCTCAAATGATGGCGGGCATCGAGTCAGCCCTGCGCGCCGCGGGTAAGCACGTTATTATTACCACCGGTCACAGTGAAGACGATAAAGAAAAAGACGGCATTGAATTTTTAATTAGCCGCAAATGCGATGCGCTAATTTTACATGTAGAGTCAGTCAGTGATGACTACCTAATTGAGCTAAGTAAAGGTAAAACCCCTATTTACCTTATTAACCGATACGTACATTCACTTGAAAGTAACTGCATTAGCCTAGATAACGAACTCGGCGGCTACTTAGCCAGTAAATATATTGTTGAACAAGGCCACACAAATATAGCTTATATTGCGGGGCCGCAAGTTAAAGCCGATGCCAGAAACCGTTTAAAAGGACATAAAAAAGCGCTGCACGAAAAAAACATCCCCTTTAATGAGGCGCTGTTTTACGAAGGTGATTTTAACGAAATTGGTGGCAGCAAAGGCCTTGAAAAACTACTCAACACGCGTATTCCGTTTAGTGCTTTAGTGTGTGCCAACGATGAAATGGCATCAGGTGCTATGAAATACGCCCGTGAGCATGGCTTTAATTTACCAAACGATTTGTCGGTGATTGGCTTTGATAACGTTATATTTGCCAATTATCTTTACCCTACACTTACCACCATAGATAACCCAGTAGAAGAAATGGGTGAAATGGCTGCAAAAATGGTGCTACAAGATGTGTATCAGTATAAAAACTTACACATAAACCGCGTGTTTGAACCCACCCTTATAAAACGTGATTCAACACAAGCACTGCCAAAATAACGCATAAAAAAACGCATAAAAAAACGCATAAAAAAACGGCGCTATATTAAGCGCCGTTTTTATTAACCCCCAGTAACTTATTTTGCTATCCAGGGGGTTACTTTAATTACGTTTTCTATATCACCGAGCAGATTTACGTCATCTTCCCAGTTATCCTGTACAGCAAAGTAGCAGATTGATTTTTCGCACTGTATATGTGGGTTATTAAAGGTCACAGGCTCTTTAAATGTCACAGCAACGCCTTTTTGCTCAGGCAATAAAAACCACATGAGTTTACTAACAAAAAAGCCCGATAAATCTGTTAAAAGTTCATCTAACTCGTTATTAATTGTGTACAACGAATCTTTAGTTAAGCTAAGCCCTTCGAACTCGCTGGCCTCAATTTGCAGTTTTAACTGACAATCGTGCTCAGGGTTTTGTGGCTCCACAACAATAACGGCTTTATCCGTATCGAGCTGCTTATCAAACGGTAAAAGTAACTGTGCTTTATCGGTAAAATTAAGCGGGTATTCGTTATTTTCAGTTAAAATTGTGCCGCTTTTAATAGCACATGCCTCGTTTGTGGCAATATCGCTAATGTAAAAGTTAACTCGTGCATACTGAAAGTCGCCCTTGTTAACCACTTTTAATCTGTCGTAAAAGCCATCGTACGACATAACAAACTCTTTGGCATTGACGGTACTTGCCGCCAAACTTAATAAAATGAGTATGGCGTTAATATTTATGAGTCGTTTTTTATTCATCAAAGTAAGCTCTGTTTTGGTTAATCATGGTGTTTAGCTCTTCTATGTAGGCCTCGCCGCGCTCTGAGTACGACATTAAACCATGCGTTAGTGCCGTTGCCGCAATGGGCTTTTGCTGTTGTCGTAAATCTTCGCGTATCAGGCGTAAATCTTTGTAGGCATTATGCGTGTTTATATTTCTAAAATACGAGCTTACTGCCGCGCGTACCGACTTAAATGCAGCAACTTCGTGCGCCGCTCCACTATTGCGGCGTCTTGGCACCATACCGCACCCTTTTGAATAACACCATTGGCCAAAAAAGTTAAGCCCTATGCGTGCAAAGCGCGATGTACCCCACGCCGACTCATTCGCCGCTTGCATTAGCGCAAGCTCTTTAGGAATAATATCAACACGGCGCAGCGCTTGGCTTAAAATTAGAGTGTTTACTGTTTCAGGTAAGCCATAGGCTTTTAAAATATTAACGATGTCGCGCTGTTGTTTTTTCTCGAGCGGTTCGTTGTATTCAAGCATCATACGCGCAATTTCTAACTTAGCGCGTTGCTGTAATATTTTTTTATTTTCAGCCTCAACATGTGGGCGAATAAAATCAAAAAATGCCTGTTTTTTCTCTTTTACATCAGCAAATTCAGAAAATTTAGGTAAGATAACATTGTGCAGGGGTTTTTCTTTTTTCTTTACTGTTTTAGGTTGTTCACCTGTGGTTTGTTCTTCAACCTCTTGCTCATTACTTTGCATAAACGGATATGCAAGCGCCCATAAAAAAAATACGCTTAGTAACAGCTTTAAAATGGTTTTTAGCATGTAGTCTCTCTTTCAAACAACAATTATGCATGGGTAATACACACACATACGAAACCCCATTATACCTAAGCCACTATATAAACGCGAATAACACCCTGTGTGTAACCCTTTAAGGGCCACGCTTTGCTAAAAAATGCTAAAGTGGCTGCTTGCGATAAATATATTATCCACCAGCTAAGGTTATGTACTTGTTCATTCGCAATTTATTAGGGCATGGGTATACTGAGCTTATACCGTGTATAACAACGTTTTGTGAGTAAGCAGTATGGATAAGCAATGGCAAAGCCGAATAATAGAACAGTATAAAAATCGCCCTAATGATAATCGCTCCCCCTGGCAGGTAGACCGCTCTCGTATAATTCATGCTGCAGCTTTTAGGCGCTTACAAGCAAAAACCCAAATTATGGGGATAGGCTTAAACGACTTTTATCGCACACGCTTAACGCATTCTTTGGAGGTATCGCAAATTGGTACCGGCATATTGCGGCATTTAAAAGCACAGCACAGCGATTTTGAACACTTCCCCTCTACCAGTTTATTAGAAACCTTATGTTTAGCCCACGATATAGGCCATCCCCCGTTTGGCCATGGCGGCGAAATTGCCTTAAATTATATGATGCGTGAGCACGGTGGATTTGAAGGCAACGCACAAACATTGCGTATAGTCGCTAAACTTGAGCCATACTCTAACGGCCACGGCATGAACCTAACGCGCCGCACTTTGCTTGGCTTTATTAAATACCCCGCATTTATAGACGATTTATGGCACACCATTCCGACGGTAAATAACGCACGCTCATTTATAAAAGCAGATGATTGGCGCCCCGCTAAAGGCTTATACAAAGACGATGCACAAATATTTAAATGGATCATTGCCCCTTTAAGCGACAACGACAAAGCGCTATTAACTAGCCATACACCAATAGATCAGTACCGTGCAAAAACCCGTTATAAATCGTTAGATAGCGCCATAATGGAACATGCCGATGACATAGCATATGCAGTGCACGACCTAGAAGATGCCATAGCCACTAAAGTACTCACATTAGATGATTGGCAAACACACGCATTACCCCACTTAAACGCGCTTAATTACGATTGGTTAAACACTAAATTAGACTCGCTTACCCAACGCTTATTTTCAAAAAACGATTTTGAGCGTAAAGATGCCATAGGCGAGCTGGTAAATATGTTTATTATTCATATTCATTTAGATGTTCAGCATGGTGATTTTGAGTGCCCTATTTTAAAGTACACTGCAAAGCTAGACCCACAGTACGAGCGCGTTTTACAAATACTTAAGCATTTTGTATTTAATCGCTTAATACGCGACCCCGAAATGCAGCAAATAGAGTTTAAAGGTCAAAACTTACTGATTGAATTATTTACCGCTTTTGCCAGTGACCCTCTGCGTTTATTACCCGAAACAACGCAAGCACTTTATCTAGACGCTGAAAAACAAAACCAAGGCATGCGCATAATATGCGACTACCTAAGCGGCATGAGCGATGAGTACGCCTATAAAACCTATCAGCGTTTATTCTCACCAGTACAATAAAAGCCACGAGCACATCTTGCTAAGCGTTTGGTTAAAGGAAGAGCCTGTGTAAGGGGTTATTGCAAATAAATAGGCGTGCGCAGGAGGCGTTATCGAGCCCACTAGGTTACAAACCTTGCGCCGCAGTTAAATAACCTCTTGTTTGCAAAAATTTTTCCTGCAAAATTTAGCAGGCCCTTGTATATTTAATAAACTATAAAAATAAGAGCATTGACTATGAACACACCACACACTTTTAACTCCTTTAAAGCGTTTTACCCGTATTACTTAAAAGAGCACCGCAATGTAACCTGCAGAAGGCTTCACTTTATTGGCAGCACGCTAGTACTTGCAGTCATCTTTATTGCATTGATCAAGCAGCAATATAGCTTGCTGTGGTTATTACCGGTTATTGGCTACGGATTTGCTTGGATTGGGCATTTCTTTTTTGAAAAAAACCGCCCCGCTACATTTAAGCACCCCCTTTATAGCTTATGGGGAGATTGGGTCATGTTTAAAGATATACTTATCGGTAAAATAAAATTTTAATTTTTATATTATTTTATTATAAAAATCACTGGCAACCTTTTTAAACGCTATACAAATTTCAGCTTAAATAACCTGCTCTTTATATGTTAATTTATTTAACATACAAAAGGTGGGCTATACACTTAATTTAAAAAAACACTGAGTAACAGCCATTATTAAAGGCGTACACACTGCTCTTACCTGTTAACTAAAAGTAAACTTCATGGTTGGCAATTATTTTAAGCTCCATCAGTTACTTACAAACTCCTGCCTATTTATAGCTTTTACCTCATTTAGTCTTGTTAATTAAACCTTGTAACTATATACCCTTTAATTTTAATTGAATGTTATTCAATTGACTCATTTTGTTAATGCGGTTTATGTTCTCAAAGCAGCTCCATTAAAAAGTAGCAGCTATAAAAACAAAAACTTTAAATCAATGGGTGATCAGATGAGGATTAACAACATGAATAAAAGCCTTCCGTTTAGGTTAAATAACTTAAAAGTGAGTACAGCAGTGGCTGTGGGTGCATCGCTTTCGCTATTTGGTGCGTTTACTGCACACGCGGCACAGCAAACACCTCAAGTACAAGAAGATATAGAGCAAATTAGCGTAATTGGCTCACGCCGTTTAGGGCGCACAGTTGAAGACAGCGCCGTACCTATTGATATTATTGGCGCTGAGGCGCTTACCAGTTCAGGCCTTACGGAAACAAACGCACTACTGAGCAATTTGTTACCAAGTTTTAACTTTCCACAGGCATCGCTTACTGATGGCAGCGACCATGTACGCCCTGCACAACTTCGTGGTTTAGCACCCGATCATACCTTAGTGCTGGTTAATGGGAAGCGTCGTCATAGTAGCGCACTGCTTAATTTAAATGGCTCAACGGGGCGTGGCTCATCTTCTGTAGATTTAAATGCAATACCAGCTAATGCTATTGAACGCATTGAAGTTTTACGCGATGGCGCTGCGGCGCAATACGGCTCTGATGCTATAGCGGGTGTGATTAACATTGTACTTAAAAGCGCAAGCAGCGGCGGCTCCTTTGCGGCTATTTATGGGGCAAATGTCACCGAGATGGATGGTGTACCTCAGCTTGAATCGGTATCTGAGGGTAGCGATGGCAACCTAGCATTTACCGAAGGCGGCGATCGCTCTTTAACCGATGGGCAAACGCTTACTTTGCAAGGTAATATTGGTTTAGAGCTTGGTGATAATGGCTTTTTAAACATTTCGACTGAATACCGCGACCGCCACTCAACTAACCGTGCCGATTACGATCAACGCGAAAACTACGACCGATTAGAAGATGGCTCGCTCGACCCCCGCGAGTTTACAGTTAACCGCTATAACCATAACTTTGGTAATGGGGATGTAGAAGACCTATCGGTTTTTTATAATGCAGGTTATCAATTAACAAACGATGCAGATTTGTATTCATTTGGCTCTTACTCTAAACGTGAGGGTGAAGGCGCTGGTTTTTATAGACGCGCAAGCGATAGCCGTAATATAGTAGAAATATACCCCGACGGTTTTTTACCTGTGATCACCTCAGATATAAACGACTACTCACTCGCGTTAGGTGTTAAAGGCTTTATAAGTGATTGGAACTACGATGTATCGGCTGTGTATGGCGAAGATGCGTTTGAATTTGGTGTAACCAATAGTTTAAATACCTCATACGGCCCCACTAGCCAAACACGCTTTGATGCCGGTACGCTGACATACGATCAACTTACTTTAAATGTTGATTTAAGCCGCGAAGTGGATGTCAGCTTTTTAGAAAGCGCGGTAAGTGTTGCCATTGGGGCTGAGTACCGCACAGAAGGCTATCAAATAGAAGCTGGCGAAGAAGCCTCATACGCACAAGGCTCATTTGGCCCAGGTGGCGTAGTCACAGGCGAAGATGGCCCATTTGGTGCAGCAGGTGCGCAAGTATTTCCAGGCTTTACCCCCGAATCAGAAGGTGACAACAGCCGCCATAATGTAAGCTTTTACATAGACTTAGAAACCTACCTGACAGATGATTGGAATATAGCTGTGGCAGCCCGTTACGAGGATTACTCAGATTTTGGCGATACACTTAACGGCAAAATTGCAACGCGCTATTCGTTAACCGAAGATTTAGCCATACGCGCTTCAGCCTCAACAGGGTTTAGAGCACCTTCATTGCAACAGCAATATTTTACCTCGGTTGCTACCGTATTTGTTGATAGCGTTCCGACCGAAACCGGCACCTTTGCACCAAGCAGCGATGTAGCCAAAGCGCTTGGCTCACCGGGCCTTGATGCCGAAGAAGCCACTAACTACGGGGTTGGCTTTACTTGGTCTACCGATTTTAATTTCAGCTTATCGGTTGATTACTATCAAATACTAATTGATGACCGTATTGTTTTATCTAACAATTTATCGGGCGCAGCAATAGAAGAGTTACTAGCAGGTACGGGCGCTAACCAAGGCCGCTTTTTCTTAAACGCTATAGATAGTAAAACGCGTGGTGTTGATGTGGTTGCCTCGTACAACTTAATCACCGATGGCTATGGCGATATTGCCTTTAACTTAGGCTATAACTACGGCAAAAATGAAGTCACTGATATTATTGACCCGCCCGCTGAGCTGCAAGGCGCTGGGTTTGATCAAGACAACTTGTTCTCAGGTACAGAGCTGCGCCGCTTTGAAGTAAGCACCCCGCGCAATAAATACAATTTAAGTGCTACATGGACCCATCATGCGCTGCGTACCACACTTAGAACTACGCGTTATGGTGAAACCCAAGACCCTTCATCAACGCCTGAGCTAAACGAGGTATTAAAGCCTAAGTGGATCACTGATTTAGATGTAGCCTATGCCGCTACCGATAACCTAACGCTTAGTTTAGGTGCCAATAACATTTTTGATGTATACCCAGATCCTACCCGCGAAAATGTAGCAGAAGTCTCTACTTTTTCTCGCTTGTTTGCTTATTCGAGCTTTTCGCCCTACGGATTTAATGGCCGTTACGTGTATGGCAAAATAGAAATGAAGTTTTAAGCGCTAACCATTTCAGAATGTACTCAAAAACACAAAAGCCACCTAGTCGGTGGCTTTTTACTGCGAACTGCTCAAATCAATTAGATTTTAGTTAACCAGCCGTGTTTGTCTTCACTTTTACCCCATTGAATATCGTTCAATGCTTGGCGTAATCGCGCTGTTGTAGGGCCTGGCTCGCCACTGCCTACTTTGTATTCTTTATCGTTATGAATAAACGTGCCTACCGGCGTTAACACCGCAGCAGTGCCTGAAAGTGCAGCTTCTGTGCCTGGCTTTGCAGCACGCTCTAAAAGCTCGGTAACGCTAAAGTTACGCTCGCTTACTGTCATGCCTAAATCTTTTGCAATGGTTAAAATGCTATTACGGGTTACGCCATGTAAAAACGTGCTATCAAGCGCTTTGGTAATAATTTCGTTACCGTCAATAAGAATAAAGTTAGCAGCACCTGTTTCTTGTACGTCGCCGCCAGGGCAAAACAAGATTTGATCGGCTTGGTATTTTTCGCGTGCTGCGCTAATTGGTGCAAGTGCACTGGCGTAGTTACCGCCACTTTTTACCATGCCCATGTGCGGGGCACAGCGCATGCCATCTTCTTCAAGTAATACACGCAGTGCAGTAGCGCCGCCGGTAAAGTAATCGCCAACTGGCGATAAAAGTGTATATAACAACGAGCTCATTGACGGCGCAGCCGCTTTACCAATAGCAGCCTCTGTTCCTATGTGAGTTGGGCGAATGTACATAGAGCCTGGTGGTAATGGCGTTTCATCAGCATACTCTTTAACAATCTCGATAATCATGTCTTTTAGCATTTGACCGTCAAAGCTTGGTAAGCTTAACAACGCAGAGCTTTGCTGCATACGCGCAATGTTTGCATCTATTCTAAAAATATAAATAGAGCCATCTTCGTGGCGAAATGCTTTTAAGCCTTCAAAACACGTGCTTGAATAATGAAGGACGTGCGCGCCCGCATGAAGTTCAAGTTTATCGGAAGGGACGATTGAGCTTTCGCTCCATTGGTTATCAGAAAAACGAGCTTGAATCATCTGCGGCATAAACACGGTACCGAATGCGGCCATTTTAATCTCTCTTGTGTGGTCTATTTTTCTCCATTGTATGACATTCATGCATCATTTAACCATAGCAAAACTGAGGCTTTTTTAATTATCAAAAAGAATTTTTTGCAACTGCTGTTTATAAATTGGCCATATTGTTAAGCACATACAAAAAAGCCGATTAATGCACCTTCATTAATCGGCTTTTTAAAGGCACATTATTTATTTAAACGAGTACCTAATAATACGTTTTAATACCGAGCTATACTGTTTAAAAAAACCACCTGTATGATAATCAATACCGTGTTTTTGCATAACGGCTTGCACTTGCGGGGCCACTTCTTGATAGCGTGAGGAGGGCATATCTGGAAATAAGTGATGCTCAATTTGGCAACTTAAATGCCCAGTTAAAACATGAAACCAATGCGGGCCTTTAATATTTGATGAGCCTAAAACTTGGCGATAGTACCACTGCCCTTGCGTTTCGTTAATGCAGTCCTCTTGTTTAAAGGTTTCGGTGTCCTCGGTAAAGTGGCCACAAAAAATAATTGTTGAGGTCCATAAATTACGGATTAAATTTGCCAGTAAGTTGCCTGCTAATACCCATAAAAACAAAGGGCCTGCCAGTAAAGGAAATATCACATAATCTTTTATTAATTGGCGCGCACCTTTACTAAAAAAGCGCTGTTTTAGGGTAGAATGCGATACACCCCCTTCGCGGTTTTCTTTCTTTTTACCAATAAACACGCGTTCCGCTGCCAGCTCGTGATAAGACACCCCCCACTGAAACAGCACACTTAAATTAATATACGTAATAAACTGCCATACATTTTTTAAACGCCATTTAAAATCATTGCTTAAACGCAATAAACCATAACCAAAGTCTCTGTCTTTACCAATAATATTAGTATAGGTGTGGTGTTCAAAGTTATGTACGCGATGCCAGCTTTGCCCATCACACGCTATGTCCCACTCAAAATGTTGCGAGTTAAGCTGCTTGTCGTTCATCCAATCGTATTGGCCGTGCATAACATTGTGGCCAATTTCCATGTTGTCTAAAATTTTTGCCAGCGCTAATAACAGTACACCCGCAACCCATAAAAGTGGCTGAATAAAGCCCAGCATAAGTAAAATACGGCCACTCCACTCACATAGCCGCTGCTTTTTAACAACCGAGCGAATGTAGTTTGCATCTTGTTGCCCTACTTTGCCTAGCGTATCCATTTTTATGCTATCTAAATCGTGGGCTAACTGATCAAAGTTTATGTTTTTCATAGCTGTAACTCCAAGTCGCTAACAGGTTGACTTACACACAGTTGAATTAACTGCTCGCCGTTATCACTCAACTCACCAGTTTTTAAATTACGCACCACGCCTGACTTTTTAATGCACTGGCACTGGTGGCAAATACCAATGCCACACCCGCGTTTAACCGGTAATTGTTTTGCTTCAAACTGTGCTAACAATGCGTTATTAGCATTTACGACATGAGCGCTGCTATTAATCTGTACGTTAAACAGGCTGTCGTCATTTTGGCTTGGCAGCGTTAAACCAAATGCCTCCTGGTAGTAATTTAAATGGTGTTTTTTAGCAAAGTCACACACCGTTTTCATAAAGTTTGCAGGCCCACAGCAGTATATGTCTGGGTTTTCCCATACATTTACATGGCGAGTAATATCATCTGATTGCTCGCGTGTGAGCAGTAAAAACGAAAAATGCGAAAACTGGTTTGCTAATGCGCTTAGCTCGTCTACACATTGGTGTGCAGCGGCTTTGGCATAATAAATCAGCGATACTTTTTGTGTGGTATGTTTTAAATGCTCACTAATCATGGCAAGCATAGGTGTAATACCCGAGCCGCCCGCTATAAACGTTGCATTGTTTTGGGTGTTTTTATAAACAAAGTCGCCACTAGGCGCTGAAATATTGCACCACTCACCGACTCGTAAAGCACTGCTTAAAAGGCTTGTAAAACGCCCTTGCTCATTAGTTTTAATTAATAAACGCACCAAGCCCGTAGTTTTAAATTGCTCAGGGCTTGAGGCAACCGTAAAAACACGAGTTAATAAACGCCCGTTTATTTCTACCGTTAAACTAATATGTTGGCCAGCATTGTGTGCCTGCCAGTGCTGAGTAGGCTTTAAGGTAATACTTAAAAAATCACCATTGTGCTGCGTCAGCTCTTCTATTTTTGCTCTATAAAGACCAGCACGCCACGCAGGCTTAACCATTTGCATTATGGGCTCAATGTAGCCTGCAAAGCTTTGATGGTGTAAAAACCACTTCGAAAATTGGTCTAATACTTTAGTAATCATCACTATTAATCTCTTGGATATTAAATATTGAATTTGAACTTACATGTGTACGCTCAAACTTCAGCGCACAAGTGTACGCCCAAAAAAATTAATTTCAATAGTATTAGAGTAAATATTCAGTTTTTTAGCGCAATTTTTACGCAGCTCACTAATTTAAAGCGCTGCACTAAAGCCTCAATTAAGGTGTAATAAATAGCTGTTTAAAATATTAAAACCAGCCATACAGCACTGCGGGAAAACTCTTTATGATTGAAATATATATAGTTTTTATTAAAGCGCTACATTTAGCAAAATCATCAGCAGCATGCTAATGTAGGTATTACTTGCTTATTTATTGGACAGGACAACAACTGTGTTTTTACCAACAAAAACGATTGCTAAAACATTATCAACGGCGTTTATAGCTGTACTCGTTTCAATGCCAGTGGCAGCTGTAGATTACAAAACCCTTGATGTATTACCGCTCAATGTAAAGGCCGTCAGTGTGGCAAAAGGGGTAACTATCCCCTGGGCTATCGAGCCGTTAAGTAACGGTGATTTACTTATAACCGAGCGAAGCGGCACACTTTATTTACTGCCTAAAAACTCATCTAACTTAACTAAGCTCTCGGGTTTGCCACAAATTGATGCCAACGGGCAAGGCGGTTTACTTGATTTAGCCCTACATAGCGACGCAAACGATAACCAATGGCTTTACATAACTTACTCAAGTACCCAAGGCGCTAAAAGTGGCAGTAATACAGCCCTAATGCGCGCCAAGCTTAGTGACGATCGCACTGAACTTTTAAGCACACAATTACTATACAAAGGTGAGCATAACAGCACAAAAGGCCAGCACTACGGAAGCCGTATTGTGTTTGATAACCAAGGGTATGTTTACTTTTCGATTGGCGATCGCGGCTCGCGCGATAAAAACCCACAAGACTTAACCCGTGATGGTGGTAAAATTTATCGCTTACACGATGATGGCCGTATTCCTAAAGATAACCCGTTTGTAAATCAAAAAAGCGTTAAACACGCTATTTGGTCTTACGGACACCGTAACCCGCAAGGCATGTGGTTTGATAACCAAAATAATATTTTATGGTCTCACGAACACGGCCCACGCGGCGGCGATGAACTAAACATAATTAAAGCGGGCGCTAATTATGGCTGGCCGGTGGTTAGTTATGGGGTTAATTACAGCGATACGTCGTTTACCGACATACAAGAAAAAGACGGCATGCAATCGCCCGTACTGCATTGGACCCCCTCCATTGCCCCTTCTGACATGTTATTGGTTAGCAGCGATAAGTACCCGCAATTAAAAGGCAAGCTTTTGCTATCGTCTATGAAATTTTCGTTTTTAAGTGCACTGGAAATATCTAACAAAGGTGTTTCAAAGCAATATAAAATTTTAGAAGGGATAGGCCGCGTCCGCAGCTTAGCACAAGGCAGTGATGGCTATATTTACTTAGGCATTGACGGACAAGGAATTAAACGCCTTGAGCCTGAGCAATAAAACCGTTAGTAACCGCAGCATAGCAAATAATGCGTTTACCTTGTTTTTATATAACAAGGTAAACGCCCTACGGCTAAAAGAACTATTTAGCTCTTTGTAGCGTATGGTAATGCTAGGGCGTGTTGATCTTTGATGGTTGAATTTGCAGTAGTATGTTTGGTTTTTAGGCAAGGCAGAGCCTATGAAGTGTGGTTACT